>CANQXS010000009.1 GCA_947627875.1 uncultured Clostridia bacterium
AACCTGTTGACCTAAATCCAAGTGTGCTATGCAGATGCACTTAAAACTTTCTGCAAATCTTATTATACGAGGAGAATATTTATGAAGAAAAAAATCATTGCCATAGCGCTGGCGGCGGCTCTTGCCGTTACCGCGGGAATAAGCGCCGTTGCGGCAAATGCGGGCGGGCTTGAAAAGCTCGGAGAATTTTTTGACAGAACAAGGGAAGCAATCGATACGCCCGAGGAGTTTCCGACTGTAGACGTAACGGCAGTCGGCGCAGATGAGACGGTCAGCGCCGAGCCCGACGTTTCAGAGCCCCTCAAGCCCGGCGAAGCAAGGCTTACGAGCGCTTTTACAACGAATCACGGCTTCTACGGAACTATCGAGTGGAATCTCGAAGGAATGGGGCTTCCCGACAGCCTGCCCGAGGACGCTCTTGAAAACCACGGCTACAACGTCGGCGCGGTCAGTCTCTATAGAGAGGTCGATGGCGAAAGGCAGAGGTGCGTATTCGGAGGACAAATCGGCACGACCCGCAACGGAGACATCATCGAGATAGTCATTGACGCAAACGGGGTTGAAAAAAGTCTTGAGGGCAATCTGATTATAGAGATCGACAGCCTCGATTATACGGCATACGAGGGCGACGACAAGGTGGCGGTGCCGTTGTATGAGGGTAAGGCTGAAATCGAGGTAAATGCAGACGACTATCCCAAGCTCGAATCCCGCTACTCGGTAAATAAGCCTCTCGGCGAGGACGGCAAGGCGCTTACGCTTGAGCTTTGTCCGAGCGGAATCGAAATCAGAAACGAAGACGGCGAGTGCTCCGGCATAGACCTTCTTGAAAGCGTCATTGAGCTGAGGATGAACGACGGCACTACTGTCCGCGGTCGTATACGCGACTATTCGACTCACGAACTCATTTTCGCCTTCGGCACAAGCAACTATGTCGGCTTCGCAACTCCGCTCGATGTTGATTCGGTCGAAAGCGTTTCCGTAGACGGCGTTGAGTTTACCTTCTGATAATTAAAAAACGAAAATCCGTCCTTTTGGGCGGATTTTTTGTTTTCCGCGCAACTCTTTTGCCGAAAAACTCTACTTATCAAGTGAAGGAACGCGGAAAGGGGAATGACTTTGGAAGACGAAAAAATTGTCGGGCTTTTTCTTGCGCGCAATGAGCTCGCGCTTTCGGCTGCTGAGCAAAAATACGGGAAGCTTTTAATGAGCGTCTCGCGGAAGGTACTTGGCTCTGAGGAGGATGCCGCCGAATGTCTTAACGACGCGCTCTTTGCCCTCTGGAGCCGTATTCCCCCCGAAAGCCCCCGCGACCTTCGGGCGTATGCCTGCAAAATTATCAGGAACATTTCGTTCGACCGCTTAAAACGCAGTCTGGCGCAAAAGCGCTCCAAAGCTTCCGAAGCGCAGCTTGATGAGCTCGAAGCCTCGCTTTCGGACGTAAGCGCGCAGGAGGAATTCGACAGAGCCGAGTTTTCTATTCTGCTCGACGGCTTTTTGAGGCAGCTTCGCCCCGAATCGAGGGTGGTGTTTTTAAAGCGCTATTTCTTCCTTGATTCCGAGCCCCAGATAGCCGCAGACCTCGGAATGTCGCTTTCAAAGGTGAAATCTCTGCTTCACCGCGCACGCTCAAAATTCAGAGAAACCGTTTACAGGGAGGAGACCGAAAAGTGAAGGATCATCGCAGGCTTGAAGAAATCGGAAACGTCGACGAGGCGTTTATAAAAGAAGTGTTTGATTATACCGAAAAATCGAAAAGGAGATATATTATGTCGAATACGTTTATACTTAAGACCGCGGCGATAGCCGCCTGCGCGGCAGTTGTTATCGGAGCGGGCGCGGCGGCGTTGTCGAGAAAAGAGCTGCCCGTAAAGAAAGAGGACGCAGGACCGGCAATCACCTCTGCTCTGACCGAGGCTCCCGTTGCCGCGGAGCCGGAACCCGTAAGGGAGCCCTTGCAGGAAGTCCTGCCCGCTCCCGCAGTGACCGAAGAGGAAGAGCCGGCTCCCGCTCCTGCCGAGCCCGAAGCGCCGGTCGAGAGCGAGCCCGTAAAGGAGCCCGAAACTGTCATTGAAGAAAAGCCCGAAGAAAAGCCGGAGCCCTCCGAGAGCTCAAAAACCGAGGAAAAGCCGAACGAGAGCGATGTAGTCGTCGTCGAGCGCTCATATAACGAGCGGATAGCCGACGGCGAGGACGTAAGCATCGAGACCTATATCGGAATACCCTACCGCATCAGCTCGGAAAAATACTCGGTAGTCGGCGACTTCACCTATACTCTTCGGAGCGTCGGCATCAGCGACGGCCTGCCCGAGGGCATCACAATGGACGACCTCGAAGTCAGCGTCGGCCCGGTCATGGAATACGGCGAAGACGGCGCAAAAACCTACAGCACCGAGGACGGCAAAAGAGCTCTTGACATCAGCGAATTTTTGGACGAAAACGGCGTTTACACCGGCCCCGGGAACGGCTATAAATGGGTCTTCCTGACGCTCGATGTTACCAACAATTCCGACCAAGAGGTCATCAAGTTCATCAACACATTAAGGCTTGCCGGCGGCGAATGCAGGACCTACAGTCTCAGCCTGCCCGGCATAAACGGCGAATCGGTCGACGCCGATTTCAGGGAATACGAATATTTCCAGGAGCTTTGCTATCACAACGCAAGATACTTCGATTATGACAGCTGCTATGAAATGACCTTTGCGAATGTCAGCGACGAAAGGCGCGCCGAGATCGAAAAAAAGGCGATCGAAAGATACGGCAGCGTTGAAAATTACCTCCGCGAAAAGTTCGCCGGCATGACCTGCTTCGACGCGGGAGAGACAAAAACCGTCACCGTCGGATTCCCGGTCAACACCTATTTCGTCTACGGCGACCTGTTTTTGGAGCTCAACCCGAGCGGCGTGCTGAATCCCGAGGTGATCGAATATATCCCGCTCAAATAATATATTTTCCTCAAAAATCCGCTCTTTTGGGCGGATTTTTTGTATTTGACAACTCGGCGGAAATGTACTATACTCTTTGTATCACTTTTTATACATACCGGAGGATGAGTATGTCAAATATAATTACCGAAACATTCGGAAGCGCGGTCTTTAACGACGGCGTTATGCGCGAGCGCCTGCCCGTCGACGCCTATAATGCAGTAAAAAAGACCATCGAGACGGGCAGACCGCTCGATCTCGGCGTTGCAAACAAGGTCGCGGCGGCGATGCGCGACTGGGCGCTCGAAAACGGCGCAACCCATTACACCCATTGGTTCCAGCCCCTTACCGGGATCACCGCCGAGAAGCACGACAGCTTTCTTGCCGGCAGCAAGGACGGCGCCCCGATAACCGAGTTCAAGGGCAAGGAGCTCATCAAGGGCGAGACCGACGGCTCGAGCTTTCCCTCGGGCGGCTTGAGAGCAACCTTTGAAGCCCGCGGCTATACCGCCTGGGACCCTACCTCTTACGCATTCATCAAGGAAAACACCCTCTGCATTCCGACTGCGTTCTGCTCTTACGGCGGCGACGCGTTAGACACCAAGACCCCGCTCCTTCGCTCTATGGAGGCACTCAACCGCTCGGCTGTCAAGATCCTTAAGCTCTTCGGCTGCGAGACAAAGGGGGTTATCTCTACCTGCGGACCAGAGCAGGAGTATTTCCTCATCGACCGCGATATGTATGCTCGCCGCAAGGACCTCATATATACCGGCAGGACCCTTTACGGCGCGAAGCCCCCGAAGGGTCAGGAGCTCGACGACCACTACTACGGAATGATACGCCAGAGAGTAAAGGCGTTTATGCGCGACCTCGACGTTGAGCTCTGGCGCCTCGGCGTTACGGTAAAAACCGAGCACAACGAAGTCGCCCCCGCTCAGCACGAGCTTGCGCCGATATATTCGAGCGCAAATATCGCCTCTGACCACAACCAGCTCACTATGGAGCTTTTAAGAAAGGTCGCCCACCGCCACGGCTTCAAGGCGATACTCCACGAAAAGCCCTTCGAGGGGATAAACGGCAGCGGCAAGCACGACAACTGGTCGATAGCGACTGCCGAGGGCGCAAACCTCTTCGAGCCGGGCAAGACCCCCCGCGAAAACGCGCAGTTTCTTATGTTCCTCTGCGCGGTCATCAAGGGCGTGAACGAATATCAGGACCTTCTGAGGATATCCGTAGCCTCGGCGGGCAACGACCACCGCCTCGGCGCAAACGAAGCTCCGCCCGCCATCATCTCGATGTTTCTGGGCGACGAATTGAGCGATATTCTCGATTCGATAGTCGAGGGCAGCGAATACAAGGGCAAAAAGCGCCTCGATATGGAGATAGGCGTCGACGTTCTGCCCCACTTCCCGCGCGACACCACCGACCGCAACCGCACCTCGCCCTTCGCCTTTACCGGCAACAAGTTTGAATTCCGCAGCCCGGGTTCGAGCCAGTCTATAGCCTTCCCGACTACGATACTAAACACCGTTTTGGCAGACGAGCTCGACCGCTTCTATGACGAGCTCTCGGGCGCAGAAAACTTCAACGAAGCGCTGGACGAGCTTATCCGCCGGACAATCACCGAAAACAGGGCTATCCTCTTCAACGGCGACGGCTACAGCCCCGAATGGGTCAAAGAAGCCGAGCGCAGAGGGCTCCACAATCTAAGGACCACCCCCGACGCGCTCCCTCATCTTTTGGACACCGAAAACGTCGCGCTGTTTGAGCGCCAGGGAGTGTTCTCAAAAGCCGAGCTCGAATCGCGCTACCATATCTTCCTCGAAAACTACTGCAAGATTATCCGAATCGAAGCCTTAACGATGATAGAAATGGCTAAGAAAGACATTCTGCCCGCGGTTTCTACTTACGTCAGAAAGATGTCTGAGGTCGTCTCCTGCGCCCGCAGCATCGCCGACGTCGAGTGCGGCTTCGAGGTCGATATGATAAAGCGCCTGACCTCGCTTTCGACCGATATGTATAAGAAGATGCAGGAGCTCGAACGGCTCAGCGCAGAATGCGGCGCAAGCGCAACCCAGGAGGAAGCCGACCGCTTTCGCGATGTTATAATTCCCGCGATGGGAGAGCTTAGAGCAGTAGCCGACGAAATAGAGACCCTCGTCGGGGAAAAATATTGGCCCTATCCCACCTACGGCAGAATGCTGTTCGCGGTCGAATAAATATTCAGCCTCACTGCAAAGTGAGGCTTTTTTATGCGAAAACTTAATAATTTCTTAATAATTTTCGGCTTTATGCTTAATAAAATACATGATATAATCGGTAAAAACTGTAAGGAAGTGTGTTTATGCAAAATTTAAGACTGATTTTTGCCGTGGCGGTATGCAGGCTGTCGCGGCTCGTTCTGCGGCTGTTCAACCGCGGAGGAACGACTCTGCCCGGGGTGCTGGCGCTTAAAATCTGCCCCGACGTTATTTCGAGGCTCTCTTCGGGGCTCGAGACCGTCGCTGTGAGCGGTACCAACGGCAAGACGACGGTAACGCATATGCTCGAAAAAGCCGCAAAAACCGCCGGGGGGGGGTACGGTTGTCTGCAACCGTTCCGGCGCGAATTTAGCCTCGGGAATAGCCGCAGAGCTCTGCTTTAGCGCTGCTTTCGGAAAGAAGCGCCCGAAATACGCGGTGATCGAGGTCGACGAGCTTGCGGCGAAGAAGGTTTTGGCGATGCTTAAGCCGCACGCGGTGGTAATAACCAATCTCTTTCGCGACCAGCTCGACCGCTATGCCGAGGTGAGCGCGGCGGCGGCATATCTTCGCGAGGGGATAGCCGCCGTTCCCGAGGCGGTTTTATGCCTCAACGCCGACGACAGCCTTCTTTTCGGTCTCGCCGACGGGCTTAAGAACCGGAAGGTTTATTACGGCTTTTCCGAGGGTGCTTCGCGCAAATCAGAACCTAAAATCGGCGAGGAGGGGACTCGCTGCCCGCGCTGCGGGGCGGGGCTGAAATTTTCCTGCTCGTCCTACGGTCACTTAGGGCATTGGAGCTGCCCCGAATGCGGGCTTTCGCGCCCGAGCGCGGATATTTCGGTCGAATCGTTTCATGAGGGCGAAGACGGCAGCGACTGCGTTTTTGACATCTTCGGCAAAAGGCGGCTCGCCCGAGTTTCCGCTCCCGCCGACTACAACGTATATAACGCCGCGGCGGCGCTTTCGGGAGCGATAGCCGCGGGCTACGGCGAAGATGCCGCGCTCGGGGCGCTGAGCAGCTTCTGGCAGGGCTTCGGAAGAATGGAGCGCTTCGGCTTGGGCGGCGGGGCGGTGATGATACTGATAAAGAACCCCGCGTGCTTCGACAGGGCGGCGGAATACATATTAAAGCGGCAGGGCGATTTTGACCTTTTTATCTGCCTTAACGACTTCGACGCCGACGGCTGCGACGTCTCCTGGATCTGGGACGCCGAGTTCGAGCGGCTCTGCGAAGCGGGCGAAAGGCTCAAAAGCGTCACCGCCTCGGGGAGCAGGTCGCGCGAGCTCGTAACAAGGCTTGAATACGCTGGAATCCCGAGGGAGAAAATCGCGGTCGAAAGCAGCGCGCGAAGGCTCGTAAAGGCGATTTCGCGCTTGCAAAGACCGACGTATATCCTGCCGACCTATACCGCGATGCTCGAACTCAGGCGTATTCTTGCCGAAAAGACCCGCCGCAGCGGCTTTTGGGAGGGCTGAGATGGAGCTCAAGGTTTGCCATCTTTACCCCGAGCTTCTGAATCTCTACGGCGACACCGGCAACATCGCGGCGCTGAGGTTTATCGGCGGGAAAATGGGCTTCAGAGTAAGCGTCGAGCGAATGACCCTTGGCGACAGGCGGAGCTTCGGCGGGTATGATATCATATTCATCGGCGGCGGGCAGGACAGCGAGCAAAGGCTCATCGCGCCCGAAATAAAGGCTTTTCGCGGAGCAGAGCTCAGAGCCGCGGTCAGCGACGGCGTGACCGTTTTGGGGATATGCGGCGGGTATCAGCTACTCGGGCATTACTACGAGACCCTCGGCGGCGAAAAGCTGGAATTTTCGGGAGCGGTCGATTTTTACAGCAAAGCTTTCCCGAAAAGAGCTGTCGGGACGCTGAGATTCAAGTGCCTTCCCGAGAGCGGCGGCGCCGAGGTAACGGGCTTCGAGAACCATTCGGGCAGAACCTTTTTGGGCGAGGGGATATCCCCGCTGGGGACCGTCGTTGAAGGAGTCGGGAACAACGGTTGCGGAGGCGAGGGCGTGCGATTTTTAAACGCCTTCGGGACCTACAGCCACGGACCGCTCCTGCCGAACAACCCCGATTTCTGCCGGACAGTGCTTATGACGGCGCTGAAGAGAAAAGGGCTGCATTAAATTTGCAATACCGCTTGCAACCTGCGAATATTTGTGGTAAAATGAGATAAGGCAGTTTATGCCCTGTCTCATTTTTTCGGAGGTGATCGTTTGAAAAGGCTGGTTTTGGTCCTTCTCTGCATAATGCTTACCGGCTGTCAGGCGATAACCTTTTCGGTGGACGGGCTTCTGAGCGCGCCCAAGGTCGCCGACGAGCAGTCGGCTATATATGAGGCGCTTTTCGAGAGCGCAGGCAGGGGAATAACCCTTGAATACCCCCGCAGCGGCGACTACCGTTCGGCGTTCGTTTTATACGACATCGACGGCGACCGCGAGGAGGAGACCCTTGCGTTCTACTCGGTCAATTCGGTGAGCGAATCAAACGTAAAGATATCGGTGCTCGACAGCGGCGAGGACGGGCGCTGGCGCTCGACCTACGAGGTCGCGGGGGCGGGCAGCTCGGTCGATAAGATAATGTTTTCGGGGCGCGATCTTATAGTCGGTTATTCCTCGCAGGATTACGAAGACAACGCGGTAAGGATATACCGCTATTCCGAGGGAATGCTCGAGCCGATTTATGAAGACACATATTCTGTCCTCGAAAAAGCCGACCTCGACGGCTGCGGGACCGAGGAGACCCTCGTTGTAAAGCGCAGCGGCGGCGGAATAGCCGTCGACCTGCTCAAGCCCTCCGAATCCGAGGTATACAGCCATTATTTCACCGAAATTCCCCTCGGCGCGGGAACGATAGCGGGCTTCGGCTTCTCAGAGCTCAACGGCGTTAAGGCGCTTTATCTCGACTTTGCGCTCGAATCCTACGGAATACTCACCGAGATAATCTATCTCGACGACGGGATCGTCGCGGCGATGTCGCAGAGCGGGCTTTTGTATCAGACTCAGCGCCCGACCGGCTACCTCTCACGCGATTACGACGGCGACGGGCTTATAGAGATTCCGCTGCCGCAGCCCTTTACGGGCTATGAGCTGTCGCCCTTCGGAGAAGCTGAATATATGACGGTCTTCTGCTCGTTTGACCCCGAGCAGATGCTCCTTGTCCCGAAGTCCAACGCATATCTCAGCCTCGGAGAGAGCTACTGCTTCAATATCCCCAACCGCTGGATGAATATGGTAACCGTGGCGCGCGACGCTTCTACCGGCGAAACGACCTTCTATAAATACGACCCCTCGCTGGGCGGCGCCGAAAATATGACCCCGCTCATAAGCTTTGCTTCTGCCGAGAGCTCTGCGGCGTCGGCATACGAGTCGGCGGGGTATACTAAAATTGCGGAAACCGATTTCCGCACCTATTACGTTAATATTATTGCCGGTTCGGACGAGCCGATGGTTTTAACGATGGACGAAATAAGGGATAATTTCCATATAATCGAATGAGACGGAGATGACAGAATATGAAAAGAATAATTGTCTGCGAGGACGAGGCTTCGATAAGGGAATTCATTGTTTTGAATCTCAACAGGAGCGGCTACGAGGTCACCGATGTCGACTGCGGAGAAGCCGCGATAAAGGCTTTTGAAGACGCCGGCGGAGAGTTCGACGTCGCGCTGCTCGATATCATGATGCCCGGCATCGACGGCTTCGAGGTCTGCAAGAGGCTCAGGGAGATGTCTGACAAAATAGGGATAATAATGCTCTCGGCGAAGTCGCAGGAGATGGACAAGGTCAGCTCGCTTATGATGGGCGCCGACGACTATATAACCAAGCCGTTCTCGGTGACCGAGCTTATAGCGCGGGTCGACGCGGTATGCCGCAGAGTAAGCCTTACCGCCGGCAGGCCTGCCGACCTCTCGGGAACGATAGAATCCGGACCGTTCGTTATCGACCTCAGAAGCCGAACTCTGCGCAAGAACGGCGAGCCCGTAGACCTTACTCAGGTCGAATATCAGATTATGGAGTATTTTCTCAAGAACCAGAACACCGCGCTCGACAGAATGAGCATTTTAAAGCATATCTGGGGCGAAAGCTATTACGGCGTCGAGAAGATAGTCGACGTAAATATAAGAAGAATAAGAATGAAGATTGAGGACGAGCCCTCCAGCCCGAAATATATCACCACGATCTGGGGATACGGCTATAAATGGTGCTCGCCCGAGGAGTAACAACCGATGCGCAAAATCGGCATAAAAAGGTCAATAACCGTTCGCTGGGCGGTCAACACCCTCGGTCTTGTGATAATAATACTCCTTGCCGTAGGGATAATGCTCCTGCGAATGGCCGAAAACTACTATATAAGCACGACCGAGCAGTATCTTATCTCGAGAACCGAGACGATAAATTCGGCGCTCTCGAGGTTTACCTCAGCCAACGCCTACCGTTCCGAGGTAAGAAGCATTATCGAGAAATTCACCGAAAAGGATAAATTCGAGCTTCTTGTGCTTAATTCCGACGGAATAGTAACTATAACGAGCTCGGGCTTTCAGCCCTCGGGCTGGGTCAGGACGGGCGACTTCTGGGTAGCGGAATCCTCGGAAGACGGCACCGCCGTTTCGGATACAACTCTTCAGAGCGGCGAGCATGTTATGTATTACACTGCTATGCTCCCCGCGCTTGCGCCGGAATATTCCGCGCTTATGATCATGACCTCGCTCGACAATATCGACACTCAGCTCTCGGAAATAGGGCTTCTGCTCGTTGCTATATCGGGGGTCATAGTGCTTCTTATGCTTGCCTCGGGGCTTTACTTTGTAAAGTCGATAGTCCTGCCCGTAAGGCAGATAAGCGAGACCGCGCGCAACTACGCCCTCGGCGATTTTTCTGACAGGATCGAGAAGCGCAACGACGACGAGCTCGGCGATCTCTGCGATTCGGTCAACTATATGGCGGAGGCGCTCGAAAACACCGACAAGATGAAGAACGAATTCATCTCCTCGGTCTCCCATGAGCTCCGCACCCCTCTCACCGCAATAAAAGGCTGGAGCGAGACGCTCTGCGAAATGGGGGACGACCCCGAGACCTTCCGCAAGGGAATGAGGGTAATAACCGGCGAGACCGAGAGGCTCTCGGAAATGGTCGAGGAGCTTTTGGACTTCTCGCGAATTCAGGACGGGCGCTTTTCGCTCACAAAGGAGCCGACCGATATCCTTGCCGAGCTCGGCGATGCGGTATTGATATATACCGAGCGCGCGAGGGAGCTCGGAATAGAGATAGAATACTTCGAGCCCGAGATGCTTCCCTTTGTTTACGGCGACGCTTCGAGGCTGCGGCAGGTGTTCATAAATATAATCGACAATGCCGTTAAATATTCCAACGAGGGCGGAAAGGTCTCGATAGAAGCTTATGCCGAGGGCGGCAGCGTTATCGTTCTGATCTCCGACATAGGCGTAGGGATATCGGCTGAGGACCTGCCGAAGGTAAAGGAAAAATTCTATAAGGCAAATCATACGCGCCGCGGTTCGGGAATAGGGCTCGCGGTCGCGAACGAAATAGTTGAAATGCACGGCGGAAGCCTTATCATAAACAGCGAGCTCGGAAAAGGCACTACCGTTATGATAACCCTTCCGGCGATGAGCGGGAACAAGCCCGCGAAAGGAGATTAAGATGACCGAAAAAGCAAAATTCAAGACCCAGATAGGCGGTCAGGCGCTTATCGAGGGGGTTATGATGCGCGGACCCGAAGTAGAGGCGATGGCGGTAAGGCTGCCCAACGGAGAAATGGACGTTGAACAGTGGAAGCTTAAGCCCGCGAAGTGGTACCGCAAGGTCCCGTTTATCAGGGGACCGTTCAACTTCGTCACCTCTATGGCAGACGGCTATAAATGCCTCTCGAAGTCGGCGGATAAGTCGATGGAGGGGATCGAAGAGGAGCCCTCGAAGTTTGAAAAGTGGCTGACCGATAAGTTAGGGGACAAGCTTATGGCGATAATTATGGTCATAGCCTCTGTTCTCGGCGTCGGAATGGCGCTTGCGCTGTTTATCTGGCTCCCCGCGCTGATAACAAAGGGGATATCGCTTTTGGTTGAGCTGCCCGACTTCGCTAAGACCTGCATCGAGGGCGTTATAAAAATAGCTATCTTTATCGGATACATCGCCCTGACAGCTCTTCTTAAGGACATAAGGCGCACCTATGAATATCACGGCGCCGAGCATAAGACGATAGCCTGCTACGAGGCGGGCGACGAGCTCACCGTCGAAAACGTTAAGAAGCACTGCCGCTTCCACCCCCGCTGCGGGACCTCGTTTATGTTCCTCGTCCTGTTTATAAGCATAATCGTGTTCACGGTGTTCAGAGTGCCGTGGGACAATATCGCGCTCAGAGTGCTGATAAAGCTCTGCGTGCTGCCGGTGATAGTTTCGCTCGCCTATGAGCTTATAAAGCTCGCCGGAAGGTATGACAACATATTCACAAAGATAGTTTCCGCGCCCGGGCTCTGGATACAGCGGCTCACCACCCGCGAGCCCGACGATTCTCAGATAGAATGCGCGATAGCGGCATTCAAGCCCTGCATACCGAGCGAAGAGGGCGCCGACAGGTGGTAAAGCGGCTCTTTCACGAGCTCACCGGCAGGCTTTCTCGGATAACCGACGACCCGCGCTTTGAAGCCGAAGTTATTTTTCAGACCGTCTTCGGGCGGGACTGGCGCTTAAAAGAGCTTTCCGGAAGGCTCGCCGAACCGTCGGCAGCGGAGTTAGAAGCGCTCGAAAAGTTAGCAAAAAGGCGGCTTTCGGGCGAACCGCTGCAATATATAGTCGGCGAATGGGAATTCTACGGGCTTACGCTTAAAGTCGCCGAGGGGGCGCTTATCCCGAGGCAGGACACCGAGAGCCTTGTAGACGTTTCTCTCGGACTCATCGAAGAAATCCCGCGCCCGCGCATTCTCGACCTTTGTTCCGGAACGGGCTGCATAGCGCTCGCGATAAAAAGCCGCCGGCCCGACGCCGAAGTCACGGCGCTCGAGCTTTACCCCGAGGCGTATGAGATCCTGCGGGAAAACTGCCGCAGATACGGCGGAGTTGAGCCCCTGCGCGCCGACGCGCTAAAACCTCAGACCGCCGAAGGCTTTTCGGGGCTCGACCTTATAACCGCGAACCCGCCCTATCTTACCGCGGGCGATATGAACGAGCTTCAGCGCGAGCTGAAATTCGAGCCGAAAACCGCGCTTTTCGGCGGCGAAGACGGGCTTGATTTTTACCGCGCGATTTCAAAGGTCTGGCGCCGCTCTCTCCGCGAGGGGGGATATATCGCCCTCGAAATAGGAGCCGCCCAAAAGGAAGCCGTGAGCGCTATACTCAAAAGCTCGGGCTGGCGCGAAATAAGAGTCGAAAACGACCTTGCGGGGAAGCCGCGGGTGGCGATAGGAAGAAAATAAGTCCGTATTTTTGGATTTATAATATGGTATTGTATATATGGGCGGAGCGCCCGATTTTGCAAAATATTTTTTACGGAGGACTGATTATGGCAACTAAAAAACCCGCCGAAAAAAAGGCGATGCCGATAGCGGCAACCAAGGAGGAAAAGCAGAAGGCTCTCGAAACGGCTATCCAGCAGTTAGAGAAGACCTACGGAGCGGGCGCGGTAATGCGTCTCGGTCAGACCCAGACCCTCAACGTTGAGGCGATATCCACAGGCTCGCTGACCCTTGATATGGCGCTCGGGATAGGCGGAGTGCCGAGGGGAAGGATAGTTGAGATATACGGTCCGGAGAGCTCGGGCAAGACCACCGTTGCGCTCCATATAATCGCCGAGGCTCAGAAGCTCGGCGGAGAGGTCGCTTTTATCGACGTTGAGCACGCCTTGGACCCCGTTTATGCCGAGCAGCTCGGGGTCGACATAGATTCGATGCTCGTTTCTCAGCCCGACAGCGGCGAGCAGGCGCTCGAAATAGCCGAGGCGCTCGTCCGTTCGGGAGCCATAGACGTTATAGTTCTCGACTCGGTCGCGGCGATGGTCACCCGCGCCGAGATCGACGGCGAAATGGGCGACACCCATGTAGGTCAGCTCGCAAGGCTTATGTCTCAGGCGATGAGAAAGCTCACAAGCGTTATCTCGAAGTCCAACTGCGTGGCGGTGTTCATAAATCAGGTCCGCGACAAGATAGGCGTTATCTACGGCAACCCCGAGACCACCCCCGGCGGGCGCGCGCTCAAGTTCTATTCCTCAGTAAGAATAGAGGTAAGAAAGGGCGAGCTTTTAAAGAACGGCTCCGAGCCGATAGGCAACCGCACCCGCTGCAAGGTCGTTAAGAATAAAGTAGCGCCGCCGTTTAAAGAAGCCGAGTTCGATATGATCTACGGCAAGGGAATTTCGCGCATCGGCGAGATCGTCGACCTCGCTACCGACCTTGATATAATCCATAAGTCGGGCGCTTGGTTCAGCTACGAAGGCAATAAGATTGGTCAGGGGCGCGAGAATACAAAGGCGTTCCTTGATGAGCATAAGGATATCCGCGACGAGATCGAAAAGAAGATACTCTCAAACCGCGAAGCCGTTGTTTTGGCGACAAAGAACGCGCGCAAGGAAGCCGAGCTCAGCGCGGCGGCATCGTCGGCGGCTTCTCAGAATTCCGGAAACGCGGGAATGTCGGTCGTAGTCGACGCCGACGACGATTTCGAGGAATTCACCCCCGTAACAGAGGAATAATATGGAATACAGGGTCGAGGAGGTCTCGCAGTTCAAGGGCGAGACCCTGAGAGTGGATTTCGACTGCCGCGAGCCCATATTCATAAATTCCTCGGTGGTCTCAAGTCTCGGGATACGCTCGGGAATTACTATGACCGAGGAAGACATCGAAGAAGCCGTATCCAAAAACGACTTTCGCCGCGCGCGCGAGCGGGCGCTCTATCTTCTCGACGAGCGGGATTACGGCTATGTCGAGATGTTTAAAAAGCTCGAAAACAGCTATTCCGAGGATATCTGCTACGAGGTTGTAAACGACCTTTCCCGCCTCGGGCTCATTGACGACAGGCGTTACGCCCAAAAATGCGCGGAGTATTTTTTAACGCGAAAGCTCTGGGGAAAATACCGCGCCCGCGAGGAGATGCGCCGTAGGGGCATTCCCTCCGAGCTTATAGACGAAGCCCTCGAGGAATACGACGAGGGCAGCGACGACAGGCTTAGGGAGCTCATAGAGAAAAAATACGCCCGAAAGCTCGCCGACGAGAACGGCGTAAACAAAGTAAAGGCGGCGCTTGCGCGTCAGGGGTTTTCCTATGACGAGATAAAGCAGGTGCTCGCCGAATATGAGGAGGAGTAAAATGGCGGTAAGAGTGGGACTGGTGTCTCTCGGCTGCCCGAAGAATCAGGTCGACGCGGAGCATATTGTCTACAATCTCCGCGAGGAGGGCTATGAAATTATCCCCGACGCCGCGCTTGCCGACGTCGCCGTTATCAACACCTGCGGCTTTATAGAGAGCGCCAAGCAGGAGGCGATAGACACCATTTTGGAATTCTGCACGCTCAAATCCGAGGGAAGGATAAAGGCAGTAATAGTTACCGGCTGCCTCGCCGAAAGGTATAAAGCCGAGATAAGGAGCGAGCTTCCCGAGGTCGACGCCGTCGTGGGGCTCGGGGCTAACGAGCTTTTGGGGGAGATAATCAAAAAAGTCCTCGCAGGGGAAACCGCAGATATGAGCGGAGACAAGTATTCGCTTATAATCGACGCCCGAAGGATAGTCTCGACCGAGACTTTTGCCTATTTGAAGATAGCCGAGGGCTGCGACAATCACTGCACCTACTGCGCGATACCCTCTATTCGCGGAAAGCTGAGGAGCCGCAAGTTAGAGAGCATCGTAGACGAGGCAAAGTGGCTCGCGAAGGTCGGATTTAAGGAGATAATCCTCGTCGCACAAGACACCACCGTTTACGGGCTCGACCTCTACGGCAAGCCGATGATATGCGAGCTTTTAAGAGAGCTCTGCAAAATCGACGGCTTAAAATGGATACGCACTCTTTACAGCTACCCCGAGAGGATAACCGACGAGCTTATAGAACTCATCGCCTCAGAGGAAAAGCTCGTTAAATATCTCGATATCCCGATCCAGCACTGCAACGACCGCGTTTTGAAGCGCATGAACCGAAAGAGCACCAAAGCCGAGCTTGTAAGCCTCGTCAAAAAGCTCCGCGAAAGGATTCCCGGCGTTATACTCCGCACCACTCTGATTGCCGGATTCCCGGGTGAGACCGAGGAGGAATTCGAGGAGCTCTGCGAATTTGTCAACGAAATGAAGTTCGACCGCCTCGGCTGCTTTGCCTATTCTCAGGAGGAGGGGACCTCCGCGGCTCTCCTGCCCGACCAGCTCGACGAGGAGGAGAAGCGGCGCCGCGCCGACACCGTCACCGAGACCCAGATGCTTATAAGCGACAGGCAGAGCGAGGAGCGCGTCGGCAAGGATATGGAGGTTGTCGTCGAGGGATGGGACAAATGGGCCGACTGCTATTTCGGCAGGAGCTATGCCGAAGCCCCCGAGATCGACGGGAAGATATTCTTCACCTCAGATAGCCCGCGCACCGTCGGCGAATACGTTAAAGTACATATCGACGGAACTATGGATTACGATTTGTTGGGAAGTGTTGTAAATGAATCTGCCGAATAAGCTCACCCTTCTGCGGGTGATAATGATACCCTTCTTTGTTCTGTTCCTTCTTTGGAATTTCACACGGTTTAACGTCCTCATATCGCTTGTGATATTCGCGGCGGCTTCGCTTACCGACCTCTTCGACGGCAAAATCGCCCGCAAATACAACCTTGTGACCGACTTCGGGAAGTTTTTGGACCCCCTTGCCGATAAAGCGCTCGTTATGGCGGCGCTTGTCGGGTTCGTAGGTCTCGGGTGGTGCTCGTCGGTGCCGGTGATGATAATTTTATTCCGCGAGTTTATGGTCTCGGCGCTTCGGCTCGTCGTCAAATCCGGCGACGGCGTAGTCGTCCCCGCAGGGTGGTTCGGAAAGATCAAAACCTCCTTCACTATGGTTTCGATCGTCGCGATACTGCTTTTGCGCGGAATTGAAGCTCTCGGAGTAAGCATACCGTTCGTTTATATTATTTCCGCCGTGCTTATATGGCTCTCCGCCGCGCTCACAGTCGGCTCGGGGCTGCAATATCTCGTTGCGTATTGGAAGGTCATCGACCCGAACAAATAGCCCAAAATTTCCGAAATTTGCAATATGTGTTTAATTCTTATCCGCATAAAATCATTGACACATTCAAAGAACCGAATTATAATAAATTCGGTTCTTTTGTTTACTCTGATAATTACAAAAATTCGAAGGAGAGAAAAAGATGAAAAAGCTGACTGCAATAATTATCGCGCTCGTCATGGCGCTTATGCTCGTTTCCTGCTCTTCGGGGAGCGCCGCCGATAACGTCCATTCCGATATATCCGCCGAGCCTGAGAGTTACACCGTCTCCGAACTCATCGAGGAGATGAAGATAGGCTGGAACCTCGGCAACACTCTCGACGCCCCCGAAGGCGAGACCGCATGGGGTCAGCCCGTCACTACCCACGAGATGATAGATAAAATCCACGAGCTCGGCTTCAATGCGATACGCATACCTGTTTCGTGGGGGCTCCATACGAGCGGCGCGCCCGATTACACCGTCGATCCCGACTGGATGGACAGGGTGGAAGAGGTAGTAAACTACGCGCTCGACAACGATATGTTCGTAATACTCAATTCTCACCACGACAACGATTATTACTATCCTTCCCGCGAGCACGAGGAGGAGACCTATAACTACATCGAAAAGCTCTGGGCTCAGATAGCCGAGCGCTTTAAGGACTACGACCAGCACCTTATCTTCCAGCCGATGAACGAGCCCCGCCTCACGGGGACCAACTACGAATGGTGGATAGACTACAATTCTCAGCAGTGCCTCGACGCGCTCGAGATAATCAGCAACTGCAATCAGAAGTTTGTCGACGTCGTCCGTGCCTCGGGCGGAAGAAACGCCGAGAGATTCCTGCTCTGCGGGGTATACTGCGGGTCGGCTTATTATTCTTTGCAGGACCCCTATAAGCTCCCCGAAGACACCGCCGAGGGCAAGCTCCTTATCTCAGTCCACGCCTACACGCCCTATAACCTCGCTATGAACGCCGATATGAGCTATACCGACTTCGACGCTTCCTGCCGCCGCGAGATCGACGACTTCATGACAAAGCAGTATGAAAAATACGGCAAAAACGGCGTGGGGATAATCATCGACGAAATGGGGATCATCAACAAGAACAACCCCGAAGCCCGCGAAGAATGGGCGACCTATTTCGTCGCGAAGGCTAAGAGCCTCGGAATGCTCTGCTGCTGGTGGGACAACGGCGGAACAAACACCGGCTCCGAGTCGTTCGGGCTGTTCGACAGGCTGAACCTGAATGTTTTTTCCACAGCCGAAGCCCCTTATAAAGGACTGATGGCGGGTCTTGAGACTCCGCTTGAGGATATAACGCCGTCCAACTCCGACTGACAGGCAAAGCCTGCAAAAACACCGGGAGGTGTCGATTACGGACAGAATCAGAATGGAGAGCCTTGCTAAAAAAATGCGTCTCGGGTGGTGCCTCGGCAATACCTTTGACGCGCCGATGGGGGAGACCTCTTGGCACAACCCCGTCACGACCCGCGAGATGATAAAAAAGATACACAGCCTCGGCTTTGAAACGCTTCGGCTGCCTGTATCCTGGCACCGTCATATGGACGAAGAGTTCAGCGTCGACCCCGAGTGGCTCAAAAGGGTGAACGAGGTCGTCGACTACGCCTATGACGACGGTATGTATGTGATACTCAACACCCACCACGACGACGTCTGCTTCCAGCCCACCGCCGAGGGCTTCGAGCGCGGAAAAAAGTATCTCGGAACGCTTTGGAAGCAGCTCACTGAGCATTTTGAAGGCTACGGCGAGAGGCTCATATTCGAGGCGATGAACGAGCCGAGGATACTAAGGAGCAAATACGAATGGAAGCTCGATTTCTCCGAAAAAATCTGCCTCGACGCGCTGGCGTACATAAACAGGTATAACCAAATCTTCGTCGATACCGTGAGAGCCTGCGAAAAAGGGGAGCCGCGCCTTTTGATGACCCCTTCTTACGACGCCGCGCCTCACCACGCCTATATCCCGCAGTTCAGAGTCGCCGACGACCCCGCCGGCAGGCTGATAGTTTCGGTCCATTCCTACGAGCCCATCGACCTCTGCCTGACCCCTAAGCAGGACAAGCGGGTGTTTGATTCAGAGGGCGAAAAGATAATCGACGGCTTTACCCAAAAGCTCTATGACCGCTTTATCGCGAACGGGATACCCGTCGTTATCGGCGAGGTCGGTATCTGGGACAAGGATAACCCCGAGGAGAGGTATAAATGGGCGAAGTATTTCATTAAAATTGCCCGCGAGCGCGGAATGGTCTGCTGCTGGTGGGACAACGGCGGCAGGGAATATAAGCTTTTAGACCGCGAAAATCTCAGAGTGTACGGCTGCGCCGAGCCGGTCCTGCGGGGACTGCTCGAGGGGCTGGAGTAAAAAAGCATTGATAAGGGAGAGGAGGCGTCCTCTCCCTGTTTTTTTGCGCATTCCGAGAGGGTGAGGGTCACGCTTTATTTTCCCCCGTCAAACTGCCTAAAGCTTTTTTAACGCCTTTGTAAAAATCTCCGAAATTATTCCTCGGCTATTGACACTTCCCTTGGGGAAGAATGTAAAATCGGAGTTGCAAGAAGCGCTTAATGCAAACATTCGGAGGAAAGTATGAAGATAAAAGAGATATGCCGAAAAACCGGTCTTACCGAGAAGGCTGTGAGGTATTACGTCGATAACGGGCTCTGCTCCCCGAGGGAGTATGAATCGCGCGAGAGGCGCTACCTCGATTTCACAGAGGAAAACCTCGCCGAGTTGCGCGATACCGCGGTTATGCGAAAGCTCGGCTTTTCCATCGAAGATATCCGCCTTATGAAAACCGACGGCGGGAAAATAAACGAGGTAATGGGAAGGTATATCCGCGGACTTTCAGAGGAGCTTGAGGTCAAAAACAGGATATATTCCTCTCTTTCGCCAAAGGATTGGTCCGAGCCCAAGACCCTCGGCGAGCTCGTTCCCGCCATTTCAGAGGTCTTAAAGCCCGACCTTGCCGAGCCCGACTTTTCAAAGTTTGAGGACGGCATATTCGGCAGAGACGCCGGAGACGAGCTTTCCGACGTTTCGGTAAGGACCGCGCTCGCGAAGATAGGCGGAAAGTTCATCACCTACGCCACTATAATCGGAACGATAATGGCGATAACGACTCTTCCCGGGATAATCATGCTCGTGATAGCGGCGCTGATTTTCAGAAAGACCCGCGCCGACTATATCACGATGTATGAGCTCCTCTCGGGAATAGGCTTTGCTGCCAATATGATAGCCTTTCTTCACGGAATGTCGGGCATAGGCGGAATGGCGCGCATTTTAGAGGTTATCGCCGGAAGCACGCCCGATTTCGCAGTGATGCAGTGCAGGCTCCACCTCCTCGGAGCTTTGGCTGAGCTCGCCGCGCTCTTAATGCTTATCTTCGGAAAGGACATAAGGGAGCATTTCTAAGAAAAAGCGTTTATGCAATTACGGAGAAAATTATGAAAATTACAGAACAAATCGACCTTTTTTACCCCGATTCCGCCGCAAAGGAGCGCGCCGCCGAGCGCAGAAGGGAGATAGCCGCGAGCGGCGCCTCTTTTGCAGAGGACCTTCGGCTCGACGGCATAAGGCGGATGATCTCGCTCGGAAATTCCGAGAGGTTTATGTCGCTCGCCGAGGAGCTTTCGGCTGAGCTTCCGACGGCTGAGTATCGGCTCGACTGCCTCGAGGATTTTCTGAACGTTCCCGAGCTCAGCGATACATTCAGGAAGATGATCGCCGAGCTTTCGGGCAGGCGCCCCGAGCCCGAGGGCGGCGGAAGCAGGGTCAATTCCTTCTTTGAAATAAAGGAGAGAATGGACGAACTGACCTTCTTTCTCGGCTCGATAACCGAGATAAATTCGCTCTGTCGGCGCATCTCGGGTGGGATAAGATCGGAAGCCGTAAAAAAGCTCTTCGCCTTTTTTGAGGAGCTTCCCCAAAGCGACGGCTATAAAACTATATCCGAAAACCTCGCCGAGCTCAGAAAGCTGTTTTCCGGTTCAATAAGAAGCGTCAGGATAGGCGTGAATTTCGACTCGAATATGATACCCGATTCCGCGGGGATAATCGAGGTCTCAAACGAAAAAATCTACCCGAAGGGGAACGTCGTCGAGAGAATGATATTCGGCGGAGCAGAGAAGGAGCATTTTTCGGGTGAGGAGCACCTCAATTCCCTTACCCGCCATACTCCTCCCGACATCGACACCGCGCTCTTTAAGGAGCTTTACGGCTTTACCAAGGAATACGCTTCCCGCATAGCCGACGCCCTGCGCGGCTACAGGGCAAGCTTCTTTACCGACATAAGCGAATTAGAGCGCCAGCTCGATTATTACGGAAGCGCCGCGGAATTCATAAAGAGCGTGAGGGCGAGGGGGCTCCCGATGTGCCGCCCGAAGCTTCTGCCGCCCGAGAGCCGAACGGCAGAGCTCAAGGGAATATTCGACCTCAATTTCTACCGCAGCCTTGTCGCCGAGGACGCCGTTTCAAAGCTTTCGGGCAAAATCGTCCTCAACGACGTTGAATTCGACGGCAGAGCGGGATTTTACACCGTGACCGGCGCAAACAACGGCGGCAAAACCACCTTTGCGCGGGCGGTAGGGCTTTGCCAGGTAATGGCTCAGGCGGGAATGTACGTCCCTGCCGAAAGCGCGGTTATCTCGCTTTGCGACAATATCTTCACTCATTTTCCTCGCGACGAAAAGCTCGGGATAGACACGAGCCGCTTTACCGAGGAGATAAAGGAGCTCAAAGATATAGTCTGTAAGGTGACTCCGCAGAGCTTGGTAATTCTCAACGAATCGCTTCAGAGCACAACTCCGGAGGAATGCCTGCAAATCGCGGGGATACATCTTGAGCTGTTCGCTGCGGCGGGCGCCAGAGGGCTTTATGTGACCCATCTTACCGGACTTTGCCGCAGGTTCGGCGAGATAAACGCGGCGGGTCACCCGACAAAGGTAGGCAGCCTCGTCTCCGAGACCGACGAAAGCGGCGAGAAGCGGCTCTATAAAATGTCGCGGAGGCTTCCCTCGGGCGAGAGTCTCGCCTTCTCGATATACCGCAGGTTCGGGGCTACTCTTTCCGACGTCGGCAGGAGCAGGCTGTGAGCAGGCGTGAGCGCGTCGCCGAGTTTTTGGAATACGGCGGCAGCGAGCTCTTTTCCCAAATCATGAGCGGCTGCGGCGAGCGCGCGGAGGGGATAGAGCGGCTGATACGCGTTCTGAAATCATACAGCGATCTCTGCGGCTTTATAAAGGGCAGGAGCGCGGCATACAGGTTTATGATACGCTCTGCGGGGCGGCGCGGCTGGCTCGGAAAGGGCTGCGGAGACCTCGGGAGCCATATCCTGACCGACGAGGAGCGCGAATATATCTCGGGCGAGCTCTCAGAATATATTTCTTCCGGCGGGAGGGCGGCAGCCGTCCTCAAAAAGCTCCTCAGAGCGGCGGCTTATGCCGCCATAACGGCGCTGCTGATATATCTGCTCGTAAGGTATTTCAATTCCGAGGAATTCAAAAGAATAAGCGGGAGCTACCCTTTTTAGCCCCGCTCGGGCTGAATGCCCTCACCCCCGCACCGCTCAGCCGGCGCGGGGGATTTAAATCGGTAACGATGTGTTTTTTCAGGGAGTCCTATTACCCCTCCCCTCGAGGGGAGGGGTATAAAGCTCCTCGAAAAATCTTTTGCGGAAGTCTCACCCGAAAACTTTTGAGATTATGCCTACGCGCTCGTTTCAAGCCGCAAAAATCTCTTGCATAATGCGAAAAAGCGTGGTATAATTTGTGCATATAATTTCCGTGAGGACGTGACTGTTATGAAGGTAGTTTTGCAGAACATCACCAAAATTTTCCCCGGCAGGGGCAGAGGCTCAAAAGAGACCGTTGCCGTCAGCAATCTTAACTTCGAGATCCCCGACGGCGAGCTCGTCGCCCTGCTCGGACCTTCGGGCTGCGGGAAAAGCACGACGCTGAACCTTATAAGCGGCTTGCAGAAGCCCACCGACGGCAGGATATTCTTCGGCAGCGACGACGTTACCGACCTTCCGCCCGAAAACAGGGGAGTGGGGCTCGTATTTCAGAATTATGCCCTTTACCCCCATCTCACCGTGATGGACAACATTATCTTCCCCCTCGGGAACCTTCGCGGAAAGGACAGAATGAGCAAGCCCGAAATGCATAAAAAGGCGCATGAGATTGCCAAGCTCGTTCAGATAGACGAGCTTATGGAGCGCAAGCCCGGCGAGCTCTCGGGCGGTCAGCAGCAGCGCGTAGCCATCGCCCGCGCACTCGTTAAAATGCCCCGCGTGCTCCTTCTTGACGAGCCGCTTTCAAATCTCGACGCACGCCTTCGGCTCCAGACCCGCGAGGAGATAAAGCGTATCCAGCGCGAGACCGGCATCACTACCGTCTTCGTCACCCACGACCAGGACGAGGCGATGAGCATTTCCGACAGGATAATAGTTATGAAGGAGGGCGTCGTCCAGCAGGAGGGCGGACCTCAGGAGGTCTACGACAGCCCCGCGAATCTCTTTGTTGCCAACTTCCTCGGAACCCCGCCGATAAACGTATTTTCCGGCAGCGTCAAGGGCGGAAGGCTTTATATCGGCGACGACGCGGTTATGGACGCAAGCGGCGCGCCCGACGGCGATGTCTGGGCGGCGGTGCGCCCCGAGGGCTTTGTTTTAGACGTAAACGGTCCCCTCGTCTGCAATTTCGGCGGGCTCGAGGTAATGGGGCGCGACATAAGCGTTATATCCTCCCATTCCGGCGCGGTAAATCCGACTATACGCTCAATAATCTCAGCCGAAAACAGGGTCGATACCTCGTCAAAGACCGTCAGGTTCTCGCTCAAGCCGAATAAGGTCTTCATCTTCGATAAAAATACCGAAGAGCGGATAAGCTTCGGCGCGTAAGGAGGTCAAAATGGAAGGCAAAAGCGCAAAGGGCTGGCTCTATCTTCTGCCCGCAATACTGTTTCTGGGAGTGTTCCTTGTATATCCCCTTATAGACGTTTTCATCTATTCCTTCGAGGAGGGCTATAACTCCGCCTCGCAGACCTTCTTCGGGACGGGCATATACAACTACTCCTATATTCTTCACGACCCCTACTTTTTGCAGGCGGTCAAAAACACCTTTATCCTCGTTATAGCTACCGTTCCGCTCTCAACTCTTATCGCCCTCGGCATCTCCTACTGTCTCTCCTCGATAAAGCCTTTAAGAGAGCTATATCAGACGGTCTTCTTCCTGCCATATGTGACGAATACCCTCGCAGTGGGTCTGGTGTTTATGATACTGTTTCAGAAAAACGCCTATACCGACGGGCTCGTGAACCTCGTTCTCGGGCTTTTCGGGATATCTCCCATCGACTTTATCGACGGTCCCTACTGGGCGAAGATGTTCGTTCTCTGCTTCTACACCATATGGGTGGTCCTGCCGTTCAAGATACTCATTCTCACGAGCGCACTCGCCTCGGTAAACGAGGAATACTATAACGCCGCTAAGATCGACGGCACCCGCCCGTTCAGGATCTTCCGCAAGATAACCCTTCCGATGATATCGCCGATGCTCTTTTACCTTATAATCACCGGCTTTATCGGGGCTTTCAAAGCCTACAGCGACGCCGTCGCCCTGTTCGGGACAAACCTCAACGCCGCCGAGATGAATACTATCGTCGGATACGTCTACGATATGCTCTACGGCGACAGCGGAGGTTACCCATCTTATGCCTCAGCGGCGGCAATAGTGCTCTTTGCCATAGTCCTGACCATAACCTGCATAAACCTTCTCATAAGCAAAAAGCACGTCCACTATGTCGGCTGACGGAAAGGAGGCTGCTATGAACCGCGATATGATCAAGTCCGAGAGGTCGGCGAAAACCGGAAAAGTATTAAGAAACGTCCTGTCGTATTTTATCCTTACGTTCTGGGCGATAATAGTGCTCTTCCCGTTTTACTGGATGGTCCTCACCTCGGTAAAGAATTACGCCTCATACAACTCGGAATATATACCCAAGTTTTTCACCCTCGCCCCGACGCTCGAAAACTACGCTTCGGCGTTTACTGCCGTCCCGCTGGCGCGGTATTTCATCAATACCGTTATTTTCACAGTCCTGACGACTGCGCTTATGCTCGTAGTCATAATACCCGCCGCGTTCGCTTTTTCGCGGCTGAGCTTTAAGGGGCGCGACGCCGTTTTCACGCTCTTTCTCTCGATGATGATGATACCCTACGAGCTCGTAGTCATCACAAACTATACGACAGTTACCGACCTCGGCCTGAGAAACACCTTTACGGGGCTTATACTTCCCTCGGTGACCTCGGTGTTTTACATCTATCTTTTAAAAGAGAATTTCTCACAGATACCCGACGAGCTCTATTACGCGGCGAAGGTAGACGGCACCCGCGACCTTAAATACCTCTTTAAGGTCATGATACCTATCTGCCGCCCGACGATAGTTACCGTTACGATACTCAAGGTAATAGAGTGCTGGAATTCCTACGTCTGGCCCCGCCTCGTCACCGACGACCCGAATTACTTCCTCGTCTCTAACGGTATCCAGGAGATCCGCGAAAACGGTTTCGGGCGCGAGAATATCCCCGCGATGATGGCTGCCGTCGTGGTCATATCGGCGCCGCTTATTGTGCTGTTCCTCGTCTTCCGCCGCAAAATTATGGAGGGCGTTGCGAGAGGGGGAACAAAGGGATGAGAATTTTTAAAAGGCTCGTCTCGGCAGCGCTCGTTATTGCCGCCGCGCTTTCACTCTCGGGCTGCCACGGCTCGCGCGGGCTGAAGGCGTTCGAGATCCCCGAGGAATTCGACGAGTCCCGCGAATACGAGATAACCTTCTGGGCAAAAAACGACACCAACGTTGTTCAGGCAGAGATATACCGTCAGGCTGTCGCCGATTTCGAGGAGCTCTATCCGAATATAAAGGTAAACCTCAGACCCTACACCGATTACAGCCGCATTTATAACGACGTTATCACCAACATATCCACAAACACAACGCCGAACGTATGTATAGCCTATCCCGACCATATCGCGACCTATATCACCGGTACAAACGTAGTCGTTCCGCTCGACGGGCTCTTCGACGACGAAAAATACGGTCTCGGCGGCAGCGAGCTTAAATACGATTCGCCGACCAAAGACGAGATGATACCTCAGTTTTTAGAGGAATGCTCCCTCGGCGGCGTCCACTACGCTATACCATATATGCGCTCGACCGAAGCCTGCTATGTAAACAAAACGATGGTCGAAGCCCTCGGCTACACTCTCCCCGAGGATATGATAACCTGGGACTTTATCTGGGAGGTCTCCGAGGCGGCGATGAAAAAGGATTCCGACGGGAATTTTGCCGTAAACGGGCAGAAGGTTCTGATACCGTTTATCTATAAGTCGACCGACAATATGATGATACAGATGCTCAGGCAGCTCGGCGCGGGCTATTCCGACGACAGCGGGAATATCCTGATATTCAACGACAGCACCGAGAGCATTCTAAAGACCGTCGCGGAGCACGCCGCCACCGGCGCTTTCTCTACATTCCAGATTTCGAGCTACCCCGGGAACTTCCTGAACGCCGGTCAGTGCATATTTGCCGTAGATTCGACTGCGGGCGTCACCTGGATGGGCTCGGACGCCCCTCTTTCAGACATTCACGAGAATGCCGTAGTAGATTTCGAGACGGCGGTGCTGCCCGTTCCGCAGTTTGACCCCGATAACCCGAAGATGATATCTCAGGGTCCTTCGGTCTGCATCTTCAACAAAGACGACCCCCAGGAGGTCCTTGCCTCGTGGCTCTTTGCGCAGTATCTTCTCACTAACGACGTACAGATCGCCTATTCCAAGACCGAGGGCTATGTTCCCGTCACTTCAAAAGCTCAGGATTCGGCAGAATACCGCGACTATATCTCGCGCATCGGCGAAGACAACGACGAGCATTACGAGATCAAGATTAAGGCAGTCGAGATCCTTATGGACAACGTAGGCGAGACCTTCGTCACCCCCGTTTTCAACGGCTCGGCTTCGCTCCGTTCCGCCGCGGGGCAGATGATAGAAAACGTCGCGAAATCGGTCAGGCGCCACGAGACCGTCGACGAAGCCTACTACGAAAAGCTTTACGGCGATATAACCTCGCTTTACAGGCTCGACAGCCTCGGCGGAAGCGTCGGCGGGAAAGCAGAGCTCGGCGAGCTCCCGACGACCGCGAAGATTCTTATTGCGTCGCTTTGCACAGCTTGGGTGTTGATAGTTCTTTGCTTTACGGCGGAACGTATAAAAAAACGCCCGAAGCGCAAATAATTTCATTATAAGACTTGACAGATTGCCGAAATTGAGTATAATGTCGTTAGTATCAAGGATACGTCAGATACTGAAAGGAGATATCAGAAATGAAGAAATTTTTGGCACTTATTCTTGCTGCCGTTATGATGCTCACTCTTGTCGCCTGCGGTGACGGCGAAGAAGGCAGCGTTAATAACGGCGACGAAGGCAACAACGTAAGCGAGCCCGCAGACGGCGGCAACAACGCAGCCGAAGAAGTAAAGTCTGAGGGCGTTATGACCTATGAGGAATACACCGCCGCAGCGGTCGACACTCAGGTCACCATCGAGGCTTACGTTCAGGGCAAGCAGTCCTGGTGGGACAACAAGGCTACCGTCTACACTCAGGATAAGGACGGCGCTTACTTCCTCTATGAAATGGCCTGCTCCGAAGAGGATTACGCAAAGCTCACCACCGGCACCAAGATAAAGGTTACCGGCTACAAGTCCGAATGGTCGGGCGAGGTCGAGATCATCGACTCCACCTTTGAGATCGTTGAGGGCGACACCTGGGTCGCAGAACCCTTAGACGTAACTTCGCTCCTCGGCACCGACGACCTCATCAAGCACCAGAACGAGTTCGTTTCCTTCAAGGGACTCACCGTTGAGGCTGTCTCTTACAAGAACGACGAGCCCGGCGACGATATCTATGTCACCGTCGGTCTTAACGGCAACAGCTACAACTTCTGCGTTGAGGTTTACCTCACCGGCACCGACACCGATGTCTACGCCGCTGTCGGCGAGCTCCAGGCGGGCGACGTTGTCGATATCGAGGGCTTCCTCTACTGGTATGAGGGCGTAAACACCCACATCACTTCGGTAACCAAAGCCGGCTGATAAACAGCCAAGAACACCGGATCCGCAATAAGCGGGTCCGGTTTTTTATGTATACAGAAAAAGAAACGGAGCCTTCCTCTACCGGGAGCAAAAAAGCCTCTACCGAAAACTTTAATTTTAGTCTTGAATATGTCAATTAAATATGATACAATAACAGAAAAGGGGGCTGAGAATATGCCTGAAAGCATCTTGGAAATTTTCACCGACGCCGATACCGAAAGGCTCAGAAAAAAGATAAAGCTTTGGATAATCGCGCTCTGTATCGCCGCAGCCGCGGCTCTTGCGGTCTGCTCCGTGCTCGCGGCGACGGTCACTACCGCCAACGCCGAAAGCTCCGAGTTCCGCACTATCATTATAAGTACGCTTTCCGGCTGGGTGATAATTTACTGCGCAGTTTTCGTTGTGGGGAGCGCCCGCCGCGAGCTTGCACATTCCGAGACCCTTAGCGAAGGCGAGCGCGAGCGCGTCGAGGGAAAAGTCACTGTCACGCGCGAGCGCCTGCGCATCAAAAAGAGCGTCTGCGCTCGGGGCGTAGAGGTCGAGACCCCCTCCGGCGCCGTTCACTTCTGGGTCGTTGAGAGCAAGGCGGCAAAGCTCAAGGACGCCCGCGCGGTATACGCCGTCCACGGCTACGTCGCGGCATACGAGGTGGCAAAATGAAATTTGTAAGAAACGTCTTTTCTCAGCTTCACACTTTCGTCCTTTGGGCGCTATTCTCGGCGCTTTTCTGGAGCTGGATATTCACTATGACCACCGACGTCCCTGCCGCCGAAAAGGTGACCCTCTACTGCTATGTCCCCGAAATCAGCGACACCGAGCTCGCTGTCAGGCTTGAAGAGACCAAGCCCGATGGGATCAAAAAAATAAAAGTCCACAGCTTTGAATATGTGATGTTCGACGTCGAATTCATCGAAAGCGGAGACCTCTTTATTATTCCCGAGTCGATGATCGAAGAATACCGCGAGCTTCTGCTCGACCCCGATTCCGGCGTAAAGATATATGACGCCGCCTCGGGGAGCGGCTCCGCCTGCGGTTATATCGGCTACGGCGGCGAGGACTGCTATCTGTTTTTGGGCGCGCATTCCGTCCATATCGAAGACGGCTGCGCAAAAGCCGTCGCCGACGCGCTTTTGTCCCTCGGCTGAGTAATTATATATATAGTATACGGAGGAAGAATTATGAAAAAGCATTATTTGATTTTGACTGCAATAACCGCCATTTCGCTACTGCTTTCGTCCTGCGGTCAGGGCGGAGCCGAGAGAAGCGCTTTCTGCGGCGAGCTTGAAAGCATCGCCCCCGAAGGCAAGATAGAGGGCAACCCGCTCTATGTCGAAAAGGTCGAAAATCTCCCCGACGACTTCATTATGGGGGTCGACGCCTCGTCGGTGATATCCGAGGAGGAAAGCGGGGTAAAATATTACAACTACGACGGCTCCGAGCAGGACGTCTTTAAGACCCTTGCCGAAAACGGCGTTACTCATATCCGCGTCCGCGTATGGGTCTGCCCCTATGACGAAAACGGCAACGGCTACGGCGGAGGTAACTGCGACGCCGAAAAAGCCGCCGAAATAGGCGCCCGCGCCGCGGAATACGGGCTTCGGCTTATCGTCGACTTCCACTACTCCGATTTCTGGGCAGACCCCGGAAAACAGATGGTCCCGAAAGCTTGGAAGGATATGAGCCTCGAGGAAAAATCCGAGGCGGCTTATGATTTCACCGTCAATACTCTCAAAAAGATCAAGAAAGCGGGCGGCGTTGTAGGAATGGTACAGGTAGGGAACGAGACCAACGGCAGCCTCTGCGGCGAGACTACCTGGGAGGGAGTCTGCACAATAATGTCGGCAGGAAGCCGCGCCGTAAGAAAGGTCTGCCCCGACGCACTTGTCGCGGTCCATTTTGCCAACCCCGAGCACACGGGCTCATACTCTACCTACGCTATGCAGCTCAACTCCCACGAGGTCGATTACGACGTATTCGGAAGCTCCTACTACCCGTTCTGGCACGGCTCGACCGAGAACCTTACAAAGGTGCTCTCAAGCGTCGCCGAGACCTACGGCAAAAAGGTCATGGTCCTCGAGACCTCCTACGCCTATACCCCCGACGACACCGATTTCAACGGCAACACGATAAGCGGCTCCACCACCGGAATAACGAAAAACTACCCGTTCACCGTTCAGGGTCAGGCTCAGGCGCTCAGAAACGTTATCGACGCCGTGGCGAAAACAACGAACGGCATCGGCGTCTGCTACTGGGAGGGGACCTGGATAACCGTCGGCGGAGCGTCGCGCGCGGCGAATTCTGCGCTCTGGGAAAAATACGGCTCGGGCTGGGCGAGCAGCTTTGCCGCCGACTACGACCCCAACGACGCCGGAAAGTATTACGGCGGCTGCGCGGTAGACAATCAGGCGCTCTTCGATTCAAAGGGCGTGCCGCTGCCGAGCTTGCAGGTGTTTAACCTCGTTCGCTACGGAAACGGGACTCCTCCAGAGGAAAACTGAGCAATTTTTTACCGCTTTTGGCAGAAAATACCAAAAATTGCCGAATTACGGATGATTTTACTTTAATAAGCAAAATTAGTAACGCAGCGTTGTGCATTTTGCAAAAAAAGCCAATCAAAAGTTTATTGAAATTATTTTCTGATTTTTTCTTTTGAATTATTGAATTTACCTCAAGTGTATGATATAATAAACAATGGCAAAGCGAGCAGGGATATCCCTGCTCTTCATTCCTACTTTGTAGGAATGAAACAACTTTGTCAACACACACGCAAAATTTTAAGGAGGCATTAACAATGAAAAAACTCTTAGCACTTATCATGGCGCTTGCGATGGTTCTGTCGCTCGCTGCCTGCGGCGACGGAAGCACCCCTTCCGAAGGTGAAGGCGACGGCGGCGGTTCGGCCGATATTTCCGGCACCTATGACGTTGTCATCTGGGCGCCCGAAGCGGCTGTAGACCTCACCAAGAGTCAGGTCGAAGATTTCAACAAATCCAATGAATACGGAATCACCATCAACGCGACCGTTGAGCCCGTTTCCGAGGCCGACGCCGCAACAAATATGATCACCGATGTTCAGGCGGGCGGAGATCTCTATTTCTTCGCTCAGGACCAGCTCAGCCGTCTTATTCAGGCGGGCGCCCTTTCCAAGCTCGGAACCTCTGCGGCTCAGTTTGCAAAGGACAACAACAACGCCGCTTCTATCCTTGCCGCTCAGTCCGGCTCCGACCTCTACGCTTATCCTCTCACTGCCGATAACGGATACTTTATGTATTACGACAAGAGCGTAGTTCCGGATTCCGACGTCGACAGCCTCGAAGCCATAATTGCCGACTGCGAGAACGCCGGCAAGAACATCTCTTACGAACTCGAGAACGCCTGGTATACCGCCGGCTTCTTCTTCGGTGTCGGCTGCCATTCCGATTGGGTAACTGATGACGACGGCAACTTTATCTCTATCGACGACGACTTCAACTCCGATAAGGGTCTTATCGCCGCCAAGGGAATCCAGAAGGTCGTCACCTCCAAGAGCTATGTCAACTCCTCCACTGCCGATTTCGCCAGCGGTTCCGCCGTTGTAGTTACCGGTACCTGGAACTATGCGACCATAAAGGATCAGCTCGGCGACAACTTCGGAGTTACCGATCTTCCTTCCTTCGAGGTTGACGGACAGAGCTACCACATCGGCTCCTACAGCGGCTGCAAGCTCCTCGGCGTAAAGCCTCAGACCGACGCCACCAAGGGCGCCGCTATAGCAAGACTTGCCCAGTATCTCACCGGCAAGGACTGCCAGCTCGCCCGCTTCAACTCCTTCGGTTGGGGACCTTCCAACAAGGACGCCCTTGCCGATCCCGCCGTTACTGCCGATCCTACCCTCGCCGCTCTTAACGAGCAGGGCAACTACGCCGTTCCTCAGCCCAACATTCACGGCTCTTGGTGGGATATAGCCAAGGTCATCACCACCGACATCAAGGATTCCGACGGCTCCGAGGCAGCCCTCAAGGCTGCTCTTGAGAAGTATGAGCAGAGCATCGAAGCTGTGTTCACCATGTCCGACGATGTTAAGAACGCCTTTACCGTTATCGGTTCGATCAACGGCGACGGCTGGACCCTTGACCTGCCTATGACCGCCGACGGCGATATCTGGACCTCTAACGAGGCTTACACTATGGACGCCGGAGTAGAGTTCAAGTGCCGCCAGGGCAAGAGCTGGGATGTCGCTTATCCTGCCGACAACTATGTAGTTGAGACCGCAGGAACCTATTACATCCAGCTCAACGCCGCCACCGGCGAGGTAACCCTTATTCCCGCGTAATTCAGCCTCTAACCAGAGCATATAAAATTCAGCGGCTTTGGCATTGACTGATAAAGCAATAATTAGTCGGGGCCGGCAAAACGGTCCCGACATTTTTTGTCAAGGGGTGATAAAATGAGTAAAAACAGGGGCAGCAATACCGGCGGAAGTCGGATAGGCTCGCTGCTTAAGGAATACAGCGACGCGGGCTACCTCCGCCTTTCAAAGCTCCAAAAGTTTATCTATAAGATACTGCGTTTCTTCTGCTCGATACCTCGCGCGGTAGGCGGATTCTTCGTCAAGCTCGGGCGCATCGTCAAAAAAGCTGCAATATCCTTAGCAGACAACATCAAGGACATCGGCGCCACCTTTGTCCACGGCGACTGGAAGACCAAAACCTCGTTCTTCATTATGGGCTTCGGAAATATAGCCCGCGGGCAGGTGCTCAGGGGAATACTCTTCCTTTTGTTTGAGATCGTCTTTATCGTATATATGATAACAGCGGGCGGCTACTGGCTCTCGATGCTTCCCTCTTTGGGAAAGCAGGGACCCGAGCAGGGCTACGACCCTGTTCTCGACACATATACCACGCTTTATCATGACAACTCCTTCAAGATACTCCTCTACGGCGTTCTTACAATATTCTTCATCATCGCGCTCATCTATACCTGGCGCCTGAACGTTGAGCAGAACAAGCTCGCCGAAAAGTATCTCAAGGACGGCAAAAAGCTCAAATCCGACAAGGAAGACCTTCGCTCGATGGTCGATGAAAACTTCTATAAAACCCTTCTGGCGCTTCCTTTGACCGGTATTCTGGTGTTTACGGTAATGCCGATAGTATTTATGATACTCGTCGCGTTCACCAATTACGACGGCGCCCATAACGGTTTTTCCAACAACCTCTTTACCTGGGTCGGGCTCGACAACTTCAACACCCTGCTCTCTTGGCAGAGCGCGGGCGGCGGGCAGTCTTATTCCGCGACCTTCGGCGAAATTCTCGCCTGGACGCTTATCTGGGCGTTCCTCGCAACCTTTACCAACTACTTCCTCGGAATGTTCGTCGCGATGATGATAAACAAGAGGGGAATAAAACTCAAGAAGATGTGGCGCACTATTTTGGTAATGACCGTCGCCATTCCCCAGTTCATCTCGCTGCTCTACGTTTCAAAGATGTTTGCCAAGAACGGGCTTATCAACCTCACCTTAAAGGATACCCTCGGCTGGATATCTCAGCCGCTGCCTTTCTGGGACGACCCGACGTGGGCGAGGGTGACGGTAATTCTTATAAACGTTTGGATAGGAATTCCCTACCTTATGCTCATAACAACGGGCATTTTAATGAACATTCCCGCCGACCTTTATGAATCGGCGAGGATCGACGGCGCCAACGCCTGGCAGCAATACACCAAGATCACCCTGCCGTATATGCTCTTTATAACCGGACCTTATCTTTTAACGAGCTTTACCGGCAATATGAACAACTTCAACGTTATCTATCTTCTCACCGGAGGAGCGCCTACCAACCCAAAGGCTTCGGGCGCTGCGGGCTCGGTAGGTTATACCGACCTGCTGATAACCTGGCTGTTCAAGATAACGACAGGCGCCGAGTCGCAGTATTATCTCGCTTCGGTCGTAGGTATCATGGTGTTTGTCGTGGTAGCGCTTATATCGCTTATAGTCTATAATGTGCTGCCCTCTATCAAGAATGAGGAGGATTTCCAGTGATGAGCAAGTCTAATAAACACCATATGGGTATTCGGACGCTCAACCGCGTCAGCAACGGCGCCATCTATACGCTGCTTGCCATCATAAGCATAATCTGGCTGATTCCCTTCGTATTCATCGTTTTACAGTCCTTCCGAGTTGAGAATACATATCAGGTCGGATACGTTATCCCTCAGCAGTGGGGCTTCCAGAATTACATCAACCTCTGGAATTCCGACTTCAAGCGCTGGTACCTCAACACCTTTATCATCGCGCTTGCCGCGGCGGTGCTCCAAACGGTCATAGTCCTCTGCATGAGCTACACCCTTTCGCGCTTCCGCTTTAAGCTCAGGGGTCCGCTGATGAGATTTATGCTCATTCTCGGAATGTTCCCCGGAATGCTCACGATGATAATCCTCTACCGCGTTCTTGCCGACCTCGGTCTTACCCAGGCAAACGCAGTCCCGGGACTGATCCTCGTAAGCGTCGCCTCCTCGGGTATGGGCTATTACGTTTCGAAGGGCTTCTTCGATACCATTCCGAAGTCGCTCGACGAGGCTGCAAGAGTCGACGGCGCTACCCGCCTTCAGGTACTCACGAAGATAATCCTTCCGCTGGCAAAGCCTATAGTTATTTACACCATCCTCACCGCGTTCATGGGTCCTTGGGGCGACTATGTATTCGCAAGATACGTTGCCTTCGGCACCTCCTCGGGGTATAACGTTGCCGTCGGTATGTACAGCTGGCTGACCAACGACCAGATCGACAGAATGTATACCACCTTCTGCGCGGGCGGCGTAATAGTGGCTCTTCCCGTTACGATACTCTTCCTCTGCCTCCAGAAGTATTACGTCGAGGGCGTTACCGGCGGCGCGGTCAAGGGATAAAATGAAAGGAGAATCCGTGATATGGCAAGTGTAAAACTGACTAATGTCAAAAAGGTATACGACAAAAACGTCGTGGCTGTCCACGACTTCAACCTTGAGATAAACGACAAGGAATTCGTTGTATTCGTCGGACCTTCCGGCTGCGGAAAGTCCACCACCCTGAGAATGATAGCCGGTCTCGAGGAGATAAGCGAGGGAACGGTAGAGATCGACGGCGAGGTAGTAAACGACCTTCAGCCGAAGGACCGCGGAATAGCGATGGTATTCCAGAACTACGCCCTTTACCCCCATATGACCGTCTACGATAACATCGCCTTCTCTTTAAGGCTCAAAAAGACCCCCGAAGACGTTATCTACGATAAGGTAACAAAAGCCGCCGAGACCCTCGGCATTACCGAATATCTTATGCGCAAGCCGAGAGCTCTTTCGGGCGGACAGAGGCAGCGCGTTGCGATAGGAAGGGCTATGGTCCGCGACTCGAAGGTGTTCCTTATGGACGAGCCGCTCTCAAACCTCGACGCAAAGCTCCGCAACCAGATGCGCGCCGAGATAATCCTGCTCCGCCAGAAGCTCGACACCACGTTCATCTACGTCACCCACGACCAGACCGAGGCAATGACCCTTGCCGACCGCATAGTGATTATGAAGGACGGCTATATAATGCAGGTCGGCTCGCCCGACGAGGTGTTCGATATGCCCGATAACCTCTTTGTCGCCGAGTTTATCGGCGCGCCTAAGATGAACATTATCAAAACCGAGCTTCTCTGCGAAGACGGCAGGTATTACGTTACTCCCTTCGGCGCGAAGATCGCCGTCGACGGCGACAAGGGCGAGATGCTTTCAAAGCGCGGCATAAAGGCGGGTCCCGTTCTTCTGGGCGTACGCCCCGAGCATATAGGTCTCTCCGAAAAGTCAGAGAACTCCATTCCCTGCACCCTTGTCGTAGACGAAATGATGGGCTCAGAGCTTCATCTTCACGTCGACACCGAGGACGGCACGCGCCTTATCGTCCGCGTCCCGACTATCGACATCGGCAAGGAGGAGCGCAAGGCTCTCGTCGCCGGCGCGAAGCTTTATATCACCTTCGGCGGCAAGGCTATGCACCTCTTCAACCCCGAGACCGAGAAGAACCTTCTCACCTGACAACAACTTATTTCCGATATCTCTGCGCTTTTGTGGGCTGTGACCCTTCACGGTCACGGCCCCTTAAGCTTGCAGGCAAGGAGGCTAATATGAAAAAATGTGCAATAGCGCTCGTTCTTGCCGTTCTGATGCTCGTTTCCGGCTGCACCGGAGGCGAAAATCAGGACGACGGCGTTCCGCTCGGCGGCGACGGGCGCGACAAGACCGGAGCCTATCTTCTGGCAGCCAACGGCGAAGCCGTTATAGACGGCGGCGCGGCGAAGAACGCAGTCGAAACTACGGATAACTACAGGGTCTTTTATGAGATATTCGTAGGCTCGTTCTCAGATTCCGACGGCGACGGCACAGGCGACCTGAAGGGGATAATCAACCGAATGGATTACCTCAACGACGGCGACGACTCCTCGGGGCTAAGCCTCGGAGTGGAGGGAATATGGCTCACCCCGATATTCAAGTCCTCGAGCTACCATAAATACGACGTCGACGACTACTATCAGATCGACCCCGCATTCGGCACCGAGGACGACCTCAAGCAGCTTATAGATATCTGCCACGAGCGCAACGTAAAGATCATTCTCGACCTTGTTCTGAATCACACCGGCACCAACAACCCCTGGTTCAACGCGTTCAAAGCTGCGCATATAAGCGGCGACACCTCTGACCCCTATTACGACTTCTACACCTATTACTCCGAGGACGATGTAATACCCACTGGGCGCGCGTTTACGAAGCTTTCGGGGACTAAGGACTACTACGAGTGCAACTTCTCTGGGAGTATGCCCGAGCTGAATTACGACAACGAAGCCGTCCGCCAAGCCGTGCTCGACGTTGCTAAATACTATCTCGACCTCGGGATAGACGGCTTCAGGTTCGATGCCGCGAAGTATATCTATTACGGCGATAACCCCCGCAGCGCGGAATTCTGGCAGTGGTATATGGACGAGCTGAGAGCGATAAAGCCCGATATTTATACCGTTGCAGAGGTCTGGGACAGCGACGGCGTGACCGATTGCTATTATCCCGCGCTCAACTGCTTTAACTTCACAACCTCGCAGACCTCGGGGCTTATAGCTCAGACCGCTCAGGCGGGCGACGTAAACCAATACACCTCTTACGTCGAGAGCTATATCAAGCGCGTCGAGCCGATGAACGACGGCGCGATGATAGTTCCGTTCATCGCCAACCACGACACCGACAGGGCGGCGGGGTATCTCACCGAGGCGAGCGGGCAGATGCAGATGGCAGCGAACCTCTATATCCTGTCGGCGGGCTCGCCGTTTATCTATTACGGCGAAGAGATCGGGCTAAGGGGCTCGCGCGGAGGCGCAAATACCGACGCCAACCGCCGTCTTAAGATGGAATGGGGCGACGGCGACAAGGTCTCGGACCCCGAAGGCACGAGCTACGGCTCGAGCCGCGTAAACGCGACGGTCTCGGAGCAGATAGGCGACGGAGGCAGTCTTTTCAGCTATTATAAGAAGCTGATAATGATAAGAAAGGCCAACCCCGCGATCGCGAGAGGGGAATATACCGCTTTAAAATTCTCAGACACCAAGGTCGGCGGATTTAAAGCCGAGCTCGACGGCAAAGCCGTTGCGGTTATCCACAACACCACCAACAGCGAAAAAACGGTAGACCTCGCCGAGGCGGGCATAAGTTCGGCTTCGCTCAACGCCTATATCGGAATGGGGAGCGCCTCGCTCGAAGGGACTGTTTTAACGCTGAGCGAAAAGACGAGCGCAGTTATTGACATCGGATAAATATTAAATCGAAAGGGGATCAATATGAAAAACAGAATCGGTAAGCGCCTTCTGAGCGCGGCTTTGGCGCTCTGCGTAACGCTGGCGCTGATGTCGTCCTGCATACCGGCCGTATTCGCGGCTTCAAACGGCGTGACTATAGCGCTTCATTACCACCGCCCCGACGAAGCCTACGACGGCTGGGACGTATGGGCTTGGGCAGACGGTCAGGACGGCGCGGGCTATGAATTTACAGAGGTCGACGGCGAATTTGTGGCAACGATACCCGTAAAAGCGGGAGTAACGAGGGTGGGCTTCATCGTCCGCTCGGGCGGGAACAACTGGTCCGCAAAGGACATTAACGCAGACCAGTTCATCGAGCTGCCCGACGTTTTAAGGGGTACCGTTCATATCTACGTCGAATCGGGAGTAGAGGGCTATACCCGCGTCGACGGCGAAGACGTTGTGACCGGCGTTCTGATCTCATCGGCAAAATACGACTACGACGCCGGAATAGTTATCGTTACCGCGACGGGACCGGTCAAGGGCGAGCTCAAGGAGGTATTCACCGTCAGCGGCGCCGACGGCGAGCATATTATCTCCGACGCAGCCGAAACCGGCGCGAATACCTATTCCCTGACGGTCGAGGGCTTGGACCTCAACCAGAGCTACACTCTTATTTTTGACGGAACGGAGTATAAGATAAATATGCCGAACATCTATTCGACCGAAAGCTTCGATGAGGAATATACCTACGGCGGCAGCGACCTCGGCGCAAACTGGAGCGCCGATAAAACGGTCTTCCGCGTATGGGCTCCGACCGCCGACAGCGTATCGGTAAGGCTTTACGAGAGCGGGACCGAGGGCACCGACGACCTTATCGAGACTCTCCCGATGACCCCCGACGTAAACGGAACATGGCTCGCTGAAAAGAGCGGCGACCTCAACGGCACCTACTACACCTTTGAGGTGAACGTAGGCGGAAACGTCAACGAGGCCTGCGACCCTTACGCGAGGACCACCGGCGTAAACGGCAAGCGGGCGATGGTGATCGACCTCGATTCCACCGACCCCGAGGGCTGGGCAGAGGATAAAAACCCCAACGCCGACCTCGGCGTGAACGACGCGATAATCTACGAGCTCCACGTCCGCGACCTTTCGAGCGATCCGAGCTCTGGGATCAAGAACGTCGGAAAATTCCTCGGTCTGACCGAAACGGGGACCAAGACCGCAGGCGGAACGGCTACGGGCATCGACCACATAAAGGAGCTCGGCGTTACCCATGTTCACCTGCTGCCGGTATACGATTTCGGCTCTGTCGACGAGACAAGGCTCGATGAACCGCAGTTCAACTGGGGCTACGACCCCGTGAACTACAACGTCCCCGAGGGCTCTTATTCGACCGACCCTTATAACGGCGCCGTCAGGGTGAGCGAGATGAAGCAGATGATAAAGGCTATGCATGACAACGGTCTGAGCGTAGTTATGGACGTCGTATATAACCACGTCCAGAGCGCGACCGAGTTCTGCTTCAATAAGATCGTCCCCGATTACTTCTCCCGCATAAGCGAGAACGGCGTTTATTCCAACGGCTCGGGCTGCGGAAACGACACCGCCTCCGAGCGCAGTATGGTCCGCAAATATATCGTCGATTCCGTTAAATACTGGACCGACGAATACCATATCGACGGCTTCCGCTTCGACCTTGTGGGGCTTCTTGACACTCAGACGATAAACGAGCTCGTAGAAGCGGTTCACGCCGAGCGCCCCGACGTTATTTTCTACGGCGAGGGCTGGACTATGACGACCGCCGTGACCAAGGAGAACGTCGAGATGGCGACCCAGCAGAATTCCCGCAAGACCCCGGGCTTCGCCTATTTCAACGACACTATCCGCGACGCCCTTAAGGGCAGCGTGTTCGACAGGGGAGCGGGCTTCGTTTCGGGCGACTACAACAAGGGCGCGAGCGTGGGAATATGCTTCCTCGGCAAGCCGATTTGGTGCAAATCCCCGACTCAGAGCGTCAACTACGCCTCCTGTCACGACAACAACACCCTTATCGACAGAATAGCGCTTTCGCGCGTCGACGCCTCCCGCGAGGACCTAATAAAGATGAACAACCTTGCCGCCGCGATTTATATGACGAGCCAGGGAATACCCTTTATGCAGGCGGGCGAAGAGATGCTCAGAACAAAGGTAAACGAAGACGGCAGCTTCAACGAGAACAGCTATAACGCCTCCGACGCGGTCAATTCGCTTAAGTGGTCGACCCTCGACGAAAAGGAATATTCCGACGTGTTCGAGTATTACAAAGGGCTCATCGCTTTCAGAAAGGCTCACCCCGCTCTCAGGCAGAGCGACGCCGACTCCGTAAGAGACACCGTTACCCAGGTGAACGGACTTCCGAAGGGAGTTCTGGCGTTTGAGATAGCCGCCGGAGCCAACGGCGATTCGGCAGAGGGAATGTATCTTATATTCAACGCCTCCGAAGAGACTCAGAGCATTTCGCTTCCCGAGGGCAGCTGGAACGTTTACATCAACGGCGAAAAGGCCGGCACCGACGCTATAGAAAACGTGAGCGGAACGGCGACCGTCGACCCGATATCGGCGCTCGTGCTGATACGCGGCGAAGCCGGAGAGGTCAAAGCGGATTCCGCCGGAAGCACCCACGGAATAGGAACAGCAGCGGCGATTTGCGCGGCGGCAGTAGTGGTCTGCGCGGCAGTCGCAGCGGCAGTAGTTATCAAAAAGCGTGGGAAAAAGAGCTGATAAACAGCGAATGCGACCCTTTCGCGCGTGCTTAACGGAACTAAAACGCCCCTTCCCGCAGCGGGGAGGGGTGTTTCGGCTCCTCCTTTAATTCCTCCCCAAATTGTTGCAGATTGCTTATAATTCCCCGCTTCGGACTCCTAAATTATCGAATCTCCTTGAAATTCCGTTTTTTATGTGATATAATGTAAAAAAATCCCGCACGCAGGGAATTTCGGAGGAAAATATGGAAAACGAAATAATTACCCTCGCCCCGAAGAGAAAAAAGGGTCTTTTAAGAATGGTGTTCAGCAGGATAGGTCTCGTGGCGCTTCTTTTGGTGCTCGAGCTCGTCCTCGTGTTCTCGGTTTACCGCTGGTTCTTCGACTACTTCAAGTGGTTTGCCCTCGTTCAGACCGTCTTTTCGATAGGAATGGTGTTCTACCTGTTCAATATAACGATGGACGCCTCTGCAAAGCTGACCTGGCTCTTTCTGATAATGCTTATGCCCGTCCCCGCAACGGTGATGCTCTGGTATACCCGCGAGGATATCGGACACAGGCTCACCAAAAAGCGCACCGCCGAGCTTATTGAGCAGTCGCGAGGGAAGATAACTCAGGACCCCGAAACGATTTCGAATCCCGAGCTCACCGCCTCGGGTACCGACGGATTATGCCGCTATCTCAATCGCTCGGGCGTGTTCCCGATTTACGGAAACACCGAGGTAAAGTATTTCCCTCTCGGCGAAGATAAATTTGAGGCGATGCTCAAGGAGCTCAAAAAAGCCGAAAAATTCATCTTTATGGAATACTTCATCGTCGAAGAGGGGTATATGTGGGGGAGCATACTTAAGATACTTGCCGACAAAGCCGCGCAGGGCGTCGACGTAAGAGTTATGTACGACGGAATGTGCGAGGTCAGCCTTCTGCCCCACGATTACCCGAAGCGTATGGCTAAGCTCGGGATAAAGTGCAAGCCCTTTACGCCTATAGCGCCCTTTATTTCGACCCAGTATAACTACCGCGACCACAGAAAGATACTCGTTATCGACGGCAAAGTAGCTTTCAACGGCGGCGTAAATCTCGCAGACGAATACATCAACAGAATAGAGCGCTTCGGTCATTGGAAGGACACCGCGGTGATGCTCAGGGGAGAAGCTGTGCAGAGCTTCGCGCTGATGTTCCTTCAGATGTGGAATATCGACGAGAAGGAGCCTCGGTGGGACGGCTTCCTCGACAGGTTCAGCGCCGAGCCCGACGGCTTCGTTATGCCCTATGGCGACTGCCCGCTCGACAACGACAAGGTCGGCGAAACTGTTTATATGGATATCCTCAACAGAGCCGAGAAATATGTTCATATAATGACGCCCTATCTTATTCTCGACAACGAGCTCGAGACCGCCCTAAAATACGCCGCTCAGCGCGGGGTCGACGTAAAGCTCATACTTCCCGGGATACCCGACAAAACGGCTGCTTACGCCCTCGCGAAGTCGCATTACAAATCTCTCGTTTCGGCAGGCGTGAAGATATACGAATACACCCCCGGCTTCGTTCACGCAAAGGTGTTTGTGAGCGACGATAAAAAAGCGGTAGTCGGGACAATCAACCTCGACTACAGGAGCCTTTACCACCACTTTGAATGCGCGACCTATATTTACGGCTCAAGCTGCATTTCCGACATCGAGAACGACTTTTCCGAGACTCTGAAAAAGTGCCGCGAGGTCACCGAGGAGACGATCAGGAACGAAAAGCGGTCGTATAAGATCCTCGGAGGAATAATGAAGCTTATAGCGCCGCTTATGTAAAACACGCGCCCCGTCGCAAGGCGGGGCGGTTTTATGTGCACAGGGGGCATTTATACTTCCCGACAGCAACGCTCATTGAGATAAAAATATCCTTTTCGGTATGGCTCGGTCCCATTGACAGATAATAAAAAAGTGGTATAATAAAACGGAAATGCGAAAATTCCCGAAAATTGTCGTTTTCGGCAAAGGAGTCGTAAATATATGGAATCAAGGCTGACGCTTTCCGAGCGCAGAAGCATCGCGGCGGTCATTCCCGCATATCAGCCCGCGGCTAACCTTATCGGGCTCGTTAAAACCTTATACGGCGCGGGCTACCCCGTTGTCGTAGTCGACGACGGCAGCGGCGAGGACTGTCTCGGAATATGGAACGAGATCATTTCCTGCGCGAGCGTTATTCACCACCCGAAAAATATGGGCAAGGGAGCCGCGTTAAAGACCGCTTTTGAGCATATCCGCGAAAATATGCCCGAGATTTCATATATTATCACTCTCGACGCCGACGGTCAGCACCTTTTCGACGACGCCGAGCGCGTTGCCGCCTGCTCTATCGCCAACCAGGGGACGCTTGTCCTCGGCTCGCGGACGTTCGGAAAAAACGTCCCCCTGCGCTCAAAATTCGGCAACACGGTTACAAGGCTCGTGTTCTCCTGCGTCGCGGGTTACGGCGTCGGCGACACCCAAACAGGTCTGAGGGCATTCGACCGAAGCCTTCTCGGCTATATGCTCGGGGTCGACGGCGAGCGCTACGAATACGAGATGAACGTTTTATTGAGATGCCGCGAAAACGGCATACCCGTCGCCGAGGTTCCGATAAGGACCGTTTACCTCGACACCGAAAACTCCTCCTCTCATTTCGACGCGATACGCGACTCCGCGAAGATTTACGGAAACATATTCCGCTTCGCTTTGCCGTCTATAATAAGCTCGCTTGCGGATTACGCCGCCTTCCTGCTCTTAAAGCGCCGTCTTTCAAAGGGAGCCGGCTCTTTGGCGGCTTCAAACCTTATTGCCCGAGCGGTAAGCGCTCCGATAGGCTATTTTCTTCGCTCAAAAAGAGGCGCGCCCGCCGAGCCGAAGAAATACGCCGCGCAAGCCCTTTTGGAAGCTTCAATCGGGAGCGCGGTCATCGCCGCTCTCACGGAATCGGGGAAAATTCCGGCTTGGGCTTCAAAGCTGATTGCCGAAGCCGCGCTGTTTGCGCTTAAGCGCGCTGCTCAGCCCGACTCCTGCCCGAAAAGCGGCAGGAGCGAAGCAAAATGAAACCGGGGATTGATATAATGGAATCGGAAGAAAACAAACCTAAAAAGCTGTACCCGTGGTACGTTTTGGTTATTGCCGACGTGCTCCTGACCGCAGTGATACTTTGCACATTCAGCTATTTTCACCATGTGAGAATGCTCTGGGGTCTCGGACCTTACAAGAATAACGACGACGCGGCGGTTTACAAAATAACCAAGCCCGTCGCCCAGACTACCGAAGCGGTCCCCGCGACCGAGCCGGTCACAACTGCGGAGGAGATAACGGAGCCCCCGATTGCCGATTCGGAGCAGCCCTCCTCGGAGGAGCCTGCCGACGGAGGCGAAGAGCTCGACGTTTCGGGTGATTTCGGCGCGCTGTTCCCCGCAATCTTCATTCAGGACGGCGAGAGGGTGACTCTTGACAGCGACGAGGAGATAAAAGCCTACGCCGCAGAAAACGGAATAATCCTCCGCGAAGACCCGAAGAGCAGCTATATCGCCCTCTACCGCAGCCACGACATCTTTCTGACCGTTCAGGAGGTCGACCACGGGCTCGAAAGCTGGGGCATCGGCTATCCGTTGCAGTATTATGTCTTCGATATCTACGTCCGCAACATCGAGAACCTCTTTGCGGGCTACTCCTCGGGGACGAGATACCCCGCTCACACGCTTATCGAAAAGACCGAGGAGGAAAACGGTGTCAGCGTTATAGCAGCGGTCAACGGCGACTATGTCACCAACCGAAACCACTGCCTGATTTGCGAGCGCAACGGAAATATCCTCCGCGACGTTCCCAAGAGGATAGAGAGCGACATCTGCGTTCTTTATTACGACGGCACTATGGAGACGATAACCCCCGATAACTACGATTGGAGCAGTATCGAGGCGAAGGCGCCCTATCAGATATGGGATTTCGGGCCGGCGCTTATAGACGGCAGCGGAAAGGCGATAGATAAGTTCGATTATAATGCCTATGACAACAATATTATGGATTCGACCCACCCGAGGACCTCGATTGGCTATTACGGTCCGGGGCATTACAACTTTGTTGTCGTCGACGGGCGCTCGGACGATTCACGCGGCGTGAAAATGGCTCAGCTCGCCGAAATTCAGGAGTCGCTCGGCTGCAAGGCTGCCTATAATATGGACGGCGGCGACAGCTCGCAGGCGTATTTCTGCGATACCGTCGTGCGCGAGTCGGTGAGGAGAAAGGACGGGCAGAGAAAGCTGCCGGATTTAGTCTGCGTCGGGGAGGTTTCGGAATGAAAAAATATCTCAAAAGGTTTGCGGAGCTGTTTTTAACGGTCCTGCCGCATATCAATATCGCGATGAGCATCGTTATGCTCACCCTCTGGGTGACCGACCGCTTCAACCGCGCGATGGCGTTTTTAAACAACAACCTCACAAAGGGAATGCTGTTCGTCTGGTGCTTTCTTATAATCATTCAGTCGGTCGAGGCGATCGTCCGCCACCGTCGGAGATGAGCGGCGCCGAAATCTTAAAATATTCATATAAATCTTTATCTTTTGAGCGTGCAATCAGAGCGCAAGCCTTTAAGATTTGTCCCGTTTAACTTCGAGAAGCTCCCCGTCACCCTGCGGTTGACAAACTTCCGCGCCGGTGCGGTAGACGCCGTTAAAATAATATGATAAAATATGATCACCGCGGTAAATTATTTACGGGAGTGATCGATATGACATTGGGCAACAGAATACTTGAACTCAGGGCGCGTTCGGGACTGTCGCAGGAGGATTTCGGAGAGCTCTTCGGCACCACCCGCCAGACCGTCTCGCGTTGGGAGCTCGACCTCGCCGTCCCCGAGATACAGAAAATCGTGCAGATGGCGCGCACCTTCGGCGTGACGACCGACTCGCTTATTTCCGACGGCATCTCGACCTTTGACGGCTCTTACAACCGCTTTGTCTGCGGGGTATACCGCAGAAAGGACACCCTGATCGTCGAGACGGAGAGGCTCGCCATTGTTTACCTCGACCGCGGCGATACGCTTTGCGCGGAGCTTTACGAGGGCTTGCGGGAAAACAAGTCGCTTCGCGGCAGGGCGGAGTATGACCCCAAAAACAAAAGGGCAAAATACGCCTATTCCGACGACGGCGGGAAAATAACCGCGAATTTCGACGCAAGCGGTGTTATCGGCCGGAAATTTGACCGAAAACAGCTTGACAGCATGAAGCGCACAGATACGTTTTTGGCGGAGCGGGACAAAAAGCCGTTGCCGACCGTCCCCGAGGCGGGCTTTAAGACCTGTCTGACAAAATGGCGCACCGGCACGCGCTTTTATTGCCGCGACGGCGTGATATTCGCAAGCGTTTACATCAACGGGTTTGAATACGCGTTTCATATGGTGCCGCTGAATCAGGAAAATATTTACTGCACGGTCATCGCAAACGAGGCGTTCGAGCTCGGGAATTGCGTGGGAACGCCGTATTTCAGACTGAGGAATTTCGGCGACAACAGCGCCAAATTCGCTCAAAGCTTCTCGAACCTTAACGAGCCGTTCGAAAGGGTCAGCCTGCCGACCGGAGAAAACGGTATCAAATTTGAGCAGAATGACTGTATCAGGGGCAGCGCAGGAAAAATAAGAGCGCTCGAAAGCGTCAAGCGCTACGGAACGGATTGGATAACCGTCACCAACTGCGGCGACGAGCTGACCTATCTGCGCGACGACAGGGATATGATAGAGAGGTTTGAAGTTTAAGGGAAAATCTGCGCGCACCTTAAAATATTCATATAAATCTTTATATTTTGGGATTGACAAGCCGTTTACACAATGATAATATCTTTTTGGAGCATCGTCGCGCCGCGCGGTCTTAAAGGCTTCGCGGCGCGTTTGCTTACACTGAATTTACTCGGAGGATGCTTATGAACACAAAAAAACTGCTTGACAACTGGAAATTTCAACTAAACCGTCAGAGCTGGCAGAGAATGGAGGGCAAGAGCGTAACTCTTCCCCACGACTTTATGCTGATGACGCCGCGCACCCCCGATTCCCCGACTTGGGCGGACTACGGCTATTTCCAGCCCTGCAAGGGTACATACGAAAGAAAGATAACAAAGCCCGAAGCCGAGGTCGTGCTTCTTAAGTTCGACGGCGTTATGGGCATGACCGAGGTATTTATCAACAACGACCATGTGAGCTTCCACCCCTACGGCTACACTGCGTTTGTCTGCGACATCGGCAAATACCTCAGAGAGGGCGAAAACACCCTCCGCATTGAGGTCGACGCGACCTGCCAGCCCGCTTCAAGGTGGTATACCGGCGCGGGGATCTACCGCGAGGTCGAGCTTCTTACCTCAGGCGCGGACCGCTTCAAGCCGTGGTCTACAACAGTCCGCACCCTCGCGGTTTTCGGGGGCAGCGCTCAGGTAGAATTTTCGACCGAGATAATCTCCTCCCGCCGCCAAACCGCAAAGGTGAGCTTTAGCGTTCCCGAGCTCGGATTTACCGTCGAGCGCTCGCTCCGGCTCGAAGAGGGCGAAAACCGCTTCTCGGTTAAGGCTGTTCTCAACGGCGTTTCGCTCTGGTCTCCAGATACTCCTGCGGTATATACCTGCGAAGCGTCGCTCAAAACCGACTCCTGCAAAGATTCCGAGAGCCTGAGCTTCGGCGTCAGGACGGTCTCCTGCGACGCCGAGAGGGGATTCCTCTTGAACGGCGAGCCGATAAAGCTCTACGGCACCTGCAATCACCACGACAACGGCGTCGTCGGCGCGGCTTCGTTCAGAAGCACCGAGGAGAGGCGCGTAAGGATACTCAAGGAAAACGGCTTCAACGCTATCCGCACCTCTCACAACCCGCCCTCGAGCGTTCTGCTCGACGTCTGCGACAGAATGGGTATGCTCGTCATCGACGAGATTTTCGACTGCTGGACCAACGGCAAAAAGGCCTACGATTATCACCTCTGGTTCGATAAATACGCGAAGGAGGACGTAAGGTCGATGACCGTCCGCGACCGCAACCACCCGTCGGTGGTGATGTGGTCTACCGGCAACGAGATATTCGAGCGCGCGGGAAAGTGCGACGGCTATGCGCTGGGAAAGATGATTGCCGACACTATAAAGGAAAACGACCCGACAAGACCTCTTACCCACGCCTTCTGCGAATTCTGGGACAACTGGGAGTATAACGCCGAGGCGGGCAAGACTCTTCAGCTTCCGCCGGATCAGCCCGATTTCTGGTGCGAAAAAATCGCCCCTCAGGCGGGAAATTTAGACGTTCTGGGCTATAACTATATGAACTACAGAATCGCTAAGGACGAGAAGATACTTAAATCTCATCTCTTCGCGATAACCGAGAGCTACCCTATGGACGCGCTCGCGGTCAAGAGAAATATGGATACCCATCCGAAGCTCATCGGCGAATTCGTCTGGACGGGCTGGGACTACTTCGGTGAGACGGGTCTCGGCAGAGTTATTTACGACAGCCCCGACGGTCCGGGCTGGGGTCTTGACCCTCACCCGAACCACATTTCGAACTGCGGCGATTTTTCGATATGCGGATTCAAAAAGCCTCAGTCGTACTACCGCGACGTAGTTTGGGGCAGAGAGAGCGTAAAGATACTTACCGTCGACCCCGACAACACCGGCAGGGTAAAGTCCTACTCGGGCTGGGGCTTCTACGACGCCGACAGGACCTGGACCTACCCCGGAAAAGAGGGGAGAGCCTCGGAAATCTATGTCTTTACTATAGCCGACGAATGCGAGCTTTGGCTCAACGGCGAGTCGCTGGGCAGAAAAGCTCCCAACGAAAAGGGCTTCGCGACCTTTGAAGCGCCCTACGCCGCCGGAAAGTTAGAAGCCGCGGCATATAAAGACGGCAAGGTTTGCGGTAAAGACGCGCTTTCCACCGTCGGCGAAGCCAGCGCAATAAAAATCACTGCCGACGCGACCGGAAAGACCGGCGCCGCCGATCTTGTGTTCGCTGAAATCTGCTTTACCGACAGCGACGGAAACACTGCCTGGACCGCGAACGGCGAGGTTACCGTTTCTGCCGAGGGCGGAAGGGTCATCGGCACGGGCTCGGGCAGAGTAGACGATACCCACGACTACACGACGAGCGTTTGCAGCGCCTACCGCGGCAGGCTGCTTGCGGCGATCGTCCCCGAGGGCGAAACGGTAAAAATAACCGCCTGCTCGGGGGATATGCGCGCAGAAGCTGAGATAAAGGTGAAGTAAAGCGCCTGCGGCAGGAAATTAAATACCGCGCCAAAGGCACCTCGGGCAGACGGCTGCAGGGCTGTCTGCCCGATTTTTGCGCCCTCTTGCATTTTCCGCAGAACGGTGTATAATAAAAATAAATTCTCAGCCCTCCAGCGAGGGCTTGATCCGGAGGTCAGAAATGGAAGAAAAACAAAGGAAAGCCCTCAGATTTATCGGTCTGACGGCGGGGGCGGCGGCTGTTTCGGCGGCTTCGTCCTACCTCACTGCAAGATATATGATGAAGGTAGCTTTAGACCGCGAGGTCCCAAAAGCCCCGAAAGGAGCCGAAAGGCTGATAGCGGGGCGCGGACCGGGGCAGGACTTTTTGGACGCTATGGAGGAGGCTTCGGAGAAGCTCGCCCAAACCGAAAACGAGACGGTTGCCCTCACCGCCCACGACGGCATAAGGATAGTTGGGCATTGGATCCCCTGCGACGAGCCGAAGAGGATACTCATAGCGATGCACGGCTGGCGCTCCTCCTGGCACCGCGATTTCGGAATGATCGCCGACTTCTGGCGCGAAAACGGCTGTTCCGTTCTCTATGCCGAACAGAGGGGACAGGGCGAGAGCGGCGGCGACAGTATGGGCTTCGGGCTCACAGAGCGCTGCGACTGCCGCGATTGGGCTAACTACGTCGCCGAGCGTTTCGGCACCGAGCTCCCGATATATCTCTGCGGAGTGTCTATGGGCGCGGCGACGGTGCTTATGGCGTCGAATCTCGATTTGCCCGAAAACGTCTGCGGGATCTGCGCCGACTGCGGTTTTACCTCGCCCGACGCGATCTGGCGCCATGTTATGAACGACAACATGCATATCCGCTACAGCGGGCTGATGGAAGCCGTAGCAAACGAGATCTGCCGCAGCAAGACCGATTTCGGCGCCGACGATTTCTCGACCGTCGATGCGCTGAAAGCCACCGATATCCCCGTTTTCCTCGCGCACGGCACCGACGATACCTTCGTTCCCGTGACGATGACCTACGAAAACTACAAGGCGTGCGCCTCGCCGAAGCGCCTGCTTATCGTCCCCGGCGCCGACCACGGAATGTCGTATTACGTCGAGAAGGAAAACTACGAGAACGCCGTAAAGAGCTTCTGGCGCGAGTTCGACGGATATGTGCGCTCGAGGAACGAATAACATACGCATAGCCGCCGCACCGACCCCGTTCAAAAGGAGGCAAATATGAAATTCAGTCTTTCCGCAATTTTCTTATCATATATCGCAAAAAATCCGTTCCGCGGTGCTGCGGAGCGGATTTTCTGTTTTTGTTCGCTTATTCGCCTATGCGCATCGCGACCTCTGCCGCAGTCTCCTTCGCCAGCCTTTTTAGCTCCGAGGCGCTCATCTCGCCGTTTTGCCCCAAAATTTCGTTTCGCGCGTTGAATATCGGGGAGATGTATTCAATAGGTCTGCATCGCCATTCTACATAGCAGTTTTCGTCGGGCTCGAGCTCCGGATATAAGTCGCTCTCGGGGACGACGCCCTTAATATCGCCATTGTAAACGTCGAATAAAAACTCCAAGAACTTGACCGCGTTGCCGTAGTTCGGCGACTGCGGGTTCATCAGATACACGTTCGCAGTGAGCATCGTAACGCTGTCGCCGAAGGGCATCTTCTTTCTGTTGCCGGTCGGATTGTCGTTGAAATACTTAAACAGCTTATAGAGCTCGTCGCCGCTCGGGTCGGAATACCTCGCCTCGGCGACATCTACGTTTTCCGCAAGGTAGATATTCTCCGAAACGACCAGCGAATAGCTGAAATTGCTGCCGTTCTCGGGAAAGTTTTCTTCGGAGCAGTAATTCGAAATGCTTATCGGTACGCCGAAATACTTCCCGTCGCAGCTCACTACCGCTTCGACGGTTTTGTTGCCCGAGATTCTGGAGTTCAGGCTTTCTACCGTCTTTAGGTCGACGAAGGTTCCGGCGCTCAGGTAGTTCTGAAATCCGGTCCCCGCATTGAATATATCGAAATCCGAGTCGCCCGCCATAAGCTTTACCGTGCGCTTGTCGTCATCGGTTTTTGCGATCCCGACCAAAATTCCCGACTCTTTTTCAAAGGCGTAAATAATGTCGTCCGAGGCGTGCCCGAGTATCGTTATGCTTTCGGGAGGGTTCAGATAGTCGTAGATAATGCATTCATCGCCTGCGGTCGAGACCGCCCAGACGATGTTTTCATATATGCCGACGAAAAACTCGGTCCCGTATTTTGCGGCGATATGATATCTGTTGAGGACGATGCTGTCGGTGTCGGAAAGGGAGTATTCGGCAATCATGCAGGGGTCGTCGATAGCCGTGTCGTCTTTAAACGCCGCCCCGTAAGGCACACCGAACATAATCGCGGTATCGGTCTTTTGGGAGTAGACGACTCCGGGATAGTATCTTGTATCAAGCTCCTGAAGCGATTTGCTCTTGCCGGTCTCGGGGTCGTACTCGCTGAGCTGCATATAGCCGAAAACGGCGTTCTCGGTTACCGAAAGCAGCTTGTCGCCCTTATACGGGAAGAAGCTTATCCCGTAGTTCGGAGCGGGTTTTGAAAGAGTCTGCTCCTTGGTCTCGCGGGAATAAATCAGTATGTTTGTCTCGATGAGCTTTTCGCCCTTAGTCACGCATTTAAAGACGGCATAGCTGTCGGTGACCTCCATCTCCTCGACCAAATCGATGCTTTCTATCGGGAACGGTATATCGTCAGTGCTGCCCGACGAAGGGTCGTATTCCGATAGGAGAGCATCGCCGAGGAAATAGGTATAGAGCTTCCCGCCGTGGGCAGAGATTGCCGAAGCTGAGGCGTCGAACAGCTTTCCTGATTCGCCGGATTTAATGTCGAGGAAATATACCGCCCCCTCTGTCAGGAGGTACAGCGCAGTTTCGATTTGTGCAATATCCTTGATTTCTGCCGCGGGAACGGGCAGAGCGAGCCCTTCGGCAGGGGATACGGCGTAGTATTTAACGCTCCTGCCGAAAACCGAGCTTGTGTTCGAGACGGTTTTCGACGGGCTTTCGTCGGGCCTGTGCATCGACTCTGAGCTTTCGGAGCAGGCGGTTAAAATCAGCAAAACTGCCGTAACGGCGGCAAAAAATCTTTTCATAGCGACCTCCTTGGGCGATTTTATGCTTTTATTATGCATTCTTCCCCAAGGTAAGAGTCAATACCCGAAGCGCAAGTTTGTCGGTTCCGACAAATCGGCGCTCAAAAATTCGTCGGTTTGACATAGCATAGCGGCGCAAAAACAGGCTCTTTCACTCAGAAATCGCGATCCCTTCGGCATACATTTTGCCGACGGCGCGCCGATCATTGATACGAAATCCGAACAAATGCCTGATCGAAATTTAGTATTTTGCAAAAAAACGGCTCCCTTCAAGGAAGCTGTTTCTTTTATACATAAATCACTATCAGCCCTACGACCATTCCTATCAGTATCGCGAAGGCGGGCTTTTTTGAGCGCCACATCAAAAACGCCTCGGGGACGAGCTCTCCGAATACGACGTATATCATCGCGCCCGCCGCAAACGACAGCGACAGGCAGAGCGACGACGGACCGAGCCCTCCGACTGCGTAGCCCAAGAGCGCTCCGATTATAGTAGGCGCGCCGCTGAGCGCGGTAACGAGTATCGCTCTGAGGCGGGGCATTCCGCCCGAAATCAGCGGGACCGACACCGCCATACCCTCGGGTATGTTATGGAGCCCGATGACTATCGCCATCACGAGCCCGCCCCTGTCCATAACGCCCTCTGCGCCGGTGTATGAAACGCCGATGACCATTCCCTCGGGGAGGTTGTGAAGCGCTATGGCGCACGCCATTATTATCCCCGCAACGAACATCTCGCGCCAGTTGCCGGTCTCGCGGTGATGGCTGTAGTGGTCGCTGTGGATCAGCTCGCCGAGGTCGTCGGCGGTCTCTGGGTGATTCGCGTCGATATGAACGACTTCGCGGTTGGTGTTTTTATCTATCAGGCGGTTTAAGAGGAATACCGTGATATATCCGATAAACAGCCCCACTATCGTTAAGATCAGGAAGAAAAGGCTGTTTTCGGAATTCGGGCTGAGCGCGTCGGCAATAAGGTCGAAGCAGACTATCGAGAGCATAACTCCTCCCGCAAAGCTCAGAAACAGACTGACCGTTTTTGAGGAGTCGCGGCGTGCAAAGCCCCCGATGAGCCCTCCGAGACCCGTCCCGAGGACTCCGGATATAAACGTTACGATGATTATCCAAACAAATACCGGCATAAAGCATCTCCGAAATACTGGTTTTTGCCTATTATATCACCGCGCGGCGGAATATTCAATATAAAACAGTTACAACATGATTCGGCAAATTGCGCAAAACATTGACAAATAAGCTAAAAATGTGGTATAATCCGAACGGAAGCATTTTGAAAGGCAAAATGCGAAAAAATTTACAGGAGGAATCACTATGGGCAAATTTGTTGTTAAGAACACTGCGACCGGCGTTAAGTTCGACCTCAAGGCCGGCAACGGCGAAGTCATCGCGACGAGCGAGGTATATGGCGCCGAGGCTGCCTGCCTGAACGGCATAGAGAGCGTCCGCAAGTGCTGCGAGGGCGGCGTTGAGGACCAGACCGTCGAGGGCTTCGAGACCGTTAAGAATCCGAAGTTCGAGGTCTATACCGATAAGGCGGGCGAGTTCAGGTTCAGGCTGAAAGCGCGCAACGGCGAGGTCATCGCTGTAAGCGAGGGCTATAAGACCAAGCCGAGCTGCCTCAACGGAATCGAGAGCGTAAAGAAGAACGCCCCCGAAGCAGAGGTCGTAAAGGAATAATACAAAACCCGAGAAGCGGCTCCCGAAGGATGCAAGGGGGTCGCTTTTTGCATCCGGTGGGCGGATATAGTAGGAGAAATCGTTCATTTGGGGAGACAATGCAGTGCAGTCAGTACGGATTGCGCAAGACGTTAACTTTGCATTCCCCTTGCAATTTTCTTTTCCGAATGATATAATACCCTTAGTTAATATTTTGGAGGCGAGTATGAAACAGCCCGAAAAAACCAACGCCATGCGCATTCTCGACCGCCTCGGCGTGGCGTATACCGTCCACTTTTACGCCGATACCGACGCCGTCGGAGGGGTCGACGTTGCAAACGCCCTCGGAGAAAACCCCGAGCAGGTCTTTAAAACGCTCGTAACGCGGTCAGGCGGAAACATAAACTACGTTTTTATGCTGCCGGTGAACTGCGAACTCGACCTTAAAAAGGCTGCGAAAGCCGTGAGCGAGAAGAGCATCGAGATGATAAAGTCAAAAGAGCTCCTTCCGCTGACGGGGTATGTCCACGGCGGCTGTTCGCCGATAGGTATGAAAAAGCAGTTCCGCACAGTAGTCGACGAAACGGCGCAGCTCTTCGAAACGATAATGTTCAGCGCCGGAAAAATCGGCTTTCAGCTCGAGACCTCTCCCGAGGGGCTGAGCAGGGCGATACCTTTCGATTACGCAGATATCTGCGTTTAGCGGCACTCGGTCCGCAAATAAACTTTCAAGGAGGCAAATATGCTTGCACTGATACTGTTTATACTCATATATGCTGCGGCGCTCGCGCTCTGCGTTTATTTCGCCGTAAAGAGGAACTGGCTCAAGTCCTGCGTTTCGGCGATGGCCGCGCTTATCCCGCTGCCGCTGTCATATTCGATGGCGAAAAAATTCGTAGGAGCCTTCGGCGCGTCGCTCTCGGGCGCCCTGAAGGAGGGCTTTTTGCAGCTTTTAAACCTCAGGAACGACATTATGCTCCGCGATGAGGCGCTTTTAAGGGTATCTTCTTACGCCGTAAACGCTATACTCGGGATAGCTGCGTTTTGGCTCTGCTTCCTTGCGCTTTGGGGGATGCTCACGCTGATAAAGCATTTCATAATCTTCGGGGTCATCATAAATAAGGACTACAAATCGTATGACCCGCCGAAGAAGCTCCCGATCCTCAGCGCGGCTTTCTCGCTTGTATCCTTCGGAGCGGTCACCTTTGCGCTTCTGTTCCCGCTCGGCGCGGCTTCGGACATAGCCGCCTCCGCGGCGAAGGTCTGCGACTACCGCCTGCCGGCTTCGGTCATAAACAACCCGATAGGCAGGGTTTACGGCATAGCCGGACGCGGATTCTTCGACAGCCTGACCGAGATCGAGGGCGTCACCGAATTTGTGAACAGCGACGAGGCTCAGCGCGGAGCCGAGATCTATATAGCTCTGAGAAAGGTCGCCGAGGGAGCCGACTCCGACGACAGCAGCATCGACAGGATATCCGGCTCGCTGAAAAGCTCGTATCTTATGACCGACCTCACGAGCGAGATAGCGGCAAACGCTGCCAACAGCTGGAAAAACGGCAGGAGATATATGAACATAACCCCGAAGCTTCCCGACGGCAGAAGCGGCGAGCTTGTAAGGGACGTTCTCGAAATTATGAGCGGCTGGGAGCGCGAAAACCTCATTCAGGACATCGACACCGCGATAAACGTATATAAGCTTCTCCGCGAAAAGGAAATAACCCGCCTCAGCGACGGCGAGGCGCTCTTTGCGGCGCTCTCGGAGGAGGAATTCGATAAGGAGCTTTTCGCAGTTCTTTCTAAAAGCCGCGATTTCATCGCGGTAATACCGAAGGTGCTTCGCTTCGGGATAGGCACCGCAGTCGACGCTATGGAGATGGAGATGAACGACGATTACATAGTCGAGCTCGACGCGGCCTCTTTGAGCGAGCAGGACTGGCAAAGAGAGGCTTCGGCTTTTTCGCTGCTGATATCGAGAATGAAGACTATGAGCGAGGGGAACACCGACACACTCGGGCTCCTTGCAGACCTCTATTCCGTGAGGGACAGCAAGCTCATCGGAAACGTTCTTATAAACCTGCTGATACAGATTCTTTACAATCTTCAGCTCGCGGCGGGGTAACCGCAGACGAAGCCGGAACCGCTTAGAAAATGCATAGTTGTTGAAGATTAGATACAAAAAACTCTCCGGCAGGAATCCCGCCGGAGAGAATTTTTATGCTTTTTCGGCTTTCGGTTATCCTTCGATGAAGGATACCTCGCGCCTGCCCTCTACGGGCTGTTCGATTTCGACCTGCTCGCCTTCGTCTTCGGTCGGGACATCAACTGTTCCCGTATTGAAGTTATATCCGCAGACGGAGCAGACTCCGTTGACAAAGTAGTGCGGAGCGTAGTCGAGCGTGGTGCTGCAGAAGGCGCAGTTTCTCCAGTGATCGGCGTTGCTGTATCTCCAAGCGCCGGCTTCGTGGTAATGAGTCCAGGGGACTACCGACGGCGTTACGTCGAGATACATAAGCGCGTAGGTAGAGAACCTGTCGGTCTTGAAGGTAACGGTGTTCGGGTCGCTGTCGAGGTCGGAAAGAACGCTCGCCTTGCCCTCGTGGACTCTTACTACCGCAAATTCCCTGCCGGTGGCTCTGAGAGCCTCGGGAACGGTTATAACAAGGGTAATCGGGTTCTTGAGCTCGTGGATATCGGTTTCGGTGGCGCCGATCTTCTTTGAAAGCTCGATGTCGAGGTATTCGGCAACGGTGTAGTCGCCGGCGGCTTCCTCGGCAGCCTTAACGTCGCTCTCGGAGACGGTATCGTTCGCTCCGCTCACGGCGAGGACTATCTCGACCTCTTCGCCTTTCTCTACGGCAGCCTTATCCTCTTCGGTAAGGACTTCCTCTTCGAGCGCCTTAGCGTCGGCGGCGGGGAGAGCCGTTGCGGGAGCTCCGCCTTCGGTCTCAACGTCGGTATTTACGTCGCCGGGTTCAACAAGCTTTGTGCCTTCGGCAGTCCTTGTATCCTTGGCACCGCAGCCGTTGTCGCAGACGGCGGTCTCGGTTCCGTCGGATTCTAACGTCGCGTCGTTGTTATAAACGTATTTAGTGAAGCTGTGACCGAGGGCGCTGTCTTTGACTTCTCTTTCTTCGGAGAGCGCACCGCAGACGTCGCATTTTGCCTGTTCAACAGCGTTTTCGGTGCAGGTGGCTTCCTTTATAATCTCATAATTCGTGAAGATATGAGTGTGGAGCTTTGTGCCTTCGGCGGGTCTTGTATCCTTGGTGCCGCAGCCGCGGTCGCAGACGGCGGTCTCGGTTCCGTCGGATTCTAATGTCGCGTCGTTGTTATAAACGTATTTAGTGAAGCTGTGACCGAGGGCGCTGCCTTCGACTTCTCTCGGCTCGGAAGGCTCTCCGCAGACGTCGCACCTTGCCTGCTCAACAGCGTTCTCGGTGCAGGTTGCTTCCTTTATAATCTCATAATTCGTGAAGATATGAGTGTGGAGCTTTGTGCCTTCGGCGGGTCTTGTATCCTTGGCACCGCAGCCGCGGTCGCAGACGGCGGTCTCGGTTCCGTCGGATTCTAATGTCGCGTCGTTGTTATAAACGTATTTAGTGAAGCTGTGTCCGAGGGCGCTGCCTTCAACTTCTCTCGGCTCGGAAGGCTCGCCGCAAACGTCGCACCTTGCCTGCTCAACTGCGTTTTCGGTGCAGGTGGCTTCCTTAACTATCTCGTATTTGGTGAAGCTGTGACCGTGGAACTGAGTGCCGGGAGCGGGTCTTGTATCCTTGGTGCCGCAGCCGTTGTCGCAGACGGCGGTCTCGGTTCCGTCGGCGTCCATAGTCGCGTCGTTGTTATAGACGTAGTTTGTGAAGCTGTGACCTAAAGCGGTGCCTTCCTCGGTCCATTCTCTTAAGGTGATGTGGCAGCGTTCGCATTCAGCCTGCATAACCGCGTCGGCAGTGCAGGTCGCGGGAGTCTTGACGGTGGGGATACCCTCGCTGTGGTCAAGAGCGCTGCCTTCGACCTCTCTTTCTTCGGAGAGGGTTCCGCAGATGTCGCAAGCTGCCTGCTCAACGGCGTTATCGAGGCAGGTGGCTTCCTTTATGATCTTATAATTCGTGAACGTGTGAGAATGGAGCTTTGAGTCGGGAACCTCGCGGGTCTCAGAGGTTCCGCAGCCGTAGTCGCAGTATGCGATCTCAGTGGCGTTCTTATCGATGGTAGCGCCTTCGTAGGGCTGCCAATCGGTGAAGAGGTGTTCGGTCTTCGGATGCTCGGGATCGTCAACGGTCTCTAACGCCCCGCAAACGCTGCACTCGTGGGTCATTGTGCCGTTCTTCTGGCAGGTGGCGTCGTAGTTATATGAGAAATCTCCGTAGGTATGACCGGTTGCTTCGATCTTTCTGTAATCCTCTAAGTCGCAGACCTCGCATACATAGATGTTTGCGCCGGGCTCGAGGCAGCTCGCGGGTATTACTTCCGAAGGAAGAGCGCCGTATTTATGGTCGTTGGTCTTGGGGATCATCTTATCTTCTTTTGTGGCGTCGCACTTCGAGCAGTGGATAGACTCGCTGCCTTCCTTGGCGCAGGTGGCTTCCTCATCGACGGTATAGTGGTCTTCCCAATCGTGACCGTCGGCGGGGTCTTCCTTATATTCGCGGAACTTGCAGACCTCACATTCGCGGTAATGTCTGCCGGCTGCTACGCAAGTCGATTCTGTCTCGACCTGCCAATCGCCGAATTTATGCCCGGCGGGAACGGTGCGCTCTACCTGCTTTGTAGCGCCGCAGCCTTCGGCGGTGCAGACGTAAACGTCGGTATAAGAGCCGTCTACGGTGCAGCTTTCCTGAACGTTGACGACGGTCCTTGCGGGCTCGGTGCCGAAGGAGTGCTCTACGGTCTCCTCAACTTTGCACCACATATTGGTGCATTTTCTTGTGTGGCTTCCGTTGAGATTATCTACCCAAGGAGTGAAGGAATGCTGCGCTATAGCGGGTCTGGCGACATTTCCGCAGAGGGTGCATTCAAGGGCAGTTGTGCAGTCGTCGTCGTTTTCGTAGACATGCATCTGAGTCAATACATAGCCGCAGTCCTTGCAGGTCCTTGTGTGATTCAGATTGTTCTCCCTTTCGTAATTGCCGTAGTTGTGGGTGCCTCTCGGAAGGGAAGCGCCGCACTCGGTGCATTTGGTGGGAGTGTCGCAGGCGACGTTATCGGGGCGGACGTGAGGAGATTTTTCATCTATCCGGCTGCAGCCCGGGTTGGAGCAGACTCTCCAGTGGTTGTCGTTGTCGCTCTGATATGTCTCGAAGTGGTGCTCCAAAGCCTCGACCATAATTTCCCCGCACCTTATGCACTTTACGGGCGTGGTGCAGTCGTTATCTACGGTCGCGGGGTCCTGCTCATGACCGAGCGGGTCGAGCGGTATCTCTTTGCTGCCCGGCTTTACGGCTTTGCAGTTGACGCAGACTTCTTCCTGCTTGCCCGCTTTGTCACAGGTGGGCTCAACGGTAGTCTGAATCTGATAGTCATGCGCAAGCGCGGGGAATGTATGCCCCGTTTCGGTGGCGCCGCACCTTGTGCACTTAACGTTGCCTTCGCCCTCGTGATCGCAGGAGGGAGCAACGGTGTAGTCGCCGTCGAGCACCCAGTTGTGTCCGAGCGGGTAGATGACGTTATAGGTGTCGGTAGCGGTGCAGCCTTCGTTGCGGCAGTGGCGCTCATAATAGCCCCAGCCAACGCAGGTGGGCTCGGTATAAGTCGTGTATTCGCCTAATTCCAAACCCGGGAAATCGTGCTTGACCGTTGTCTCCTCTGTATCTACGGTTGAGGGGTCGATTACGCCGCAGTTTTTGCACATTTGGTATTCTATGTAATCATGATAGCAGGTCGCTTCTTCGGTGTGCAGCTCAAATTCGTGACCCTCTTTGTTGACAGACGGGCTTCCTTCCTTGAGCTGTATATAGCCGCACCTCGAGCACTTCTCATAAATGACAGTGCCGTCTTCGTTGCAGGTGGATTCTATCTCAAATTCCTCGGTAAAGCTGTGTCCTAAAGGCTCGCCCTTGGTGTCTTGCTTCTCATAGCTGTAATACATACTGTCGCAGACCTTGCAGAAGTAATGCATTTCCTGTACCGACGGTTTGGTGCAGGTCGCGGGAATGTCAACGCTGTCGCGCCTGCCGAGCATATGACCGATATAGAAATTCTTCTGAATCGACAGTCCGCTGCCGTATGTGATTTTGATGAACACATGCTCCGCTGTGTCGGCAGGGAGCGTAGCGGTAACGGTCGTATTATTGAGCTCGGAGAGCGATGCAGGCTGAATAGCTTCGGCAGGTACGCATTTATAGCTCTTGTCGTATTCGCCGACATTGAACTCAACGTTGCTGATATTGCCGTTAGTGGAGGTGATGACTATTTCGTCGGGGACCTCGCAGAGGAATGAGGCGCCGGAGAAATGACCGGTGCTCAGCTTAAGTACGACTTTAATGCCGCCTTCGTTTATAAATGTCTGTTCGGTCACGGGCGCTGCCGCAGCGGGGGCGGGGGCGTCGTAACTCTGAGTTGGGGCTTCTTCGGGGAGATATGCGCCGTCGGCAGCCAAAGCGGGAAGCAGCCCGGTGATAAGCAGCGACAGACACATCATCAGCGATAAAGCCGAGTGAAGCGTTTTCTTCATTTGTTTTCCTCCTGTTCTTACCGTACAAAAAATCTCGTGCAAAATAATATTGCGCGGGACTTGATGAGCGGGTATAGACGATACGGATTTCTTCTTGTTATCGCACTTCCATTATACCCTCTCCGCCGGAAAAGTCAAGAGAAAAAAAGCGTTTTCGCCGTTATGCGGAGAAAACAAAATTTACTCTTCCCGATTATTGACATAACGCATAAAAAGTTTTAGAATATATATGAAGCGCTACGCCCGAAAAGGGCTGCTTAAAGATTTAAGGAGGATACCGAATGAAAACTCTTGTTGTGTACTATTCCTATTCCGAAAACGGCGACACCGCACAAATCGCCCGCAGGCTTTCCGAAGCAGTCGGAGCCGACACCGAGCGCCTCGAGCTCGTTACCCCTTATCCCGACGACTACGATAAGGTCCTGGAGCTCAGCAAAGCCGAGGTGGAGTCGGGCGCGACCCCGGCGATAAAGGCATTGAAGCATAACCCCGCCGATTACGATATGATAGCCGTCGGGACCCCGACTTGGTGGTATTCTATGGCTCCCGCCGTTCTTACCTTCTTAAAGAGCACCGACCTCAGCGGCAAGACGGTCCTTCCCTTTACCACCCACGGCGGGCAGACTGGTCATACCGTCGACGACATAAGAAAGAACGCGACCGGCGCAAAGATCCTTTCGGGGCATAAATTCCGCCTCGACGCCTACGGCGCAGAATCCCACGCCACCCCCGACGAAGACATCGAAAAATGGCTCGACGCCGTAAAAGCCTTTGTCGGAAAGTGACCCGCCCCTCAGCCCCGCAGTTTTCCGACGCCCGAAAGGAGACTTTCCGCCGATGATAAAAATAGGTTCCATAGGCTATAATCATTCCCATGGGGACAATTTTGTCCTCGACTGCCCGAACGGTCCGGGGGCCTGGCTCTTCCTGCTTATGAAGACCCCCGCTTTTATGACGATAGGCGAAGCTACATACAGCGCGAAGCCGGGGACGGTGTTTGTCCTCGAGCCCGATGTTCCCTGCCGCTACGGCTCTTCGGGCTGCAACTACAACGACGACTGGTTTTATTTCGATATGACCGACTCCGCCGCAGACAGAAGCTCCCTCGAAAAAATGGGAATAGAGATAAATTCGCCGATCCTTTTGGGCGGCACCGACGAGCTCTCGATGATAATCTACGAGATAACCGTGGAATTCTACAGCTCCGACCTCTACCATGAGGACGTCGTTAGGCTTTACACCGATATTTTCTTCAAAAGGCTCTCGCGGCTGATTTTGAGCAAGTCCTCCCACGAGGCGAGCCCGACCTCGGGCAGGCGGACGAGCCTTGCAAACCTCCGCTCCCGCATTTACATCGAGCCGGGAAGCCTCCCCTCCGTCGCGGTTTTAGCCGAAGAATACGGAGTCAGCATCTCGGGGCTCGAACATCTCTACAAAAAAGCCTTCGGGACAAGCGTTATCAACGACATAATCAACTCCCGTATCATCTACGCGAAAAGGCTTCTGCTCTCCTCGAATATGCTTATTTCCGACGTCGCCGAGAAGTGCGGCTACAGCTGCTGCTACAGCTTTATGAGGCAGTTCAAGCTCAAAACCGGACTCACTCCGACCGAATTCCGCAAGATAGCCGTTAAAGGGGTGGACAATATCTGAATAAATTTGCAGAAAATGTTACCCGATATAAGGAAATCAATTATTGACTTAACCGCAAGTTAGATTTATCATAATATTATCAACTTTTGGTTGAAACGCTTAGGCTTTAGGTCGAAAGCGGTTCGCCGGATTGGAGGTAATATGATATGAAAAGATCACTTGCGGTATTTTTATCGGCAATACTCCTTGTCGCGCTCGTAGGCTGCGGCAGCAACGCAAGAAAGCCGATAGAGCTCACTCTCTCGACCGAGGATTCCGAAACTATTCTTCGCGCTGCGGGAATCGTTCTGCCCGAGGCTTCCGAGGTCGCCGCGGCTGGAACCACTATTCAGTGGATAAACTTCCATGACCCCTTCCACAACTATAAGGAGACCGAAAAGGTCAACACCGGCTACTGGACCTTCAAGACCAAATACGGCTGCGAGATTCAGTGGATAGAGACCACTTGGGAGACCAACGCCGATACCCTTGCCCAGCTCATTATTTCGGGCGACCCGCCGGATTTCACTCAGGCAGGCGAGGGGATATTCCCGAGCGGCGCGATAAAAGGTCAGTATCAGCCTGTCGACCCCTATATCAACTACGACGACCCGCTCTATAAGGATATGAAGACCTTTGCCTACGACTACTACAGCCTCGACGGGCATCCCTACTTTATAATCAACGATATGTCCTTCAACAAGGTCGTTATCTACAACCGCAGAGTCATCGAGGAATACGGCTACGACGACCCCGCCGACCTCTATGCCAACGACGAGTGGACCTGGGACAACTTCTATGAAATGTGCGTCGATTTCTCCGACGCCGATTCCGACCGCTATGCACTCGACGGCTGGTTCTTCCCCGCCGGAATAATGCATTCCTCCGGCACCACCATCGTTACCTATGACCCCGAGGAAAACAAATTCGTTTCTAACGTAGACGACCCGAGACTCGAGCGCGCCGAGACCCTTCTCTACGATCTCAACAAGAACGAATGCACCTACCCGATATCCGAAAACGGCTGGACTGTCCGCGACGGCGTTGAGGGAAAGGGTCTTAAAGACGGCAATATGCTCTTCTACATCGCCGGCACCTACGCTTTTACAGGTCCCGTCGAAGACGTTTCGGCGTTGATCGGCGATATGGAGAAGCAGGAGGTTATGCTCGTTCCGCTCCCGCGCGACGATAACGGCGACGGCAGATATTACATCGAGAGCGAGCCCGTCGGCTACTGCATAATCAAAGACGCGAGAAACCCCGAGGGCGTGGCTCTGTTCAGCTCCTGCGAGCGCTTCAAGGTAATTGACCCGCTCGTTGAAAGCATCGAGGTAAAGCAGCTCAGAGAGATCTACCTCTGGACCGACGAAATGCTCGATATGTACGACGAGTGCTACAGGCTCGCGAGCGAGCTTGCAAGGTCGGGCGAGGCAATAGTTCTCTACGGCGACGGTCTCGGAACGGCAAACAGCCCTGCGAGCCAGTTCGAGACTCAGGGCTTCGTAGCGGGAGGCGCGCAGTCGTGGGCTCAGCTCAAGGAGCAGAACGCCGACCGGCTCGATGCGCTGCTCGCCGAGCTCAACGAAACCGTTGCAAACTTTGAATATACTCCCTGATTCTTTTCAGTGACTTCTTTACCAAACGGCAGAGAGCTCCGTCTTCGGGCGGGGCTCTCTGCCTGCATTTTGCAAAAATATTTTCAAAAAGCACTTGAATTTTTGGGAAAAAGTGATAAAATAAAGCTGTAAGCGCTATTGCTTAAAATCTATTGCAGAGGAGTTAATACTATGGCAAACCGCATCGTTTTAAACACCGTTTCGTATCACGGTAAGGGCGCCGTTGAAAACGTCCTGCCCGAGCTTAAGGCGAGGGGCTTCAAAAAGGCGTTCGTCTGCACCGACCCCGACCTCATCAAATTCGGCGTTACCGCCAAAGTGACCGATCTTCTCGATAAGGGCGGCTTCCCCTATGAAGTCTACAGCGACATAAAGGCTAACCCCACCATTGAGAACGTAAAGCACGGAGTTGAAGCTTTCAAGGGCAGCGGAGCCGACTGCATCGTCGCTATAGGCGGCGGCTCGGCTATGGACACCGCCAAGGCGATAGGGATCATCGCCGAGAACCCCGAGTTTGCCGACGTTCGCTCGCTCGAGGGCGTGGCTCCCACCAAAAAGCACGCAACCTTTACGATTGCCGTCCCGACTACCGCGGGAACCGCCGCGGAGGTCACTATTAACTACGTTATAACCGACGTAGAAAAGAAGCGCAAATTCGTCTGCGTTGACGTAAACGACATTCCCGAGATAGCCGTAGTCGATCCCGATATGATGTCCACAATGCCGAAAAGCCTCACCGCCGCAACCGGTATGGACGCCCTCACCCACGCCATAGAGGGATATATCACCGCCGGACACTGCGCAATATCGGATATGTTCCACCTCGAGGCAATCCGCCTTATTTCTGCAAACCTCAGAGGGGCCGTCGCCAACACTCCCGAGGGCAGGGAGGGAATGGCTCTCGGGCAGTATATAGCCGGAATGGGCTTCTCTAACGTAGGTCTCGGAATAGTTCATTCTATGGCGCACGGCTTAAGCGCTCTCTACGACACTCCTCACGGCGTCGCCTGCGCGATAATTCTTCCCACCGGGCTTGAATACAACGCGCCCGTCGCGGGAGCCCGCTACCGCGCCATCGGTCAGGCTATGGGAGTCAGCGGGCTCGACAGAATGAGCGATTCCGAAGCCGCGGCAGCCACGATAGCCGCAGTAAAGAAGCTCTCCGCCGACGTGGGTATCCCCGCCGACCTCAAGGGTATCCTGAAGGAGGAGGACGTCGACTTCCTCGCAGAATCGGCTTATGCCGACGCCTGCCGCCCCGGCAACCCGAGGGAGACGAGCGTTGAAGAAATTAAGGCTCTTTACCGCAGCCTTATGTGACCTTAAAATAAAAATCCCTCCGCAGATTTTAGTCTGCGGAGGGTAATTTTTTGCGCGCTTAATCCGTGAAGCCCTCTATTCCTTGGCTCTTTGCCTCTTCGATTCGCTTTTCGTCCATTATCTTAACGCAGCCCTCGGCGTCGGTCCCGCCGCTAAGCAGGCTGTTGAAAGCCTCGGCGACGTCTTCGGCGCTGTAGCCGATTATTCTCGTCGCGGCGGTAGATACGCGCTCCTTGGCTTTTATCGAGGCGGCCGCCTCGGTAACCATATCCGACTGGATATTGGTCGTCTGCCCCTTGAAGCAGCTCACCGTCGAAATGCCTTTAAAAGCGGCGTTGTAGTGTTCGGGGAAGGCGCAGAAGGCGAGGAAGTTCAGCGCCTCGTCGAGCTTTTCGCTGTTCTTGTTGACCATCATCATATTGAGGTTGCCGCCCTCGTAGGTCCCGCCGGCGCAGGTGTTCATAAAAACGGGCATAAGCGCGAAGTCGTCGACGGTGTATTTTCCGCCCTGAAAATCGGTGTAAAACCAGGTGTCCCAGATAAAGGTCATAACCGCTTCGCCCGAGCCGAGCTGCTCGCCGATGCCGTCCCAGCCGGTCTCGGCGTATTTCTGACCGAACCAGCCCTTTTTTGCGGCTCCGGCTATCCATTCCGCCATATCCTTAACGGCGGGTATCTCGGAATAGGATACCTCGTTGGCGTTGATTTTTTCGAGAAGCTCATCGTCGTCGGCGAATATCGGGTCGAGCCCGAACTGATACATCCAGGTGCAGCCGTCGGCGGGCCAGCAGATGGGGGTGTAGCCTATTTCGGCGAGGGTCTCGCATAAAACGTCGAACTCTGCCTGAGTCGCTGCGGGCTTCAGCCCGAGGCTGTCGAGCAGGGTCTTGTTGTAGTAGCAGCCCGAGATCGAGCTCTCCCAGAAGGGCAGCCCCAAAAGATTGCCGTCGGGGTCTTCGCAGTAGGCAGTCGCGCTGTCGGTGAGGTCCGAAGCCCAGCTCTCGCCGTTTAGATAGAGGAAGTTTTCGGCGGCGTTGAAGCGCTTGAGGTCGGCGTTGTTGAAATGCATAAATATGTCGGGGACCTCTCCCTTTGCGAACATCTCCGAGGCTTTGAGCTCGTATTCCGAATCCTCGTATTCGATTATTCTGAGCTTGTTGCCGGTCTCGCTTTCATAAAGCCTGAAGATCGCGGTCATATAGCTCTTTTCCATATCGCTCTTTCTGCCCATAACCGTGAGGGCGTCGGAGTTTTCGTTTCCCGAGCAGCCGCTCACAGTAAAAAGAGTCAGCGCGGCTAAAATAAGCGCCGCGGCGGTCTTTAAAGCTTTCATTCTTTTCCGTCCTCTGTTTTCTTGGATTTTTTCCCGCCCGCGAGCTTTCCTACGAGCGCTCTTACCGCGGTCATATTTATCGGCTTCGCCAGATGCCCGTCCATTCCCGAGTCGAGAGCGTTCCTAACGTCCTCGGCGAAGGTATTAGCGGTCATCGCGGCTATGGGTATAGTCTTTGCTTCGGGGTGAGAGCAGGCGCGTATTTCGCGGGTCGCTTCGTAGCCGTTCATCACGGGCATCTGCACGTCCATAAGTATCATATCGAAATGCCCGGGCTCTGATTTTTCAAACATCTCGAGCGCTATTTTGCCGTTTACCGCGAGCTCGCAGGTCGCGCCCTCTATTTCGAGCATTTCGGTGAGTATCTCGGCGTTGAGCTCGTTGTCCTCCGCTACGAGGAAGTGCAGCCCCTCCATAACTCTGCCGTCGGGCTCGTCGCCCGAGGCGGCGGGGGAGACCTGCTCGAAGAAGAGCGGCTTTATTGCCTGCCAGAAGGTCGAGGCGAAGAAGGGCTTCGGCATAAAGGCGTTTATTCCCGCTTTGCGGGCTTCGTCCTCGATCTCGCTCCAGTCGTATGAAGTCAGAACGAGTATCGGAACGCTCGCGCCTATTTCTGCGCGTATGCGGCGGGCGGCTTCTACTCCGTCAACTCCGGGCATCTTCCAGTCGAGGAGGATAACGTGGTAGTCCTCGCCGCGGTTATGGGCGTCTACAGCCTCTCTGACCGCGGATTCGCCGTCGGTGACGTACGATACGTTTACTCCGGTGTCGCTCATAAGCTCTTTAATGTCGAGGCATATCTCCTCTTCGTCGTCGGCGACGAGGAGCCTTGTTATCTTCTGCCTGAACCATTCCTCCGCTTCCTCGGGCTCGGGAAGCGCGAAGGAGAGCTCAACCGTAAAGGTGCTGCCCTTGCCTATTTCGCTTTCTACCGAGATGATCCCGCCCATAAGGTCTACGAGGTTCTTTGTTATCGCCATTCCGAGCCCCGTTCCCTGGATTTTGTTGGTGACGGAGTTTATCTCGCGGCTGAAAGGAGCGAAAACCTCCTTCTGGAATTCTTCGCTCATTCCTATTCCGTTGTCGCGGACCGTGAACCTGAGCTTGGCGTATTGCTGAGCTGGGCTTTGGAGCTCGGTAACGGTAAAGTCGATCTTTCCGCCGTCCTGAGTGTATTTTACGGCGTTCGAGAGAAGGTTTATAAGTATCTGGTTGAGCCTGAGCTTATCGCCGAGGAGCTGCTCGGGCGGCGTTCCCTGAACATGCATTAAGAATTCCTGACCCTTTGCCTTTGCCTGCGGAGCTATCATAATGCTTATATCTTCAAGGAGCTGCGGCAGGCTGAATCGGTCGACGTTGAGCGAGGTCTTTCCGCTCTCTATCTTGCTCATATCGAGAACGTCGTTTATAAGGCTCAGAAGGTGCTGGCTCGAAGCGGTTATCTTGCGGGTGTATTCCCTTACCTTGTCGGGGCGGTCGGCGTCTTTTTCGAGAAGTACCGAGAACCCGACGATGGCGTTCATAGGCGTGCGTATGTCATGAGACATATTCGAGAGGAAGTTGCTCTTTGCCTCGTTTGCGCTCTGGGCGGCGTTGAGCGCCTCCTGGAGCTTTTGGTTCATTTGCTGCTCAAGGGTGCGGTCCGACATAACGCTGATGTATTTTCTTACGTTCTGAATGCTCATATGGTAAACGGTCATTCTGTACCAGCGGCGCTCGCCGGTAACCTGGTGCATACATTCGCATTCGCGGTATTTGCTGCCGTTGAGAGGTATTTCCGCAAGCTCGTCCTTCGGAATGACTATACTTAAGCTGACCGCGCACTTTTCGAGGACTCTTATATCCTCTCTAATCTCGTGGACGGGTATTCCGAGAAGGCGCTCGGTGTTGGGGCTTATGTAGTCAACTCCGTAGTTGTTGGCGTCTATCATTATGAAGATATCGTCGACGCTGTTTGAAAGAACGTCGAACATCCTCTCGCGGTACATAAGCTCGGTCCTGTTCCTGCGCGAAAGCTTATAGCTCCTGAGAAGCACAAGGACCGTGACGGTTATGCCTATAAGCAGGAATATAACGAGCAGCACGGTAGTAGTCATCTTCTGGACCGAGAGGAAGCCCGCGCTTATTACGTTCTGGGGGACGGAGCTTAGAAGGACGTAATCCTGAAAACCTACCGGCTGATATAGCAGGCAGTGGGTATCTTCGCCGATTTTGCACTGCAAAACTCCGGTCTCGCCGTTTTCCCAGTGCTTCTGCATTTCGTCGAGGTCCCCGTCGCTTATGTCCGAGGCGGCTTTTAAGTAGACGAGGTAGTTTGCGAAAACGCTGCCGCCGCTCTGGGTCGAGAGGAGAACTCTGCCGTCGCTGTGAAGAACGAAGCACCTCGCTTTCCCCGAGAAGGCGTCTACGTTGAGAGAGCTCGAAAGGTCGTCGTTCGTATAGCTCACGGCGACTGCGTCGTAGCCGAAGCCCTTGTAATCCGCATGCTCTACGGGCATAGCGAAAAGCGTTACCTCCTGACCGTCGGCGAGGGTCTGCCCCGTGAGGACCGGCATTTTCTCGGAAAACAGCCTGTAGCTCTCGCTTTCGAGGTCAATATCCTCGGGATTTCCGTCGGCGGCTATGCAGGAGCCTTCTTTTGAGATAAAGTAAAACTGAGAGAAGCCCCAGTAGTCTGTCTTGCCGTATATATAATCCGCGATGTCGGTGTCGGATCCCGCGATGGCAATATAATCGTTCCAGCCCTTGAGCAGAGCCCAGTTGCGCTCGGAGAACGAGAAGAACGAGCGCTGTACTTGGCTGTATACCTCGGCGAGGTGGGTGGTGCTGTCTTCATATATTCGCTTCGAGGAGAAATTGACGTAAACCATACCGATAACCACCGCCGAAGCGACGACGGCGAAGAGGCTTAAGCCCAGAAGCAGATCCTTGACCCATTTTTTCATCTTTCCACACCCTGTATCTGTTTTTTGCGCAAAATACATACTAAATCAATACTATCATAATGAAGTAAAAAAGTCAATCCCGAATATTTGGAAGATGCAAAATAGCGCTGTTAGTGTACAAGATGTATTATACTCCAACAAATAGGTGAGGGAAGGGAAAAATAATTATCTTGACAACGCCGCGGAATAGTGATATAATACTGCCCGTGACACGTCGCTATAGCTCAGCAGGATAGAGCGGCCGCCTCCTAAGCGGCAGGCCGGAGGTTCGAATCCTCTTAGCGACGCCACGCCGTCGCGGACTTCGTATCGTTCGCGGCGGCATTTTTTATGCCGCTGCTCATTCACTCCGTCGCTCCGGCTTTTTCCCCAAAACGCCGGCGTTTTGGGGACCCCTATACGCGGCAAGCCCTCTTTGCTTGCCGCGATTCGCTTTTTTACCTATATGCGAATCGCGGCGTTGCTTGACGGGCTGCCGCTCCTCCTCCCCAAAAATGCCGCTTTGCGTCATTTTCGGGGACCCCTTTTTGCAAGCTGCATATCGCTTGCGGCGCCTATTTTTTTGACTTAACGCGCACACGCCCGCGCGCATACGCGTAAAAACTCTTTGAGGGCAAGCAATCAATCGTTCACGATTGCGAAGCCCGAAAAGACAGCTTTTTACGCTTATGCTGCCTCCCCAAAAATGCTTGCGCATTTTCGGGGACCCCTTTTAATTTCGCGGACTCCGTATCGTTCGCGGCGGCATTTTTATGCCGCTTTTTTATCCCCCGATATACTTCAGCCCGAACATAAACGCAAGGAGGATAAAGAGAAACCCGAAGTTGAACGCCGAGAAGTATTCAACGTAGTATTTCGCGTGGTGCGGGTGGTGCTTGGTGTATTCGCGGAAGGTTATAAGCGAGGCAAGCGAGGCTATAAGCGTGCCTATCCCGCCGATGTTCACTCCGACGAGAAGGTCGGGGTAGTTGTCCGTAAACTGAGAGAGGAGTATAGCCGAGGGGACGTTTGAAATGCACTGGCAGGAGATAACGCTGAATAAAAGCGTGCTTTGCTCCATAAGCGCCGAGAAGAAGTCCCTGACGGCGCCTATCCTCGCCATATTTCCCGCAAAGATGAAGAAAAACACAAACGTCAGCAGCAGGGGATAGTCCACCATCTTAAGCGCCTTGCGGTCGGCAACGAGCAGTACGGCGGGGATAACTATAAGCCCTATCCAATAGGGTATCCCGCGGAAGACTATAACTATCGCGAGCAGAAACAGCAAAAGATATAGCGCAGTCCGCTTCGGCTCGAGGGTGAGCTTTTCCTCCTCGAAGCGCATAGGCTCGTTTTTTACGAAAACGATGCAGCAGAGCGTTATCAGCGACACCGAAAGAATAAACGGCGGCGCCATTATCGACATAAATTCCCCGACGGGTATCTGAAATTTGGTGTAAAGATAGAGGTTCTGCGGGTTGCCGAACGGCGTGAGCATTCCGCCGAGGTTCGCGGCGATGTTCTGCATTATAAACGTGAACGCCATATATTTGCGCTTGCGCGAGGCGGTCAGGACAAAATACCCGAGCGGCAAAAATGTGAGGAGCGCCATATCGTTGGCAATCAGCATCGAGCCGATGAAGGTAATATAAACGAGGGCGAGAATGCAGATACGGGCGTTCTTGAAGCGCTCTACTATCTTTTCTGCAAGGACGTAGAAGAAATTTACGTTTTTAAGCGCGCATACCACCGCGAGTACGCAGAAAAGGCAGGTGAGCGTTTTAAAGTCGAAATAGCCGACGTATTCCCTGTCGGGCGGGACCACCGCCGATGTGACAACAGCCGCGCAGAGCGCGACGAACATCACCGTGTTCTTTCGGACGAAGTCCTTTATCTTCATAAACGAAGCTTTCATATATACTCCTCTTTGCTCCCTCTTTGATCATTCGCAAACAACGGTATTCTACTACTTTTTTCTTTGGAAAGCAATATCATTTGCCGACAAATTTTTCGCCCGCTTAGGCGGAAAAAATATTAAAATTTTACTGTTAGACTTGCGTTTGAAGCCGTAAGGGGTTATAATAGATATAATTACGCAGAGAGGCGGTGAGAAAATGTCGGTATTCAGAAAGATGAGCTCGGCTCAGATAATAATTCTCGGCTTTGCGGCCTTCATTCTTTTCGGAGCCATTCTTTTAATGCTCCCGATATCTACGCGCGGCGAGGGCGGCGCGAGCTTTGCCGACGCGGTTTTCACCTCGACCTCGGCGGTATGCGTTACCGGTCTTGTCGTCCGCGACACCGCTACCTATTGGTCGGGCTTCGGTCAGGCGGTGATCCTTATGCTTATTCAGGTCGGCGGAATGGGAGTGGTCACCTTTGCTGTTGCGCTCGCCTCTTTTTCGGGCAGAAAGATAAGCCTTAAGCAGCGCAGCACTATGCAGGAGGCAATTTCGGCGCACAGCATAGGCGGGGTAGTGAACCTCACCGGCTTTATAATAAAGCTGACGGCAGTATTCGAGCTTGCGGGCGCGCTTATAATGGCGCCTTCGTTCTGCCGCGAATTCGGCGTCTTAAAGGGAATATGGTACAGCCTGTTCCATTCGGTTTCGGCGTTCTGCAACGCAGGCTTCGACCTTATGGGCGTAAAGGAGCAGTTTTCATCGCTTACATATTTCAGCGCCGACCCGCTGATAAACATAGCGGTGATAGCGCTTATAACGATAGGCGGCATCGGCTTCCTGACTTGGGACGACATAAGAAAGAATAAATTCCGCTTCCGCAGATACAGTATGCAGAGCAAGGTTATCTTAACGACTTCGGCGCTCTTGGTGCTGTTTCCGGCGCTCTATTTCTTCTTCGGAGAGCTCTCGGGGCTCCCACTCGGCGAGAGGATAGCCCAGTCGGTGTTCCAATCGGTCACAACAAGGACCGCGGGCTTCAACACCGCCGACCTAAGCGCTTTCAGCGAAGTCGGCGTTGCCGTTATGATAATTCCGATGCTTGTGGGCGGCTCCCCGGGCTCGACCGCCGGAGGAATGAAGACCACCACCCTTGCCGTGCTTGTTTCGACTGCGGTATCGGTGTTCCGCAGAAGGGAACACACCCGTTTCTTCGGCAGAAGGACCGACGAGAATACCGTAAGGAGCGCCTCGACGATACTCACTATGTATCTTGCGCTGTTCATCGGCGGCGGGCTGATAATAAGCCGAGTCGAGCAGCTCCCGCTTCTGACCTGCCTCTTTGAGACTGCTTCCGCAGTCGGAACGGTAGGTCTCACCCTCGGGATAACCCCGACCCTCGGGCATCTTTCGAGGGCAATTCTCATTCTTTTGATGTATCTCGGGCGCGTGGGCGGGCTCACTCTTATATTCGCGGCGCTCTCGGGTACAACAGGCAACACCGCCCGTCTGCCGCAGGAAAAGCTGACAATAGGTTAGGAGGATCGCTATGAAATCAATACTGCTTATAGGTCTCGGAAGGTTCGGAAAGCATATCGCCGAGGAGCTCAACAAATTAGGTCATGAGGTAATGGCTGTCGATTTGAGCGAGGAGAGGGTAAATTCGGTGCTGAAATTCGTCACCAACGCCCAGATAGGCGACAGCACGAACAAAAGCTTCCTCGAATCCCTCGGGATAAAGAGCTTCGACGCCTGCATCGTAACGATAGGAGACAACTTCCAGAGCTCGCTCGAAACGGCTTCGCTGCTCAAGGAGCTCGGCGCGAAAAAGGTCATAGCGAGGGCTTCGCGCGGCGTTCAGGAAAAATTCCTGCTCCGCAACGGCGCCGACGAGGTCGTTTACCCCGAAAAGCAGCTCGCCGCCTGGACCGCGATCCGCTGCGCCTCAGACCACATTTTGGACTACATCGAGTTAGACGACGGCTATTCCATCTTCGAGGTCGCGATACCCGAGGAATGGTATAACAAGACCGTCGGGCAGCTCGACATCCGCAAAAAATACGGGATAAATATTCTCGGCGTCCGCGATTTCGGTAAGCTGAATATGAACATCACCGCCGATACGCTGCTCGACACCGAAAGCTCGGTCCTCGTCCTCGGCGAGCAGAGGGCTATTCAGAAGTGCTTCAAAATTTAAATTATCAAGGCTCCTTTGCGCTTAACAAAGGAGCCTTTTCATATTTTCAAAAAAGTCTTTTTTTAAAACACCAAAAATCGGAAATAACGTGATATTATAATTATATCCCGATGAAAATCGGGGCTCTGTAACGCAATTATGGAGATGGAGTGAAGCAAAAAGCGGGAGTCCGCTTTTGTGCGGATACCCGAGAGAAAACGGCGTTCCCGTCTTTTAGGCAGGAGCGCCGTTCATTTTATTTTATCAAAGCCGTTTTCAGTGGATCCTGTAAACGTTCACCGAAACGCCGCCGTCGACGGGTACCACTATCGCGCGGAGGCTGTAATTCTGCCAGTCTGCCAAAGCCTTGCTGTCGGTTATGACAGTCGGAACGCAGAGGTCGAGCGCGGGACCGTTGTTCTCAATGAATATGCTGCAGGACTGACCCGTGTAGTCGGTCCCCTTGAGCATATACCTTGCCGAGAACATAACTCCGCCGTCGTTGGGGGCGTATTTCTGGGTGTCGCAGCCGGTGCCGACAATGTCGCCCTTGAAGTAATAGCCGTCGGCGCTGCCGGTAAAGGGTATCATATTTACTCCGCCCGCGTCGGAGAATACCTCCGCAGCCGCCTGAGTTTTAACGTCAACGGTCATCATATATTCGAGCAGGACTATCTCCTCGTCGTCGGCAAGGGTTATGTTTTTGGCGAGCTCCTCGGCTTTTTCCTTGGTTTTAACTGGGTTCCACTGCGAGGCGTCGCCGGTCTCGTCGCTGCCGGTGTTGGGCGAGAAGAACACGTTATGGGGCTTCATCTCTTTTTCCTCCTCCTGCTTCGGCTCGGAAGCCGCGTTTTCGGGCTTACTGTCGGAAACGCCGCCGTCCGGCTTTTCGCCGCCGGTCTTTCCGACCGCGGTCCCCGCAAAGAAGCAGGCTGCCGCCGCGGCTACGGCGATTATCGCGATTATTGCTTTCTTCATTTAATATGTCTCCTTTTCCTTTGGGATCATATTGCCATTCTACCACTTTTTTCGCCGTCTTTGAATGATGATTAACCGGATATTATTGACTGATAATAACGAAATTTCGTTTTGGGGAAAAATCCTTTAATAAAGCTTGAAAATAAAAAAATCGGGTGTTATAATTTGGGCATAAGCCAAGCGCACAGCGACCGGAAAGGCGGAATTAAAATGAAAAAGATTTATCTGAAAAGAGTTGTTTCGATTATGCTCAGTCTGAGTATGGCGGCGATGCTCGCAGGGTGCGGCGGTGAAAGCGAACCCTCCCCGAGCGGAACGGAGCCTACAGTTACCGAGGAATACATCGACCCCGCGCTGATAGTCACGCCCGACAGTGTAAATATCGACGCGACGGTTACGGTCTCGCCGCTCAACGCATTCAAGCAGAACGGCGGAGTCTTCGAGGGCTGGGGAACGAGCCTCTGCTGGTGGGCAAACCGAGTCGGATATTCCGACAGTCTCGCTCAGCAGGCTGCTGACCTCTTCTTCGGCGAAGACGGCTTGAAGATGAACGTTATGAGATATAACATCGGCGGCGGCGACGACCCCTCTCACACCCACATCACGAGGACCGACTCTATGGTCCCCGGCTGGATGGACAAAGACGGCAACTACGACTATACCGCCGACTACAACCAGCTCAACGTATTGGATCGCTGCGTAAAAGCCGCGGGGGACAACGCTATAGTCGAGGTGTTCTCGAATTCCCCGCCGTATTTTATGACGGTAAGCGGCTGCTCGTCGGGCGGAACGGATTCCAACAAAAACAACCTCAGGGAAGATTCCTACGAGGCTTTCGCGGAATACCTTGCCCACGTCACCGATTACATTCAGAACCGCCTCGGGATAACGGTAACGAGCGTTTCCCCGATGAACGAGCCCAACACAAACTTCTGGGGAGCCTACAGCTATAAGCAGGAGGGCTGCCATTTCGACGCCGGCGAAGCGCAGTCGAAGATAATCGAGCTCACCGCCGAGGCGCTCAAGCAGTATGACCTCGACAACGTCATCGTCGCCGCGAGCGACGAGACCTCTACCGAGCTCCAGATAATAGAGTATCAGTCCTATTCCGACGCCGCCAAAAAGGTCATCGGAAGGATAAACACCCACACCTATAACCCCACGAGGGCAGGCGAGCTCGGTCAGCTTTCGCTCGACGAGGGCTTTAAGCTCTGGATGAGCGAGGTAGACGGCAACGGCACCGCTGGCGAAGACGCCGGCGAGATGGGCGCCGCTATCTGGTTCGGCGAAAAGATAATCTCGGATATGAATTCCCTCACCCCTGCCGCGTGGGTAATGTGGCAGGCTATCGACAAGCATATCTGCGCCGAGGGCTATCTCGGCCGCCAGGATTCGGGAATGATAGACATCAACACCGGCTACTGGGGACTTGCCGTCGCCGACCACGACAACGACGACATAATCCTCACCCAAAAATATTACACGATGGGGCAGTTCACCCGCTATATCCGCCCGGGATACACCCTTATCAGCACCGGCGACGACTCCATAGCCGCCTATAACGACGCCGACGGAACGCTCGTCGTCGTCGCGGTAAACCCGAAGGCTTCGGACCGCACCTTTAACTTCGACCTCTCTCAGTTCGAGGCGTTCGGGCACAGGGTAAACGCAATCCGCACGAGCGGCAGCGTTGCCGACGGCGAGAGCTGGGCGGAGCTCGACGATATCTTTGCCTACGACGGCGGCTTTGTTGCCGAGCTCAAGGCAAATTCCGTAACGACCTTCGTTCTCCATAACGCCAAGGCGGGCAGCACCGACCTCGAGGAGGTCTCGATAAAGAAGGCGAAGATAACCGGTTCCGCTGCTTGGAACAACGGCTCCGATACCGTCGACCACGTTATCGACGGCAGGACCGACACCTTCTTCGACGGCGTCGCCGACGGCTGGCTCGAAATAGACCTCGGCAAGGGCGTTGAGTTCGACGCGATAGGCTTTGCCCCGAGAAGCGGGTTTGCCGGAAGAATGGTTGGCGGGAAGTTCTACGGCTCCGACAACGGCAAGGATTGGACCGAGCTCTACGAGATAACTTCGTCTCCCGCGACGGGCTGGAACTTCGCGATGCTCAAGGGAAGCAAATACCGCTATATCCGCTACGACGTTCCTTCGGGCGGCGGAGATCACCTCTGCAATATCGCCGAGATAAAGCTCTATAAGCTGAAGTAGACCAAAAAATAAAGGGAGCCGAGCGGCTCCCTTATTTTTATGCTTTTTTATTTGAGAGTGAAGTTGTCGAGCAGCAGAGTTGAATTCAGGCGGCTTTCTGCCTTGAGCTCAACAGTGTTCGAGCCTTTTCTCAGCGTTACGTTATACTTCTTCGTCTCCCAGCCCGAGGTCTTCGGCAGTGTGACCGTCCCGACGTTCGCGCCGTTGATGTAGAGCGTGAGAGTGACGTCGGATTTGGCGGAATACCTTATTCCGAGGGTGTGGGTGCCGTCCTCAAGGACCGAAACGGTGTCTCTTACCGCGGTGCCCTGATTCTGCCCGAAGATGAGATATCCTTGAGCGGTGTAGCCGGCGTTTCCGGTGTTATAGCCGTTGGTGACTATCCTTTCGACCGCCTTTGTGTCGAAGCATTCCGCTTCATACTGGCGCTCGCCGGTGTAGGCGTCGGGCTTTTTCGGCGCGGTAACCGAGGATTTCGTATAAGAGGTCTTTCTGCCCTCGGCGGTCCCCTTGCACTTTATTGTTATGTCAACGGGTCCGTTATGCTTTACGGTGAGGGTGTAAACGCCGTTTTCCCAGCTCTCCTCGGCGGAAGGCTTCGCCTGAGAAGAAGTGCGGGCGGTCATAGTGAAGCTCGGCTTTTCAGAGGCTCCGTTGAGCGTTATAACGTCGGTGCGAAGGGTATAGGCGCTGTTGTCGTCGTAGTTGTTGAGCCAGAAGTCGATATGATCCGAATACTCCCTGATTATGCCGGAGGAATACATCGAGTAGCTCAGCCCCAGCGAATCGCAGGTGTTGTATTTGAGATTGAGAGTCGCTTTCGCAAGCTTGTTCTTGAGGTAATAGCTGTAGGTGAACCAGGTGTTTTCATACCTTGCGGCATACATATCGCCCTTATATTCCTCGGGGAATAGCGAGTTGAACTCGCTTACCTTTGTGTTCACATTCCCCCAGCGGCTGTCGTATTCCGTTACCTTTACCTTTGTCGTAAAGAGCTTTTCGAGGCTGCTGCTGCGGAATTTATATATTTCGGGGATAGTCGGATATCTGCCGGTGGTCTTATAATGGTAGTAGTTGTTTCTCAGACCGCCGTCGCCGTCCAGACGGTAGAGCCCCTCGAAGAGATTTTCGGGGGTGCAGAATTTCTGGTCGTCGTTGCCCGAGGTCCTGTCCTGGATTATCGCTACCTTGGTCCTCTTGATGACCTCCTCGCGGGTGGGGATCCTGAGCGAGCCGTCGACTATCTTCTTGAACATATCAAGGGTCACGTTGTCGTAAACGTCGAAAGTGTCCCAGCGGCGGGTCTTGTAGCCGTCTTCATTGCCGTTGCTTATTTCGTGGATATCGTCAGCCCAGATGAGCTCGGGACCGTCGATAACAGTCGCGCCGTTCATAAGCATGCTTTCGAGCATTATCGAAAGTCCGGTAGACTGGGTGTATTTGCCGTCGACGTTTTCGCTCCAGGCGGTCTCGTCGTATCTTACGCCGAAGTTTCCGCAGTAGCCCGAGAGATAATATCCGAGCACCTGGCTCTGGACGTCGTGCTTATAGGAGCTCTGTGTGTATTTGTCGCAGAGAATGAAGTTGTCGGCATATTTCGAGAGCTGATCCGCGAAGTAGTTATGGGTCTTGAGCTGGGCGAGCGGGCTGCACCACTGACCCCATTGGTTTCCGCACCAGCTTACTACGAGATATCCGCCGTATTTGTTGCAGAGCTCAAGCAGGTTTCCGAAGTGCTCATAGCGCTGCGGAAGGGTGGGGGAGCGCTTAGTGCCTGCCTGGTCGTATTTGTCGTCGAAGCCCCAGAACTGCTCGCAGTAGTTGAAGCCCAGAAAGTTGGGATAGTCGCGGAAGAACTCGCCGTAGAGGGTCTCTTCGAGGTTGTCGCCTTTCTTATAGTCGGGGAAGTTGCTGAATCCGCCGCTTGCGGGCTGAACCATTACCCAGACTCTTTCCTCGGCGCAGGCGCGTATCCAGGATTTAGCGGTCTCGTAGCCGCCGTTTTCGCCCGAGCCCGAGCGCTGGAATACTCCGTTGTCGTCGTGACCTATCGAGAGGGAGATGTTGAACACAACATAGGGCAGCAGCTCGTCGGGGATAAGGTCGATGACCTTCTGAGGGTCGGGGAAGCACCAGGTGTCGATATGTACTATCAGCATCGGCATTTCGTTGGAAAGCGGGCGGCGGAATTTAGAGGTCGAGCTTGTTTTTGATGTCGTTGATTTCGCGGTTGTTGCCGCGGTGGTCGTCGCAACGGTAGTCGGAGTCGGCGTTGTGGTAGTGGCGACGGTAGTCGGCGCGGCAGTTGTGGTAGTTGCAACGGTAGTCGGCGCAGGGGTGGTCGTTGTGGCGACTGTCGTGGGCGCAGGCGTAGTCGTTGTTGCAACGGTCGTGGGGGCGGGGGTAGTGGTAGTTGCAACCGTCGTAGGAGCGGGAGTTGTAGTCGTCGCGACTGTGGTTGTAGCTTCGGTGGTCGTTGTAGTTGCCTCGGTAGTCGTTGCCTCGGTGGTGGTGGCTTCGGTGGTGGCTGCTTCGGTCGCCGTCGTAACGGGCTCCGTCGCTTCGGGCGTGACCGTCTCGGCGTCGGCGGGGGCTTCGGTAATCGTGACTTCGGGCTCGGGAAGCTCGCCGCCGCGGTTTTCCGCCGCGCAGCCGCACATTCCGAACAGCATTACCGCTGCTATAAAGGCTGTAAATAATCGCTTCATCAGATGTCCTCCAAGTAAAAATTCGGTCGGCGGATATTACCGCCGATAATGCAATAATAACCTATCCGCACGCAAAAATCCTTGCATTTTGTCTATAAAATTATTGCGAAATATCGCGGGCTTCTGTAAGAATGATAAAATTTGCTGTTTTCGCGCAAGCAGGAGGCATAACTTGCGTGAAAAAACCGTTGACATGCTCGGCGAAAGGGTGATAGGATTATAATAACTACTGTTTTGATTGGAGCATTATTATGATGAAAAAGGCCGGAAGGCTGATAGCGGCGCTCGCCGTTATCCTTGCGCTTATGCTTGCGGGCTGCGCGGATGAGCCCGAAAAGAGCGACGGCTACAGCGTAAGGGTTATCCTGCGCAGGTGCGACGGAATAAGCATCTCGGGAAAGAACATCGCCGAGGTCGAGGCGGGCAGAACCGTCACGTTTAGGGTGAGCATCGACGAAGGGTATATTTATATCGGCAACACCGCCGGCGCGGAATACGACGAGGAGGACGGCAGGCTCAGACTCAAAGACGTTTTTGCGCCGACCACCGTCGATATGATAGTCCTGCCGAAGTCTGAAGTCGTATATCTCGAGGTTAAAAAGAACAGCGACTACGGCAGCGTTTCGGAGTCGGAAATGCTCCTTGCCGGACCTTCCGAGGTGACCCTCAGCGCCGAGGGGAAGTCGAGGATAGAATTCACGGGGTGGTCGGAAGGGGGCTACCTCGACGGCGGCGGAACGCTTATAAGCACCGACCCGGTCCACACCTTTTATATCGACGCCAGCAAGGTAATATATGCAAACTTTGCGGGCAGCACCGACTACAGCATAGTTTACCATCTTGACGGCGGCTATGTTTCGGAGACCGGCGAGGATACATATATTTCTTATGCGCCGTTCAGCGACCTCTATTCGATGCAGCAGACGATGGAATCGAACGGAAAGCTCGTCAGGGACGGCTATGTCGCCGTCGGCTACAGCACCTCTCCCGCAAACTACGAGGATTACGATTCGGCAAACGACATACCCGATTTCTCGAATATGGGCGGCGTATGCGTTGTAGACGGCGACAGCCTCGACCTCCACGTCGTTTGGGCAAAGGAATCGCCCGATTCCGACTTTATCTATGAAAAAAAGGAGATTGAGGTTATAACCGACTCGACCTTCGGATTCGGCAGGCTGAATCAGCGCACCGAAAAGAAGACCGGTATCGAGATAACGGGCTATGTCGGCAAAGATGAGCTCGCGGTAATACCCGAAAAGATCGACGGTCAGCCGGTCCTCTCGATAGCCTCCGACGCTTTCGGCGGCGACCTCGAGCGTGTGGTCATTCCGAGGACGGTAAAAATAATCGACAAGCGGGCGTTCAGCGCCTGCGAAAACCTCCGCGAGGTCGTGTTCTTCGATTCGGTGGTCACGGTATACGACGAGAGCTTTAACCGAAACGTATCTACGGTAGTCCTCAACGCCCAGCGCCTGCCGGTCTATTCGGGGCAGATAGAGGGCTCGTTCAACGTAAAATACGACCGCCTGAGAACCGTCGAGGGCAAAAAGATAGTAATCGTCGCGGGGTCGTCGTCGCTAAACGGAATAAATTCCGAGCTCTTCGAGGAGCTTATGCCGGGCTACTCGGTGGTTAATTACGGCACCAACGCCGCCAATCCGTCGCTCTTCTTCCTCGACGTTATCTCGAAATACTGCGGCGAGGGGGATATAATCATTCACGCGCCGGAATACGGCGGAGGCGCGCCTATGGGGACAAACGAGTTCCACGCGAAGATGTTCCGCGGAAACGAGCAGTGCTACGACATTTTCCGCGACGTGGATATGTCCGATTACGTCGGCTTCTGGGACTGCTTCCGCGAATTTCAGGTCGGAGACACCTCCGACAGCTCGCTGACTCCGGCGATACATCAGTCGGGCAAGGAATACCAGCTCGACGCCGAGATCAACAAATACGGCGACATCGGGACGGTCAGAAAATCGGTAAGGGGCAACTTCGGCGGCGCGTCGGAATCCTTTGTAAGCGCGCGTCTTTACGGCGACAACCTCAACGCCGTCAACGAAAAGATAACCGCCCGCGGCGCGACCCTCGTTATGAGCTTTGCTCCTCACGACAAATCGAGGATACGCCCCTCGGAGCTAACGCAGGAGTCTTACGGCAAGGTAAACGCCTACTGCGCCGAAACGCTTGATTACCCCGTTATATCCGACGTCGGGGAATATATTATGGAGCACTCGGAATTCTACGACTCCGAGTGGCACTTAAACGACGAGGGCGCGAAAAAGCGCACTCAGCACCTTGCCGACGACCTTAAGGCATATCTTGCCGACCCGTCGTCATATTAACGCGGCGGGAGGTATATAAAATGGAAAATTACGAAGCTCTCGCAAGCGTATGGTTCTGGGTGATAATGGCGGCGATAACCGTCCTTCATATCCTCGCCGTCCCTCTCGGCAGGCTCGATAAAACCGCGCAGACGGTTCTTACCGCTCTCAACGCCTTTATGCATATCCTTCTTATCGGATATATGCTCGCGGCGGGAGGCTCGCCCGAAGAGCTCTTCTTCGCGCTGCTTTTAAGCCTTACAGTCGCGCTCTTCACTACAAAATTCAGCGGGAAAGGAGCCGGTAAAGATGGTATTTAACTCCTTTTCGTTCCTGATCTTCTTCCCGATTGTCTTGCTGCTCTACAGGGTGCTCCCGAAAAAAGCAAGGTGGATAATGCTCCTTGCGGCGAGCTACTACTTCTATATGAGCTGGCAGCCCAACCTTATTTACCTTATTCTTTTCACGACGGTTGTCTCTTACCTCTGCGCTCTGGGGATAGAAAAGTCGCAGAAAAAGGGGATAAAAAAGCTCCTTCTTATAACCGCCCTGACCGCAAGCCTTGCGGTGCTGTTCTTCTTCAAATACTTCAACTTCCTCTCGCGCAACATAACCGCGCTTTTAAACCTTATAAGGCTGCCGGTCGGGGAGTTTACGCTGAACCTCATTCTGCCGGTAGGAATATCGTTCTATACATTCCAGACTCTTTCTTATGTCATCGACGTTTACAGGGGGAAGATGAAAGCCGAGCGGCATTTCGGATATTATGCGCTCTATGTCTCCTACTTCCCTCAGCTCGTCGCCGGACCTATCGAGCGCCCAGAAAACCTTCTGCCCCAGCTTCGGGCGGATAACCCCTTTTCGGCTGCCGATACCGCCGCAGGGCTGAAAATGATGGCGGTCGGATTCTTTAAAAAGATAGCCGTAGCGGATCAGCTCTCGAAATACGTCGACGCTGTATATAACGGCGTCGGGAGCGCTGACTCTTCGCTTCTCAACGGCTTCACCGTTTTAATTGCTACCGCGCTTTTCGCGGTACAGATCTACTGCGACTTCTCGGGCTACACCGACATAGCGATAGGCTGCGCAAGGACGATGGGGATAAAGCTTATGCAGAACTTCAACGACCCCTACAGCGCGACCGACATAAGGGGATTCTGGCGAAGGTGGCATATCTCGCTGACCTCCTGGTTCACCGATTACATCTACATACCCCTCGGCGGCTCCCGCAGAGGTCGCGCCCGTCAATACGCCAACATCTTCTTCGTTTTCCTTATATCCGGAATATGGCACGGCGCCGACTGGACCTTTATCCTCTGGGGAGTTATGCACGGCGTTTACCAGATAATAGGTCATATCACCGAAAAGCCGAGGCGGGCTTTTTGGGATAAGCTCAAGGTCCCGCCCGATGCGAAATGGCTCCTTGCGTTAAAGCGCCTCGTGACGTTTATGCTCGTTCTTGTCGCTTGGGTCGCGTTCAGAGCAAACAGCCTTTCCGACTTAGGCGTGCTCTATAAGCAGCTCTTTGCGGGCTGGGGCGGAGTAAGCCTTTCCGATTCGCTCGGCGCGCTCGGGCTCGGGCTGCTTCCCGCCGCTACCGTTCTGCTCTCGGTAATCGTCACGGGTCAGTTAGACCGGCAGATAGCCCTTAAAAATCACTCCGAAAGCGGCTTCGGAGCCGCTGCTTCGGACCGCGCGCTTATGTACGTCGTTCTTTGCTGGACTGTCGCCGCCGCCTGGCTGATACTCCTTGCGGGCAACGGCGCAAGCTCGTTCATCTATTTCCAGTTCTGAGGAGGCGAAGACCGTGAATGTGAAAAATACCGAAAGAAAGCGCTTTTATAAGGTCTTCGCGCCGATGCTTTCGCTGTTTCTTGTGCCGATACTTGCCGTTATAATAATAGCCTTCGCGCTCCCGCCGGTCTACGACGGAACCTTTTTGGGCGAGCTCTCCGAAAAATACGACCGCCTCGAAAGCTCGGAAGGACCGAAGATAGTTATCGTCGCAGGGAGCTCTGCCGCCTTCGGGCTCGACAGCGGGCTGATATCCGAAGAACTCGGGTATGACGTGGTAAACTTCGGGCTTTATGCCAACCTCGGCACAAAGCTTATGATGGACCTCTCGAAGGCAAATATCAACGAGGGGGATATAATGATACTCGCGCCGGAGCTGAATTCTCAGACTCTCTCGCTTTATTTCAACTCCGAGACCGCAATTCAGGCTTTAGACGGGAATATGTATATGCTCAAAGACATTGATTCCGGCGAATACGAGCGGCTCATCGGGGCATCGTGGGGCTTCGCGGGGGATAAGTTAGGATACATTTACAGCGGAACGCTCCCCGAAAACGCTGGCGCCTACCGCAAGGAAAACTTCAACGAATACGGCGACAACACCTTCGACCGCCCCTATAATATCCTCTCGGGGTACGGCAACGCCATCTCCCTCGGTTTCAGGACTGATTACACCGACGGCGTTACCACCGATTACGAGGAATATATCGACTATGTAAACGACTATGTGAAATACGTCCGCAAAAAGGGCGGAGAGGTTTATTTCAGCTTCCCGCCGATGAATAAAGAGGCGCTTGCGGGTGTCTCGGACGAAGATATCGAAGATTTTTACCGCAATCTCGTTCTTTCGCTCGACTGCAAGGTAATAAGCAACATCTATGACTATATCCTCGACGACGGCTATTTCTACGACTCTGAGTTCCACCTCAACAACTCCGGCGTGACCGTCAGAACGGTAAAGCTTATCGACGACATCAGGCGAGAAATGTCCTCCGACGAGGTGGCGATACCGGTAAGCGAGCTTCCTCAGCCCGCGGGCAAGCGCCCCGACTGCGAAGATTTCGACCTCGTAAGGCTTTCCGAGGGCAGGGGCTGGGCGATAACCGGCGTTACCGAAACAGGCCGCGAAAAAGCGTATCTCACTATCCCCGACGAGATAAACGGGATCCCCGTTACAACGATTTCCGAGGGAGCCCTTTCGGGCTGCGGCAGGCTCGTCCTTCTGACGCTCGGGAAGAATATCGGCGTTATCGAGGAGGGCGCCGTTGAACGTGTTGCGAGCCTTGGCGGGGTCATAATCCCCCAGGGCGCCGACCCGCGCCTCATAAGTCTGCCCGAGCTCGGCTTCGGAGAGGGCTGCGCCGAGGGCTTTAAGCTGTATGTTTCGCCCTACGATTACGATGCGTTCAAAAACACAGACGCCTTCAAGCGCTATGCGGATATCATCAGCCTCGAGGAAAGCTTTGAATATTCGACCGACCCGAGCGGGAGCTACGCGATAGTCGTTTCTCTTACCGACAACGGAAAGATGCGCTCAGAGCTCAGCATACCCGCCGAGCACGACGGTCTGCCCGTCAGAATGATAGATATGGACGCCTTCGACGGCGCTGTTCTGCTCGAAAAGTTAGAGATAAGTAAAAATATAAGGGAGATATCGCCCTATGCCTTTGCAGGGGCTAAAGAGGGGCTCGAGATCCACCTCGCGGCGGGAACGCCCCTCGGCGAGCTCGTTTTGCCCGAAAGCCCTTCGGCTCTTGGTCTTAAAGAAATCAGCATTTTCATCGACTGGGAGGAATACGAAGATTATATCCTCTCTGACGTCCTGCCGGAATACAGAAAGATCGTCACAAGCGACAATATGTATCTTAAGCTCGAAAGAGCCGACGACGGCTCGTTTACGGTCACGGGACTTAGCAACCTAGGAAAGCTCCGGGACGAAATAACGATACCCGATACCGTCAGCGGAACGCCTGTCAGGACTATAGCCGCCGACGCCTTCGCCGATACCCGCTTTGAAAAGCTCACCCTCGGCAGAAACGTTTCGAGGCTCGACGGCTGGGCGCTTCGGGGCTCGTCGGTGAAAGTGCTCATCATCCCCGAGGGGATAGGCGCGGGCGACGTTTCGGTGCCGAACAATATGTCGGAATCCCTCGCGACCGACGGCTGCGACCCCGCGCTTAAGATTTACGTCGACCCCGAGTTCTACGAGGAATACGCGGGCGACTACTTCTGGGGCGACTACGGGCGATTCCTGGAAAAGGGATACCCCGAAGAATAAAGGCATAAAAAACCGCCGCAGCTTTAAAACTGCGGCGAATGGTGGAAGCTGGCGGGCTCGAACCGCCGACCTCCTGCGTGTGAAGCAGGCGCTCTGACCGGCTGAGCTAAGTTTCCTCGGACGAGCAAATACAGTATAAATCAAAAAACCGTGTTTGTCAAGGTTGACAATAAAATTTATTTATGTATAATCATATACAGAACATTATAGAAGGGGAGAAGAATATGTCTCTGAAAAAAGACTTCAAAAAGCTCAACGAATTTACCGACAATCCGTTCGATGCAACCTACCGTCCCGAAAATGAAATGAAGCGCTTCTTCATCGGGCTTATGGTAACGCTGCCGTTCTTCATCGGCTTCTGCTGCGAATTCTACATACTCGTTTCGGGTCCGCTCTTTATCTACTGGATAGTTATGTATGTAAAGGCGTGGGAATACTGGAAGGCTCTGAAATGGAAAAAGATCTGGTTCATTCTGCCAACGGTCATAAGCGCCGCGCTGGGGATATACCTCTGCGCAACAAAGGGGCTTTTGGTCGCGATAGGCTGGTTCTTCAGGAACGTTCTCGGATTCAACTGATATGTTCAGGCTTTTAAAACAGGAGGGCGCCGCGCGCCGCGGAGAGTTTGAAACCGTCCACGGCGTTATCCAGACGCCCGTTTTTATGAACGTCGGGACCTCCGCCGCAATAAAGGGCGCCGTTTCGTCGGTAGACCTCGAAGGGCTCAAATGCCAGGTAGAGCTCTGCAATACATATCACCTTCATATCCGCCCCGGCGACGACGTTATATATAAGATGGGCGGGCTCCATAAGTTTATGAACTGGCACCGCCCGATCCTCACCGATTCCGGCGGATTTCAGGTCTTTTCGCTTGCCAAGCTGCGTAGAATTAAAGAGGAGGGCGTTTATTTCCAGTCCCACCTCGACGGAAAGAAGATATTTATGGGTCCCGAGGAGAGTATGAGGATACAGTCACATCTCGCCTCGACTATAGCTATGGCTTTCGACGAATGCGTAGAGAATCCCGCCCCGAAGGAATATTCAAAGGCTTCCTGCGAGCGGACTCTCCGCTGGCTCAAAAGGAGCAAGGCCGAGCTTATGAGGCTCAACTCGCTTGAAACGACGATAAACCCCAATCAGCTCCTCTTCGGGATAAATCAGGGCTGCACCTACGACGACCTGCGGATAGAGCATATGAAGCAGATAGCCGACCTCAATCTCGACGGCTACGCGATAGGCGGGCTTGCCGTCGGCGAACCGACAGAGGTCATGTACCGCATAATCGAGAGCGTAGAGCCCTTTATGCCGAAGGATAAGCCGAGGTATCTTATGGGCGTAGGGACGCCTTCAAACATCGTTGAGGCGGTATATCGCGGGGTGGATTTCTTCGACTGCGTCATGCCCTCGCGCAACGCCCGCCACGCGACCGTTTTCACTTGGGGCGGAATTATGCACCTCACGAATTCAAGATACACCCTCGACGAGCGCCCGATAGACCCCGAGTGCGGCTGCCCGACCTGCCGCAATTTCAGCCGCAGCTATATAAGGCACCTCTTCAAGGCTGGGGAGCAGCTCGGCGGCAGGCTCGCCGTCCAGCATAACCTTTGGTTCTACAACACCCTCACCGAGAGGATACGCGCAGCGCTCGACAGCGGGACCTTTACGGAATTCCGCAACGAGTATTCCGCGCGGCTCGCGGGAAAATGCGATGATTGACATCTGTTTCAAGGTGATTTTATGTCGTTTGCCGAAATATTTCTTATAGGCGTCGGTCTTGCGATGGACGCCTTTGCCGTATCGGTCACAAACGGAATGTGCCGCAGCGGAAAGCCCCTTGTCATCGCGCTTTCGGGCGGGCTGTGCTTCGGGCTTTTTCAGGGCGTTATGCCGGCTCTCGGCTACGCCCTCGGCTCGACCTTCTCTCAGTATATCGAGCGCTACGACCATATAATCGCGCTGGTGCTGCTCGGATATATCGGCGGAAAGATGATTTACGACGCGATAAAGGGCGAGGAAAGCTCCGCAGGAGGCGGAAAGCTTAAGCTTTCGGAGCTGTTATTGCAGGGCGTTGCCACGAGCATCGACGCGCTCGCGGTCGGGGTCTCCTTTGCGGCGATGCTGAGCGTCGGGAAAATGGCGGCTTCGGCGGGAATCATCGCGGGGACTACCTTTATCATCGCCTTTGCGGGAGCTTTTATCGGCAGGCGCTTCGGCAGCATTCTCAACGACAAGGCTCAGCTTGCGGGCGGGCTTATACTCATAGGAATAGGAGTGAAGATATTTGTCGAGCACACCTTCTTCTCATAAACTCATCATCTTCGACCTCGACGGCACACTCGTCGATACGATAAAAGACCTCACTTTCGCGGTAAACGAAGCCCTTGCCTCGTTCGGATTCGGCGGCAGAAGCTGCAAAGAGGTCACCGATTTCGTCGGCAACGGCACCTTAAAGCTGATAGAGCGCGCTCTGCCGGAGGGCAAAAAAGACCCCGAGACCGTTTCCGCGGTCCACGCGGCTTTTACCGAGAGCTATTCGCGGCATTATGCAGACAGCTCGCTGCCCTATTCGGGGATGTATGAGCTCGTAAAGGAGCTCAAAGAGCGCGGGTTTAAGCTCGCAGTCCTCTCGAACAAGCCCGACAGGTTCACAAGGGAGCTCGTCGAAAAGTTCTTCGGCGGGCTGTTCGACGTTATCCTCGGGAGCTCGGAAACCACTCCCCGCAAGCCCGACCCGAAGGGCGAGCTGAGCATAATCGCCGGTTTGGGTCTCGCGCCGGAGGAAACGCTTCATATCGGCGATTCCGACACCGACGTTATGACCGCTCACAACGCCGGAGTAAAGTGCGTCGGCTGCACATGGGGTTTTCGTTCCCGCGAAACGCTCGAAAGGGCGGGAGCGGATTTCTTCGCTGACAAGCCCTCGGATATACTTAAAGCGGTGTGAATCCCGAAAAAATTTAAAAAAACAGTTGAAAAAATATTTTCGATGTGTTATAATGCTTCTTGTCACATAAAACGCGACGACTGAGAGAGTAAGCCGCAGAGGTCTCAAAGAGAGGGGAGCAAACGCTGAGAGCGCCCCATTCCGAAGCTGCCGAAGTTCACTCACGAGCGGTTCCGCTGAAGCCGTAAGGTTGTAGGCGGGGACGATCCCGCGGCGTTAACGCGGTAGGGAGTGTTGGCTCCCAAGGGTGGTTTATAAGCATAGCTTAAGGTTATGTCCCGTTTCGGCGGGGCATTTTTGTTTGAGACGAAAGAGAAGACTGTGCCTTTGACAGTATTCTCGGTCTCGGCTTTATCGGCGACATTGTCGCATGGGCGCTTTGGCTTGCCTGCGTAAAGATGAAAAATAAGGGCGCGTAAGCGTCCCTCGGAAAATATACCGAAAGGAAGAAATACCAATGAAACAAGCACTTGAAAAAATCGAGCTTGCCGCCCGCGAGGAGCTTTCAAAAATAGCCGATCCCGCCGAGCTCGAAGCCCTGAGAATCAAATTTCTGGGCAAAAAGAGCGAGCTCTCTGCCATTATGAAGCAGATGGCGGGGCTTTCCGCCGAAGAGCGCCCCGTTATCGGTCAGCTTGCCAACCGCATAAGGACCGATATCGAAGAGGCTGTCTCCGAGAGAGCTGCTCAGCTTAAAGCCGAGGCGTCGGAGAGAAAGCTTAGGGAGGAGCGCATCGACGTAACCCTGCCCGGAAAGGCCCCGAAGCTCGGAAAGCTCCACCCGATGGACGCCGTTATGCGCGAGGTCGAAGACATATTTATCGGAATGGGCTTCGACATCGCCGAAGGTCCCGAGGTAGAATACGATTACTACAACTTCGAGGCTTTGAATCTTCCGCCGGATCACCCCGCGCGCGATACGCAGGACACGTTTTACATCACCGACAATATCCTGCTCAGGACCCAGACCTCTCCCGTGCAGATCCACGTTATGGAAAATCAGAAGCCTCCTATCCGCATAATCTCCCCCGGCAGAGTTTACCGCTCCGACGCCGTCGACGCTACCCACAGCCCTATCTTCCACCAGATAGAGGGGCTCGTTGTAGACAAGGGGATAACTATGGCAAACCTCGTCGGAACGCTCGATATGCTTATGAAGCGGCTTTACGGCGAGGAGTGCAGGATAAGGCTCAGGCCGCATCACTTCCCGTTCACCGAGCCTTCGGCGGAGGTCGATGTCCTCTGCTTCAACTGCGGAGGCAAGGGCTGCTCGATGTGCAAGGGCGAGGGATACGTTGAGCTTTTGGGTGCGGGAATGGTCCACCCCAAGGTGCTCGCCAACTGCGGCATCGACCCCGAGGTTTATTCCGGATTCGCGTTCGGGCTCGGGCTTGAGAGAATAGTTATGAGAAAATACGGCATCAACGATATGAGGCTTCTTTACGAGAACGACCTCAGATTCCTTGAGCAGTTCTGATAAGGAGGCTGAGTTTATGAATCTTTCAATGAAATGGCTTGCCGACTATGTAAAGATAGGCGCTGAGCCGAGAAAATTCTGCTACGACCTCACTATGACCGGCTCAAAGGTCGAGGGCTATGTGGTAGAGGGCAGCGATATAAAGAACGTTGTCGTCGGAAAGCTGCTTTCTGTCGTCCCGCATGAGAATTCCGACCACCTTTTGGTCTGTCAGGTAGATGTCGGAAAGACCGAACCTATCCAGATAGTCACCGGCGCAAGCAACGTAAAGGCGGGGGACCTCGTCCCCGTAGCGCTCGACGGCTCCGACCTGCCCGGAGGCGTCCACATCAAAAAGGGCAAGCTGAGGGGCGTTGAGTCGAACGGAATGCTCTGCTCTCTCGGGGAGCTCAAGCTCACTAAGCACGACTTCCCCTACGCCATAGAGGACGGCATATTCATCATTCAGGAGGACTGCAAGCCCGGCGACGACATTCACGACGCCATAGGCTTGAACGACACCTCGGTTGAATTCGAGATAACCTCTAACCGCCCCGACTGCCTTTCGGTAATAGGGCTTGCGAGGGAAGCCGCGGCTACCTACTGTCTGCCTTTTGACCCGCCCGAGCCGAAATACAAGGGCATTTCGGGCGATATCGGCGAACTCCTCAACGTTACCGTCGAAAACGGTACTCTCTGCAAGCGCTATATCGGCGGCGTCGTTAGAAACGTAAAAATCGAGCCCTCGCCGAGATGGCTCCGCGAGAGGCTCAGAGCCTCGGGCGTAAGACCGATAAACAACCTTGTCGATATAACCAACTACGTTATGCTCGAATACGGTCAGCCGATGCACGCCTTCGACGCCCGCTATGTTTCGGGTCACGAAATTCATGTGAGAAACGCGAAAGCCGGCGAGACTATAACCACCCTCGACGGCGCAGTCCGCGAGCTTTCGCCCGAAATGCTCGTTATCGCCGACGCCGAAAAGCCCGTCGCGGTAGCGGGGGTAATGGGCGGCGAATACAGCGGAATTATGGACGACACCGTCGACGTTATCTTCGAGTCCGCCTGCTTCGACGGAGCCTCCGTCCGCAGGACAGCTAAAAAGCTCGGAATGAGGACCGACTCTTCGGCGCGTTTTGAAAAGGGTCTCGACCCGAAGGGCTGCATGCCCGCTATACTCAGGGCGTTCGAGCTCGTCGAGCTCCTTAAATGCGGCGAGCCGCTCGACAAGGTGATCGACAAGGGCGACCGCAGCCGCGAGCGCAAGACCGTCGACTTCGACCCGAAATGGATAAACCGCTTCCTCGGAACGGATATCTCCCGCGAGGATATGATAGGCTATCTCGAGAGGATAGGCTTTGAGGTCGTGCTGAATAAGGTCGTCGTGCCGTCGTTCAGGGTCGATATCGAGTGCAAGGCAGACGTCGCCGAGGAGGTCGCGAGGTTCTACGGCTACAACAACATCGTCGGAGCCGAGCTCACAGGCGTAGCCAACGCGAAGCTCACCCCGAAGCAGAAGCTCCTCAGAAAAATAGAAGCCGCCTGCACCGCCCTCGGGCTCTACGAAATCGAGACCTTCAGCTTTATCTCTCCCAAATACTACGACAAGATAAACCTTCCCGCCGATTCAAAGCTCCGCTCGGGAGTTACGATAACCAACCCCCTCGGCGAGGATACCTCGGTTATGAGGACCACCGTTATGCCTTCGCTCTGCGAGGTCTTGGCGCGCAACTATAACTACCGCAACCCCTCCGCCGCGATATTCGAGCTCGGAAGCGAATATATCCCGACCGAAGCGGGCAAGCTCCCGGTTGAGCCGGTGAGGCTCTCGATAGGTCTTTACGGGAACGGCGCGGATTTCTACACCGTAAAGGGTATAATCGAAGGCATTTTCGGCAGCCTCGGCATCGACGGCGTTGAATACGAAGCTGCCGCCGAGGGCTGCGGCTTCGACGAGCTTTCGATGTTCCACCCGGGGCGCGTAGCCGTCGCAAAGATAAACGGCAAGCCGCTGGCTATCCTCGGCGAGATGCACCCCGCCGTCGCCGAAAACTACGGCATAGGAACAAGGACCTACTGCGCGAAGCTCAACGTCGCCGAGCTTTTAGACCTCGAGACCGCCGAGCGCACCTATAAGCCTCTGCCGAAATATCCTGCCGCAACGAGAGACATTTCCCTCGTCTGTGACGACGACGTACCCGTCGCGAGCCTCGAAAAGCTCATAAGGGGAGCGGTAGGAGACGTGCTCGAAAAGATAACCCTCTTCGACGTTTACAAGGGCGAGCAGATCGCCGGCGGAAGAAAATCCGTAGCGTTCTCAATAGTTATGCGCTCTGCCGACGGGACCCTCACCGACGAGCAGGCGGACGCCTGTATGAAGCGCGTGAGAAAGGCTTTGGACGGCGCGGGCGCGGAGGTCCGCTGAGCGGTTACAGTCTCACAAAACAGGCAAAGGAAATTTATTCAATTTTTACAAATCTCTTCGGTGGGTCTTGTTATTTGAAAGCAAATGCGTTATAATAAACATATGTGTAATCCGCTGTTCGGATCGATTCTGAAAAACCGGACCGTGAGCATATAATAACCTGCGGCGGAATGATTTTCCGAATTATCGCCGCGTCGCCGATAAGGAGGCTTGACTGTTATGCGCAACGACCAGACTATGACTTTCTCGGTTAAGCAGGATCACAAAGACGAGATAAAAAAGACCCTGACCGCCGTCTATGAGGCGCTTTACGAGAAGGGCTACAACCCCGTGAACCAGATAGTCGGTTATATCCTTTCAGAGGACCCGACCTATATCACCACCTATAACAACGCACGCAGTCTGATACGCCATATTGACCGCGATGAGCTGCTTCAGGAAATGGTGAAAACCTATCTCGGCGCAAAATAAAAAGAAAGTCCTCCCGCTCCGAAAAGGAACGGGAGGATTTTTATGCTTTTTGAAAAAGGCTTGACCGAAAACTTTTAAGTTACGGCTGCGGCGATTCGCTCGAAACAACGTCGTCGAAGCTGCGCCCCTTTAGGCTTACGAGCTTCTCGGTCAGAACCCGCGAAAAGCCCGCTATAAGCGCCTCCTGAATTACAAAGCTCGACACAAGGTTCTCGCCGGTCTTCTCGGGATTCAGAACGTCGGTCGCGCATTCGCGGACTATCGTCGTGAACAGCTTCGCGGCGGCGCGGTGCTTTATAACGTAGTCGCGGTAGAGCTCCTGGACGCTCTCCTCGGGGAGCTCGTTTGAAAGCATCTCTTTGACGATATTTATGCTCACCGCCTGCTTCAGCGTTAGAATTATTATCAGATAGGCGATATGAACGCGGTAATAGCGGCGCTTTACCGGCGCGGGCATAATTTTCAGCCTGACATAGTTGTTGACCGACGAGGCGGAGAATATCTTTTCGTCCGAAGCCGAGCCGTCCTCGGCGTCCTCCTTTTCTTCGGCGGGCGAAATGAGCCCGAGATACTGCGATAGCAAAACTATGACCTGGTCCATATAAAGCCCGATGTCGGGGATATTCTCCCAGCTCGGCAGGCTGAACCCGTCCATAGCGCGCTCCCAGCGCAAAAGCTTGTGGGCGATAAGCTCCTTGTCGTAATTCATATTGCACCTCCGTTTTCGGCAAAACTCAATATAATAGTAAATTATAGCATATCTTGAACTTATTTGCAAGATATTTTAGTCGAAAATATTTGTGATTTATCTCTTGACAGACCGTATCTAATATGCTATATTAGATGTAGTAATATTGATATTCACTATTTCTTGATATTTCACCAAAAATTTACACCGTCTGAGAGACCGAAAGTCTAATGGTGTGATGTCAATAGTGCGATGATAAGAAATTTTCAACAATGGACATCTAAAATCGGGCAAAG
>CANQXS010000010.1 GCA_947627875.1 uncultured Clostridia bacterium
TCGGAATAGTGTAGTGCTGGCGGTCTATCTCTTGTTTTCGGTTGCTTGCTTCCTTACCGTACATGAGCATTCGCGCCGGGGTTGTCGTTGCCGTAGCCCTCCAGCAGATTGATCGCACCCCAGATGCCGAGGCCCGCGCCGAGGCTACCACAAGGGTCTGAAGCACAGTTACCGCACTGTTGAAAAACGCCATAAATCTTTTCCTCCTTGAAATGTGTGGGGCAGGGCTTTCCTTTTTGCCCTGCCGGTGTTTGGGTTTTGTGGTATCAAAAAAGGGCGTCCCCGCCCGATACCGTCAGCCCGCCCGGTGAATGCCTGTCCCTTCATCTTTTGCCAACAGCTTCACTCTGGACGGGCAATATCCCGCATCAGGGGAAAACGCCCTTGAAAATGGGAAAGGCTCCCTTTATCGCCCGATCACAGGGCAAGGAGCCTCTACGGATTGGAGCTTTCCGGTTCCGCGCCGAGAACGTCAGGCAGGTACTTTGCCTCTGCCTCCACATTCTGGCCGTTGTCCAGCTCAATCCAGATGCTGCCGAACGTATCCGGCGGCGTGACCGTCAGCACACGGTCAGCGTTGATATAATACTTCCCGATGGACACAAACCGCGCCATTCCCCATCCCTCCTAATCCATCTGCACAACGTCATAGACATCCTTCTTTTTGAGCCGCATCTTGTGGTTCAGGAACGCCTCTATATCGAAAGCGTTCTTTTTGTCGAAATCTGCGGTCAGCTTGAACAGCGGATGCTTTGTCAGGTCATACTTGTCCGACAGGAAAGGCCGGACGCCCCGAAGCTGCAGGATACATTTGCCGCCGTCCAGAACCGCAAGTTCATCGACGGAGGCCAGCTCATGCCCGGTTTTCTGGTAATTCAGGCTGTGGGACTGCTGGCTGCCCCGGCTCTCCCCGGTATTGAACATATCAATCGTTTCCTTGCCGAGTGCCGCGCTCAGTTCCTTTAATGTCGTAGGCTCCGAGCCGCCGAGGAAAAGCCTCGCGTCCATGTTGCCGATGATGGTGTCCGCATTGTCCTTGTAGATTGCCTTGAGCTGGCTCTGCGCCTGAAGGACAAGGCAGGCCGAGATTTCACGGCTGCGGATTGTCGCCACCAGCTTCTCCAGATTGGGAATCTGCCCGATGTTCGCACACTCATCAATGAGGCATCGCACATGGACGGGCAGCCTTCCGCCATACACATCGTCCGCTTTCTCGCACAACAGGTTGAAAAGCTGCGTGTAGACCATCGAAATCAGGAAATTGAACGTGCTGTCCGTGTCGCTCATGATAAGGAACAGCGCCGACCGCTTATCTCCGAGGGTATCCAGTTGCAGCTCGTCATAGGCCGTGATTTCCCGCAGCTCCTGAATGTCAAAAGGCGCAAGACGCGCACCGCAGGAAATCAGTATGCTTTTCGCAGTCTTGCCGGCAGCCAGCTTGTAAAGTTTATATTGCCGCACGGCGAAGTGGTCTGGCGATTTCTGCTCCAGCGCCTTGAACATCAAATCTACCGGGTTTTCAAAGGTTTCATCGTCCTCGCGCACTTCCATCGCGTTCAGCAGGGTGATGAGCGTGGCAAAATTCTGTTCCTCCTTCGGGGCAACGAAGTGGATATAAGCAATAAGCGCCGTGTAAAGCAGCTTCTCCGCCTTCTCCCAGAACTGGTCGCCGCCCTTGCTCTCGCCCTGCGTGTTCGCCATCAGCGTCGTCACCAGCTTCAAAATGTCCTTCTCGCTGTGGATATAAGCGAATGGGTTATAGTGCATGGACTTCCTGAAATTGATGGTATTGAACACTTTTATGCGATACCCGTAGTGCTGGAGGGCGTTCCCGCATTCAATTAAGACCCCGCCTTTCGGATCAGTAATTACAAATGATGTCGGATAGGTCTTTGACGTACACTGGAGCAGGTTTGGCTTCAGCCAGAACCTCGTCTTGCCGGAACCGGAGCCACCGATGATAAGCACGTTCTTGTTCCGTGCCGTTTTCGGGTCTGCGGGGCGGTTGTTCATGGTCAGGGATTCCGTGCGCGTCAGGATAACATTGTTCTCAAACACCGGGTCGGCGAACGGCTCAATGTCCTTCGCGGTTCCCCAGCGGGCCGAACCGTATTCCTCATTGTGCCGGTACTTCTTTGCGTTCTTGCTCCGCACATAGACGATGAGCCGGAAGATGCCCCCGGCCGCAATACCGATGCAGAGGTCGAACGGGTGGAAGCTGGGGACGGGATTGGAAAACGCCGTACCCAGTGCGGAGAGGAATCCGAGAATCTTTTCCCCGATGTCTGCACCGGCAGCGATACGCCATGCCTCGCCCACATTGGTGCAGATAAGCCCGATGACCATATACGGGATATTCAGGATAAGGAGCTTTTTCGTTTTCTGGTTCATCGCTCACGCTCCTGTTTCTTCTCATGCACCTTGCCCGGAATGTCCTTGACCAGCCCTTTGAGCTTTTGGAGCATCTTTCGGACGCTGGGACGTTTCTCCTGATGGTTCAGCTCTGCGGAATATTCCTTGAAAGCCGCCGTCAGCACATCCGCGTCCTTTGCCTTGAAAAAGACCATATACCGGGGCGGGTCCTGCGTCACATCCTTACGGAGCGCATAGTCCACGCCGTAGCTGTTGAGGATGCGCTCAAAATCCCGGATGCCGGTATTGGCAATATCGAGCTGCTGCGCGCCCTGTCCCTGCCCGACAAGCTGCTCCACGGACATTTTTCCGTGCGCCGCGTCAGCCGCTTTCCCGGCCTTCACCTGCGCCCGGTGCTGGAGATACTTCCGGAACGCACTTATCAGGGTGCGCCCGGTCAGCTTGGTCGTGCTGATGGCAAGATTCACTGTCCTGTTTTCAACTTCTTCCTGCAATGACCGCCACCTTCCTTTCTTTTCTCATACTCACCGCGCCGTCTCTTTCCGGTCATAGTGGAGGTTCCCGTGGTCAACGCGGGCATGGCTGATGATCTTGATATGCCCTTTCTCCTGATTTTCCAAAGACCTGCGGTAACCTTCCTCCGTGAGATAGGCGCGGGTGCGTTCCCCTTTCCAGCCGATGGGGGAATCATGGGTCAGCACATCGAAGATAATCATGTGGCGCGTATCGTCGGCAAAGCGTTCCAAATCCATATAGGAATGCCCCGCGTACTCCTGCGCCCCGGCCTTGATGCGCATTTCCTCAATCAGTTCGCCTATCGTTTTCTGCTTCTCCATAGCGGCACCTCACAGGATAAAGGCAGGGAAGTCAGTACCGTCCGCGCAAAGTGTGACCGTGTGGTCGGCAAAGTAGACGATGGCGGCCATGACTTCCTCGGCATCCAGGGAGATGCTGTCGCCATCGCCGTCACTGGCGTACACAATGACAGGCCCGATGATATAACGCTCGCTGCCCAGCTTCAGGACGTTGCGGGGATCATAAGCAGCTTTCAGATCGTAAGCGCAGAGGTCAGGCACACTGATGGTGTGTACGGAGCAGAATTCGCCGTACCGCTCGACCGCATCGTAGCACTCGCTTTCCGTCATGACCTCCGGTGCTTTTCCGGGCCTCATAACTGCCACGATGGAATCAATGTCCTCGTCCTTTGCTCCGTTCCCATATTGTTCATATTCGTCAGAGGTGTCGTTCAAGAAATCCTCAACTGCCCGCACCAGCGCCTGATAGCCTTCGCTGGAAACGGTGTTTCCCGTATCCTTGGCACGGCAAGGCTGGCCGTCCATGGACTTTACCAGCCTGGAGGCTGATTCCGGGGAAACGGTGATATGAAAATCACCGTGAAAATGGATGGTAATGGAATCCATTGAAATCTGTTCTCCTTTCATTTTGGAGCCGGAAAAGGCGCCCGGCAGGGGTGCCTCATCTGGCCTGGTCACGTTCCCTCCGGCGCTGGTACTGTTCCAGCAGCCGAAGAATCGTATCGCTCATCTGCTTCGGGGTGTAGGACTTCGGGAAAAAACGCTGGATGTCGCTGGTCTTGAAAGAAATCCTCCCCATATCGTCCTTCTTGATCTCGTCCATGACATCACACATGGCATCAAGAGAGCAGCCTCCGTCCTGGCTGAGTTTTTTCATCCGCTGCGCCTGGGAGAGGGACGGGGCGGCCTGTGCGTAATCCATCGCCTCAATGAAATGCCGCTGTTCCTCCGGCTTGAGATACGAAAGCTCCACAGCAGGGTTAAAGGCGATTTTCTTTTCGTCCACCATATCCAGCACTTCGGGGATAAGGTTCGTCAGACGGATATACCGCTTCACCTGGGTCTGGCTGTCCCCGGCATCCTCCGCAATTTTTTCCGCAGCAGTCAACCTCGGACCAACTTGGTCTGAAGTCAGGTCCGTGCGCTGTCCCTGATGTTTGATGGCGTCCATCTTCATCTTGTAGGCGTAGGCCCTTTCGCTGGGCAGGATGCTTTCCCTCTGGAGATTGGAATCTACCATCATAATAATGGCGGCATCATCGTCCATCTTTCTGACAATGCAGGGGACAGTTTCCATGCCGGAAAGTTCCGCCGCATGGTGGCGGCGATGTCCGGAAATGATCTCATAGCCGCCGTCCGGGTCAGGCCGCACCAGAAGCGGGGTGGTGATGCCGTAATCCCGGATGCTCTCTACCGTCTGCGCCATCGCATCGTCATCCAGCACCTTGAATGGATGCCCCTCAAAGGGATGCAGCTCGGAGATGGGAATCCCCTGCACCTGTTCCGGGGCTTTTAATGTCTTGTCATTTTCCATCAGCGCCCTCCTTTGTCCGCACCCCTGTTCCTGTCGGGAGAGGGCGGTTTTACCTCGGCCGCCTTCTGCTTAACGGCATCCAGCACCGAATCGCGGTTCTCGGTCTTTGACATTGCCCGCTGGTACTCGCCCAGGACAGCGCTGTTTACCGCCTTGCGCATCTCCGCAGTCGTGGGGAAGCAGATGTCCTTATACTCGCCCTCCGCAGTTTTTCGCTGGGGCATGGACACGAACGCGCCTTTCTCGCTGTTCATCACACGCACACCCCGGATGGCAAAACACCCGCCGATCGTCACGGAGGCGTTCGCCAACAGGTTCTTCCCGTCCTGCACAGGATAGACCTTAACGCTGATGTCCAGCTTTTGCCCGCTCTGCGCAGACGGTTCCCTCGCAGTGTTACTCATTTACATTCACCTCGCTTTCTCAAATCTCTTTATGGCGAAAAACAAAAAAGGCGTGTATCCCGGTCCCGTAGTGGAGCAGAATACACGCCTATGTAATCCGTAAAACACAAAAAGAGCGGATACCGCCTGACGGATTTCTCCGGCAGCGATACCCGCTCTACGAAATCATAAATATTTGATTGATGGGCACCCTATCCTCCTTTACGCTGCCCTTGCGCATTTTAATCGTCTGTTTTGGGTCAAAAAACAGAACTAACATCACAAAACCCGGCTTTTTGTGGGCTTTCTGATTTTAGTTCAATATTAACACAGTCATCCTTTACCACAAGCGTTCCGACCTCGCCGTTTTCGATTTTATCAAGCAATTCAGTCCAAGCGGGGCGGTTGAAGTTTGTTCCGGAGTAGCCGTCATCAACAAAATATTGCAAATTCTTGAGACCGTTATCCCTGCAAAACTTTGAGATAATACTCTTTTGATTGGATATTGAATTTGATTCACCTGCAAGCTCGTCGTCGCGCGAGAGCCTACAGTAAATCGCTGTTATTTTTTCAGACTGCTTCATTTCTGCTCCTTTCTGCGAGCAGTCTGCCATAACAGGGTTGCTGACAGGAATTATACCACACTCACTCATCATTTTCAACTCCTTTATCGTTGTAAAGCACAATATTTTTCAGGATTTTTGCGGGAAGGCTATGTTCGCCGTCGTAACTGCCGGTAAAGCGATAGATCGTTCCTTTTGATTCGATTGTCACTGTGACCGTCGGCAGGACATTATAAAGCGGGTCTTGCACGATAATGTGTCCGTTCTCATCGAATCGAATATTGCGGTTGCTCTTGATGATTTCTGGCTTCTCGCCGTTCTTGTTAAATTTCATATTCATTTCTCCTTTTTTCTTTGCTGTTCTCTCTTGATTGATTGTTCGCTTGTTCAGCCTTATATTTGATTTGCCAAAGCCTTTTGACCTCCTCGCGCACCGCCGAAAATTGATTTTGAATATCTTCAAAATCTTTTTGAAGCTGTGCCTTCTCATTTCTCCAAGCACTGATCGGCAGCTTGCCACCCTTGAAATATGGGCGAAGTTTCCGCTCTGCCATATGGTAAAGCCGCAGCGCGTTTTCGTTTTCAGCTTGAAATTTTTCACGTTTCGACTTCCATTTTATTTTGGATAATTCATCAGCAATAGGCTTGTTTTCAGCATAGTGCTGCGCCCAAAGTAACAAATTGTCTATCTCCTTAAGCCGTGCAGATTTCTTGCTCGACCGTTCCTTAAAGTCGTCAATCTTTTTGTTCAACTCGTCCAATTTACCTTGCAAATCCTCGAAAGATTCGATTCCATTCGCTTTCAAGAAGTTGATGTCAGCTGTTAGCTCTTTCAAGTTTTTGACTTTGGCAGTCTGACTGTACGCTCCCGCGTTACGGAGTGAGTTGTAGGCATTTAGCGATTGAATAAGTTCCGATTGGCGATTCTCGCTGATCCAATTTTTCATAGCTGATACCTTTTTCTCGGCAGCTAAAATCATCTTATTGGTTGCCTTAATCCACCTGTTCAAGTTGCCTTTTTCAGTTGCAATCCCGCGCTTCTCCATTGCTCTGACGGTCGGGCCTTCGTGAACGGTCGGCAAAAGTTCAATACCCTGCCGTTCATAACATCGGGGTCGATTCGCTCATCAAGACCTTTTTCGGCAAACTTTGAATTGCAAAGGTCGCACCAAGCCTTGCGCCAATGCTCCAAAGTTTCGGGTTTGCCCCAATCGGTCGTGGGAACGGCGTTGAAAACAAACTCGCCTGATTTGTCGCGCATTCGCTCGCCATGCTCATCAAGGACATATTCTCGCCGCTGCTTTGTTCCCCACTGCCCATTTTCGTCGAGCGGTCGCATCGGGCAGAGGACATGAAAATGCGGGTTTTGTATGCCGTCCTTACGGTCGGGCAGATGAACGGCGAAGTCGCAAATCATGCCACGACTGACAAACTCATTCAACAAAAATTGCCTTGCAAGTGCGATATTCTCCTCAATGGAAAATTCGTTCTGCAGGGCGATGTCAAAGCTATATGCAAGTTGCGCTTTAGGGTGTGGTTCCGCTTTGTCAACCGCGTTCCAAAGTGTCTGGCGATTGGAGTATTCGAGTGGAGCGTGGGCGGGTAAAAGGATTTCCGTGTGGACGATTCCGCGTTTTCTGGTGTAGTCGCTGACCTCGCCATAGTAGTCGGAATATAACTTTTCTCCCGACCGATAGGCGGCGCAAGCTACTGCCGACTGCCCTTTGCTGCGCTTGATTTGGGTGACGTGAAAATGATAAGCTGCCATTAGTTCACATCCTTTGCAATCAGGTTTTTCACTTCGGGCAAAGCGAAAATTTTCTCGGCAAGCTCGTAAAACTCGACCTCGCTCAACGTTTTGATTTCGGGCATGATACTCTCGATTGCTGCTCCGCGAGTGATAAGGCGGTGAGCGCGTTTCTGCCGTTCACCGTTTTCATAGTAGGTCTTGCGGTTTTTGAGCCGCGCGAGGTTGTGAGTTTCCTGCTCAAGTTCACGTTCGGCTTCTTTGATTTTGGTTTCGATTTCGTTCATATTTCCTCCTTGAACATAAAAATACCGCCTGTGCGGCAGACGGCTTCAAACTATTGGGATAGCACGTTAGGGCGCAAGGGGCTTGGCTGTTGCTGCCTGCGACCCGCACTCCTTGACGGAGCTTGCGACGAAAATGCCCTGACCTCGACGGTCAGGGCAAGCGTCTCGGCTGTCGCCTCGGTCGGTGCTTCTGCCTACGGCAGAGGTGTCCACCGGACACCCGCACCGCAGAGCGCACATACCCCCAAACGGGGGATATAGAAGTGCGCACTTCGTGAAAATACGCTTAGGTTATTAATTGTACTTGTCTATAAATTACTCTTCAAAAACAAATTCTATTTCGTTTCTATATTTTCTTGCATCATTCCTATATTCATTCACGGTCGTTCCAAACTGTTCAATGTTTCCCGGAAGGGTTAAACAAAGATCATAGAAAGCGGATGTTGTGGTATAATAGTCTTTTAAACTGGCATAATACTCATAATCCGAATATTCGTTACTTAACTGTTTCAGTATGGCTTTTGCATTATCTAATGCTGTCTTTGCATCAGAAATTTGGTTGTTTACTGCATAAGAACAAATTACAAAGTATGAACAAGTTGATTGAAATGAGTCCTTAGAACCCATTGTTATTACCATCAAATCTGCATTTGTCCTCCATAATTCTTTATCTTCCTCAGAAGCATTTTCCCATATTTCATACATCTTATCAGATATTTGTTTAAAATCTTCAATTTGCGCAACTGAATCCTCTTCCAATTCTTCTGATAATCCCAATGAGCCCACAATCAAAAATGCTATCCCTTCTGCAAGTTCCTCTTCGGTTAACTTTAGATGTTTTGAAAGATATTCTGTGCCACCGTTAATGACATCTTTTTTGTAAAGGGCTCCCTCTCGCCCAGCTTGATAAATATCATCGCCAAGATTTTCTATAATATCATATGCGGTATTTATATTATCATATGCCTCTTTAGAAAGTTCATATGCTTCATTATTAGAGTTTTGCTCTTGGCTCGTTGTTTGATTGTCCTCGCTCTCGCTTTCACTATTGCTAAGGCTTTTCCCGCAAGCACCAAGCAGTAGTGCAAAAGATAATGCTAAAACTATTATTAGTTTTTTATTATTCATTTTTACACCTGCTTTTAACATATTATGCATCGCTTATAATGACTATTTCAGCACCTTGTCCGAATACATATCTACCCACATTGCAAAATATGGATTTTCCCAAGTATTTCCGTCAAAATCATCATAGCTTACGACGATGGCTTTAAATGTAGCTATCCCGCTCTTTTCATCTATAGCGTATCCCTTTCCGCTGCCGCAGGTAGCCCCGTCTACTACATTTGCATTTTCAAATTTGCATCGTTTAACATACGCGCCATCAATATCAACACCGCTGTTATATATTTTAACAGGGAAATTGTTTTTATCCCATGCCACAAACGCAATTACTATGTTTTTTACATCTGTGCCGGAGTTGTTTTTCACTATAGCTTGCAGCATATCAGGATACAATGCTTTAAACCTATCGTCCTGAACAACATATTTGGTAGATTCTACATACATTGGCTGCTCTAATAGTGCTGCGTCAAGTTCCTCGGCAGTCAGATTTTCCTGAAGTTCGCTTGTGCTTTCCAGTGGTGAATTGTCAGAGTCATCAACACTCTCTGGCAATTTTATCCAAAGACTTGTAAAGTTGTTATTTTCATCAGTGTACTGCAATTTAAGGTATGCAAAATTCATGTCCCCAGTTCCGTTAGAGCTTTCAAAATTAACATCATATGTGCCCCCAGGATATACCCAGCCTAAACTGATACTAAAATTATCTTCTTCGTATGGTGCGATTAAAGCGTTTTCTTCGCTCAAAGTAGCCGTAAGAAAATCAGCATATATTTTGAAGTCTACTTTTTCTTCTGTCGAATCACATTCAGCCGATATTTCACCGCGAACAATAATTCGGTCTACGCCGTTATCATGAGCGGCATAACTTGGGTATCCCTTAGCTACTCTATCGCTGTCCCATACTTCGGTTAAATGTATGGTATATTCAACAATGTCATAATGGGAGGAATCAAAAAAATCATATACTCTATTTTTTATTTTGATCTCGTCTGTAAAATTGTATGGATTAGCTCTGGTGCCGATTTTACTCTCAGCTTTAACAGGTTCTGTTGTTACGTGAGATTGCTCTGTAGAAGCCTCAGTAACAGGAACGGTCGTTTCGGCTGCCGATTCAGTTGTTTCCTCCGTTGCGTCCTGCGTAGCATCATAAACCGGTGCGCTCGTTTCGATGGCTTTGTCAGAATCATTCTTTTCGCCAGTGCTAATTTCAACTTGGCTGCATGCACAAAGCGAGCAAATTAACATTATTATCAGCGTAAATAACATAATTTTTTTCATAACTAATTTCTCCTAAATGATAAATGTTTTAATCCGCAAATTTATTTTTTCTTTTTTCGCCCCGGACAAGAAGCATTTCTGGGAATCAGCCATTTATTGCCTCTCTTTTCCGGACGGATAGTCAATACTATCTTACCGTCGGCACACCATTTGCGCACCGAGGACATCGAATAACCCCATAATTCTGCTGCTTCCTTAACTGTCATGTATTCCATGATGTCAAACTCCCTTCTTACAAGAAATTGTACATTTTTGCCAAGGAAATTTTATGGAAATCTTTCGGCAAAATTCTCAAATTTAAGCTTGAAAATACTTGATTTTTGTTCAGATATGTAGTATAATAAAAGCAGTAAATTTTAGCTTAAGGTTTACAAAAAGGTACACATTGTTGTAAAACCGGTCTGCTACAAAATAGCAGACTTTTTGTAAATTTCTGCCCTGTAACGAAACGTCGAAAGCGGCATATTACAGGCTTTTGCGGCTGCTGTGCCCGTGATTTTGCCTGCCCGCCACCGTTGATAATTGCTATAAAAGTTCTCGGGCAATGGCTCTGGCGGTCTGCCGAAGCGGACACCTCTTGCTTTCGCCGCCGCGATGCCCTCCGCTTGCCTTTGCCTGATATTTGTGCGCTCGTTCTCCGCGACGAATGACAAAACCTGCAGAACAATATCGCTCAAAAAAGTCCCAACAAGGTCTTTCCCACGGCGAGTATCAAGCAAGGGCATATCTATTACGCAAATATCCACGCCCTTATCTTTCGTAATAATTCTCCACTGTTGCTGAATCTCCTCATAGTTGCGCCCAAGACGGTCGATACTTTTTACATAAAGCACGTCATCGCGCTTGAGCTTGCGGAGTAGCTTTTTATAGTTCGGTCTGTTGAAGTCCTTGCCCGACTGCTTGTCCATAAAAATGTTTTCGGGCGGGACTTTTGCCTCGCGCATCGCAATCAACTGCCGATCCTCGTTCTGTTCCTTGGTGCTTACCCTGATGTAGCCGTAAATCATCGCTTGCCCCTTTTCTGCCACACCAATTCATAGCCGAGGACGTCTGCCAATTCCTTTGCTTCGCTGTATCGCAGACTTCCGCGTTGGAGTTTGCCGGAGAAGTTCGGCACACTACTACTCCAACAATATTCTTCTGCAAGCCGGTCAACGACTTCGCTCATTGTCAGCCCTTCACGGACGATGTAAGATTTAATTTCATTTCTGATGTTCATTTTACCTCCTAATTTTTGTATTTGCTTGATTGTAAATGCCGTTCGCTTCCTCACGAATCGGCAACGTCATCAAGTGTATTTTTCTGATTTTACTTATCTTTTCAGTTTTCCTTTGCGCGTATACCTGTTCAATCTTGGCATAGTCAGTTTTGCTGCTTTGCGTGATTTTTCACTAAATTGTGAATATCCGCACGGTATAACAAATGCTGTACACTGTTCAGCGTTACGCGGTTTGATATAGTTATCCGCATATAACCGTAAACAAATTCGCCATTTCGCGATTGCCCTGTTTTTGCCGCTTCCTTGAAAGCCGTTCCTGACCCGGTTTTCGCTTCCGAATCGTTGCCGCTTATCTTGGTTCGCTCAGTCGTTAAGACTTTCGTCGCAAACTTAACCGACGGGCATATCACTTTCTCGCGGTCATTCAATTTTCAAGCTGTTCGTCTTTCGACAATTACAGTATAGCGAAAAAACGCAGGCTCTCCCGTATGTCCATAAAGATGGAAATTTGCGTTTTTTGAGCAAATTTCCACGCTCTTGGAAATTCAGCGAAAGTGTGATATAATGAGCTCGGAGGCGATATTATGTATGCAAAACTTACGATTCCCGAAAGATTGAAAGATTTGAGAGTAATGGAGAAACACATGACTTTAGAGGAGTTGGCAGAACAAACCGGTCTATCCAAGTCCGCACTTGGAAAATATGAAACCGACGAATATAAGGACATCAGTCCGTTTGCGATAGTGACTTTGGCTGAGTTCTACGGAGTGTCTACCGATTATTTGCTTGGTCTGACCGAAACAAAAAATCACCCAAACACAACTCTTGATGAGCTGCATTTGAGTGATGAAGCGATAGATATTTTGAAGAGTGGAAAGCTGAATAACCGACTAATTTGTGAAATTCTCTGTCATGAGCATTTCAGGAGACTGCTTGTTGACAGCGAGATTTACGTTGACAGGATTTCCGAAATGCACACCGGAGAATTAACTGCGATTATGGAGGTCGGCAGGGTCAAGGTCTTGGAGAAAACAGGCGACGAGAACAACTTGGACGCACGGACTTTAGAGATAGCCGAAGAAATGGACCGACACTACATCAACGGCGTTTTGATACAGGACTTGCTTTCGATTCTTAACGACATCAGAGAAAAGCATTTTACGGACAGCACAACAGCTGACGCGCCATACACGGCAGACGAAGCTCAGAAAAAGATCGACGAGGTTATGAACTTCAAGGGCAGCGCGCAGGAAAAGCAGTTGTTCCTCGTCTGCAATCAGCTTCAGATTCCGTATGATAAACTCAAACCTGAGGAGAAGGCAGCGCTTCTGAGTGCGCTGTCAAAATCAAAGCTGCTTGGAATGTTGGGAAAGCACGGCAGAGGCAACCGCAAAAGCAAGCATAAAAAATAGAGCAAGGTAAACCTTGCTCTATTGCCAAATTCCGCCTGACGGGTGACGTAAATTGATTTTTGATTGAATACTTCTTTATGGACACACGCCATTGAGGAAAGCTTGTTAAAGAGAATAAGAACAAAGCCATACCCGATTGCTCGGATATGGCTTTGTTTAGCACCCTTTTGGCAGACTGCCGCATTAAAATTTTTGTTTTGCTGTTTTATGCGGGACTGCATGAAGGCGCCCTTTGCCGGAGGTTACTCCTCGATGAGCTTTGAATTTCTGAAATAAAGCGATACGCACCAAACCGCGCAGAGCGCTACCAAAACATAGATGATCCTCGAGATGAGCCCCGCCGAACCGCCGAACAGATAGGCGACAAGGTCGAACTTGAATATCCCGACCAGTCCCCAGTTTACGCCGCCCACAATAAGCAGAAACAGCGCTATTCTATCCAGTATTTTCACTTTTAAGACCTTCCTTTCATATTAAGGGTCCCTATATGCCAAGGTTTAAAGTAACGCCAAAAATGAACGCCTGCGTTCATAATCGGTCGATTTTAGTTTTGCCGCCCGCGCGGATTTTATACGCTTCGATTAAAAAACATCAAAAATTTTGTTTACAAATCCGTTGAGATATTGTATACTTACTTTGACCTTATATTATATTGGAGGCTGTAGATATGAAATTCGGTTTTTTCGACGACAAAAACAGAGAATATGTTATAACGAGCCCGAAAACCCCTTACCCCTGGATAAACTATCTCGGGACCGACGGCTTTTTCTCGCTGATATCAAACACCGCCGGAGGCTATTGCTTTTACCGCGACGCGCGTCTTCGCAGAATAACCCGCTACCGCTATAACAACGTCCCCGTAGACGCGGGCGGGCGCTGCTATTACATCAACGACGGCGGCTCGGTATGGAGCCCGAGCTGGGCGCCGGTAAAAGCCGAGCTCGAAAGCTATTCCTGCCGCCACGGGATAGGCTACAGCGTTATCTCGGGCGAAAGGGGAGGATTAAAAGCCGAAATCACCTTCTTTGTCCCCGTCGGCGGGAGCTGCGAGCTCCATAAAGTAAAGCTGAAAAACACCTCCTGGCAGAAAAAGAGCTTTTCGCTGTTCAGCTTCGTCGAGTGGTGCCTTTGGGACGCCAACGACGATTCCCTGAATTTCCAGCGCAATTTCAGCACCGGCGAGGTTGAGATCGAGGGCTCTACGCTCTACCACAAGACCGAGTACCGCGAGCGCCGAGATCATTATGCGTTCTTCAGCTGCTCCGAGCCGATATCCGGCTTCGACACCGACCGCGAAGCCTTCCTCGGGCTTTACAACGGCTTCGACCGCCCCGACGCGGTATTTGAGGACCGCTCCCGCTGCTCCGTCGCTCACGGCTGGTCTCCGATAGCCTCTCACCGCGTCGAAATCACCCTCGAACCCGAAGAGGAAAAAGAGCTTGTGTTTATGATAGGCTATGTTGAAAACCCCGTAGAGGAGAAATTCGCGCCGGACGGAAGCCTGAACAAAGCCCGCGCCCACAGTCTTATAGAGCGCTACGGCTCCCCCGAAAAAGCCGACGCCGCCCTTAAAGAGCTCGGCGCCTACTGGGATTCGCTTCTGTCGCGCTATTCGGTAAAATCTCCCGACGAGCGGCTCGACAGAATGGTAAATATCTGGAATCAGTATCAGTGCATGGTCACCTTCAATATGTCCCGCTCGGCTTCGTATTTTGAGAGCGGAATAGGCAGGGGAATGGGCTTCAGGGATTCCAACCAGGATATCTTGGGGTTTGTCCATCAGATACCCGAGCGCGCCCGCGAGAGGATAATCGACCTTGCCTCGACCCAGAAGCCCGACGGCACCTGTTACCACCAGTATCAGCCGCTCACCAAAAAGGGCAACGCCGAGGTCGGCGGGCAGTTCTCCGACGACCCGCTCTGGATGATACTTTCGGTCGCGCAGTATATAAAGGAGACCGGCGACTTTTCTATCCTCTCGGAGCAGGTCCCCTACGACAACGACCCCTCGCTTGCGGCTCCTCTCTTCGACCACCTCACCGCGAGCTATAAGCGAGTTACCTCGAACCTCGGACCTCACGGACTGCCGCTTATTCAGCGCGCCGACTGGAACGACTGCCTCAACCTCAACTGCTTCTCGACGGTTTCGGGCGAGAGCTTCCAGACCACCGAATCGAAGGACGGCAAGGTCGCGGAATCGGTGCTTGTGGCGTGTATGTTCACCTTTATCGTTCCGGAATACATAAAGATCTGCCGCCGCCTCGGGAAGAACGCCGAAGCCGAAGAGGCTCAGGCAGAGGTCGATAAAATGGCGGAAGCCGTTATGCGCGACGGCTTTGACGGCGAATGGTTCCTAAGAGCCTACGACGACTTCGGAAGAAAGGTCGGCTCGAAGGAATGCGAGGAGGGAAAGATATTCATCGAGCCGCAGGGCTTCGCCGTTCTTTCAGACCTCGGCAAAAAGCAGGGCGCAGATATAAGGGCGCTCGAAAGCGTGAGGAAATACCTCAACTGCGAGCACGGGCTCATTTTGCAGCAGCCCGCATATTCGCGCTATTACGTCGAATACGGCGAGATCTCTACCTACCCCGAGGGCTACAAGGAGAACGCAGGAGTGTTCTGCCATAACAACGCCTGGATAATCTGCGCCGAGGCTCACGTCGGGCACGGCGACAGGGCTTTTGAATACTACTCTAAAATCGCCCCCGCGTTTTCGGAGGACATCTCCGAGATACGCAGGCTCGAGCCTTATGTTTATGCGCAGATGATAGCCGGCAGAGACGCCAAGGGTCGCCCCGGCGAAGCAAAGAACAGCTGGCTCACCGGCACCGCCGCCTGGAATTTCGTCGCCGTTTCGCAGTATATCCTCGGCGTTGTGCCGGATTACGACGGCTTAAGGCTCGACCCCTGCATTCCCTCGGACTGGGAGGGCTTCGAGGTTTCGCGCCTGTTCCGCGGCGCAAGATACGATATAACCGTAAAGAACCCCGACGGAGTATGCAAGGGCGTTAAGTCGGTCGTGTGCGACGGCGTCCGCCTTAAGGGGAACCTTTTGCCCGATTTCCGCGACGGAGAAAGCCATTCCGTAGAGGTAGTTTTGGGCTGATGATAAGTCAAAAACCGCCCCTTGCGGGAATATTCCCCTCGGTAATAATTTAACACATTAACCAAGCCCGCTGTTGAAAACTTCCCCTCGGTCAACCGATACCTCAACGAAAAAAAGGGAGTTTGTCAACACTTTCAACAGTTTTTTCAACACAAACCCCGTCTATACTTTCGGTAAAACAAAAAGCTCCCGCCCGACAAACAACCTCGGGCGGGAGTATTTTTTATCAATTTCAGCCTCGGCTGCCTATCCAGTCGTAGGCGAGGTCGAGAGCCTCGAAGAGCGAAGGCTTCTCGGCGGTTTTTGTGATCCGCTGCATCGGCGGGACGTTTTCGTCGGTCAGCATTCTGTAGAGCCTGACCTTTGTTGCGGTCTCTACTCCGCCGACCTCCTTTTTGCCGACGAGCTGCATATAAACGACCTCGGGGTCTCCCATCGAGCCGTAATATATTTCGCTGCCCTTTCTGACGAGCGGCAGCCCCTTGAATTCAAAATACTTTGCCATAGCTGATCCTCCGTTTCATATGGTTATACGCTTGGATTTACCAAATCTCCTGAAGCTCATCCGCTCCGGCGCCGTTCTTGAAGTCCTCTATATTCTTTTTCAGAACGTTGAGGTAGTTTCTCGGCTGGCTGAACGAAACGGTGCCGTTGAATTTTATTCCGACTCTGTTCGAGCCGATGTCGTAGAATTCGAGCAGGTCGCCGTCGCCGTCGGCGCGGTGGATCTCTATCCTCGCGACGAGCGCGTTTTCATCGACCTCGTCCATATAAACGTCGTCTATCGGGCATTTTAAGATATACTGATAGAGTATCTTAAAGGTTTCGGGGTCGAAGGCGCTGCCGTCGACGGTTCCCGCAACGGTCTGCTCGTCGATATCGCCGGTTATGTCGAAATGGTAGAGGGCGGGATCGTCGAAGTATTCGACGTCGATGTAATCGAGGGCATAGATATAGTTACCGGTCATAAGCGAGGTAAGAATGTCGATAGGCATAAACGACGCCCAGGGGACCTCGCTCGCGGCGAAGGTATATATAATGTCTATGCCGTTGAAATAGCAGTAATACTCGGCGGGGGTTGCGGTCGGTTCGCCGTTTTCGTCGGGCTCATATTTAGAAACGTTTCCAATGTCGAGGTGGTAGTTTACGAGCTCGGCGTCGAGGTCTACGGTGCAGAACGGGTCGTCTAAGCCGTATTCCTTGAAGTCCTCCTCGGTCGGGTGGACCTTTATAACGTCCGAGGCGGTGAGTCCCCAGAGACCGTACATTATCGCGTTGGAATTCGAGATGTCGAGGTGGGCGTAAATCGGGGCGATCATAACCTGCGACGACGCCAGCGAGACTTCGCCCTCGGCGTAGTTTTTGGAATCGTCCTCGAATTTTATGTCGTAGTCGAGATCCTTGCGGGTAACGGTCATATAGTCGATTACCGGCGCGGTGTTGTTATTTGTGAGCTCGTCGGTCACGGCGAGACTGATGAAATCGTCTTCGCGGTTATAGAAGTAGCCCGAGCTGTTGAGGAGAACGGTATAAACGTCGTTTGAATCGGCGAGGCGGACATAGCGGGTCTTGCCGTCGGGGGCGTCTATTCCGTAGAAAACGCTGAACTCTCTGCCGTCCTTTAAGACCACGTCGCATCTTGCTTTCGGGGAATCCTCGGCGAGCCCGTATTTGCCGAGGTCCTGAGCGTTTTCCTCGACGAGAGCCTGAGCCTTGAGCTCGGCGACGCATCTTCCCGCGGCGGCGAGGGTGGTGGAATTGAGGCGGAACTCCGCGTATTCGTCGATGGTGAAGCCCTGAACGCCGTTGCGTACGGTAAAGCTGCCGTTTTCGTTGGTTATCGTCATATTTGCGACGTTGTCGCGCCCGTAGTTCGTTAAAACAACGGTAGTGTCCGTAGCGACGTCTTCCTCGGCTTCGTCCTTCGGCTGGGTGAGGATAAGAACGAGAAGGACTATCGCCATACTGAGGATAAACAGACCTATGACAAGGAGGTTTCTTACTCTTTTGCTCATATTATCTGTGTCTCCTTCCCAGCCATACCGCAGTGCCGACAGCCAAGACCGCGACGGGGATTATAAGCGCAAAGATAAGGGTTAAAGTTCTGGTCTGCGCCTCGGTGATGTCGAAATGCCCCGCCTCGACCACCTTCGGGGTAATGGTTATTCCCTCGGTTTTGCCGGTTATGTCGTTGATAACGCTTATAAACAGGCTGTCGTTGTTGTAATAGGGGCTTGTGAGAACGGTCGGGTCTACCATAAGGTCAGAGCCGAAAACAAGGACATAGGTGTAGGTTGAAATATGAGTGTCCTGATTTATCTTTTTCTGCTTGCCTATCGCGAGGGTGTTGAAAACTCCGCGCTCCTCGGCGGTCTCGGGGGTCCAATCCGGGTCGTTCACGAACATATCCTTCAGAACTGCCGAACCCGCCGAAGCGATGAGCGGCTCGCAGGACTGCACCGAATCGACGTTCTGGAATCTTAAGGTCAGGGGGCGTGCGTCGGCGACGAAAACGGGGAGATCGGGGTTGGTAACGTCGTCGAGGTGCTCCTCGGTAACGATATCCTGGAAGGTATAGGTGTCGAGGCTCGAATAGCGCGAGGTAGAGGTTTCGTGGATTATCTTCGGCTCAACGGTTATGCCGTATTTATAGAGCAGACCGTCGAGGTTCGGGGTCTGCGGCTGCTCCGACGAGGCGATGTAAATAAGGTCCTTTTCGAGCATTCCGCCGCCCTCGAGCCATTTTTCGAGCTTTGAGATAACTTCGGTAGAATAGTCTACCTTCGGCGCGGGGATTATCGCGAGGTCGATGTCGTCGGTAAGCTCCTCCGCCTGGATATCAACGTTGGTTATCATATAGCCGTTGGTGTCCAAAAGATCGGTGAAGCCCGAGATATTAGCTTCGTTGGCGCCGGGGTAGGAGAGCACCGCAACGATTATCGGGTTGGCGTCGGTTACCGCCATTATCGCCGAAGTAAGAGCCTGCTCGGCGTTGGAGGACTGAATGTAGTTATAAGCCGCAAACATCGAATGGGCGTAAGCCGCGCCCTGCATCTGGGAGTAATAGGTCAGATACTGCTCATAGTCCTCGGGGACGACGATTATATCCGTCATCGAAACGACCTTTACGCGGTCGTGTTTTCCGTTGTCGAGCTCAACGATTATGTCGCCGTTCTCAAGGTCCTGAGAATAATTCGCAACGAAATCGGGGTTCGAGAGAAGGTCAATAAATCGGAGCGAAATGCCGCTGTTATAGCGGGTGTAGTTTTTCATCAGCTCCGCGCACTGCGCAGTATAATTGCTGACCGAGCGGTATTCGTCTTCGGTGGAGAGAACGGTTATCGAAACGGGAGCGGTTATCCCCGAGATGTATTCGATAGTCTCCTCAGAGGCTGTGTAGATCGAGCCCGAGGTGAGGTCGAGGGTTATCGGGAAGCGGTCGAAGAGCATCGTCGCGACTATGTTCACCAAAACGATGGCGGCTATAAAGAGCGCCGTGAGCGCCGTTGCGAACGAGCCGTATTTCAGCTTGCGCGGGTTTATATGCTTTTTAAGCGATTCGGTTAGTTTCATCGGTACCGCCTCCTTATGACCATCTGCGGCGCTCAATGACGCGAATGGTCAGGAACAGGAATATTACCGCCGCGCTGATAAAGAACAAAACGTTTGAGAAGTCGAACACTCCGTAGGTAAAGGGGCTGTAGCGCTCGCCAAACGAGAGGTTGGCGAAGATATTAGCTATCCACCTCACCGGAATTATCGAGGCTATAGCGCTTATAAGGAAGAGCGCGAGCATGCTCGCGAAGCCGCCTATCGCCGCTATCACCTGGTTTTCGGTCAGCGAGGAGATCAGCATTCCGACCGCGATATAAGCCGCCCCGAGGAGCAGCAGTCCGACTACGTTTCCGAGAACGGTGAGCCAAGAAACAACTCCGTAAAACGATACGACCACTGCATAAACGAGGGTCATGCAAACGCCTATCGAATAAATCAGCATCGCCGCAAGGAATTTTCCTATTACGAGCGCGGGAATGCTTATCGGCGCGGTGAGAAGGAGCTGGTCGGTCTTCTGACGCTTTTCTTCCGAAAGGGTGCGCATCGTGAGTATCGGGATCAGCACCAAAAGAATGTAGAACAGTCCGGAATACATTCCCGACATATCGGTCGAGCCGAACTGCAAAGAGCTTACGCTGAACAGGACTCCCGAGCCCGCAAAGAACGCGGTCAGGAAGATATAGCCTATCAGCGAATCGAAGTAGGCGCGGGTCTCGCGCTTTAAAATTGCCGTCATAGCGCTTCCTCCTTATAATGTTCTTCGAGGTCGTTCGCCTTTCCCGAGAGAAATTCCGTTACGCTTTCGCCCATAGTGAGTTTTAAGAAGATATCCTCAAGCGAAAGCTCGCTCGAACGGAGCCCTAATATATACCAGTTTCTCGACATAAGCCTGCGGTTGAGCTCGCGCCTTATGTCGGTCCCTTCAACGGCTTCGATGTTGTATTCCCAAACGCCCCTTTCGCGCTGCATATCGGCTACAATCGAAACAACGCCGGGAATGGTCTGGACAAGCTTTATTACCTCGTCCTTCGGTCCGTCGATTCGGGCGATAAGCTTGTGGTCGGCGGTGAGCTCGCGCGAGAGATTGTCGGCGGTGTCGTCGGCGACTATCTTCCCTTGGTTTATTACCACGATCCTGTCGCATACCGCCTGGACTTCCGACAGAATGTGAGATGACAGGATTACGGTGTGGTTCTTGCCGAGCTTTTTGATGAGGGTCCTTATTTCGATTATCTGCTTCGGGTCAAGACCTACGGTCGGCTCGTCGAGGATAAGAACGTTGGGGTTCCCCACGAGCGCCTGAGCCAGTCCGACGCGCTGCTTATAGCCCTTTGAGAGGTTGTTTATGCGGCGGTCGAAAACGTTGTCGATCTTTACGAGCTCGCATATCTCCTTTAAATGGGTGTTGCGCGGCAGGCGGCAGCCCTTGAGCTCGTAGACGAAATAAAGGTATTCCTTTACCGTCATATCGAGGTAGAGCGGCGGAAATTCCGGAAGATAGCCTATCTCTTTCTTCGCGGCGATGGGGTCTTCCAAGATGTCGTGGCCGTTGATGCTCGCCTCGCCCGAGGTCGAGCTTAGGTAGCCGGTCAGAATGTTCATCGTTGTGGACTTTCCCGCGCCGTTCGGACCCAAAAAGCCGAGTATCTCGCCGTCGTTGGCTTTAAAGCTTATGTCGGCGACGGCGTGCTTATCGCCGTAGGTTTTTACCAGATGTTTAACTTCTATCATTAAAAGCATCCCTCCAATATGGGAAATTTAGGAACAGTAAGAAAACGGCAGTATCACCGTCGGGCAAAGCCCGTTGCGCGGAGCGCACGAGGCGAGTCGTAATGCCGAGAGGGCTTTGCGGAGCGGCGCTGACGGAAGTGCGCGGCTTATCAATGCTTGAGCGCCGCTTACTTCAATCATTTAGTGTAATCCCTCCAATATGGGAAAATTAAGAAACGAATCAAAACGCGACGTGCCGCAAAAATCAGGCTTTCAGCATCTCTATCGAGCGCTTCATTCTCGACAGCGTGTCCGCCTTGCCGATAATGTCGGCGACCTCGAGCGCGCCGCCCGGGGTGAACTGCTTGCCGCTTATCGCGACTCTCACCGACCAGAGAACGTAGCCGTTTTTAACGCCCATCTGCTCAATGAGCCCGAAGAGCGCCGAATGGAGCCCCTTGACCGTCCAATCGTCAAGGGCTTCGAGGACCGGCAGAGCCTTTTCGAGGACCTCGAGCGCGGTGTCGCGGTTGGTCTTCATCTTTTTGTTTTCATAGAGCGAGAGGTCGTAGTCCGGCATTTCGTCGAAGAAATCGACCTGATCGGGTATCTCTGAGAGGACCTCGGTTCTCGGCTGCAAAAGCGCGGCCATCTTAGAGATGTCGATATCCTCGCGCTTCACCTTTTCGCGGATATAGGGCTCGGCGTATTCGGTGAACTTCTCTGGGGTCAGCGCGCGGATATATTCGCCGTTTATCGCCCTTAATTTGAGCGGGTCGAATATGGCGGGCGACTTCGAGAGCCCCGCGATGTCGAACTCCTCAACGAGCTCGGGCAGCGAGAAGATCTCGCGCTCGCCCTTCGGCGACCAGCCCAGAAGAGCGATGTAATTCACTATCGCTTCGCTTAAATATCCCTTTGCGATGAAGTCCTCATAAGAGGCGTCGCCGTCGCGTTTCGAGAGCTTATGCTGCTTGTCGCGCATAATGTGCTCGACGTGGATATAAACGGGCTCCTCCCAGCCGAACGCCTTATATAAAAGAGTGTATTTCGGCGCAGAGGCGAGGTATTCGTTGCCCCTCACAACGTGGGTTATACCCATCGTGTGGTCGTCGATTACGTTGGCGAAGTTATATGTCGGCAGACCGTCGGTTTTTAAAAGGACCTGGTCGTCGAGGGTGGAATTTTCAACGGTTATGTCGCCGTAGAGGACGTCGTGGAAGGTGGTCGTCCCCTCGAGCGGGACCTTCTGGCGGATAACGTAGGGTACTCCCGCCTCAAGCTTGGCTTTTACCTCTTCGGGGGAGAGGTCGCGGCAGTGCCTGTCATACATCGGGTTCACGCCCGACGCCTCCTGAACGGCTTTTAATTCGGCAAGGCGTTCCTTGTCGCAGAAGCAGTAATACGCGCCGCCGAGCTCGACCAACTTTTCGGCGTATTCCTTATAGAGCCCGCGCCTTTCGGTCTGGATATAAGGTCCGTAGTCGCCGCCCACGTCGGGACCTTCGTCCCAGTTGAGCCCTACGGCTCTGAGAGTGCGGTAGATGACCTCGTTCGCGCCCTCAACGTATCTCTCCTGGTCGGTGTCTTCGATTCTGAGAATAAATTTTCCTCCCGCCTTTTTGGCGATGCAATAGGTAAACAGCGCGGTGCGGAGCCCGCCGATGTGAAGATAACCCGTCGGGCTGGGCGCAAACCTCGTTCTGACTTCGTTCATAGCTCAAATAACTCCTTTGCTCTTTTTATATCCTTCGCGACGGCTTCCCCGAGCTCGTCAAGTCCGCCGAAGCGCTTTTCTTCTCTTAAAAAATCCGTGAGCGCAACAAAAACGCTCTTTCCGTAAACGTCGCCCTCAAAGCCGATTATATGCGTTTCTATAACTATCTTTCCGTCGGAATGGACCGTCGGGCGGGTGCCGATATTAGTGACCCCGGGGAAGATTTCGCCGTCTATTTCAGCTCTCGAGGCGTAAACCCCCTTTTTCGGGAGCGCCCGCCGAGGGTCAAAGGCTGTGTTCACGGTTTTGATACCGATTTTTCTGCCGATGCCCGAGCCGTGCTCGATAATTCCTCCGAAGCCGTAGCAATAGCCCAAAAGCCGGTTTGCCTCGGAAATATCTCCGCTTTCAATGAGCCCGCGTATCCTCGTTGTGCTTATCGGGAGCCAGCCGTCGCATACCGTCGGGACGACCGAGGTCTCTATCCCCGAGCCGCGGCAGAGCTCACGAAGTACGGTCGCATCTGCTTTTCCGCCCCTTCCGAAGCGGAAATTCTCGCCGCAGATAACTCTTTTTGCCCGAAACTCATTTAAAAGTATCTTTTGAACGAATTCCTCGGGCGAGAGGTCTTTTATCTCCCCGAAATCCCGAGAGATAACTCTGTCGGCGCCGAGCGAAATAAGCCGTTCCTTTTTTTCGGAGTCGGTCATAAGCAGCCCGCGCTCGCCCTTTGTGGTCATCGAGGCGGAGTTGAAGGTAAAGACGGTTTTTTCGCCGCCGCATTTCAGCAGCTCCTCCACCGCGCGCATATGCCCACGATGGAGCCCGTCGAACAGCCCGAGCAGGACGTTTATGTCACTCATTTTCCGCCTCCCGAAAGTTCTTATAGGGTCTCACGGTCCCTCCCGAGACCTTCGCTATCCCTATGAACTCCTTCCCGAAGACTCTTGCGAGCCCGTCGGGCAGCGTAGCTTCGAGCGTTACGCCGTTGAGATATAGGCGCTCGCGCTTGGAATCGAGGTCGAGCCTCGGATAGGCTTCAAAGCAGCGCTCAACCGGTATGATATATTTTTCCGCGCCGCTTTCGAGCCGGGAAAGCGTTACGCATTGAGATACCGAAAACCCCTGCGAGCGGGTCCTGCGGAGCGCGGTCATCGTCCCGAGGGTTCCGAGGCGCTCGCCCAAGTCGTTTATCAGCGTTCTTATATAGGTGCCTTTAGAGCAGTCTATTTCAAGGACGCCGCTTTGGTTTTCTTCGTCGAAATCCTTGAGAATGAAGCGGTATACCGTTATTTTTCGCGGCTCCCGCTCGACGGTCCTTCCCTCTCTTGCGAGGTCATAGAGCCGCCTGCCGTTTATCTTTACCGCCGAATACATCGGCGGGATCTGTCTTATTTCTCCGGTAAAGCCCGCGAGCGCGTGCTCTATTTCCGACCTTTCGGCGCGCTTTTCGCTCCTCAGAAGAACGCTTCCGGTTATATCCTGAGTGTCGGTCGAGAAGCCGAGCTTAAATTCGGCGCGGTAGCTTTTATCGGTGTCGGGCAGGATATCTACCGCCCTTGCCGCCTTTCCTATAAACAGCGGCAGAACGCCGGTCGCCATAGGGTCGAGGGTACCGGAATGACCTATGCGGCGCTCTTTTAAAATCCCGCGGCACTTCGCGACGACGTCGAACGACGTAAAGCCCTCCGGCTTGTCCACAGGTATTACGCCGGAAATCATAGAAACTCCGCCGCCGCTTCGGTTATAATTCTTTCCGATTCCTCGCGGTCGTCGGTCAGGGTGCAGCCTGCGGCTCTTATATGACCCCCGCCGCCGAAACGCTTGGCTATCGCCGAGGCGTCGGCAGAGACTGTTCTGATCGAGGCTTTATAAACGCCCTCGGGCTGCTGCTTCAGGGTGATACCTATTTCTACGCCCTCTACCGTGAGGGGAATCCCCGCGAAGCCGTCGAGGTCGGCTCTGTCGACCCCGCAGCCGTCGATCAGCTCGTTGGTAACGGTTATGAGCGCGATCTTTCCCCCGCCCGCGAATTTCATTTCGCCGATGGCTTTTTGCTCGGCAAAGAGCCTCCCGCGCGATTTTACCTGGAACATTTCGCGGTTTATCTCGGAAGCTTTTGCGCCCGCCTCGACGAGAGCGGCGGCGGCGCGGTGAGCCTCGGGAGAGGTGTTTTCAAACATAAAGCAGCCGGTGTCGGTCGCGATGCCGGTGTAAAGGCAGCAGGCTATCCGAGGGGTTATCTCTGCGCCGAGCTCTTTGAGAAGCTCGAAAATTATCAGGCAGACGGCGCAGGAACCGCCGTCGACATAGCTGTCGCGCGCGGGCATTCTGTTGGAAAAATGGTGGTCGATGCAGAGGTCTATCTTATCGGCATAGCCGAAAAGACCCTCCCCCAAAAGCTCCTGCGCGGCGACGTCGACCGAGATAACGCTCTCGGGCTCGAAATCCTGCGGCTCGTAGTCTTTATATAAAAACGCGAATTTTTCGGGGAACGGCTCGGAATTGAGCACGTTTGCCTTTATCCCGACGCTTCTTAGGTAATAGCAGAGCCCGAAGCCTGCTCCCAAGGTATCGCCGTCGGGGTGGGCGTGGGTGAGTATCGCCGCGCTGCGGCAGTTTTTAAGCTTTTGCGCCAGCGCGGAAATGTCGGTCAGTATCAAATTCAAGCCTCTTTTCCTGTGGTTTGGGTCATTCTCCGTCAGAGTCTTCGGGAAGGTTGAGCTCTTTGAGCATCTTCGAGATGTGAGCCGAATACTCTGCCGAGTCGTCGGGGATAAATCTCAGCTCGGGAGCCTTTCTTATCCCCAATACCGCGACTATCTCGTGCCTTAAAAGCCCCGAGGCGCTCTCGAGCCCCTTTACGGCTTCCTTTGCGGCGCTCATTCCGCCGAGGTGGGAGACGTAGACCCTTGCCACCGAGCGATCGCGCGAGACCTCTACCCTTACGACGGTCATCTTTTCGGCGTCGATGCGCGGGTCTTTAAGGTCTCTGAGCTTGCCGCCTATTATCCTCTGAATGTCGGACGAAAGCCTTGCCGCCTTGAAATCAGCCATAGTCTTATCCTCCGTTGGAATTTTAATTTATCTTTCTTCCTCGCTCATAATGTAGCCCTCGAAGATGTCTCCCTCCTTGAAGTCGCTGAACTTCTCGAGGGTGATGCCGCATTCAAAGCCCGCCGCAACGTCGCGGACGTTGTCTTTGAAGCGCTTGAGGCTCGACATCCTGTCGTCGGCGATGATAATGCCGTCGCGGACTACGCGGACCTGGTCGTTGCGCGAGATCTTGCCGTCGAGGACGTAGCACCCCGCGACCGCTCCGACGCCGGTGATCTTGTATACCTGGCGGACTTCGACTCTCGCGGTGTCGACCTCGCGGAATTTCGGCGCGAGCATTCCCTTCATAGCGGTCTGAATCTCTTCGATGGCGTCGTAAATGACGCGGTAGAGGCGGATATCAACTCCGTCGCGCTCGGCGTTTGCCTTCGCAACGGGGTCGGGTCTTACGTTGAAGCCGACTATAATGGCGTTTGAAGCCGAGGCGAGCATAACGTCGCTCTCTGAAACCGCGCCGACTCCTCCGTGGATCACCTTTACCCTTACTTCGTCGTTCGAGATCTTTTCGAGCGACTGCTTTACGGCTTCAACAGAGCCCTGAACGTCGGCTTTTACGATTATCGGAAGCTCCTTCATCTCGCCCTCCGAGATCTGGCTGAACAGATTGTCGAGAGTTACCTTCTGATATTGCTTGAATATCTCTTCCTTGGCTTCCTGCTTGCGCTGTTCAACGAGCTCGCGGGCGAGCTTTTCGTCGGCTACGGCGTTGAACACGTCTCCCGCCGCGGGGACTTCGTCGAGACCGGTTATCTCGACCGGCACTGCGGGTCCGGCAGAGCTTACGCTCCTGCCCTTGTCGTCGGTCATAGTCCTTACCCTGCCGACGGAGGTTCCGGCGATGATTATATCGCCCGATTTAAGGGTGCCGTTCTGAACGAGGACGGTAGCGACCGGTCCTCGCCCCTTGTCGAGCCTTGCTTCGATTACCGAGCCCTTCGCCAGGCGGTGCGGGTTGGCTTTGAGCTCTAAAACGTCGGCGACGAGGAGGACGTTCTCCAAAAGCTCGTCGATGCCTTCGCCGGTTTTCGCCGAAACGGGTACGCATACAACGTCGCCGCCCCACGCCTCGACGACGAGGTCGTGCTCGGTGAGCTGCTGCATTATCCTGTCGGGGTTGGCGCCCTCTTTATCCATCTTGTTTATCGCAACGATTATCGAAACCCCCGCAGCCTTGGCGTGGTTTATCGCCTCTACGGTCTGGGGCATTATTCCGTCGTCAGCCGCGACTACCAAAATCGCGATATCCGTTACCATCGCTCCTCTGAGCCTCATGGCGGTGAAAGCTTCGTGACCCGGGGTGTCGAGGAAGGTTATGTCGCGCCCGTTAATCGATACCCTGTAGGCGCCGATATGCTGAGTTATGCCGCCGGCCTCGGTCGCGGTAACGTTGGCGTGGCGTATCTTATCCAAAAGCGAGGTCTTGCCGTGGTCGACGTGTCCCATGACGACAACGACGGGGCTTCTCTCCTCGAGGTCCTCTGCCTTGTCCTCTTCGTCGACGATGAGCCTTTCCTCAATGGTCACGACTACCTCGCGCTCCACCTTTGCGCCGAGCTCTTCGGCGACGAGCGCCGCGGTATCGAAGTCGACGGTCTGGTTTATGGTCGCGAAAACGCCGAGCGACATAAGCTTTTTGATGACCTCGGTCGCTGCGGTCTTGAGGCGGGTGGCGAGCTCGCCTACGGTTATTTCGTCGGGGATGGTTACCTTGAGCTGCTGCTTTCTTGCGCGCTCAAGCTCGAGCCTGCGGAGCTTTTCCGCCTCGGTCTCGCGCTTCGTTGAAAGCTGCTGCTTCTTCTGCTGCTTCGACTTCTGAACGAGCTTCTGCTTTTTCTGATAGTTTTCGTTGTTCTTCCTGCCGTTTTCGGCAAGGTTGTCGTAGCGGTCGTTATATTTGTCGATATTTACATAGCTTCCCCTCGTATCGACGACGCGCTGCTTTTCGTTCGCCGCCGAAGAAGCCCCCGTTCCGCTCGTAACGAGCTTCTGGCGCTCGCCGCGGTCCTGCTTTTTGGCGGGCTGCTTCTTTTCCTCGCGGCGCGCGGGCTTAGGCTGCTCAGCGGGCTTGGGCTCCGGCTTTTTAGCCTCGGCGGGCTTCTCCGCGGGCTTCTCCTCGGGCTTGGGTGCCTCCTTGGGCTCGGCGGGCTTTTCCGCCTTCGGCTTCTGAGACTGCGCCTTCGGCTTTTCGACCTTCGGCTTCGGCTCGGGCTTTTTCGAGGCGGTCTTATCGGCAAAATACGGCTCGAAGCTCTCTACCTCGTTCCGGCGGGTAAACAGCTCCAATACATAGTTCACCTCGTCGGGCGTAAGAGACATCGCCGCCTTTTTCTGCCCGAATTCCGCGCTCAGAGCTTCGATTATCTCGGCTGGCTGAAGCTTAAGGTCCTTTGCGAGATCGCTCAGTTTGTATTTTGTAATCATAGGCATAACCCCTTATTAGTTGTATTATTTGGCGGAAAGCTTTTTTGCGACGGCTTCGGCAAAGCCTTTATCCGTCACCGACATAACGCCGCAGCGCTTTCCCACCGCCGCCGCGATATCGTCCATAGTATCCGGAAGATTTATCATCGGTATCTTTGACCTCACGCATACGCGCTCGATCTCTTTAAGAGAATTGTCCGAAAAGTCGCGGGCGGTGAGAACGCACCTTGCCTCGTGCCTTAAGCAGGAGCCTTTTACCTCGTCCATTCCGAGGACGAGCCTGCCGGCTTTGCGGCACATCGACAGTAAACCGCTTATATCAGCCATTCGGCGTCACCCTGCTTTCAAGCTCTTTTTCGAGAGCCGCGTAGACCTCTTCCCCTATTTCGCATTCAAGGCTTTTTTCGAGCCTCTTTGCCTTTCTTGCCTTTCTGAGGCATTCCGGGTCGGGGCAGATATAGGCTCCTCTGCCCGCCTTTTTCCCGACTGGGTCGAGGCTTATTTCGCCCTCGGGAGAGCGGACTATTCTTATAAGCTCCTTTTTGGGCTTCGATTCAAAGCAGCCCACGCAGGAGCGCATCGGAATTTTTCTCTGCTTCATTCTTCCGCCTTCTCGTCGGGCAGAATGTCTATCTTATAGCCCGTAAGCCTTGCGGCGAGCTTGGCGTTCTGCCCCTTGTTTCCTATCGCGAGGGAGAGCTGGTTTGCCGGAACGATTACCGTGCAGCTCTTCGTTCCGTCGTCGGCGAGGGTAACGCTCTTTACCTCAGCCGGAGCAAGCGCCTTCGCGACGAATTCGGCGTCGTCCTCGCTGTAGGGAATGAGGTCTATCTTTTCTCCGCCGAGCTCCGAAACTATCGCCGATATCCTCGAGCGCTTCGGACCTATGCAGGAGCCGACGGCGTCGACGTCGGGGTTCTTAGAGCAAACGGCTATCTTGCTTCTTGAGCCCGCCTCGCGGGAGATGGATTTTATCTCGACTGTCCCGTCGTAGATCTCGGGGACCTCGCGCTCAAAGAGGCGCTTCACGAAGTCGCGGTGAGAGCGCGAGACCTTTACCGTCGGCTTCTTATCGGGATTTACCACTCCGACGACGTAGACCTGGATCATGTCGCCGGGCTTAAACCTGTCGCCGGGTATCTGCTCCGTCCGCGGGAAGTATATCTCGTCCTTGTCGATAGTGATTATCGCGTTGCCGGTTAGGGGCTCTATCTTCTGGACCTTTGCGGAAACGAGCTCGTGCTCTTTGTCTTTATACTGCTCAACGAGCTTGTCGCGCTCAAACTGCTTTATGTCGGAGCGTATCGACTGCTTTGCCGAGCTCGCCGCAACGCGCCCGAAAGTCGCGGGGTTGAGGACGATCTCGCAGGTCTGCCCGACGGCTATATCGGGCTGATGAGTTCTCGCCTCGTCGAGGGATATCTCGTTGGCGGGGTCTTCGGGCTCGCCCTCGACGACGGTCTTTAAAAGAGCCATTTCAAAGGTTTCGGTCTCGGGGTCGAGGTCGATCCTTATGTTTTCGGAATCGGGGTAATCCCTCTTTACCGCCTTGAGTATGCCGCTCTTTATCTTTTCAATGAGGTCGTCTATAGGTATGCCGTTCTGCTGCTGCATTATCTTCAGCGCTTCAAAAATTTCCTTGCTCATAGTTTTGTGACCATTCCTTCCCGTTATTATATAATAGTAAGTTTATTCGCTGTCGGTGAATGAAAAATCCGAGTCGTCGTCGAGCCTGACAAAAGCGCATTCCGACAGCGGGATCTTTTCGCCCGAAACGGTTATCTCCCGCTCGGAATATTCCTCGAGCACTCCAGAAGCTTCTTTGGAGCCGTTTTTCGGCTCGAAGAACCTCAGCTTTACCCTGTCGCCGATGCAGACCTCGAAATGCTCGGGGCGTTCGAGCTTTCTGCCGAGCCCCGGCGAGCTCACCTCTAAGATATAGCTCTGGGGTATAGGGTCGCATTCGTCGAGGAGCCTGTCGAGCGGGCGGTGGAGCGCCTCGCAGTCGTCGATAGTAATTCCCCCGTCGCTGTCGATAAACACCCGAAGGTACCAATTTGCGCCGTCTTTTTCAAACTTAACGTCCCAAAGGAAGAGCCCGAGCTCATCGCAGAGCGGCTGAGCCAGCTCGCGGACTTTTTTGACGGTTGCGCTGTCTGCCATTGTCATTCTCCTTTTCGGCATCTTCAAACAAGAAAGGTCGGAACACTCATTCCAACCTTTCCCATAAGCTTATTACGGTAGTATTATAGCGCGTTTTTTCGGGGTTGTCAAGGGCTTTAAAGAAAAATCCGGCGAAAAATACGCGGTTTTAAGGCTCAGAAGCCTATTTTTTCGGCGATGTAGTCTCCAACCTCGGCTATCGGCATTCTTACCTGCTCCATAGTGTCGCGGTCTCTTACGGTAACGCAGCCGTCGTTCTGGGAGTCGAAATCGTAGGTAACGCACCACGGCGTGCCGATCTCGTCCTCGCGGCGGTATCTCTTGCCGATAGAGCCGGTTTCGTCGAAATCGGTCATAAAGCGGGCGGAGAGCTGCTCATAGACCTTTAATGCGTCCTCCGAGAGCTTTTTGGAGAGCGGCAGAACGGCGCACTTATACGGCACGACGGCGGGGCTTAAATGCAATACCGTTCTTACGTCGTTCTTTTCGGCGTCGATGACCTCTTCGTCGTAAGCCTCGCAGATGAGCGCGAGGACGGTTCTGTCGAGACCGTAGGTAGATTCTATTATATAAGGAATAAATCTCTCGTTGGTCTCGGGGTCGAGATAGCTCATATTTGTTCCGCTGTATTCCTGATGGCGGGTGAGGTCGAAATCGGTGCGATTGTGGGTGCCGTTTATTTCGCCCCAGCCGAACGGGAACAGGAACTCGATGTCGCAGGCGGCTTTTGCGTAATGCGCGAGCTTTTCATGGTCGTGGAACCTTAAGTGCTCGGAAGCGAGACCGAGGTCTTCAAAGTATTTTTTTCCGTAGCCCTTGAAGTATTCGTAGAGCTCGCCGTCGGAGCCCTCCTTGCAGAAGGTCTGGAACTCCATCTGCTCGAACTCTATCGTGCGGAAGGTGAAGTTGCCGGGGGTTATCTCGTTTCTGAAAGCCTTGCCGATCTGACCGATAGAAAAGGGCAGCTTTGCGCGCATCGTGCGCTGAACGTTCAAAAAGTTCACATATTCGCCCTGGGCGTTTTCGGGGCGGAGGTAGATAACGCTCTTCGAGTCGTTGGTAACTCCGCGGTAGGTCTGGAACATAAGGTTGAATTCGCGGATATCGGTGAAATCGTGCTTGCCGCATTTCGGGCAGGGGATATGATGGTCCTTTATATATTGGAACATCTCCTCTTTGGTCATTCCGTCGGCGTGGGCGTCAGGGTCGAAGGAATCAATAAGATTGTCGGCGCGGTGGCGGGTCTTGCATTCGCGGCAGTCAAGAAGCGGGTCAGAGAAGCTCGCAACATGCCCCGAAGCCTCCCAAACTCTCGGGTGCATAAGTATATCGGCGTCGACCTCATAAGAATTCTTGCGCTCCTGGATAAAGCGCTTGCGCCAGGTATCCTTAACGTTGTTTTTCAGGCGGGAGCCGAGCGGACCGTAATCCCAGGTGTTGGCAAGACCGCCGTAGATATCCGAGCCGGGGAAGATAAAGCCCCTTCCCTTGCAGAGCTCTACTATTTTCTGCATGCTTTTTTCGGTGTTTTCCATACAATACTCCTTTAAAATTTGATAGCGGATTTTACGGATATATTTTAGCGCGGCGCGGCGGATAAGTCAATAGATTTTTTAAAAACCCATTCCGCGAGCCCGACTCGCGCGATTTTTTCGTCAAAATAAATAAACCGAGGTGTCAAAAAACGGAAAACTGACTAAAATCAATAAAAACGCTTGACATTTTAATAAAATTGTGGCAAGATTTAATCGTGGGTCATTGCCGCAAGGCTTTGCCGTGCAGCAACGCCCGGAAAAATGAAAGAATGATTTAGGAGGTCATTATATGATGAGGAAAATTTTGTCAGCAGCGCTGGCATTGCTTTTGGTCCTCTCCAGCGTCACGGGCACCGTGTTGTTTGAACACGTCCATGCTAATGCTGCGGATGATCTTATAGCGGCTCCCGAAGGCTACAAGACATCTTGGGAATGGGATTGCAAGAACACAGCCATGACCGGATGGCTTTGCCTTAATAGCGCAGATGTTGCCTCGCTGCCGGCTACTACTTTTGCCGAGAAGCTAAGGCAAGACGGCGCAATACTGCTTGTTAAAGTGGGCGACGGAGCCGTGCTCAGATGGTTCGGAGCTCAAGACTCGGCAGGTATATATCGTCTTTCAGCTGATCAAGTACAAGCGGAAGACGTCGGCGCCGGAACTTGGGATAAAGCCACCGGAATTTTCATGGCTGACCATGAAAACGCCGTAAAGCTTGCACTTGATTCTTACTGGAATATTGTTTGCAGCGGCGAAGGAACCATTACTGCTGTTTCTATCTGTGTTCCCGATACTGCTGAGCCCGATCCCGAGCCCGAGGGTGTTCTGGTTACGCTCATAAAGGACGGCAAGAGCGTTGCCGGTGGCGACTTTAGCGGACCCAAAATAGGTTGGGGTACCAAAATAATCGATAACACGTCTGCCGAGTGGGCGGATTTTGTGAAGGCTGTTAATAACAAGGACGCAAAATTCGTTTTGAAATACACCGTAACCGGCGAGGTCGCAAATGAAGAATACGGTTGGTGGAATATCTTACAGGTAGATACCCCCAAGGGCGGACTTGGTCATATCACCATTGCCAACCACAGCGGTGAAGCCGCCAAGTTTGTCGACACTCTCGACGGCAAAGTTATGAGCAATCAGTGGAGCCTTCTCCACATCGGCGAACATGTCGTTACTTACAGCGCCGCCGATTTTGCAAATCTTCTTGCAACGCATACCTGCACGCACGAAGATACTGATAATCCCGATAACAGCTACGCTCATGAAGCGGGCGATACCGCTGTAGAAAAGATAACCGCGCTCTTCTCTCAGTCCGGTTTGGCAGATACCCTCTCGGTTTCTGTCAGCAGCCTTGTTATTGAAGGTCCCGAGACCGGAACGCCCGAGCCTGAAGACAAGCCCGACACCGGCGATCATCCCAAGGGCGAAAAGGAAATTGCCGTTGACGGCGTTGATTATCCTCTCAACGACGGCGGCGCTCACACCTATGCTATCACCGGTCAGGAGCTCGGCAAGACCGTTACCGTTCACCTTGTAGGTACTACCGGCGGCGACTTCAGAGTTTGGCTGTCTCATGGCGATTGGGACAGAATGAGCGAAATAAAGACCGTTTCTTATGATACTCTCGAAGACGGCAAGTTCGACGTTACATATGAGCTTACCGTTGCCGATGCCGACAGCAAGAATGTTGACATCGCGAGCCATGTTCAGGTTAAGGGTCCGAGCGGCGGCTCTCTTAAGGACTTCACCCTCACTCACCTCGGCGTTGTTTATCCCGCTGCCGAAGCGGTAGATCACCCCGAGGGCGAAAAGGAAGTTGAGATCACCGATAAGACCGTTTCCAAGCTCGGCGCCAACGAGGTCGTTATTGCCGACGGAAGCGTTACCTCGAGCGCGAACCAGTTCGCTATCCTTCTCCCCGAAGCGGCAAACGTTAAGGATAAGATCACCGTTCACGTTAAGGGCACCACTACCGGCGACTTCAGAATGTGGGCAGGTCACGAAGACGGCGCCTACACTATGAGCCCCGATCCCGCCTGGAAGGCAAGCGAGCGCGGCATCACCGTTCCCACACCCGATGGCGAGGAATTCGACTTCACCTACACTCTTACCGTAAACGATAAGGACACCGTAGGCTGCTCCGAAGCCGACTGCATCATCTTCAAGGCTCCTTCCTACAACGAGAGCCTTAAGGACCTCAAGATAACCCACTTCGGCTACACCATTGAAAAATATTATGCCGAGCCCGCGGGATATGTTGAAGACGCAACTCTTACCGAAGCCACTGTCGAAGAGGCTGACGGAAATGTTGTCATCACTCCCGAAGGCGACGTAACGACCGAAGGTCTTCTCATTTCCCTTGAAGAGCCCGCTGCCGCAGACGGCAAGGTTACCGTTTCCTACGGCGCTGAGCCTCGTGCAGACGGCAAGACCGACGACGACGGCGACGGCTACATCGAAGAATTCGCTTGGTCAGGAGAATTCCTGATGCACGAGTGGCACAATGTTAAGGATATAATCGGCGAGTCTTCCTTGTCCGATTTCATCACTGCCATCAACCTTTCCGGCGCTGTTCTCGAAGTTTCCTTCGAAAACGACAGCCAGTACGGCAATATGACCAACGTTGTATTCGCTTGGGGCGGACCGAGCATGTCGCTCGGAAATTATCCTGTAGGCAAGCAGACCCTTAAGAAGCCTGTTGCCGATTCCGGCGCAACTCCCGGCTCTATCGCCGAGTGCATATTCCAGTTCGATATTTATCAGCACTCCGAAGTTGACGTTAAGATCACCGGTATAAAGGTTTACTCTCCCGTTCCCGAGACTCCCGAGGATATCGTTGTAGAATTCAAGGCGGGCGATATGTACATCGAAGTCCCGACCTCTGCCGCAAAGAAGTCTGCAATCAAGTCTATCACCATTGAGCCCGCTACCGCTGTCGGCGGCAAGGATAACGTTGCAGCCGTTAAGGTTAAGAAGCCCAAAGATGAGACCAAAGCTCTTGCTTCGCTCAACGGCTATGCGATCCAGCTCGGTGAGGATTACCACGGATTCCTCTTCATGGGTCATATGATTACTATGCCTCATACCTTCGGCGCCGACAACATCTGCACCGCTTGCGACTACGAAAGAATAGTTGTTGAAGAAGGCGACAGCGATAAGCCCGCCAAGCCCAAGCTCACCACCCTTGACCAGGGCGACGCCTGCGTCATCGATATCTCCAACCTCGGGCTCAAGTCCGGCGACACCGTTCATATCTCCATCGCCGGCACCGTGAACACTTCCGTAAGCGCGCTTCGTCTCTTCCTCGCGACCGAGGGCGTGTTTAACAACAACGCTTCCGACATCGTAAACGCTGAACTCGACGGCAGCTCCTTCACCTATGAAGGCGACCTCACTGCACAGGGCAGCATTATGTACATCTACATCAAGTCCCAGGCAGGCGGTCCCGCTCTTCATCCTTCGGACTTCGATTTCACCGTTTTCACGGCTGAAAAGAAGTAATCATTATTTGACATCATCGTAATTGTATAAACCACTTCTTGCAGCAGGGGCGTCCTTCGGGGCGCCCTTGCTGTATCCGAACGATTCTTCGGCGTTTCACACAAATTTATCAATTCTGTGTGCTAAAAGTTTTTGTCTTTCGCAGGTTGACACCTGTCCGCGTGTGAAGTATAATTTAGACAATCGCAATGTATAATTCACTATGCCAGATTATAATTTCACAGGAGGAAGATTTATGAGAGTTTACAATTTCAGCGCAGGTCCGGCGATGCTTCCCGAGGAGGTCCTCAAAAGAGCGGCTTCCGAGATGCTCGAATACGGCGAGAGCGGTCAGTCGGTAATGGAGATGTCGCACCGCTCGAAGGAATACCAGGCGATAATCGATTCCGTCGAGGCAAAGCTCCGCAAGGTAATGTCGATCCCCGACAACTACAAGGTGCTGTTTTTACAGGGCGGCGCTTCGAGCCAGTTCGCAATGATCCCGCTCAACCTTATGAACGGCTCAGGCAAGGCGGATTTCGTCCTCACAGGTCAGTGGGCAACTAAGGCATATCAGGAGGCTTCGCGCTACGGCAAGTGCAAGGTCGTCGCTTCCTCCAAGGATAAGACCTTCAGCTATATTCCCGAGCTTGACCCCAAGGAATTCACTCCCGACGCCGATTACTTCCACATCTGCTATAACAACACCATCTACGGCACCAAGTTCAACGAGCTGCCCGACACCGGAAGCGTTCCCCTCGTAGCGGATATGTCGAGCTCTATCCTCTCCGAGCCCGTCGACGTCTCTAAGTTCGGTATGATCTATGCCGGCGCGCAGAAGAATATGGGTCCTGCGGGTCTGACGGTTGTCATCATTCGCGAAGACCTCATCGGTCACGCCCGCGACATCACCCCGACGATGTTCAACTATCAGATCCACGCCGACAACGGCTCGATGTATAACACCCCTCCGACCTACGGGATCTACATCCTCGGTCTCGTCCTCGACTGGATAGAGGAAAAGGGCGGTCTTGAGGCGATGGCTAAGCTCAACGCCGAAAAGGCTAAGCTCCTCTACGATTTCTTGGACAGCTCTAAGCTCTTCAAGCCCACCGTTCAGGGCAAGGACCGCTCGCTTATGAACGTCCCGTTCGTAACCGGCTCCGACGAGCTCGACGCGAAGTTCGTCTCGGAGGCGAAAAAGGCGGGGCTCATCAATATCAAGGGTCATCGCTCTGTGGGCGGAATGAGAGCTTCAATCTACAACGCCATGCCCGTTGAAGGCGTAAAGAAGCTCGTCGCGTTTATGAAGCAGTTTGAAGCCGAAAACGCATAAGGAGAATTGATATGTATAAGATTCTGACTTTGAATAAAATTGCCGCATGCGGCACCGACATCTTCGACAGGTCGAGATACGTCGTCACCGATATGGAGAGCGAGCCCGACGGAATTATGGTCCGCTCGGCGAATATGCTCGAAGAACAATTCGCGCCCACCCTTAAGGCGATAGCCAGAGCCGGCGCGGGAGTGAATAACATTCCCGTTGACCGCTGCTCCGAAGAGGGCATCTGCGTGTTCAACACCCCCGGAGCGAATGCCAACGCCGTTAAAGAGCTCGTTATTGCGGGGCTTCTGATGACCTCCCGCAAGGTCGCAGCCGCTATCGACTGGGCAAAGACCTTAAAGGGCAAGGGCGACGAGGTTTCTAAGCTCGTCGAAAAAGGCAAGGGTCAGTTTGCCGGACCCGAAATCATGGGCAAGACCCTCGGAATCGTCGGTCTCGGCGCGATAGGCGTTAAGGTCGCAAACACCGCTCTCTCCCTTGGTATGGAGGTAGTCGGCTACGACCCGTTCCTCTCGGTCAACGCCGCCCTCAGCCTCAAGCCGAACGTAAAGGTCGTTAAGACCCTCGACGAGGTCTACGCCGCTGCCGATTACATCACCCTACACCTGCCCTATAATAAAGACACCAAGGACACCGTCTCTGCCGAGAGCCTCGCAAAGATGAAGGACGGCGTTCGCATTCTCAACTTTGCAAGAGGAGAACTCGTCAACACCGAGGCTATTCTCGCGGCTCTTGAGAGCGGCAAGTGCGCGGCGTATATCACAGACTTCCCGAACGACGCGCTTATAGGAGTCGACGGAGTTACCGCCATTCCTCACCTTGGCGCTTCTACCCCCGAATCCGAGGACAACTGCGCGGTTATGGCGGCTCAGGAGCTTATCGCATACCTCGAGAACGGTACCGTTAAGAACTCGGTCAACCTTCCCGACTGCGAGCTTGCAAAGACCGCCGATTGCCTCGTCTGCGTTATCCATAAGAACGTCCCGACGATAATCAATCAGATCACCGGCGCGATTTCCGCCTGTGGCGGCAACATCGAGAACATCGCATCGAAGTCCAAGAAGGACTGGGCATACACGATGCTCGACGTGACCGGCGCTGTCGTACCCGCCGACATCGAAAAGATCGACGGCGTCAGCGGCGTAAGAGTCCTCTGATTGCATAAAAAATCCGCAGGAGCCGAGCGGTTCCTGCGGTTTCTTTTTAACTTAAAGCTCGATGAGCGCGCCGGGCTCAACGGTAACGGCTTCGTCGGGGCGGCGTTCGAGCCAGACTTTAGTCGCCGTCGGGTTGTAGACGAATCTTCCGTCGGCGGAGTATTCGAGCGCCTTTGCCGCGAGGTCGTACTCGCAGATTTCGATGTTGGTCGCGAACCAAATATCTTCGCGCCCCGAGACCTTCGCGAGGATATCCTCGATAAGCCCCCAGTTTTTGTCGCGGCGGAATTCCGGCGTATGACCCCAGATATAAAGCATTCTCGGGTCGCGCGGGGTCTCGCCGAGGAATTTGTCGACGAGCTCGGGGAGCTTCGGGTCGGCGTGGTGAGCCGTCGGACGGAGGCGCAGCCAGTCGGAGGGCATATTCAGCGAATAGTCAGACCAAACGGTGCGGCAGTATTTTATCCCGCTGCGCCTTAAGGTCTCGACGGCGCGGTCGTCAAAGGTCCCGTAGGGGTAGGCGGCGCCGCGGATTACGGTCGAGAACATATTCTCGAGGTTATGTTTGTCCGACATTATCTCGTAAACGAGTTCGGGCTCGGTTATCTTGCAGAAATCGCGGTGGGTAACGCCGTGAAGCGCGACCTCGATGCCCTCGCGCTTGTAGTTTTCGGTCTCTGCGCGGGTCATTCTGGGCCAATAGCCCTCGGGCTCGGTTCCGTCGGGGCGGTAGAGCTCGGAGCTGATATTAAAGGTCCCCTTGATATTCAGGCTTGACATCAGCTCCATAAGTCTGATATCATCATAACAGCCGTCGTCGTAGCTGAGGGTGAACGCCTTTTTTACTCCGTTGGGGAACAGTGTTTTTAACATTTTTCATCTCTCCTTTCAGATTCTGATTACAGTATACGATATTTCGGCGGAAAATTCAACTGTTTTTTGGAAAGAAGGCTTATTTATGGCAGATTTTTCGCATATTTTCGACACGCATTCGCATTACGACGACGCCCGCTTCGAGGGCAGGGGAGACGGGCTGATAGAGTCGCTGTTTAAAAGCGGTGTTTCGGGGATTATCCACGCGGCGACTGATTTTGAATCGGCGGAGTTCGGGCTTAAGATGTCCGAGAGATTCCCGAGGTTTTTCGCCTCCGTCGGGCTCCACCCGGAATTTGCCGACCGCTTTTCTGAGGAGGATATTCCACGACTTGAAAAGCTCGCCAAGTCGTCGGAGAAGGTCGTCGCGATAGGAGAGATAGGTCTCGACTACCATTACGAGGGTTTCGACCGCGAGCGCCAGACAAGGCTTTTTGCGGCGCAGGTGAGGCTTGCGAACCGCCTCGGGCTGCCGGTGATAGTCCACTGCCGCGACGCCGTCGGCGACTGTATGGATATACTGCGCGAGCTTAAGCCTCGGGGAGTTATGCATTGTTTTTCGGGGTCGGTCGAGACCGCGAAAGAGGCAATCTCGCTCGGAATGTATCTCGGCTTTACGGGCGCGCTGACCTTTAAAAACGCCAAAAAGGCGCAGGAGGTCGTTAAGGCGATGCCGCTCGACAGGCTGCTTTTAGAGACCGACTGCCCATATATGGCTCCGGAACCCCATAGGGGCGAGGCGAGCAACAGCGGAATGATAGAGTTTACGGCGGCGAAAGCTGCCGAGCTCAAAGGGCTGAGCGTGGGCGAGCTTTTAAAAGCCGCAGAACAGAACGCCGAAAGGCTCTTCGGAATATAAAAAAGCAGGGCGCGGAAAATCCGAGCCCTGCTAATTTTGCGGCTTAGTTCTGCCTTAGTCTGTAGGTGATGGTGCGGGTCTTCTTTATATCCGAGCTGCCGTCGTGGTGGGTAGCGGTGGTGTAGCGCTTAGAGGTTATGCCCGCAAGAATGTTCTCCTGGAAGCCCACTCTGTTGTAATCCGCAACGACTCTCTCGAACAGCTCGTTGGTGCTGAGCTGAATTCTGACGTATACGAAGTCCGAGGTAGTGTCTTTAACGGCTTCGCGTGCCTTGGCGTCGAGGATTCCTGCAACTTCGCTGTAGCTTGTCGCATAGCAGTTGTTGAGCTTATACCAGTTGAGGTCGTCAGAGGTCGCGGAGGGCATTGTGTAATACTTTGACAGGTCGGTGACCGACGCCCTCGTGTTCCTCATATAATCGTCGTTGACGCAGAGGAAGTCGTAGCAGACGTAGTTGTAGTCGAAGATGTTGCTGAAATCGGGGTCGCCCCAGGTGGTGTCAACGTTATACCACTTGCCGTTTATTTTGACCTTTACCCAAGCGTGGTTCTGATCGGTGCCGTAGCCGGTCGCGTAAACAACGTCGAAGCCCGCCTTCGAGAGCAGATAGAAGGTTCCCTCTGCATAGCCGAGGCAGTTGGCGCCGCCCGCCACGATCGAGCCGTAGGACGAAGACTCATAAGTTCCGCCGTAGGTGTTGTTGGTGCAGAGCCACTCATAGATGTATTTGACCTTGTTGTAATCCGAGTAACCGCTTATCCTGCTTACGACCTTGTTTGCGGCGCTTTCGAGGTCGCTGACCATTCTCTGCGCGGTGTTGTAGTCGTCGGTGAAGTAGGTGAGGTTCATAGTTGTGCCGGAAACGGAGGATACGCCCTTGAAGTAGCAGTAGCCCGTGCCGACCATCTGAACGATATTTGAGGCGATTTCAACGGCTTCTTCGTGGCTGAGGTATTCGCCGACCGAAACGCTCGGAGCCATAACCTCAACTGCGCCCGCAATTTTATTGAGAGCGTCCTGATATCTCGAATCGGTGAAGAGGTTATACATATATCTTACGCCGTTTATATCTACCCAGTCTCCGACCACGGGCTCTTCGATATCCGGGTTTTCGGTTACGGTCCCGGGATTTTCTATCGGTTCGTCGTCAACGACTTCTCCTGCGGAGGAAGCGGGAGTCTCGCTTACAGCGGGCTTGGCGGTTGTGACCGCGGCGGCGGGAGCCTTATCGGTGATATAGATGTTGCTTACATAGCCGGTTTCGCCGTCTACCGAGACCTGATACCAGCCGGTCGAAGCGCGCCCCGTAACGGTAACTGCTTCGCCTTCGTCGAGGGTGGCGATGCGCTCAAAGTCGGTCGAGGGACCGCTTCTGACGTTGAGGGAGATCGTCGCATACATCTTCGCCGACATCGGCTCAACCGTGAAGGCGTTGGGGTCTGCCTTGGTCGTCGTGGGCGCGGGAGTGGTCTCGGGCGCGGGGGTAGTGACGGGCTCGGCGGTAGTTACCGGCGGCTCAGCCGTTGTGACCGGCGCGGGAGTGGTCTCGGGCGGAAGAGTGTCGGGCGCGGGAGTGGTCACATCTTCAACGGTTATCGAGGGATCGATGGTTCCCGTGGGGGGAGTATCGGGGTGCTCGTCGGGGACCTGTCCGCAGGCGGCGAAGACGCTCAGCGTCATCATCAGCGCGACTAAGAACGCCGAAATTCTTTTCAAGTTCATAAATAAAACCTCCGTATCTTTTGTCTGTATATGCGCGCGGCGGCGAATCTCATTCCGCAGTACCGCGGTTAGTCCTAAAATCACTGCTTATGCTTGAGGGTGATTATTATAGTGAGCGGACCTTCGCCGTCTTTATGGGCGGAGTAGCGCTCCCAGGAGCCGTCGTTGAAATCCGAGCCGTATTTTTCGTTGGCTTCCTTCATAAGCGTCTGGATCTCGCCGTCGTGAGCCTTCATAAACAGGTTCTCGTTGACCTCGGTATAAACGGCTTCGTCCGACATTCTGAGGTAGATATAATTTGTGCCGTTCTTGGCGCAGAGCTCGAGCTGCTTCTCGGTGGCGGCGTAGGCCTCTTCATAGGTGGTGCAGTAGTAGCCCATAACGTTGTGATAGCTGAGCTCCATCGAATCCGCGGTGGGGATAACATAGTAATAGGGCTTGCCGTCGCGCTGTTCGTAATATGCGTTGTCGAACTTCATCGCGTGGTCCTGCAAAATAACCTCGTCAGAGATCATAAAGTAGTCGTAGCAGATATAGTTCGGGTCGGTCTTGCCGGTCGGGTCAGACCATGTCGGGTCTACGATATACCATTTTCCGTCGTCGAGCTTGACGTAGTTCCATTTATGGGTGTAGTTGATATTATCGCCTCTGCCTATAGTGTAGCAGGTCTCGAAGCCCGCCCTCGAGAGCAGAAGATGCATAGCGTCGGCATAGCCCTGGCAGGTCGCCCAGCCCTCGACGAGGGCTCCGTAAGCAGTGAAGGGGAGCTTGCCCTCTTCGCCGTAGTTGCAGTGTAAAACAAGGTAGTCGTGGAGATATTTTATCTGCTCCCATTGGGTGCCGTCCGGCATTCCCGCGACTATTTCGTCGAGCCTCGCGTTGAGGTCGGCGGTGAGCTTCTGACCGTCCTCGGTGTAGTTCACGACCTCGTGGTTGTAGGGGATATATATCGTCCTCACCATTCCGTCGTCGTCGGCGGGAGCGGTGAACGAGGTCCCGATATAGGTGTAGTCCATAGTGCAGTGGTAGGCAAAGTCGAGGAAGCGGTCTTTGTCCTCGGCAGGGAAGCCCACGCTGAGGGTCGCCGCAAGGTCGAGATTTTTGACCGCATTCAGAAATTCCGCAAGGTTCATCTTTGTGTCGTCGTCGAGCTGGTTCCAGATATACCAAAGACCGTTATCGTCGATGACCGAGGTATCTATGGAGTCGAGCGGGTTTGCTTCGACGGGTTCGGTAACGCTGCCGTCGGTAACGGAGGGCTCGGTAACGGTATCTGAGCCGGTCTGAGAAGGCGTGTCGTCGATTTTATCTCCGCAGCCCGCGAGCATAACGGCTGCAAGCAGAATTGCGAGGATCAGTGCTGTGATTCTTTTCATGTTTTTAGTCCTTTCAGGTTGTATTTGCTTTCACTTCTTTTGCGCCTGCATATATAAAACGCGCGGCGGGGCATAAAAGTTGCAGGGCGGAAAAAATTTATTGCCATAAACCGCCACACTATTAAATAATACCCTTAAATCGCGATTATGTCAATATGCTGACGGAAAATTCGGCAAATTTTATTGCGAAAGCTCGTCGGCGCAGGAGCGTATCACTTCTTCGAGCCGCGCGGAAGGGCGCTCGAAGCGCTCTAAGTCGAGCTTGATTATATCGGCGTAGGGGAAATGCTTTCTTATGTCTTCGCGGTCGATATCAGAGCCGCAGAAAACAACGTCGGGCGCAAGCTCGTAGAGCTCTTCGGCAGAGGCGTAAAAGCTTTCGCTCTCGGACCAAAGGTTATATCCGAACACCGAGAGGAGCCCCGCGCTGAGGCTACGCGAAGTTGAGAGCATAAGCCCTTCGCCGCTCACGGCTTCGACTATAACGAAGGTCTTTGAGATCCCGAGGTTTTGCGCCGAGGTGAGCGCGCCGTCGAGCCCCGAGACCGCAGAGGTATAAACGTCGCCGCAGTCGTTGACGCCGTAGAATATCATCGAGAGCTTAAGATATTCGTCGCAGAGCATCGCAAAGGTTGCCGGCTGCTCAAAATTCAGGACCCTTGTTCCCGCCTGACGAAGCCTTAAAAGGTCGGTTTCGGCTATCGGCGACTGGGTAACCAAGAGCTCGGGCGCGAGGTCGGCTATTGCGTCGATGTCGGGCTTCGCGGGGCTGCCCAATTTAGCGAGGCTTTCAGCCGCTTCGGGGTAGTCGCAGTAGTCGCTCACACCTACGAGCCTGTCCGAAACGCCGATCTCAAAGAGAATCTCGGTAAGAGACGGCGAGAGTGAAGCGACAGTCGCGGGGGCGGAATCGAAGGACTCGTCGCCGAAGCTTACAGGGTAGTCCTCCCTTACCGGCGCCGTATCGACGGGAGGGGCGGTCGTCTTTTCGGGGGGAGCCCCTATTTCGTCGCCGCAGGCAGTCAGCAGCAGAGCCGCGCAGACCGCAGCGGCGGCAATTCTGAGAATTTTCATATAAACACTCCTTTAAAGGGAAATATCCTCGAGGGAAAGCGTTGCGGCGGCGTTGAGGCTCTCGTCGGCGCGCCGACCTGCAATAAAGTCGAAATAGCCCTGAGCGCCTATCATCGCGGCGTTGTCTCCGCAGTATTTCAGCTCGGGGAGATAGAGCCGAGCGCCCAACGAGTCGCAGATTTTTTTCATCTTCGAGCGAATCCCGGAGTTTGCCGAAACTCCGCCTGCTACAACGATGTCGCGATAGCCCGTCGCCTTTGCCGCAAGCGAGAGCTTTTCTCCGAGAATGTCGGCGACCGTCTTTTGAAACGAAGCCGCAACGTCTTCGCGCTTGAGCTCTTCGCCGCGCTGCTCCGAGTTGTGAACGAGGTTTATAACGGCTGTTTTCAGCCCCGAAAAGCTGAAATCGTATTCGCAGCCCGCCATCTTCGGCTTCGGGAATTTATAGGCGGTCTTGGAGCCGAGCTTTGCGCAGTCGTCGATATACTTTCCGCCGGGGTAGGGGAACCCGAGCACCCGCGCTACTTTGTCGAAGCATTCGCCCGCGGCGTCGTCGCGGGTCCTGCCGATAACGCGGTAGCTTGTAAAGCTCTTTACCTCGACGATATGGCTGTGCCCTCCGCTCACTACGAGGCAGAGAAAAGGCGGCTTCAGGTCGGGGTGGGAGATGTAATTTGCGGCGATATGCCCCGCTATGTGGTGGACGGGGATAAGCGGCTTTTGGGTCATCATCGCGAGCCCCTTTGCGTAGCTCACGCCCACAAGGAGGGCTCCTATAAGCCCCGGCGCGTAGGTCACGGCTACGGCGTCTACTTCGCCGAGCGTAAGTCCGGCTTCTTCCAAAGCGCCGTTCACCACTCCGCAGATGCTCTCGATATGCCTGCGCGAGGCTATTTCGGGGACCACTCCGCCGTAGAGCTTATGCTCCTCTATCTGCGAAGCGACGACGTTTGATAAGACCGTTCTGCCGTCTTCAACGACGGCGGCGGCGGTTTCGTCGCAGGACGATTCGATTGCAAGAATTTTCAAGATATCACTTCTTTCGGTAACCGCAGCGCTTAAAAAGGCGCGCTGCCGTAAACTTTTTTCATTATTATCGCGTCCTCAACAGGGGAGCTGTAATAGTCTTTCCTGACATATACTTTGTAAAATCCGAGGGATTCATACAGCTTCTGAGCCGCGATATTCGACTCGCGGACCTCCAAAAAAGCCTTTTCCGGGGAAAACATCTCCTCAAGAGCCGAGATCAGCGCCTTTGCCGCGCCGAGCCTTCGGAATTCCTTCTTTACCGCGACTGAGCCTATTTCGAGCTCGCCCATAACGCAGTTTCCGCAGATATAGCCGATTATCACGCCCTCCGAGACGGCGCAGAGCGCGGCGAATATCCCGCTTTCGTCGGAGGCTATCTCTTTGAAGTCGTTTATGCTCCAAGCCTCGGCGCCGAAGCAGCTTTTTTCTGTTTCATACACCCCGTTTACGTCCTCGGGGAGCATTTTTCTGACGGATATCTTCATCGTCATTCCTTTTCCGCGAGCAGGGCGGAATAGAGCTCGCTCTTTGAAAAGCCCGAGGTCTTGGCTATTTCGCGGCAGGCGTCGGCTCCGCGCATACCGTTTTTGACGAGCTCCTTTACCCTTTCGAGCGCGTCCTCAAGAGTGGGCTCGGCTTCGGGAATATTCTTTGCGCCCTCTACGACAAGGACGTATTCCCCGCGGGGCTTTCTGAGGTCATCGTCATAGAGGTTCACCGCTTCGGCGAGAGTAGTGCGGATCACCTCTTCGTGGAGCTTTGTGAGCTCGCGGCAGATGGAGATTCTGCGGTCGCCGAAATATCTGAGCAGGTCGGAGAGGGTGGATACGAGCTTGTGCGGCGCTTCGTAGAATATAACGGTGCGGGTTTCGCGGGCTGCCGCCGCAAGGGCTTCGTTACGCGAGCTCGGCGAGGTCGACGGGAAGCCCTCGAAGACGAATTTTGAGGTATCGAGCCCGCTTACGGCGAGCGCGGATATAACGGCGCTCGGTCCGGGGACGACTTCGATCGGCACTCCGTTTTCGGCGCAGAGCTTAACGAGGTCTTCGCCGGGGTCTGAGATACAGGGCATTCCGGCATCGGTAACAACGGCGCAGGTCTCGCCCGAGAGTATCTTTTTTACTATCTCGTCGCCGACGTATTTGCGGTTGTGCTCATGGTAGCTCAGAAGCGGCTTTTTTATCTCAAAATGCTGAAGGAGCTTTCGGGTAACGCGGGTGTCCTCCGCGGCGATGAAATCGACCGAGCGCAGAGTTTCGACTGCGCGGTAGGTCATATCGCCAAGGTTGCCTATCGGCGTCCCGACGACGTAGAGCTTCGACATCTTATCACTTCCTTTTTGATATGCGCCTTGGTGAGGGCGAAGCCCGAGCCCGCCCCCTTCGGGGCGGGCCTGCGCGCGGCGCAGCCGCGCGCCCCCGCGCACTCCGTGCGCGGGCGGGCTTCGCCCGCAGGCAGCGGCAAACGCCTTTAAAGCCCGTATATCCGCTTCATTTCGCGGGAATATTCCTCTCCCTCCATAACAAGGAGGGGGCTTTCTATCTTCATAAATCCTGTTCCGCCGAGCCTTCCTTCAAGGAGAATGAGCCAAGCGGGGGAATCGGCGTTTTTGTGAACGGTCCGAAGGCGCTTCGGCTCGATCCCGCAGCTTCTCATCGCAGAAATACAGTCGGCAAGCCGCTCGGGTCGGTTGCAGATGCAAAGCCTCCCGCCGAATTTAAGGCTCCGCTTTGCCGCCTCGCATACATCCCGTATCCCGCACTCGATTTCGTGGCGGGCGAGAGCCTGCGCGGAATCGGCGCTTTTCGCACCCGTTCCGCCGCGTTTATAGGGCGGGTTGCAGGTGATGAGGTCGAGCGCACGCTCGCTCCGCCATTCCCTGAGGTCTGCGCAGACGGGTTTAAGCCTGTCCGTTCCCGAAAGTTCCTTCGACATCACCGCGAGGTCGTAAGCCTTTTTTTGGATCTCAACCGCCGTTATCTCGGCGGGAAGGTGATTTTTAAGCATAAGCAGCGCGACGATTCCGTTGCCTGAGCAGAGGTCGCAGCAAAAGTCCTTATGCCTCGGCGCGGCGAAGTCGGCAAGCAGAAAGGCGTCGGTCCCGAAGCGGTGCTCCTTTGAGATCACTACCTTGTAGCCGCTCCCGAGGTCCTCGACCGAGAGGTCGTCATATTGAGGCATTTTCGAGCACCTCCTCGGCAAGCCTTTTTATGTCGTCAAGGGTGTTGAGCGAGCCCGACATATTGCGGTATTTCGCCGCCCCGCGAACCCCTTTCAGGTACCACGCGACGTTTTTTCTCGCCTCGCGCACTCCCTGTGCCTCGCCCTTGTATTTTACTATCCTCTCGGCGTGCTCAATCATCACTCTCAGGCGCTCCTCAAGAGGCGGTTCGGGCAGCATTTCGCCCGATTCGAGATACCTCTTTATCTGCTCAAACACCCAAGGTCTGCCGTTTGAGGCGCGAGCCAGCGAAACGAGGTCGCAGCCGGTTTCGGAATACATTTTAGCGGCATCCTTGCCGTCTAAAATGTCCCCGTTTCCGATAACCGGTATCTTTACGGCATTCTTCACCGCTTTTATGACCGACCAATCCGACCTTCCGCTGTACATCTGAGCCCTTGTCCTCGGGTGGACGGCGAGCGCCGAGGCTCCCGCTTGCTCCATCATCACGCCGAAAGGCACCGCGTTGATGTTATTCTCGTCCCAGCCCGCGCGGAATTTCACCGTTACGGGGCATTCCGCCCTCGATACCGCCGCTTTTACGAGCTCTGCCGCGAGCTCGGGCGTTTTCATAAGCGCGCTACCTCCCCCGGGATTTACCACCTTCGCGACGGGGCAGCCCATATTTATGTCGATGATATCGGGCTTGAAGCGGTTGACGATCTCAACGGCTTTTGCCATATATTCCGGCTCCTCGCCGAAGAGCTGGACGGCATACGGGCGCTCGGAATCATAGACCTCGCAGAGCTCGAGCGAGCCTGCTCCGCCGTAGCAAAGCCCCTTTGCCGAGACCATTTCGCTGCAAAGGTAACTCGCGCCGTATTCGCGGCATATCTCGCGGTAGGCTCGGTCGGCTACAGAAGCCATCGGACTTAAGGCGCATGTCCGTTCTATTTTCACGTTTCCGATAGTTATGAAGTCCATTATATCCTCACAAAAAGATATGGCGGCGGTTTATATCAAAGTCATGGTCGTCGGCGAGGAGGCAGCAGCCTCCGAGACGAAGACGGACGCGGCGGCAGTCTTGAAGTCGGCGGGAAACGCTTGACGCCGCGTTGCCATCGGGCTTAAGGCGCATGTCCGTTCTATTTTTACATTTCCTATCGTTATGAAATTCATTATATCCTCACAAAAAGAGATGGCGGCGGTTTATATCAAAGTCGGGGTCGTCGGCGAGGAGGCGGCAGCCTCCGAGACGAAGACGGACGCGGCGGCAGTCTTGAAGTCGGCGGGAAACGCTTGACGCCGCGTTGCCATCGGGCTTAAAGTGCAAGTCTTTTCTATTTTCACGTTTCCGATAGTTATGAAGTTCATTATATCCTCACAAAATGCGGGCTTTACCGGCGCGGCGCCCCACTGCCTGCGAGCGCCGCCCGCCCCCACAGCCGCGCCCCAAGGCGCGCGGCTGTGGGGGTGCACGGCGCCGAAGGCGCCGTGCAGGCGGCGCTTCCGGCAAAAGCTGCCTCTTTCGCAGAATTTTCCTTAAATCTCAGCGCTTCCGCCGCGCCTCGGGGAGCAAAAGCCGTATGCAAAAACATTATACCACAGTTTTTTCGGTTTGTGTAGTCTTTTGACAAAATTTAATGAATTTTGTAGAGTCTTATAATAAATTGCAAGAGGTTTCGACCTCTTGCAATTTATTTTTATCCATATTTTTGAAAGGAGACTCTATAAATGAACGCTCGCTATCTAAATTTTAGCGACAGAAAAAAGCTTGAACAAATGTATCTCGACGGTAAAAAGGTTCCTGAGATCGCGGCCGAATTAAAAGTTCATGAATCCACGGTTTACAGAGAGCTTGACCGAGGTGCGACCGGATCACTCGACAACAACGGCAGAATCGGCTACAGCTCTGAGCTCGGTCAAATTGCTTTGCAGAGCAGGCTGAAACACCGCCGACTCAACCTCAGAAAAGCAGATGATTAAGCTTATCCCGAAAGGAGCAGAAAAATGAAGGAAAAAGTCTATATCAAGATCAGACCGAGCGGCGAAATCTCAAACTGTCCCTGCGGTGATGACGGTTCGATCACTCTTGAGGAAATGCAGGAAGCCGTCGGAGGATACATCGAGGTCGTCAGATCGGCATTCGACCGTCTTGTAATGATCGTGAACGAGGAAGGCAAGCTGCGGGGTCTGCCGTATAATCCCACAGCAACGGCAATCATGGGAGTCGGAGGGCTTCCGGGAGATTACATCGTGGGGACGGCGCTGCTTGTATCTGAAAGCGGCGAGGACCTCGTCGGGATAATTCTGAGCGCCGCCGAAAATATTGCCGCTCAGATAAGGCACGCACAGATTGAGGATATTCGGGCAGGTGGCTCTCATGAATAAAATTAAGCCCAAAGGCGGCAGGCGCCCTGCGGTCGAATCAGGCATAAACGAGCTATACCCGGAAGAGCGGCTCGCGAACGCCGTAATCCTGCAAGCTGTCGATGACTACCGTGCGGCGGTTCGCCGCCTGAAAAAATATCCGAAAGACGAGATCGCCGCCGGCATAAAGATATCGATCGAGGAGTTTTTCGTCTCTCGGGAATTCTGCATATACAGCGAGGCGGACGGCAAAAGCCTCATCGGGCAGATATATGCAAAAGAATTGAACCGAGCTTGCGACAAAGCAAACGACGTGTTCAGACTCAAGCCCCAGCACAGCGGGTTTTATGCCTCTTATGATATGTGGAGACGCGGCAAAATCGCCAAGAGAGACGCAGCCGCGATGTGCAATATGTCGTGTCAGTCGTTCTATGTAAAAGTCAAAAAGTTTGAAGAAATCAAAGGCATAAGGGGAGGAAAAGAGCATGAATAATATTATTCAAACAAGATACGGCTTTGCCGGTGCGTGCATCGGCTTCGGAGCGTCAGCGGTCGGGGTGTGTCACGTCTGCCCGGCAGTTTCAAAGATAATCGCTGCTTTTGCAATCGCCTCGTTTGCGGTCTGTGCTTTGACTTTTCTCGCCGAAGCAATCGACGAAAAAAGAAACGAGTCTGCTCTGGCGGAAACGGAACAGGCTCGATATGAGAAAAAAATTGATAATTTAAGTATAGCAGAAAACCCCGGTCTTGTCAAGGAGGGTGGCAGCGATGAACCTTAGAGAAGCAAGAGCAGCGCTGCGCAGCCATGTGCCGGTTCAGACCTGCGGCTATGTCGACGCCAAGCTCCACGGCAAAATTAAAAATCTTCGGGTTCAGCGAATCTCGGAGAACTGCGGAAGATACGGTGATATCTATTTCACAGCCGATATTGTTGAAGAATCAAACGGTTGCAGCTTGAGCGTGCTGACTTGTAGAATCGAAAATATAGAAATCGCCGATGAGGCTCCCGAAACGCTCAAAGCGCTTTTTGAGAGATGGCACTCAAAAATAGGAAGGTGACAGAAAGCGAAATATATTGACCCGACATCTGGCAAGAAATACTGCGGCATTGAAAGCACAAAAGCAGGATTCTGCATGAAAAGAAAAGCAAATTGCAAAGGCTGCCCGCTGTCCGTCACCCAGAACAAGTCGCTGGTGGGCTGTAGGATATTTTCAAAGGCTTATCCCGATATGGTCGCGGAGCTCATGGGCTTGAAATTGAGGAGGTAAGCAATGAAAAAGTATAGATTAACATTAAACTCATTATTGGACGTTCTCCACTTTTTCGACGTTCAAGGTTGCGATGTCTGTCCGCTAAAAGATAAGGCAATAGGAAGCAAATCTTGCTACGAGTATTGTCAAACCCACCCGGAAGAAGCTGCCGCACTAATCGGGTATGAGATTATCGAGGTTGAATCGAAGCTCACCGAGCAGGAGCTCGCGATCTGCAAAGCAGTCGGGGCGAAGTGGGTGAGTAGAAACGAGCTCGGCGATACTGTATCTCTTTGGGAATCTAAACCCGTTTTATTCCCCGAAGCAAAGCGCTGTTATTACAGTAATGGGAAGTTTATTGCCTGCATGCCTCTGAAACTCTTCCCTTCCCTCAACTCCGGCGACCTCGTGAATGTGGAGGAACTTTTGAAAGAGGCGAAAGCATGAACAAAATCTACATAAAAACCCACCTGAAAAAGCTGCCTCCGAACTGCGCGGAGTGTGATTTCAGCGAATACAGTTCGACAGGCCGCACGATAAATTGCGACTTTTCCGGATATCGTCAGCCGATTATGCTTGATAATAAGCGCCCCGAGTGGTGTCCGCTGGTGGAGGTTAAACAAAATGATTAAAAACGTAACGGAATTTTGCCCGGGTTGCGAGCGCGAAGTGATATTGAATTGGGATATCGAGCAGGACGGTTTCAGGGCGTTCTGCCCCTACTGCGGCGAGAGGCTCATGCTCTGCGATGAGTGTCAGCACCGCGACGGCGAACCCGACTGCGACTATGACAGCAAAACCGACAGCTGCCGGTATAACAGGAAGGAGACACGCGCCGTGACTAACATGGAAAAGATTAAGAACATGAGCCGCGAAGAGCTGGCGAAGTTTCTTATGCAAATTGATTTAGGCCCTACGCCGTACTGCGGCAGAGAGTGCGCTGAAAGATGTGAGGGCTGCGCTATTGAATGGCTCGGCGAGGAAGCCAAACGATGAAGAACGAATACAGGAGCCGGGTATATACCGACCGTTCGGCTTACGCCGATTTTGAAGCTCCGGCGAAATTTCTTGCGATTGAAAGCATAATCGTTCGGCGGCTCAAAGAACACCCGAAAGCGATATGCTCCTATTCGGGAGGCTCGGATTCGGATATACTTATCGACCTGAGATATCTCAAACCGTTCCGCGACGATGACGTGGAGCTATTTGAAAGAAAAGGCGCGGACGGAAGAACCTACATAGCCGTTAAAAAGGATTTTTCTTGACCGGGCTTATATGCTCGATGCAGGTGATAGATGAAAAGTTCTGCAAAGAACTGTTTCACATCTTTGAAGTGTGCCAAGCGTCGCTGATCTTCCGGGCTGAAAAGTGTCTTGATGAGATTGAAACAGACGAGGAGGCAGAGAAATGCGATCAGTAAATTCCGAACCCAGCCTTGAAGGCTGCGTTCAGGCGGCCGAGATGTTGATCAAAGCGATAAACGAAATGTCCGAGCGCTTTGCCGAAGCAGTAGAAAAGACGACAAGGCTGATGAAGCTTCAAGCCGAGAAAGGGGTTAGAGTTGTGTCTAAAGAAAAACTGCACCGCGACAGTATATGGTTCCGCATGAGAATCCGGCTCAAATTATTTTCTATTTTAAGATTCGCCGGAAGCTGTATGAGCTTCGGCTCCGGCTTTGCCTGTGGCTTAAGCCGAAAGCCGACTGTCATTGCTGCTGTCTTATCTGCAAGTATTTTGACAACTGCCGGTGGGAGATCGAGCAGGACGCCGACATATAAGCCGCACACCATTATATAAAAAGGGCTTTCCGTCTTGCACGCGGAAAACCCGGACGCAGCGCTCGCGAACGCAAATCGTCTCTATAATTTTATTATAGCACAGCGGCGTCCGAAAGTCAATAAAGCCGGGGCAGTTCGCCCCTTCACGGTCTTGTATTGTATAGTATCAATTCAACCGTCAAAGAAAAGGAGACCGCAAAAATGAAAAGTTATGTTGAAAAGTCAGAGTCAAGTCAGGTCGAGTATTCGGGGATGAAACTCTATGAGATTTTTGCGAAGGTTCAAAAGCAGATAGATTATGACAGCTTTTTGCCGGGGGATCGCCCGCTCGCCAGAGAGATTGCCCTGATTATTTCAGAAATATATCGGCTGCCAGAAAACGCCGACGTAAGAATCGGCGGGATCGTCCTCAGCGCCGGAATGGTCGCCGAAGCTTATGAACAGCTCGGCTACGGCAACGTCGACATCGTGATCGCGAGCTTCAAGAAAATCAGCTACCCCGTCCGCAATGTCAAAACATACCTTCGCACAGCCTTATATAATTCCGTCTTCGAGCTCGAGGCAAGGCTCGAGAATTCCGTGCGCTCCGGCAAGCTCTGAGGTGCAGGATGATCAGAGAAAAGCAAACGCGTTCCGGTCCGCTCTTTGAGGTCGATTTTTACCCGGTATTTTCCGACGGTCGCCGAATGCCGGTGCGTGCCCCGAAGACAAAGCCCTCGACTGAGGAGCAGCAAAGATATAACCGCACTGTTGCGGAGAAGAAGCTGATCCGGCTCGTCAATGCAAATTTTGACAGCTCTGACTACTGGCTCCACCCGACATATGCGCCGCAGTATGCGCCGCAGGACGAGGAGAAAGCCCGCCGGGACGTCTCTAACTTCTTTCGCAGGGTGAGAACGAAGCGCGCTGCTGCTCTGAAAGAATGCCGAAAGGAGCTTGCAGCGTTGGAAAAAGCTTATGCGGCGCCGAACGGATATCTGCTTTCGGGAATCGAAAAGCTCAAAGCAAAGATTGACAAGCTGTCACAGCCGTTAAGATACATATACGTCATGGAGTGTGTGACCTATAAACGGGGGAAGCTCGCCGGTCAGAAGAACTTTCACTTCCATATCTTTCTCACCGGTGGGCTCGACCGCGGGGTAATCGAAGATATGTGGCCCTACGGTATGAGGACAAACTGCGACCGTTTTCAGCCCGAGCGCTTCGGACCCGAGGCTGCGGCGCTGTATATGTCGAAGGACCCGCAGGGCTCAAAGCGGTTCGTCTGCTCGCGCAGCATCGTCCGTCCGAAGGAAAGACGGCGCGACGGCAGAATATCTCACGCCGGCGTTAAGCGTATGGCGACAGCGCGCCCGGATGACGCGAAGTATTGGGAAAAACGCTATAAGGGCTATCGCTTTCTGCGCTGCTATTCAAGATTCAACAGCTTCAACGGTCAGTGGTATGTGTCGGTCGTCATGTACCGCGCAGAGGGCGATCCGCCGAAATGGGAAGCGGATGACTGGATCACGGAGGACTATACCTAAGCGGGAGGAAAAAGCGATTGAAAAAAGAAGCGACACGGGATTATGTGATCGAGATATTCCGGAAGTACGCCGCTGCCGGATATCCGAGCTATGAGCGGGAGCGGGAGCGGATATATCGCGAAGTCCTTAATGCCTGCTCAGACCTCAACGGTGAAGCTGCTGTCGTGCAGGCGGAGACGGCTGTCGCGAATAATTCCGCATATCTTACCGATATAGCGGCAGCCGAGGCGACGTTCAAACTATTGGCTGCCGGCGGGCGAAACGAAATCGTAAACGCGGTTAAGGAATATACTGTGCTGCGCCGCTTCTGTCCTTTCATCGGGGGACTATCACGAATCGGGTAATCCGGTTCGCAGCCACTTGCCCTGCAAGCGAATCGCAGATATATCGGTGGCTTAAGTATGCGAGGTTACTTTGCGCTGCCCTTCGCGGGCTGAGCATTTCCGACCGCGATCGCAAGCTATACCGGATAAGCGAAAAGATGATAGTAGTGCGACCGTGATTCCGGCTATAATGGAATCATAGAATAATATTTATTCGACCGCCGCCAACAACGGCGGCGTTGTTTTGAGGCGGCAATGACTGAAAAATATCTGAATTGGCTCAGAGGGCTGATTGAAGACAACAACCTTGCGCCCTTCTATCAGTCGCGGGAATTCCGAAGAATCTCCGACCGTGTGCTCAAGGAGCAGAAGGAATGCCAGATCTGCAAGCAGGAACACCGCTACGGTCCGGCTGAGATCGCGCACCACATATTCCGCGTTCGGGAACATCCCGAGCTTGCCCTGTCGGTCTACACGCCCGACGGCGCGCGAAATATAATCGCGGTCTGCAAGAAATGTCACAACAAGATTCACTTTCCGAAGCGGAGATATATGAACGCAGAAAAATGGTAACCCCCCCGGTCGAAAAAATTAGTATTTTTTGTAAATAAAAAACCGGTGGGAAACTCGACAAAACCGATTTTTCGCGCGCACGAGGAAAAATATACTAAATTTTAAAAAGGCGGCGTTGAAAAAAACGCGGGATTTTTTCAAAAAGTTGGTGAAAAAATGGCGGTATCGAAGTCAAAAGTTAAAACATCGCTGCTCGAACAGCTCAGGCTGTTGCAAGCCGACAAGCCGGTCTTTCTCTCGCTTGTCGATGACTATATGAAGCTGTGGACGACGAAGGAGAAGCTGCTGAAAGATATCGCGACCCGCGGAATCTCGTTTGAGGATTATTCGGCGAACGGAAAGCTGATGATGAAGCAGAACCCTTCGACGAAGGAGGTCGTCGCCGTCAGCTCGCAGATGCTGAAAATCCTTGAGCAGCTGCACATTTCGACAACGACGCTAATTGCCGAAGATGAAATTATGTGACGAGCTTGAGGAGTATCTTGAAATAGTCGAAGCCCCCGGCGCAATAGTCTGCCCCGAGCAGAAAGCTCTCGCAAAATTGGTGCGCCGCGCTTTCGAGCAGGAGGACATCTATGTCGACACCGAGCAGCTTGCAAGATATATGAGCTATCAGCGGTATTTTCCGTTTGAGCTCTACGCTTGGGAGAAATTCATATTTACGCTGCACTGCTGCACATATCGCCGCGACGGCGGTCTTCCCCGCTGGTCGGCGCTCAAGGGCGTAATCGGCAGAGGGGCAGGCAAGAACGGATATATGGCGTTTGAGGCTTTTTGCCTGTCGTCTGAGGCGAACGGAATACCGGACTACAATGTTGAAATCTACGCTACCGCCGAAAAGCAGGCAAAGCGCTCGTTTATGGACATTCACAGAGTTTGTGAGCGAAATCGGAAGCTTTCAAAATTCTATGACTGGAACCTTGAAGTCATCAGAAATTATAAGACTAATTCGACGATCACATTCAACACTTCGCGCCCCGACTCCAAGGACGGCGGTCGCCCCGGAATCGTGATGTTCGACGAATACCACAAGTACGATAATCGTGAGCTGATCAACGTCGCCATAGGTGGGCTCGGGAAGACCAAGCACCCGCGCGAGACCTGGATGTCGTCCAACGGCTACACCCGCGGGGCGGTATTTGACAGCACACTTGAAGACCTTGAGGCAATTCTCAACGGAGAAATGCCGGACAACGGGACTCTGCCATTTATCTGCCGGCTGAGTGATGCAAAGGAAATCCACAACCCCAAAAATTGGGAAAAAGCCAATCCCACACTTCACTACGTCGGAAAATCGGAATACGCCGACACCCTCTTCGCCGAAATGATGCGCGAATACAACGAGTATAAGCGCGATCCGATAGCAGGTCGGGATTTCGCCGTAAAGCGCTGCGGCATAACTATGGGCAACATCGAGACGGAAGTCACGTCTTGGGAAAACAACACCGCTTGCAGCCGCAGCATAGGAGACATAACCGGCAAATATTGCGTAATGGGAATCGACTACGCTTCGACTCAGGACTTTCTCAGCGCCGGCTATATGTTTCTCGTCAACTCCGAAATCCGTTGGCTGACGCACGCCTGGGTATGCAAGCACTCGCAGGACCTGCCGAGAATCAAGTATCCGCTTGAAGAAGCCGCGCTTCGCGGCGAGCTTACAATCGTCGACGACATAGAAATACATCCGGAGCTGCCGGCTGCCTGGCTGCTTGAGACACGGGAAAAATACCGCCTCAATGTTCTCGGCGGAGCGATAGACCACTTCCGACATACGCTGCTCGCTAAGGCTCTGAAGGAAATCGGCTATATCCCCGAGCATCGCGAAGGGAGCGAAATAGTTGGAAATCTCAAGCTTATTCGCCCGTCCGATATTGCGCAGATCGCGCAGGCGCTCTGCCTGGAGTTCGGCAGGAAGAGCATAACCTGGGGCGAAAACAATCACACGATGCAGTGGTTCACGAACAATGTCAAAAAGGTCTCCGACTCTCGCGGCAACATAGGCTTCGAGAAAATCGAGCCGAAATCCCGGAAAACCGACGGCTTTATGGCGCTCGCAGCGGCAAGGACTCAGCTCTATCGCCTTGAGCCCTACAACCGCAGCTCAAGCCTTACACCCGCAGACTTCGGAGTCTGGACATATTAGGAGCAGGTATGAAATTACGGGAAATTTTTAAGCAAAAATTGAAGGTCAATGGCGCCGAAAGCAGCAGTAATCAAGAGCTTCTTGAAGCCCTTGGGCTGTCAGATTCCGCATATCGGATCGCGCTCGGGCAGTTCTCAATCAACTGCGCAATCTCGCTGATAGCAGGGCTCGTCGCAAAATGCGAGTTCCGAACATACTGGAACGGCAAGAAAACCAAGGGCGACGAATATTATCTTTGGAACGTCAAGCCGAACCCCTCGCAAAACAGTACACAATTCATTCAGGAGTTCATTCATAAGCTCTGCTGGAACAACGAAGCGCTTATATATTCCGTCGGCGACGCCATATATGTGGCGGACTCGTTCGTGAAAACAGAATATGCCACCCGTGAGACGGAATTCACGAACATTTCCCGAAACGGCTATACCCTCACCCGCCGAAAGTACAAGTCCTCGGACGTGATATATCTCAAGCTCAACGACAAAAATATCGCCGCGCTCGTGAGCGGGCTTCAGGAAAGCTACAACAATCTGATTTCGGAAGCCTGCGACAGATACGTCAAGCTCGGCGGAGAGAAAATCATTATGAACGTCTCAACTCTTGCCCGCGAAAGTCCGACTTTTGAGAAGACGATGAAGCAGTACATGGAAGAATATTTTAAGACATACTTCGGCAGCAAGAACGCCGTCCTGCCGCTGTTTGAGGGATATAAAATCGACCGGCAGACAAATAGCGAGGGCAAGAAAACGGACGAGGTTTCGGGCATTGCTGCAATTAAAAAGGAAAGTATGGACGCAGCGGCTCAGGCTTTCAAGATTCCACCGGCACTGCTGCGAGGCGACATTGCCGACGTCGAGAATCTCGTCGACAACCTTCTGACATTCTGCATCGACCCGCTCTGCTGCCAAATCGAGGAGGCTATCACCGCCACTCGCTACTCGAAAGAGAAATACCTCAAGGGTTGCTATCTTTCCATTGATACGACAACAATCAAGCATTTCGACATATTCAGTATGGCGGCGAATGTCGATAAGCTGATAGCCTGTGGGCTTTTCAGCGTTGACGACTGCCTCGAGAGAATTGGCGAGGAACCCCGCCGGACAAAATTCTCAATGGAGTATTCGAGAACTAAAAACTACGCATCGGAAGGAGGTGACAACAATGTCAATGAAGCTTGAAAGACTGCGCTTTGACTTTAAGCAGGAGGCTTCTGCGCCGGAAGTCCTTGAAATCAGGCTCTACGGAGAAATCTGCGGAGACCGCGAAAACTGGTGGACAGGCGAAGTGACCGAGAGCAAGACAAGTCAGGAGTATTTTGCAAAGAAGCTTGACGAATACAAGGACGTCAAGCAGATAAAGCTCTATATCAACTCCGAGGGCGGAAGCGTCGAGCACGGATATGGCATATATGCCAATCTCAAGAGACACCCCGCCGAAAAGACCTGCTATGTTGACGGCTTCGCGAATTCTGTCGCCTCCATAATCGCTATGGCTTGCGACAAAATCATTATGTATCCCAACAGCATTATGGGAATCCATAATATTTCCGAAATCGTCTACGGCAACGCGAGCGAGCTCCGCAAGGCTGCCGACGATCTCGACAGAATTATGGAGGGCAACCGCGAAATCTATCTTCTGCGCTCGAACGGCAAGATCACTCTTAAAGAGCTGACGAAGCTTCTCGACGAGGAAACATTCCTGACGGCGGCGCAGTGCCTTGAATACGGCTTCTGCGATGAGATAGACGACGGCAATACAGCCGACGACGGAAAAATCAGAACGGCGACCGAAAACATTCTTGCAAGCGCCGAGGAGCGTCTCAAGACTATCAAGAGCCTCAGAGAAGCCGCTTCCGCCTTCGAGCCCCCTGCCGGAGAACCGCATAAGAGCATTAAGGAAATCCTTGAGTCGATTGCGGCGGCCCGCGAGGACACGAAGAAAATCACATCAGCCCCCGCACCCAAATTTACGGGTGACGACATGCTCAACTGCATGATGAAAAATTTTGAAGGAAAGAAGGAATAAGAATGAACATCAATCTCGACAGACTGCGCGAGCAGTTGAAGACCACGAGCGCCTCGCTCATCGAGGCAATAAACAGTGGCGACACCGAAAAGGTGAACGCTTGCCTTGAGGAATACGGCAGAGCATATATGTCCGCCCACAGCGACGGCAGCGCTGAAAGAATTATGGAGCAGCTCAACAGCAACATTCTGACTGCCCGCGGGCTCAAGCCGATGACCGCCGAAGAGCGCACATTCATCAACGACCTCATCAAGGTAAGCAAGTCCGACAACCCGAGGCAGGCTCTCACCGAGGTGCCTCTTGCGCTGCCCGGGGCAATGATCGATACGATCCTTGAGGATATACGCACCGAACACCCGCTTCTTGCATACATCGACCTCAGAAGCACCGAGTTCAACGTTCGCGCTATCTACACCGAAAGCGGCAGCTTCAAGGCAACTTGGGGCCCCATCACCGGCAAGATAACTACCGAGCTCAGCGCCGAGGTGAAGGCTCTCGACAGCACTCAGCACAAGCTCACCGCGTTCCTGCCCATTCCGAAGCCGTTTATCGACTTCGCTCCCGAATGGGTCGCCTCTATCGTCTACGCGATACTCGAAGAGAGCTACGCCAACGGTATGGAGGACGGCGTCATCAACGGCACCGGCAAGGACCAGCCGATAGGAATGCTCAAGGATCTCAAGAAGCCCGTAGCAGAGGGCGTGTATTCCGACAAGGACGTCGAGAAGATCACCGCGATAGATCAGGAGACATATCCGAAGCTCGTCGCGAAGCTCTCAAAGACCGCAAGCGGCAACGCAAGGACTCTCGACCGCGTTCTCCTGATATGCAACCCCGCGGACTATCTCACCAAGATATGCCCCGCGACTACGGTCCTCCGCACCGACGGCTCTTACGCTCTTGATGCGTTTCCCTTCCCGACCGTTGCAATTCAGTGCGCGAGCGTTCCGGAAGGCAAGGCTATTCTCGGAATCGAGAACGGCTATATCCTGACAATCGGAGTCGGCAAGAACGGCGTAATCGACTACAGCGATCAGGCGCAGTTCCTCGACGACAACCGAGTCTACACCATCAAGGGCTACGGCAACGGCCGCCCGAAGGACAACAACAGCTTCATCGTGATCGACATATCTAAGCTTGAGGTGCTCATTCAGAAAGTCAAGGTCGTCGGCACGGTAAGCACGAAAGAAGAGCCTGCGGTATAATTGCCGTGACTAATCAGCAAGGCGGTGAAAATCTTGGAAGAAAGCAGAAAGCTCATGCGCGAAATCAAAAATTATCTCGGCATTACCTGGGACGATAAGGGGACCGATACAAAGGTCGCCGAAATCATCTCGCAGGGCGAGCACAAGATAATGACGCTGACGAATTCGCCGCGCTCCGATTTCTTTGCGGAATCAGACGCAAGAAGTCTGCTCTTCGATTATTGCCGCCTTGCCTGGGCGGGTGTTCCCGAAAAGTTCGACGAAGTATATAAGTCGGATATAATCGGCGCGAGGCTCGGCAAGATTCTGGGGGTGACGGAATGAGCCTGTATAAGCCCGAAGCCGTAACCTTCAACGACGGTGTGTTCGACATCTACGCCTGCGACAAGTACGGGCGTAAGACTCGGCTCATCAGCGAAGGAAATCGGTTCGGGGCGAATACGCTCGGAGCGACGAGATTCTATGCCGCTGCGGCTGCGCTGATCACCGTTACCGACCTTATACGAATCCAGATGGGCGTCGAAGTCTGTGAGGAAAATATAATCTGCATCGGCGGCGAGGATTACTCAATCAAGCAGATTCAGATTATCCCCGACGGGAATCCGCCTCATAAGCTTCTAACGCTGAGCAGGGAGAGACATCATGACAGGGATTAACGATTTTGCACGGGCGATGTCCGCAGCGTTCGAGGAATACAGCGAAGCGGCGGTCGAAGCCAGCAAAGCGGCAATCGACCGCGTCGCGAAAGGCGCCGATGAAGCAATCAAGGCGCATATGACTTTCAGAGAGCGGGCCGGCAGATATCGGAGAAATATGCGGATAGTCACGTCGCATGAAGGACTCTACGACCGCCGCAAGACATGGTATGTTCAAGCTCCCGATTACCGACTGACTCACCTTCTGGAGCACGGACATCTTTCGCGCGACGGCACGACCCGCGTCAAACCTTACGAACACATCAGATACGGCGAGGAATACGTCAGCGAGAATCTTGAAAAAGAGGTGAGACGCAGCTTTGAGCAGATTAGACATTAAGGGGCTTCTGCGCGAAGCAGGCTTCAAGCCCGAAAGGATTGCCGACACAAGCTTCGGCAAACCGACGCCCCTACCGTATGCCGTATATATTCACGGCAGCTCAAGCCCGTTCAGTGCCGACAACGCGATTCTGATTCAGACACATAACATAACGGTCGAAATATATACGGATATGCGCAGAGATCAGGAGTTGATCGGCAGCGTTTCCGAAGTCTTCAAACGCCACGGGATAATCTTCGAGACAGCTGAAGACTATATAGAGACCGAAAAAACCTACAGAGTATCATTCTATTTTGAGGAGATGATTTAAATGGCAGCAGCTAAGGTGGCTCCAAAAATAACTTACGGGCTTAAAAATCTCCATTACGCGGTAATGGAGATTGCAGAAGACGGAGCTGTAAGCTACGGCGCGGTCAAAAGCTTTCCGGGCGCCGTAAAAATCAGTCTCAGCCCTGACGGAGACATATATGAATTCCACGCCGACGACGGCGTGTATTACGAGTGCGACGGAAACGAAGGCTATACCGGCGATCTCGAAGTGGCGCTTGTTCCGGACGAGTTCAAAATCGACGTTTTCGGTTGGGAGAAGGGCGCAGACGGCATTCTTCACGAAGTGGCAAACGCTCCGCATAAGCATATCGCTCTTATGGGGCAAATGGCGACTGACGCCGTCGCAAAGAGAGTTGTATTCTACAACGTGTTCTGCGGCCGTCCGAGCCTTGAACAAGAAACCAAGCAGAGAACGATGAACGTTCTCACTCAGAAAATGTCGCTTACCTGCCGACCGGTTGAGTCCAACGGTAAGAATTACGTCAAGTCCTCCACCACGCCCGACGTTTCCGAAGACGCATACAACAGCTTCTTCAAAGCGGTCAAATTGCCGGGAGCTGCGGCTTAAGGAGGCGGCAGAGTGGAAAAAGTAATCACGATTGGAGCGACGCCTGTCCGCTTCAAAACGAACGGTCTCGCTCTGCTCACTTATAAGCGGGAAATAGGGCGGGATCTGATCCCCGACCTATTCTCAATATATGGCGGAAAAGACGAAATCGAAAAAGCAAATAACGCCCACGAAGTAAACGTTGAAAAGCTGAATGTCGAGGCGATATATAATATTTCCTACGTTTTCGCCAAGATTGCCGACAGCTCGATAGGTTCGCGCGACGAATGGCTTGAGAGCTTCGACACCTTCCCGGTTGCGGACATCGCTCTTGAGATAGTTCCGCTTGCGATTGAATGCGTCACGAGCGACGCAAAAATAAAAAACCGGTTGGCGACGGTGGGACTACGCTCGAAAGCGACGCCTTTCGGAAGGAAAAAATCATTTTGGAGGCTTCGCAAGCCGGTCTGACCGTCGCCGATTTTGAGCATATGTCGATTGGAATGATATTCACTTGCATTATAGAATACGCTAACGCATTGGACGAAGCCCGTAAAAGCTCCGAAAGCGGAGAAGTTCGGGAAGCGACCGACGAGGATTATCTTACATTTTAAGGAGGCGGGGAAATGGCTACCAAGATTCAGGGAATCACCATAGAAATAGGCGGCGACACTTCGCCTCTTGCGCGAGCGCTGTCCTCGCTCAACAAGTCTATCAATTCAACGCAGTCCGAGCTTAAGGCAGTCGATAAGGCGCTGAAGCTCAACCCCGACAGCGTCGTGCTTCTGACTCAGAAGCAAAAGCTCTTGGAAGATCAGATTAAAAACACTTCCGGCAAGCTCGACAGCTTGAAGCAGATCGAGCAGGAGCTCCAAAAGCGCCGCGAGGCGGACCCCTCAAACGAAAATCTCGAAAAGCAGCTCCGCGCGGTGCAAAGGGAACTGCTCAACACCGAGGCGGGGCTGCAAGGGCTTGAAAACGCATACGCCGAAACAGGCAGCCAAGCCGATAATCTTTCGGCGGGGAGCGAGCGGGCGGCGGAAAGCACCAAGAAATCCGCGACGGAAGCCAACGCCGCGATTGAAATCTGGAACCGCTTCGCGAACGCCGTCGGCAACGCCGCAAAAAAGCTGCTAAGCTTCATCACCGACGCGGCGGAAAAGGCGGATGAGCTCAACACTCTTTCGGCGAAAACAGGTATTGCCACCGAAGAACTTCAAAAGCTTACATACGCCTCGGGGTTCGTTGACGTCAGCGTCGAGACGATGACGGGCTCGATATCGAAGCTCATCAACAATATGGACAACGCCAAAAAAGGCACCGGCACGGCTGCCGAAGCTTTTCAAAAGCTTCATATAAGCGTCACAGACGCCCCCGGAGAGCTTAAAGATGGCAATGAGGTATTTCTTGAAGTGATCGACGGGCTCGGGAAGATATCGAACGAGACCGAACGCGACGCCATAGCTATGGACCTCTTCGGCAAGTCTGCCCGCGAGCTCAATCCGCTTATTGCAGAAGGCTCCACACGTCTGAAGGAACTCGGCGTGGAAGCTGAAAATGCCGGAATAATTATGTCACAGGACACTCTCGACGGCGCCGCCAACTTCAACGATACTCTGGACAGGCTTCGCCTCACTCTTGAGGGAGTCGCGACGGCAGCCGGCGCAGAGGTCGCGGACAGCCTTACGAGGCTCCTTGAAGCAGTCACACCGATAATACTCGCAATAGCTAAGCTTATCTCGCTTATTGCAGGGATTCCCGCGCCCGTGCTTGAAATAATTGCGATAATCATTACGCTTGTAATGACTTTCGCGCAGGTTACGAAAGGAGTAAGTGCCGCCAAGGGAATGCTCGACCTTATGAATCCTACAATGTGGAAGACCGTCGGCATTATCATGGCGATAGTTTCCGCGCTCGTCATCGTGCTGGCGCTCATCGTTGCAATATCGGGTAAAGCCAACAGCCTCAACAATATCGGACAGTCGATAGGACATATCACGGATTCTGTCGGCGCTAACGACATTCCGCGCTACGCCACCGGCACCAACTACCACCGGGGCGGACCGGCATACATTACCGAATACGCTCCCGAGCAGCTTTCGCTCCCGAGTGGAACGAATATGGTCGTTATGCCCCGCGGGACCAAGGTGACGCCGAACGTCACCGTCGGAGCAGGCGGCGGAGATGTATTCAACATCAGCATCAACGCCAAGGACGTTCGAGAGTTCAACGACATCGTCAGACTTGCAGAGGGCGCGAGGCAGCAGAGGAGGGCGAAATAATGGCAACAACCTACAGGCGGCGGTATTGCCTCAAAGTTGTAACCACAATGACAATGGGCAATATCTGGAATGAGGAAACCGGAGATACGGTAAATGTATCATCTTCGATCGCAGGCTGTATTTCATTTGAAAGAGACTCCGATGCTGCGCACAATTATGAATGCACAAAAAAGATCTTGAGGCACACAGATATCATGGTCGCTTTTCAAAGCTTCACGGGCGGCACGAATACTTGCTTATATCAGGGATATGACAAAGTCCATACCGTAATATGCACTTGCAATAACTTTCTTGCGAATAACTTTTATCGCATTGATGAGTATTATAAAGATATATCCCATGGGATAATCTCATCATCGTCGGTTGTAAGCGCAAAAATGTATACGCACAAAAATGTGCAATTCTCTCCATTTTTGCAAGACACACTTGAGGACATTGTTCTCAAAAGCTCCAACAACAAGCCCAGCAGTTTTGCTGACGCTGATAAAAAAGTTATCTTTAGCTGGGACATTTACAGCTTTTCAACGGGTGAGGACGGAAAACACCGCTATCAAAAATCTGCTGTTCTTGAATGGAAAGAAACGGGCAAGTCCGAAGTCCACAGAATAGAAATCAACAAAGAGGCACCGCCAAACGGTCCTGACGGTGCCGGATATAGCGAATATGAAGTCCCTGAAAACACTTTTCCCAAAAATTCGTCGTTCCAATGGCGCGTCAAAATCATTTCCGACGACGATGTCGAGGGCGATTTTTCCGACTGGGTAACCGTCTCGACGACCGACGTCGCCGGAACGGTCCGCGCTCTTTCTCCAGATAACGCCGTAATCGACGCCGATGTAGAAAATCGCTTTTCGTGGATCTACAGCAATCCCTACGGCACCGCGCCGACGGGCTACGAAATAGAGATGTCGGTCAACGGCGGCTCGAATTGGCAGCAGATAAAGAAGGAGACGACTGCGGACTGCTTCACGGTTATCCCCGCGGGAACATTCCAAAAGGGCAACGTTCAGTATCGCGTAAGGGCGTTCAGCCAGAGCGGGATCGCGAGCGAGTGGACCGTGGCGAATATTACGGTTCGCGCACGTCCGGCAATTCCTTCGATATACCGCGTTGACACCGATACCGACCGCCCGACCGTCTGGTGGGAAAGCGTCGACCAGGAAGCCTATGAGCTGAAAATCCTCGACGCCTCAGGCGGCGAGATATATTCGCACTATGCCGCTCTGCCGGACCGCTCCCATAAAATCACAAAGCGGCTCGACGACGAGCAGTATACCGCGACCCTCACGATCTGGAACGACTTCGGGCTCGACAGCCCGACCACGCAGCGGCAGTTCGTCTTGGAGGCGGTCAAGCCCTCAAAGCCCTCGGTTTTCGGAACGGCGCTCTTTTCACACAACAGCCTTGCCTTCTCTTACTCAACGCAGCGGGCTGTTCTTCTGCGCAACGGCGTTGCGATTGCCGATGTCAGCGGGCTGAACTCTTACGACGACTACACCGCGCCGATGAGCTGCGAATACCGCCTCAGGGCACTGAGCGATACGGCGTTCTGCGACAGCGACCCGCTGCCGCTTACATATCCGGGGTCAAGCAGGGCAGCCTCTATCTCGCTTGCGAGCGACCACGCAGTCCGCGTTTCGCTTGTCTGCAAAGAGGGCTCGCCGCCCGAGCGGACATCCTCGCTTTCGGCGGAATATGCGCTTCTGCAATTTGCGGGGCGGAGGCTGCCGGTCGCGGAATACGGCGATCAGTTCACGAGGACGAAATCGCTCTCGTATTCTCTCAGAAATTACGACGATTTAAGCATTCTCCGCTCAATGGTGGGGCAGACGGTCGTCTGGAACGACCGCCGCGACCATATGGTCGCCTGCCTGTCAAGCCTGAGCTGGAACGAGCGCCGAGGCTTCGTCGACGTGTCGTTCTCGCTGACCGAAGTCGACAGCAACGAGGGGATTGACTATGAATAATCAGAAATTTCGGAGCGGGTCGCGCCGCGTTTCCTTCCGATACGATATCTTCCGCGGGCTCGTAAAAATCGGCGAGGCGGATTGCCCAAGCTGCTCAATCAAGTATGATTCCGAGAGCACTATCAAGCGAACGGCTTCGTTCACGCTTTCGTCCGCCCCGGGTATTGATTTCCTCAAGGATAAGCTGCGGGCGATAATGATAATCGACGGCGAGGAGTTCCCTGTCGGCACGTTCGTCCTCTCGACCCCGTCGCTGAATCAGACCGCCGCAGGCGGAAGCTATTCCGTTGAAGCATACGACACAACGATCATTCTCAAGGAAGACTGTTTCACCGAGCGGGCTTATTTCGAGGCGGGGCGGAAATACTCCGACGTAATAGGCGAGATCGTGCTGTCGGCAGGAATTACCGACTACAGCATTCCTCAGACTGTCGCGGTCCTGCCCGCTGACCGTGAATTCGAGTTAGGAAAGTCCAAGCTTGAAGCCTGCAACGATCTGCTCGACGAAATCAACTACAATCCGCTCATCGCCGACGAGACCGGCAGAATAACGACTTCAAAGTATGTCAAACCGAGCGCTGCGCTTATATCTCACGAATACTACGACGACGAGCTGAGCGTGATCTCGCCCGAGCTTGAGTCCGAGGAGGACTATTACAATGTCCCGAACGTATTCATTGCCAAGTGCGACAATCCCGAGCTCAAGCAGGAATATTACAGCGTCTACACCAATGACAACCCCGGGTCTAAGCTTTCTACAGTCGCACGTGGTCGCCGAATCGTCAGCGAGATATATCAGCCCGACTACGTCGAATCGCAGGAAGCTCTCGACGAGTATATAAGCCGCAAGGCAGCCGAAGCTTCGGCGGTATTCGACAAGTGCAGCATCAAGACGGCACTTATGCCGGGACACGGCTATCGGGATATCGTCAGGATCCGCTGCAAAAGTGCAGCGGGAATCTACATTGAAAAATCGTGGAGCATGGAGCTGAAAGCCGGCGCTCTGATGTCTCATGAGCTTGTGGGGGTGTATCAGGCATGATCGACAGCGAGCCTTTCACCGGCGTGTCTTCGCCGAAAAAAGAGCAGGCGCAGTCTTTTCTCGCAACCGTCGAGGGCGTATATTCCGACGGCGTAACTCTTAAAATCAACGGCGCTGTCACCCAAAAGCATTATCTCACCAACGCCGCGCTCTCCCTCAGCAAGGGCGATCGGGTGAAGGTGGCAAGAATAAGCGGAACATATATCGTTGAATATAAAATCAGCCGGCCGCATTAGAAAGGAGCAGATATGACAGTTGTTGAAGAGCTGGTTCTGGACGTAGCTCAAAAAAATATCCTCCAGACAGTAATCGTCAAACAGTTCGATTACAACGCACGGTTTCTGAAAATCCGCCTGAAAAACGACGGCGAGCCGATCTATGTCGACCGCGATGCTTATGTGACCATTAACGCATTGCGAGCCGACGGCAAATCGAGAATTTTTCGGGGTTCGGTCAATTCCGACGGCACCGTCTGCGTGCCGATCACAAACTGGCTGCTGAGGCTTGCAGAAAAAGCCAAATGCGACGTTTCGATCATCAGCCCCGCCCCGGAGCAGAAGTACACGACGATGACCTTTAACGTCCTCGTTGAGGAAGCCTGCGCGTCGGGCTGCGATCTTCCGGAAGATGATAATTATGACATTCTCGTCAGCCTGATTGCCGACTGCGACGCCGCAAAAGACGGGTGCGACGAATCCGCCAAAAAGGCTGACAAAGCAGCTGAGGCGGCAAACAAAGCTGCAAACGGTGCAGGTGAAGCAGCGGAAAGAGCGCTTGACGCCGCGAGCGCAGCACAGTCGGCAGCTCAATTAACCGCAGGAGCAATCGCAGAAGCGAACAAGGCTGCTGTCGGCGCGCTGAGTGCCGCTGATGCAGCACTGGCTTCAAAGCAGCTCGCAGACCAAGCCACTGAGGAATCAAAGGCAGCTACAACCGCAGCGCGAACCGCGGCCGAGAACGCCAACAAGGCTGCAGAAAGTGCCGTTAAGACCGCGAGCGACGCTGCAAGTGCCGCCAAGAAAACCGCGGACGACGCGGCGCATCAGGCAACGGAAGCCGCCGAGGCCGCAAACAGAGCGGCAAGCGCTGCAAGCACCGCCAAAGCCACCGCCGATGAGGCAGCCGAATCTGCAAACGCCTCCGCCGGAAAAGCCGACACTGCCGCCGCAAACGCCGATGAGAAGGCGAAAGCTGCCGAAGAAAAGGCAAACGAAGCAAAAGCCGCCGCCGACAGTGCCAACGAAAAGGCAGCGCTTGCTGAAAAAGCCACAGCTGCTGCAAACGAAGCGACAGAAAAAGCAAAGCAAATCATTGATCAGGCCGAAATTGTCTTCTTCATCGACCCGAACGACGGCGGTCTGAACGTAAGAGTATTAAAGGAGGGCTATTAAATGCCGGTAGAAATCAATTTTCCGCGCGATTCAACACTCAAAGAGACTAACAGGATTCTGCGCTCGTTGGCGCCGCTGGCGGTTCAGCTTGACGGAACCCCGGAGGGCTATAAGCGCGTTATGCGCCGGTGGTTCATCGACAACGGCGCGCTTGAAGCGGACAAAGACGCCTTGACAGAGCTCTGCAAAAAGTGGTACACCGTCACCCGCGTCCCGTGGCACGGCTGGACAGCCTTCGCTCAGCCCGACGTGACCGCAGTAACAACGGGGACAAGAGGCGGCGACAATAGCAGGCTTTCCTGCACGCCGTCAACGGACACTGTCGCGGGGCGGGACGATTACGCAGGACACCCGCTATTTGCGGTCGTCGACTGCAATTTCGTTGTCGACGGCGAATCCGGCGAGCCGAAGATCACTGCGATCGACGGGATTACCGAAAATTTCCAGCGCTACAGCCCCAATCATTTCGTCGGCGTTCTCCGGATGTCGGGCTATGAATATCAGCAGGAATACGAGCGGGAATACCGCATCGGCTATTCCTCGCTCCGCAGCGTGAACGTCAAGGAAATCGAGCCGCTCGACGAGGCGATTATGTTCAACGGCGGAGGCGTCCGCCCGTTCGTTGTGCACGCGAAATATCTCAATCACACCGTCGGGGGCAAGCTCACCTCCTACGCGGGCGTTATCCCGACGGCGTACAACATTTCGCACAACTCGATGCAGGAGCTCGCAAAGGCAACCGGCACCGGCTACAGCGGCACCACCACCGCCGACGACGCTTTCCTCAAGCTGATGATGGTGATCAAATACGCATCGCTTACCCTCGACGGGATTCTGCAAGGCTGCTGCGTGAACAATTATCAGTTCGCCGCGGCAGAAAGCGAGAGCGGCGTAAGGCGCGTAATACTCACGGCTGAGCAGGCGGCGAACTTTGAGGTGGGTATGGGCGTGCTCATCGGCGACTACACCTCAAGCACTGACAGAAACGACGCCGGAATGTATTCCGCAACAGGGCAGGAGGGCGCGATCATCACGGCAATCGAGCCGAAGGGCGAAAACGTCGCAATATACGTCGACACCGCCGGCACGTTTGGGACCACGGCAGCAACGACATATATCTCAACATTCCACTGGTCTAACGGTTCCTGCGACGGCGTTCTCGGCAACGACGGCTCACCGAAGAACTGCACCTCCGGAAAGTATCCCGCAAAGCTTCAGGGCATTGAATATATGCCGGGCGGATATGAAGTTATCTGCGACGCAATTCTGAAATATTATCAGGACGAAAGCGGCACTTACTGGGCAGAGCCCTATGTTTGCCGCGACAGCGCAAAGCAGGCAACCTCAATCACCGAGGACTACAAGCCGAGCGGAGTGAGATATAAACAGCCATCGGCAGCAAACTGGTGTTATATCAGAAAGCTCGCTCTCAAAAAAGGCGTGTATATGCCTGTGGATATCGAGGGCGAAGGCTCGTCGACCTACACCTGCGACGCCTGGTATACGCTCGCAAACGATTCAAGCTCCGCAAATGAGCTCCTTCTGCGCTGCTACCTGGGCAGCGGCGTCGGGCTCGCCGGCGTGTCCGGCGGGTCCGGCAACAACGGGCTCGGGTTTGCGCGGTGGTTCATCGTCGGTCGGCTTTCTCCGAACGGCAAACGGGGTGAATGGGCGGCGTAAGCCACACAGAGGGGCATAGCCCCTATAGTTGTTAGTTTGCAGCTGATAGTGGTTAGAAGCGCACTAACAACTAATAACTAATGACTAATAACTACTCGGGGTCGTATGGCGCAAAGACCCGCTCCTTCTGCGCTGCAACCTGAACAACGGTGTCGGGGTCTCCGGCGTGTCCGGCGGGAACGGCTCCGGCTGGCTCGGGTATGCGTGGTGGAACATCGTCGGTCGGATTTCTGAAAGAATCGCTATTGCATATACGCCATACGGCGGTCGCGGAAAACAGCGGCAGGCTGGCGAAAGTCCGTCCCCTCCCGGAAGGGAAAATTAAACAGCTACGCCGCGGGGTCAGTAGGTAACGGCGAAAGCCCCGTACCGTTTCAGAAAGGTAACTATGAAAAGAAGCTGCAAGCACATAGATATTGAAGACCCGAAGGTGATAGAGCCGTGGGTGTTTAACTGCATCGAGCGGCACTTCAAGCGCCGGGATTTCAAGCGCCTGCTGCTGACACTCGGCGGGCTCTCGCGCTCAGAATATCTCAGCGCGGTATATGAGCAGGACAAGACCCCGCTTTTTACCGCCACCGAGAGGATCGCCGAAGAGACCGCAAAGAGAATCAGGGCGAGAAAGCTCGGTCTTCAGACGGTGAAAATCCGTGAGATGATCGACAAGTCTTCGGGGAAAGTGCGGCAGATCGGCAAGGAATCGGCAATGCAGCAGGTTTTCGATTACGTTGCGGTCTTCACCTGCGAGGAAATCTGGAACCGCAGGGTCGTCCCGCAGCAGGTTTCAAGCATAGCCGGAAAGGGGCAGACCTGCGGCGTCAAGATGATTCAGGACTGGATTGAAAGCGACAACCGCGCTGCAAGGTATGCAAGCCGGCACGGGCTGAAATATTCCCGCAAATGCCGGCATTACGTCAAGCTCGATATCACGAAATGCTTTCCGTCGATGAGACTTGAGACGCTTATGAAGTTTTTTGAGCGCGACTGCGGAAGCAGGGCGGCTCTGTGGCTCTGGGGCGAGCTTCTTCGGTCTCACCGAGTTCAGGGTTATGAGGGGTTTATGATCGGCGCGCTGCCCTCTCAGTGGGCTTGCCAGTATCTTCTCTCGTACCTCTTCCGCTTCGCTATGGAGCTTCATAAAGAGCGCCGCGGGAAACAGACGAAGCTCATAACGAAGGCTCTCTACTTTATGGACGACCAGATTTACTTCGGGCGCTCGCGCAGAGATTTGAAGCTCGCTGTCGGAAAGATAATCAGATACGCCTCGGACGAGCTGGGGCTTGAAATCAAGCCGGACTGGCAGATATATGAGCTTGACAAAACGCCGCTCGACTCGATGGGCTTCCTGATTCACGCCGACGGCGCGGTGACGGTGCGACCCCGGGTTTTTATCCGGGCGCGGCGAATGGCTCTGAGAACCCTTCGGCGCGCTGAGATATCAATAGAACAGGCGCGGCGGATATGCTCGTATAAGGGCTATTTCCACCCGAAAAAGCAGGCTCTGAACCTTAAGACCCGAAAAGCAGATAAAAAATACCGGCTCGCCGAAGTCTTTGCGAAGGCTGCGGCAGCCGTGAGCAAATTTGAAAGGAGAAAGCACTATGAAAGTACAGTATTCGCAGAAGCCCGAAAAAATCCGGTATATGCAGCTCCCTGAAGGCGGAGCCGATGTGTGGCTCCGCAAGAACATCAAGAAGCACACCGGCGAGCGGGAGGGAACGGAATACACCTATTACGAAGCCGACGAGGTCTATTTCCGCACTAACGTCACGAAGTCGGAGATCGAAGCAGACTTCGAGGAATATTTCGCGGGGAACCTGCCAAAGCCTCCCGCTCCTGCCGTACCGGACGCCGAAAGAATTTCGGCTTTAGAGTCGGCTATTCTCGACCTTGCGGAGGTGATTGCAAATGGTTAAGTTCTACGTTCTGCAAATCAAAATGCAGAAGATCACACTTGAAGACGTCCCCGAAAAGTGGCGCGAAGCAGTGAAAGAGGCGCTTGAAAATGAGTGAGCTTGAAACGGTAGACCGGCTTTGCAGGGTGATCTCGGAGCAGGCTGAAATCATCAGCGATCAGGCAGAGCTTATCGGTCAGCTTGGCGGCGACAGCAGTGAGCTCTTTGACCGGCGCAGGGCGATTGCAAGGGAAATCTTAGATATTCTGAAAGAGAGGGCAGTGTGATGACCGCAGAAGCAATAATCGGAATCATCGTCGGAATCGGGGGCTTTATTTTCGGGCTCGTGACCTTCTTCCGCAACAAAAGGTCCGACGACGCCTCGGAAGGCAGGAAGGACGGAACAATCCTCACCGAACTGGGCTATATCAAGTCCGGCGTCGATGACATCAAGAGAAAACAAGAGAAGCAGGACGAGAAAAACGAGAAATTTGCGGAACGCCTGTCAAGCGTCGAAGCTTCGGCGAAACAAGCCCACAAAAGGCTCGACGCAATGGAGGGCAAAGCGGAAAGGAAATGATTAAATGAAAAATCTTTTGAGTAAAAAATGGTGGGCGGCGGCGACCGCCCGCGCGCTGAAGACTGCGGCACAGACCGCGATTGCTTCGATTGGCTCGTCGGCGGTCCTCTCGTCGGTGGACTGGCGGGTGGTGGTCTCGGCAACGGTCCTCGCTGCGCTGCTTTCGTATCTGACGAGCATCGCCGGTCTGCCGGAAGTTGAAGACGAATAAAGGAGGTGAACAACGTGACCGAGATAAAGGGAATCGACGTATCAAAACATCAGGCGCACTCAGACGGTCGTACAAAGGTAGATTTCGAGAGGCTCAAAGCCCTCGGATATGACTTTGTTATACTTCGGGCCGGCTACGGTATGTATGAAAGTCAGAAAGATAAGGCTTTTGAGAGCCACTATGCGGCGGCAAGGGCAGCCGGGCTACACGTCGGAGCGTATCACTATACATACGCGGTAAGTGTCGCTCAGGCGCTTAAAGAGGCCGACTGCTTCCTGAGTTGGATCAAGGGCAAAAAGCTCGATTATCCCGTCGCATTCGACATCGAAGACAAAAGCCTCAAGAGCCTCACCACCACGCAGCGCACAAACATCGCGCTTGCGTGGATGAACAAGGTCGAGTCGGCAGGATATTACACAATGCTCTACGCCTGCGCAGACTGGTGTAAGAACAAGCTTGACATGGATAGGCTCAAGCACTTTGACGTCTGGCTCGCGTGCTACACCAGTGAAGCAAGACGTAAGGAGCTCTACAAGCGGGAGATTCTCGGTATTTGGCAGCACACGAGCGACTTGAAGCTCAAGGGCGTATATCCGAAAGACAGCCTGATTCCTTCACGCCTCGACGCCGATATCGCCTATAAAGATTATGCGGAGATCATCAAAAAGGCGGGGCTAAATAACCTTGAAAACACCTGACCATTGTGCTATAATGGGCTTGTATCACAAAAGCGTTCTCTAATATCTATCAGAAAACTTCCCTCAAGGGCCAACTTGAGGGAAGTTTTCTATTGGTCTTCAATATCCATACACGCCTTTGTGATCGATGAAATAAAACAGGGCTATTGCAAAGATGAAAAGAACAATTATATTAGCAAACAGGAAAATTCCGCCCAGCGCACTGAAAATTGTCTTAAAGACAGAGCTTTCAGTGCCTGACGCTGTGCTGATAGCCAGAATCACCTCCTCAATGATATCAACGACCTGAACGAATATGTATATCACGGGCAGAGCGATGTCGATCCAGAACGTAGTCTTGTTCAAAAACAGCCCTGTCGCTACAACAAGGACCGCCACCGAAGCTATGAGCAGGCTGAAAAGAAAGCCGCCTGCTTCAAAAGTTTGCTTGCCGATTGCATAGCGCACAATATTGTAAATATGATATGCCGCCAGAAGCGGGCAGAATATCCACAAATAAAACTCAAGAAAGCCCACCCCTTTGCCACTCATTTTTTGCCTATACTCTTCAAAGATAGTCAATTCATTCACACCCCCAAAAGCTGTTTTTTCTTGGCTTCAAACTCGTCGGCCGTAATGACCCCCGCGTCAAGGAGCTGCTTGAGCTTCAAAATTTCGTCGGCGGCCGAGACGGTGCCGGCGCTCTGAGCGGGGCTGCTGCGCTCGGCGATCTTCTTTTCGACAAACGCCTTTATTTTCTCCGCTTTCTCGTTTTTGTCCTTTGAGAAGATTACCGAGTTCTCATCAGACTGCGCACCGGTCAAGCCGCCGTTTCTTTCTTTCCCGCCGAGGACGCCAAACTGTAAAAAGCCGTTGAGAATACTCCCGCCCGCTTTATATTGAATACTCGTTATAGAACTCATCGGTATTGATTTTGTCCCCGAAAAGCCATAGGAAAGCTTGTTCAGAAATCCTGTTCTCTCAATGTCGACCCTGTCCTCATACACGATCACGCGGGAAGTCGTCCCCGTCAGCCTATAGACCGAGCCCGGATATTTTTCGGACATGTTTTTTCCTCCCAAAAATAAAAAGTGTGCGCAACCGAAGCCGCACACACCGAAAAACGCAAGCTCCGATTTGCTACCACACAAAACTCCGCATTTTTCTAAAACGCCGAAAAAGAGCTTACATTTTTGCCAGGGCAAAAAACAAGCGCTTTAGAAAATGCCGTATTTAGTTTTGTGTGGTGCTTTTATTATAGCACACCGAGGAAGGTTTTACAATATATCTTGCAAAAAGTTGCAAAATTTTTTTAAAAAGCTCTTGACAATCACACGATATCGTGTTATTATATATTCAGAGGTTCAAAGCGGACCTCAAAAAATCGAAAAAGGAGGGAAGACAGGTGGCTTCCAAAAAGAAAAAGCCCACTCGCGTTGACTGGCTCACAATCCTGTTAAACGCTTTGGTGGACTTAATCGTTGGAACGGTGCTCATAATAATCGGCAAATTATTAGAGTAACCGTGTGGGGAGAATACCTCTCCCCACACCAATATACCTCATCGGAAGGAGCTTGTCAAGCAATATGAAAATTTTTCTTATCAGTCTCGGAATGCTGCTTATAGTCTTCGGAATTATTAAGCTCGTCGCAGCACTTATTGCGCGCAAGAAAGGGAGAAAGTAATGGGAAAGCTTCTATCAGTCACAGAATATGCCGAGCAGACAGGGAAAGACGTAGGGAATATCCGGCGAATGATTATAGCCGGTCGTCTTCCCGCTGTAAAAATCGGGCGTCAGTGGATAATTGACGAAGACACCCCTTTTCCGGCAGATAAGAGGTTCAAGGAAAACAAGGACGAGAAGAAATAAACCCTCGGCGCTCTGTTCTGGCAACATTGATTGCAAAAAAGCAAGCAAAGTCCGTTCCCGTTCCGGGCGCGGGCTTTGACATCTAAAAATCGGAAGCAGTATTATGGCAAACAAAAAAGGCTCAAAGCAGTTGACATGGACGAACCGGCTGCAGATTGAAGCATGGCAGAAAGCAGGGATTTCAAAATCGAAAATGGCAGCTTTTCTCGGTGTCAGTCTCAGAACGGTTTACAACGAGCTTTCGCGTGGGGAATATACCCACCTCAACACAGACTATACTGTCGAAACAAGATACAGCCCCGACATCGCCGAGAAAAAATATCAGGAGAATTTGAGAGGCAAGGGCCCCGACCTGAAAATCGGAAACGATTACGAGTATGCAAAATACGTTGAAAAAATGATCGGTGAAAAGAAATATTCCCCGGAGGCGGTGATTGGCGAGATACGTCAAAAAGGCTTGAAGTTCAACACATCGCTGTCGAAGCAAACTATATACAGATACATAGAACAGGGTATATTTTTAACTCTCACAAATGACAGCCTGCCGATTAAGAAAAACAAAGCTGTAAAAGCGAAGTCCGAGAAGAAAAATGCAGCCAGAGCGCCGAAGGGCAAAAGCATTGAGGAGCGTCCGAAAGAGGTCGACGACCGTTCAAATTTTGGACATTGGGAGATGGACAGCGTCGAAGGCAAGAAAGGAACAAAGGCGACGCTTTTGGTGCTGACCGAAAGAGCGTCGCGCAAAGAACTCATCGAGCTGATGAAGGATAAAACCGCCGGTTCCGTTCTGAAAGCCCTCAATCGGATCGAGCGCCGTCTCGGCAAAGCTCGCTTTGCCGAGACGTTCAAGACGATAACCGTCGACAACGGCAGCGAATTCTCCGACGGCAAAGGAATAGAAACAAGCGCGTTCAGCGGAAACAGGACGACCCTGTTTTACTGCCACCCCTACAGCGCATACGAGCGCGGAAGCAACGAGAATCAAAACAAAATGATCCGCCGGCACCTTCCGAAGGGCACCGACTTCACAAAGCTCACTTCAAAGCAGGTCAAGCAGCTTGAAAACTGGATAAACGAATATCCGAGGAAAATATTTGATTACCTCTGCTCTAACGATGTCTATGAGGCATATTTAAACTCTCTTGAAAGCTAAATGTTTCTAATTTGTAAATTTTGAAATTTAACGCTTGACTTTTCAAAATTTAATGAATTTCCGTTTTTGACTTCCCAAGGCGGCAAAAATGTGGTATACTGTATAAAAATCCATCGGAAAGGCTCTGTGATTATGCGAATACTTGTTATTGACGGCAACTCGATTTTAAACCGCGCGTTTTACGGCATAAAGGTGCTCACCAGCTCAAAGGGCTTCCCCACAAACGCCATTACCGGCTTTATGAACGTGTTTCTGAGGGAGCGCGACCGCCTTAAGCCCGATTGCGCAGCCGTCGCGTTCGACCTTAAAGCCCCGACTTTTCGGCATAAAGCCTGCGATTTTTATAAGGCGAACCGCAAGGGTATGCCCGACGAGCTCGCGCAGCAGCTTCCGAAGGTAAAGGAGCTTCTTTCCGACCTCGGCGTAAAGGTGCTCGAGACCGAAGGCTTTGAAGCCGACGATATCCTCGGCTCGGTCGCCGAGCTCTTCTCCGCCCCCGAAGACGAGGTGTTTATCCTCTCGGGAGACCGCGATATCCTCCAGCTCATCGGCGGCAATGCGACTGTCCTTCTTGCCACCGCACGCGAGACCGTCTCTTACGACCGCGACCTCTTTTATTCCGAATACGGGGTCGAGCCGATCCGGCTTATCGACATAAAAGCGCTTATGGGCGACAGCTCCGATAATATCCCCGGCGTTCAGGGAATAGGCGAAAAGACCGCCAAGGCTCTTATAGCCGAATACGGCACCGTTGAGGAGCTCTACGACCGCCTCGAAACCGCCGATCTAACGCCCTCGGCAAAGAGCAAGCTCGAAAACGGGCGGGAATCGGCGTTTAAGAGCAAATGGCTCGCGACTATCGTCAGAAACGCGCCTATCCCGCAGGACAAGTCGGCTTACCTTCCCGCCGAGCCCGATTCCGAAGCCGCGGCGTCGCTTCTGACCGAGCTCGAGATGTTCAAGCTCCTTGACCGCCTCGGTCTCGAGAGGGTGAGCGCAGTCCCTGCGGCGAACGCTTCTGAGCCCGAGCGAGAAATAACGGTAAAGCCCCTCGACGCCGAGGGGATAGCCGAGCTCTCCTGCAAGCCCACCTGCTTTATCTATAAGGACGGCGAACTCGAGGTGATATCCGACTTCACGGTCTACACCTCCGACGACCCCGACCTCATTCTCGGATATTTCACCTCAGACGGTGAAAAAACCGCCTTCTCGGCAAAGGCGGCGTATAAGCTCTGCTTTGAAAATGGGAGGGAGTTAAAGGGGCTCACGTTTATCTGCGACCTCGCGGGGTATCTCCTCAATTCTCAGGCCACAGACTATACAGTAAGTAATCTTTGCGGTTCAAACAACGTCCCGTATAGCAGCAATCCCGACCGCGCCGATATAATTTCGCTTCCCGCGCTCTCTGAAAAGCTCCGCTCCGAGGTAGAGCGGACGGGAATGTCGTCGCTTTTATACGATATCGAGCAGCCGCTCTGCGAGGTCCTCGCCTCGATGGAGGTCCTCGGAGTCAGGGTCGATTCCGACGGCATACGCGCCTTCGGGAAGAGCCTCGAAGCCGACATCTCCGAGCTCGAGCAGCGCATATATCTTTTGGCGGGAAAGCAGTTCAACATCAACTCCTCTAAGCAGCTCGGCGAGGTGCTGTTTGAAGACCTCGGGCTGCCGAGGGGCAAAAAGAACCACCGCGGCTTTTCTACGAGTGCCGAAGTCCTTGAGGACCTCGTTCCCATTCACCCGATAGCGCAGGACATTTTAGACTACAGGACTCTTACGAAGCTCCGCTCGACCTATGTCGACGGGCTCCTCGAGGAGGTCTGCCCCGACGGAAGGGTCCGCTCGGAGTTCAAACAGACCGAGACCCGCACGGGGCGCATATCGTCGTCAAACCCGAATATGCAGAACATTCCCGTCCGCAAGGAGCTCGGGCGGAATATGCGTAAATTCTTCATCGCCGCCGAGGGAAAGACCCTTCTTGACGCCGACTACAGCCAGATAGAGCTGAGGGTTTTGGCTTCGATGAGCGGCGACGAAAATATGAGAGACGCATTTTTATCGGGAGCCGACATTCACACAAGAACCGCTTCTCAGGTTTTCGGGCTGCCCGAGGACTTCGTAGATTCGAATATGAGGCGCGCGGCAAAGGCGGTAAACTTCGGAATAATCTACGGCATAGGCGCTTTCAGCCTCTCTAAGGATATAAACTGCTCCGTCGCCGAGGCTGACAGATACATCAAAAACTATCTCGGGACATATCCGAAGATAGACAAATTTATGAACGACACCGTTGAATTTGCCCAGAAAAACGGCTATGTAACAACGCTTTTCGGACGCAGAAGGTATATCCCCGAGCTCAAGGCTTCAAACAACAACCTGCGCTCATTCGGAAAGCGCGCGGCGATGAACGCCCCGATCCAGGGGACCGCCGCCGACATCATAAAAATAGCGATGATAAGGGTCTACCGCCGCTTAAAGGAGGAAAAGCTCGACGCAAAGCTGATTTTGCAGGTCCACGACGAGCTTATAGTCGAGACCTCGGAGAGCTGCCGCGAGGAGGCTGCAAAGGTCCTTTCGGAGGAGATGCAGAAGGCGGTCGAGCTTTCCGTTCCGCTCACAGCCGATGTAAACGCCGGCAGAAGCTGGTATGACGCGAAGAAATAGGAGAACGACAATGTTAAAATACATTCTTTTTGACCTCGACGGGACCCTCACGGAATCCGCGCCGGGGATAATGAACTCTTTGAAATACGCCTTTAAGAAGCTCGGCGGCCCCGTCCCCGACGACGCCGTCCTGAAAAAATTCGTAGGTCCGCCGCTGATAGAGTCGTTTATGAAATTCAGCGGCTTCTCGGAGGAAAAGGCGACGATGGCGGTCGACGTTTACCGCGAGTATTTCGCCGAGAAGGGGCTCTTTGAAAATTCGGTATACGAGGGGATTCCCGACTGCCTTAAAAGGCTCCGCGAGGCGGGATATACCCTCGGCGTTGCAACCTCTAAGCCGCAGGTCTTCTGCGAGAGGATACTCGATCACTTCGGGCTGACCGAATATTTCGGCGTTATAAAGGGGATCCCGCTCGACGGCGAGGATATGACCAAAGCCGAGGTGATTTCCGAGGCGCTCGGTGCTCTCGGGGCTGTAGACCGCTCCGAGGCGGTGATGATAGGCGACCGCGCCTACGACGCAGTCGGGGCGGAGGAAAACGGAGTCGGCTGCATCGGCGTTCTCTACGGCTACGGAACCGAGGAGGAGCTTCTCGGCGCAGGCGCAGAGACCACTGTAAAAACCCCGAGGGAGCTCGCCGACCTGCTTCTCGGAATGAGATAGTTTTCAAATAAAAAAGTCAGACGAAAACCGTCTGACTTTATTTTTACGCTCTTCTTTTTATTTACACTCTTCCGACGACGAGCCGCTTTAACCTTCGGCAGGTCTGAACGGCGGATTCGAGCCTTCCTATCGGCTCCAAATACTTGTCGTCGCCCCAGCTGCTGCCGAAAAGCCCGTCGACGGCTCTGCCCTCCCAGGTCGGGAAGTTTGAAAGCGCCGCCTCCATCTGCCCTATATTCGCCATCTTCGGCATATCCACTCCCGCGGTCTTTAATACTCTTGCGGTGAATTCGGCACAGGTAAAGGCGTTTTCGCGGGTGAATTTCTTGCCGAAAATATAAGCCGCAGCCGAGAAGAAGTTATATACATATTCCTCGCCGTGCTCGTCCATATTCCTTATCATTTTGCGGACCGCCTCGAAGCCCCCGTCGTCGACGGGGACCGCTACTATTTTGAGCTTTGTGCGGGAACTCAGAGTATAGCGGCAGGGGGATTCTACGGTAAAGCCGCCGAGGAACGGCGCGCCGAGGTATATCCTCGAGAAGGAATAGAATTTCGAGAGGTCTCCGCTAAGGCAGACCGAGCAGTGGTTGTATTCGTTGCGGGTGACCGCCCGTATCATTCTGCCGGTCTTGAGGTCGGTCGAGGAAAAGATGACGTAAATGGTTTTCATAAATTCTCCTTGTGAGGTTATTCCGAGCTGCCGCCGAGCAGCTTTTTGAAGCCTGCGGCGCTGTAGATGAGCCAGCCGTTGAAGTCGGCTCCGTCGGTACCCAATTCGCGGCGGCTCGGGCTTTCGCTAAAGGTCACCGACAGCGGCGACGGGTTGAAAAGCAGGACTACCCTTGAATCGGGGGTCAGGTATTTTTCATCGATGGGAGGGAGGTATTTGAGCTTGCGGAAAAGAGTGAGGTGTTCGCCCTGAGCGGTGAAAAGAAGCAGGTTGAGCAGCATCGCCCTTACGAACCGCTCGTGGTCGGCGAGGTGATACACGCGCTTTCGGGCGCGGCAGGTTATCAGCCTGATGAGGTATTCGGTATCGCCGGTTTTTACAGTGATATCCGGCTTCGGAGATAGGCAGAACAGCGAAGCGAAGATGTTTCGCGGCTTTTTGAGCTCGAAGCCCTTTTCGCGGCATATTTTTCCGAGGCTTACGACAAACGAAGTGCGCAGGAATATTGCTCTGAGCCAATTATATGCGCCCTTTAAGAGAAGCGCGGCTATCGCGAAGTAACAGAGTATAAGTATTTTCATATCGCCGCCCCTTATTCGCCCAAAAGACAGCAGGCACACCAGCGGCGCTGCGCGGTTACCGCGCCGAAAATCTGCGCGGCGGCGGTTATTATCAGGGCTGCCGCGATACCTCGGGCGGTCCCGAAGCTTCGGCATATAAGGTCGAACGGCAGGCAGAGGTAAGGAACTTTTACCTGCGCCGCGCTCAGCCCGAAGCCGATAAGCGCGACCAAAACGGCGGTAAGAATATCGAACGAAAGGTTGTTTTTAAGCCGATAGGCGAGCCCCTCGCCGGGGAGAAGCCTGCCCTCGGTATTGCGGACGAACTGCTTTTCGAGGCGCTTTGCCGAGGCGTTAGCGCCGTAAAGCGCGGGGAAGATTGCCAAAAGCGTTATTGCCTCCTGAATGGTCCGGTAGACGACCTCGTAGTCGTATTTTCTTCCGATATCGTTCAAAAAGCTGCCAAGAGGGGAGATGTATTCCGCCGCGACGGGCAGGAGCACGAAGGTAAAAACGAAGTAGGCTGCCGCCCCGAAAATTGCGCTCGCAAGGATTCCGGCGACAACGGTGCTTACGAGGTCGAGCGGGCTGCCGACGGAGAGCTTTAAGCGGCTTTCGTCGGAGCGGTCCGCCCTCGCCGAGCGGATAAGCCCCGCCGGGCTGCGAAGCCTTTCAGAGACGAGCTTTCGCTCCTCCTTCGGGAGCTTTGAGACCGAGATGTCCCAGATGGCGCATCTTGCCAGAAGCATAATTCCGCCGACGAAGATATAAATGTCTTTCAGGTCGATGTCGAGTTGGTAGACGTCGGTATACCGAACGCCGCCCTCGGTGAGGTATTTGTAGCGCTCGAAGCATATAAAATCGAGCGAGCCGCCCCAGAAGAAGGCGTCGAGCAGCAGGCTGCTTATAACTCCCGCAAAGAGAATGCAGAGCGAGGCGTTCGTAAAGTGCGGGAGGCTTTTTACACTGTCTGCGCCGCTGAGTCCTTCGAGGGCGTAAGCCCTTGCGCTGCGCGCGCAGAATATGACCGCAGCCATAAGCGCGAGGGCGAATATTGCGAGCAGAACGTCGGCAACAAAGGTCCCGCGGGTGTGAAGACAGGGGTGGATGTGGAAGACGAGCCAGCCGTCGCCGAGGCGGAGCTGAACAAGCTCGCGGGTCGAATCGCCGACGAATAAGGCGGCTGTGAGCTTAGAAAGCTGATCTGCCGCAATCAGCAGAACAGTCCAAAAAATGCAACGGGGGGGGGTAATTTGACAGCTTCATTTTATTTTCTTTCCTTTCTATTTTACTATTTTTCTTGCTTCGAGGTAATATCTCTTATCTTTGGCGCCCCCCATCGAGAAGGTCTTGCGCGGGAGCGCTCCGAGCTTTTCGACTGCGGGGAAGAGCTCCTCTTTCTTTATCGGCGCGAATTCAAACCCTATTGCGCCTTCCTCTCCGGCGAGCCTTCTTAAAACGTCGGTCCCGTGTATGTAATCGATGCTGCCGCCGTTGTCTTTGAGATAGGAATCGAGGAAGTTCTGAACGCTTCCGACGGCGAGTTCCGACGACGGAGTTCCGATATAAAGGTCGCGGACGGTATAGTTGCGGTGTATTTTAACGCGCTGAGCCGAGGGTACGCCTGTAAGCCCGAGCGCCAACGACATCTCTAAGACGAATTTATAGGGGTCGTCGACCTTTACGAGGCGGTGGATAGCCTCGAATTCGAGGGCTTCGCTGTGAAGATTGACTATTTCGCAGAGGGCATATCTCGCCGGATGGTTCGACATATCCTCGCCGGGGTGCTCCTTCTTAAGGCGCTCGTAGTGCTCCTTTGCGGTCGCGAGGGAGTGGTTGCCGTCGCCCATAGCGAAGAGGAGCGGGCTCTTTTCGGAGAGCTTTCCGAGGGCTGAATCGACCCCCGATACCGCTTCGCTGTCCATAAGGTATCCGGCAACGCTTCCGCCTCCGCCCATAAGCGCGAAATCATAGAGCTTTTTAAGCGGCTTTTTCGCGAGCGGCTCGATAACGGTGAATTCCGGGTCGTCGATGAGTATCATGATATGGGGAAGCTCGAGCTCGGCGTCTTTTCTTATTTCGAGGCGGGGAGGGATACGCTCGATGACGGTGGCTTCGGTAGCCCTTATCGGGGAGCTGCTGCCCGCGCGGTAGTCATACTGTTCGAGGTCGATGGCGCCGACGATACCGCGCCTGATTTTGCCGTCGGACTGGGTCCGCTCGACGTAGATCATCGAGTTTTTATACTCCTCAAACAGCCCCTTAGAGAGATATTTGCGGATATTTTCGTTTATCTCGCGGATTCTTGCGGGGGTGTCGCTCCTGCCGAGGAACACCTCGGGCAGAACGAGCTGCAGCGACGACGGCGCGCTGCCGACGTATTCGTCGACCTTTTCCCAATACTCGGGCTGGGAGGTATACTGGTCGCAGGCAATGACCGACCATTTTGACATATCCTCGCATTTCGGGACGAGGATATCTGCCGTGCGGAAAGCTGTGCGAAAGTTCATGACTTTTGCTCCTCTCTGTATTGTTTTTACTGCGGGCGCCTGCACCCGGGCGAAGCCCGCCGGAAAACCTGCGGTTTTCCGTTGCCGCGGGGCTCGCCCCGCGGCTCCCCGCCGGCTCAGCCGGCGGGGAGGGCTTCGCCCTCAGGGGGCGCTTTTTGCCTCTGCGGTCATTCGTTTCTGCCGCAGCACTTTTTGTATTTCAGACCGCTGCCGCAGGGGCAGGGGTCGTTTCTCCCGGGCTTCTTCTTCGAGACGGTCCGCGTTGCCGAAACGCTGCCGTCGGAGCCGGTGTCAACTGGGTGGAAGACCTGCTTGCGCTGCATCGGTGCCTCTTTGCGCAGCCTGAGATTGTAGAGCATCCTTACGGTGTCCTCGCGAATCGAGGCGACCATCGCGTCGAACATGTCAAAGCCTTCCATACGGTAGGCGACGACGGGGTCATGGCTGCCGTAGGAACGCAGCCCTATGCCCTTCTTGAGTTCGTCCATATCGTCGATGTGCTGCTTCCACTTGGTATCCACGACCTGCAGGAGCACTACTCTCTCCGCTTCTCTCATGATAACGGGAGTGAGCTCCTGCTCCTTCTCGGCGTAGCGGTTAAGAGCGGCTTCGGTAGCCTTTTCAATGAGTTCGTCCTTCGAGAGCAGGTCGAGCTCCTGCGGAGTATAGTTGAAGTCCCCGTCAATCGTGAAGAGCCCAGCAAAGTGCTCCCTCAGCCCCGCAAGATTCCAGTTTTCGGGCTCGTCTCCGGCAAGGTAGCCGTTTATGCTGTCGCTCACGAATTCGCGTATCATATTTTCGATGGATTCCTTGAGGTCTTCGCCCTCGAGGACCTTCGAGCGCTCGCCGTAGATTATCTCGCGCTGGGCGTTCATAACGTCGTCGTAGTTGAGAACGTTCTTTCTGATGTTGAAGTTTCTGCCCTCGACCTTTCTCTGGGAAGATTCTATGACGTTCGAGAGCATCTTAGACTCTATCGGCATGTCCTCGGGAATGCTCATAGTGTTCATCATAGCGGTTATCCTGTCGCCGCCGAAGAGCCTCATAAGGTCGTCTTCAAGAGAGAGGTAGAACCTCGATTCGCCCTCGTCGCCCTGACGGCCGGAACGTCCTCTGAGCTGGTTGTCTATTCGCCTCGACTCGTGCCTTTCGGTGCCTATTATGAACAGACCGCCCGCGGCTTTTACCTTCTGAGCCTTCTCCTTTATATCCGCCGAGTAGTCGGCCATAAGCGCGCGGTATTTCTCGCGCCCCTCGATTATCTCGGGGTCGTCGGTCTCCGAGAATCCGGTTATATCGTATATCTGCTCTTCGTCGTAGCCGAGCTTTGAGAGCTCCGCCTTTGCGAGAAATTCCGCGTTACCTCCGAGCATAATGTCGGTGCCTCGTCCTGCCATGTTGGTGGCTATGGTGACTGCTCCGAACTGACCCGCCTGCGCCACTATCTGAGCCTCGCGCTCGTGGTATTTCGCGTTCAGGACCTCGTGCTTTATGCCCTTTCGCCTCAGCATCGAGGAGAGTATCTCGGATTTTTCAATGGATATCGTGCCGACGAGTACGGGCTGCCCCTTTTCGTGGCACTTTAAAATCTGGTCGATGACGGCGTTGTATTTCGCCTGCTCGGTCTTATATACAACGTCGGGGTGATCGATGCGTATCATCGGCATATTCGTCGGAACGACGATAACGTCGAGCTTATATATCTCTCTGAATTCGTTTTCCTCCGTCGCGGCGGTACCCGTCATACCCGAGAGCTTTTTATAGAGCCTGAAATAATTCTGGAAGGTTATCGTAGCCTCGACCTTCGACTCCCTCGCGACTTTTACGGCTTCCTTCGCCTCGATAGCCTGGTGCAGACCGTCGTTGAAGCGCCGCCCGTACATAAGGCGTCCGGTGAATTCGTCGACGATTATGACCTCGCCGTCTTTTACGACGTAGTCTATATCCCGCTTCATTACGCCGTTTGCCTTTATCGCCTGATTTATGTGGTGCAGAAGGGTGATGTTTTCCGAGTCGGTGAGATTTTCAACTCCGAAGGCGCTCTCCGCCTTTTCGACGCCTCTCTTGGTGAGGGTGGCGGTCCTTGCCTTTTCGTCGACAATGTAGTCGCCGTCGTAGATAGCGTCGGTGTCCTGCTTGTTTTCGGTCTCAACGGTAACTACCTTTTTAAGCCCCTTTGCGAATCTGTCCGCCTTCTGATAGAGGTCCGAAGCCTCTTCGCCCTGACCCGAGATGATAAGCGGGGTCCTCGCCTCGTCTATGAGTATCGAGTCGACCTCGTCGACGATAACAAATGGGTGCCCGCGCTGGACCTTGTCTTTTTTGTAGATGACCATATTGTCGCGGAGGTAATCGAAGCCGAATTCGTTGTTGGTGCCGTAGGTGATGTCGCAGTTATAGGCTTCGCGGCGCTCGGCTGGCGTTTTTGAATGGAGGATAACGCCTATTGAGAGCCCGAGGAAGCGGTAGACCCTTCCCATCTCCTCCGACTGGAATTTTGCGAGGTAGTCGTTGACGGTTACAACGTGGACGCCCTCGCCCGAGAGAGCGTTTAGGTAAGAGGCGAGGCAGGCGGTGAGGGTTTTGCCTTCGCCGGTCTTCATTTCGGCTATCCTGCCCTGATGAAGGACTATCGCGCCGATTATCTGAACGGGGAACGCGCGCTTTCCGAGGACTCTGTCGCCGGCTTCGCGGCAGACTGCGAGCGCCTCTGGCATAATGTCGTCGAGGGTCTCGCCCGCAGCGAGCCTGCTCTTAAAGACGTCGGTCTCGGCGCGAAGCTCCGCGTCGGACATAGCCTTGTATTTTCCTTCAAGCTCCAGAACTTTATTTTTTATCGGCTCGATGCGCTTGAGCTCGCGCTCGCTGTATGTGCCGAAGATTTTATCCAACAGACCCATATAAACTTCTCCTTTGATTTTATCCCGCGCGCCGCGCGGACATATAATTAAATACAGTATACCCTATTTTTTGGCTCTTGTCAACAATGCGGCGCCAATGCGGCGTCAAAAGCTTGCGAAAGCTGTACTGCCTACACGCCGCATCTGTCGTTCGCTTCGCTCTCGACCAAACTTTTCAGATGAGGGATTGCACTAAGCTGTACTGCCTGCACGCCGCATAGGCTGAGCCCTTCGGGCTCGCCCAAACTTTTCGGCAGAAACAATGCGGCGTGACCAAATTGCCTTTATATCGATCTTTGCCTCTGCCTTTCCGCCCTTTCCCCAAAATTTTTCGCTCCCCGCCTTGACATTTCCGCGGTTTTGCATAATAATAGATTAAAACAGCATATAGGAGAAATCGCTATGGAATACAAGTTTTCGGAAAAATTCATAAACCTCAAGCCTTCGGCGATCCGCGAGATATTCAAAAGCCTCGGAACGCCCGGGTCTATCTCGTTCGCGGCGGGCAACCCCAGCCCCGAGAGCTTCCCCGTTTCGGATATGAAGCGCATAGCCGACGAAGTATTCGAGAACGAGCCCGTCACCGCCCTTCAATACGGCATTACCGAGGGTTACACGCCGCTTCGCAAGCTCGTTTCGGAGCGCCTTAAGCGCGTTTACAACATCGGCACGCCCGACGACGACCTGATAATCGTCACCGGCGGTCAGCAGGGTATCGAGCTCACCTGCAAGGTGATGTGCAGCGAGGGCGACGTAGTCCTCTGCGAAGACCCGAGCTTTATCGGCGCGCTCAACGCCTTCCGCTCGCTCGGGGCAAAGCTCGTCGGCGTTCCGCTCGACGGCGACGGCATAAATCTTGCCGCGCTCGAGGAAGCGCTCAAGAACAACCCCCGCGCAAGATTTCTCTACACTATCCCGACCTTCCAGAACCCCGCGGGCATCACCACGAGCCTCGAAAAGCGCCGCGCGGTGCTCGGTCTCGCGAAAAAGTACGATATTCTTATCCTCGAAGACAACCCCTACGGCGACCTCCGCTTTACCGGCGAAGACGTCGCGACATATAAGAGTATGGACACCGAGGGGAGAGTCCTCTACTGCGGCTCCTTCTCGAAGATCCTCTCGGCGGGAATGAGAATAGGTTTCCTCTGCGCAAACAAAGAGCTCATCTCGAAGATAGTAGTCGCGAAGCAGGTCGAGGACGTCCACACAAACGTGCTCTTCCAGATGATCTGCGCGAAATACATCGAGCAGTGCGACCTTGAGGCTCACATTGCCGAAATACGCAAGCTCTACCGCCACAAGGCGGGGCTTATGCTCTCGGCGCTCGAAAGGTATATGCCGCCCGAAGTAAGCTTTACCCGCCCCGAGGGAGGAATATTCCTCTGGTGTTCGCTCCCCGAGGGGCTGAGCCTCGGCGAATTCGTTAAGCGCGCCGGAGAAAAGAACGTATTCGTCGTCCCCGGTACAGCTTTCAGCCCCGACCCCGAGGCGCCGAACCGCTCGTTCAGGCTCAACTACTCTATGCCCTCCGACGAGGAGATAGAGCGGGGGATAAAGATCCTCGCGGACATCGCAAAGGATATGCTGAAAAGGTAGAAAAAGCGGCTTGCCGATATAAATCGGAATTCAGCGAGGCAAGATGTTATGATAAGAGAAATTACCGAAAAGGATTTTGACGGTCTTTTGTCGCTTTATACGCAACTGCATGATAATCCGTTTCCGAATAAAGATGACAGAGTCGTTTCAATATGGAACAGTATTCTTAATGACAAGAATCATCATATAATAGTGGCGGATGAAAACGGCATTTTGGTATCTTCTTGCGTATGCGTTATTATTCCGAATCTGACTCATGAGCAACGCCCATACGCTCTGATTGAAAATGTTGTTACCGACAGAGAATACAGGAAAAAGGGTTATGCGACAGCCTGTTTGAATTTTGCAAAGGAAATTGCACGGCGCGAAAACTGCTATAAAATAATGCTGATGACCGGTTCAAAAAGCAAGGACGTCCTCGGCTTTTATGAACAGGCAGGATATAACCGAAACGATAAGACGGCTTTTATACAATGGCTGTAAATTTTAATATTCGCACTTCTACGCAAAAAGCAGACGATTTCCGTCTGCTTTTTAAATGCGTGTTCGGTTTTCGGCGGGCTATCTCCTCAATTTTCTTATACCGGCGATAATAATTACCACTAAGTATACAATAAGTATTGCCGATGCGCCGCCGGCGGTGTCTAAAAGGACGTCGGTTATCTGCGGTCCGCGAGCCGTCGCGAAGAGCTGAATGGTCTCGTCTAAAACCGATATCGCCAAAACCGACGAAAGCGCGTTCCAAAAGCCCTGCGCGCCCCATTTTACGTCGCTCCAGAGCAGCGCGAGCTCGGCTCCTATCACCGCGTATTCTACGAAATGGGCGACCTTTCTTACGTTTGTGAGCAAAAACTCGGTCAGCCCCTGCGGGGCGTGCAGGAAGACGAGCACCTTTTCCATTATGTCGCGGACTTTGCCGCTCAGCTCGCTCGAATCCTCGCCCGAGAGCGCGGAATTTATCCAGATAAACCCGACCGTGAGCACGATAAGCGCAAGCGTGAACGCGACGTGAAGCTTCTTTCTTTTCAATTACTTTTCCTCATTTCCTTTTTCGAGTTTTGTTACGGTTACAACGCCGCCGCTCGCCTTAAAGCTGAGCGAATAGTTTTTATATTCAAAGCTGTATACCCTTTCGGGGTCGTTCTGATACGAGGGGCGCGGGTCGTTTCGGAGTATTTCCTCTATAACGGCGGCGTCCTCGGGCGGTATTTTCCGAAAGAGCTCGGGCGGAATGCTCACCTCGAGCTTATAGCCGCTGAATTTCTCCGCGAAGCCGCACACAGCGTCGGGGCGGCTGTCGGCATAGGCGATATAGGGCTTTATGTCGAATATCGGGGTGCCGTTCATAATATCCGCCCCCGAGACCAAAAGGACGTCGCCGCGGTCGCGTGTGTGCTCTATTCCCTCGAGCTTAACGCAGCTGAGCCCGAGAGAGTTGGGGCGGAAGGGCGAGCGGGTCGCGAATACGCCCAAGCGGGTGTTTCCGCCGAGGCGGGGCGGTCTTACCGTCGGGCTGAACTTTTTGCCCAGCGATTCCGAAAACTGCCAGATGAGCCAGAGGTGGCTGAACTGCTCGATGCCCCTTAGGGCTTCTTTTGCGCGAAATTCCGGCTCAAACACGATTTTTGAGACCGCCGAGCAGAGCCCGCTCTGCCGCGGTATGCCGAATTTCGACGTAAAGCCGTTTTCGATCCTTGCGATGATTTCAAGCTCCGTAAAAGCCGCCTCCCAAAAAGCCGATTTCAGTTATAATATCATATTCCGAAGCATTTTGCAACAGTATAGCGCGGAAATTATTAAGCCGCAAGCGGAAAAATCTTAAGATTCGGTTACAAAGTTTTTGCTTCCCCATCCCCCTCCCCTTGAGGGGGAGGGGTATAAAGCTCCTCGAAAGAACTTTCGAGGGCGGGAATTTGGTGCGGCTCTTTTGGGCGCGAATGCGCATCGCCGCGCCGTTTCCCTTTGTGACCCATTCGGCAAAAGCCCATGGGAAGGCGCGGCTGCCGTAAGCGTTTCAAGGGGAGAGCCCCGAGAGGGTGTTCCACACACTTAAAGACCCGCAACACATTCCCACGCTTACATTACATCAAAATAATACAGATCGGCTCTTGCTCCTAAAAATGGGTAAGAGCCAATTTAATGTCACAATATGTGTCGAAAATCAGGTCAAATCTGCGCTGAGAGACGCTTCAGTGGAAAAGACGGAATGATTTCATTGGTTGCCCTGAAATCGAATTTATGTAGGAAAAAGGGTAGAAATCGGCACATAAAAGCTCAGCAGATACCTTAGCGGTATCTGCCGGGCTTTTTTACTTTCTTCGCTTCATTTTGCCCAAATACTGCAAATCGTACAGCAAACACACCCTGCCCTAAAGCGGAAAGCCGCAGTTAATAACCTTTGCTCTCGAGAAACTCACCCTCAGCGCCTGCCCGCATCGGTCGCAATATGCCTGATACTCCCTCTCCATAGTTATGTGACATCTCGGGCAAACCGGATAGAAAAGCGTTTCCGTAAAGTAATCTAAACGTATAGCGGAAATTACCCTCATCGTCGTTCTGTAAGATATAGCTTCTTTCGGGTTAATTGCTCGTCGGCGCTTGGCCATTTTCGTCGCCATTCCATAGAGATATCATTTCAAACAGCAGCTCCGCAAACCTTTTGCGCTTTTCAGGTGTTAAGTCGGACACAAGTGAGAGAAAATCTGTAATCTTCAGGAACGCGCTGAGTTGATCCTCCTTGAAATCTCCTAAAAGAAAAAAGCATGGGCTGACATTCAATTTTCGGGCTATATGTTCAATCGTAGTCAAGTTTGGATTTCCCGAACCCGATAGGTACTCCTGTAAAGCGGAGCGGGATATTTCCAACTCCTCCGAGAATTCTGTTATAGATTTTTGCTGTTCGGATTTTATTATGTTAAGTATGGTCGAAAAATTTTTATTTAAATCCACAAAATTCGCCCTTTTCTATCATAAGGGAAAACTTTCCGGAGCTGCAAACCGTTTTAAAAAAATATCGTACCTTTTTAGAGGTACGATATAATTTTCTGTATATA
>CANQXS010000011.1 GCA_947627875.1 uncultured Clostridia bacterium
TTCTGCTCCGCCTGCGATTTTGTGTTCAACCTTGCAGGCGTGAACCGACCAAAAGATCAGTCTGAATTTATGCAGGGTAATTTCGGATTTGCGTCCACTCTTCTTGAAGCGCTCAAAAGGCACCACAACACCTGCCCTGTTATGCTGTCTTCGTCGATTCAAGCGACGCTGATTGGCAGATATGACAGCGAATACGGCAGGAGCAAAAAAGCTGGTGAAGACCTGTTCTTCAACTACGCTGAGAAAACGGGTGCGAAGGTGCTTGTCTACCGCTTCCCGAATATGTTCGGCAAGTGGTGCCGCCCGAATTACAACAGCGCTGTCGCGACGTTTTGCCACAACATCGCAAACGACCTGCCAATTCAGATAAATGACCGCTCAACCGGGCTTGAACTCGTCTATATTGATGATTTGGTCGATGAGATGATATGCGCACTTGCGGGAAAACAGCATAGGTGCGACTATGACGGTCTTACCCCGATTCCGAATGAAAGCGGCAAATTCTGCTATGTCCCCGTCACCCACAAAGCAACGCTCGGCGAGATTGCGGACCTGCTGTATAAATTCTACAACCAGCCACAGACGCTTTTGATGCCGGAAATCCCGAACGGCAACTTTGAGAAAAAGCTTTACAGCACCTATCTCAGCTACCTGCCGAAGGAGAAAATATGCTTTCCGCTCAAGATGAACACCGATGCGCGCGGCAGTTTCACGGAGCTTCTGAAAACCGAAAACTGCGGGCAGTTCAGCGTGAACATCTCGAAGCCCGGCATTACAAAGGGGCAGCACTGGCACAATACAAAGTGGGAATTCTTCATAGTTGTATCTGGTCACGGGCTGATTCAGGAACGCATCATTGGTAAGGACGAGATCCTCGAATTTGAGGTCAGCGGCGATAAAATCGAGGCGGTGCATATGCTGCCGGGGTATACGCACAATATCATCAACCTTTCGGATACCGAGGATTTGGTGACCCTGATGTGGGCAAACGAGCAATTTGATCCGGAAAAGCCGGATACGTTTGGGGAGAATATATAAATAGGCGCAAAGAGAATTTGGGCAGACTTGAGCAGAGGAATTATAAAATATTAAATTATTACGGAAAACGGCAATAAAAACCGCCTTTGAATATTAAATCCTCTAACATAGACCGCAAAAGTGCCATAGTATCAAGCAGACAAAACTAAGTTTATAATTTTATTGGAGTGATTACTTTGTTTGAACGACTCAAAAAGGCAATAAAAAAGAATGATAAACTTTATGTTATGGCAAGGTGTATAAAAAACATAAACGATCCCGAATATGTTCAATTAGTGAGAGGGTATTACGAGCCATATTATGGTGATGCATCTTCAGCTTTGATATATCATTATGGTGATAAGGAACCAAATAAGATTATTGTTGGTATTTGTCCATCTGACTATAACTGCGGATTTTGCGCTCTGTTGACACAAACATTGTATTCCTTGAATTTTGCCGATAATATTAATGCCATACCTTCAGTATATTGGTCAAAAGATACTCTCTATTATGAACTTGAATTTGATAGTGAAACTGATAATGTATTTGAGTATTACTTTCAACCTGTTTCAGATATAAAATTCAGATATATTGATTCGTACAGGAATGTTATAAAAATATTAGGTCAGCACAATTATTTTAATGGTTTAGATTATGGATATGATGGGACTTTTCAAAGAGAATATGTATTCCCCAGGCTGGCTTATTTATATAAAAAATATGTACGCCTAAATTACAGAACTAATAAATATATATCTGAACAAAAAGCAAAGTTGTTTGATGAGACCGACAGAGTTATTGGGGTTCATGTTAGAGGAACAGATTTTGGAGTAGGATTAATAGGTCATCCCAAAAAAATTCAACCTTCGGAACATATAAGAGAGGTAAAAGAGCTTTTAAAGTTGGGAAAGTATAACAAAATTTTTTTGGCTACCGAGGACTTAAATGCCATAGATCAATTTAAAAAAGAGTTTTCGGATAACCTTGTATATTATAGTGATACATTCAGAACGAAAAACGATAGAGGTCCACATTGCACTCCAAATGATCGCTCGCTGCATCATTATAGATTGGGGTTAGAGGTATTAAGAGATGTTTACACATTGGCAAATTGCGATGCCCTTGTATGCGGGTTGTCTAATGTTTCTCTTGCAGCGAGGTATATTAATTTAGCATTAGACAAAAAATTTGATAAAGTTATAGTTTTAAACAATGGTATAAATGAGGAAGACTCAAGGGCTGCAAAGATATTGAGCAGAGAAAACAAAAAGCGTATTGAAGAGTACAAACATGACCTCCACCAAAACCCTTAAAAACAGCATAATCTCGGTCATCGGTCAAATTTTGACCCTTTTGCTGCAATTCGTCAACCGCCGCATATTCGTAATGTTTTTAGACATCGAATATCTCGGCTACCAGAGCGTTTTTGGGAATATTTTCTCGATCCTTTCGGTCGCAGAGCTCGGCATCGGCGGTATCATCTCCTTCCACCTCTACCGCGAGATCGTGACGGATAACAAGCAGGAAATCGGCAAACTGATGTACCTCTACAAGTGGATATATCGCATAATCGCGGCAATCGTGACGGTGCTCGGGCTCGTATCTTGCATCTTCGTTCCGTATATCGTAAATGATTCGACCCGAAGCATAGGCTACCTTTACATAGTTTATTTTTTGCAGCTTGCAAGCATAGTCGCGGGGTATTTTCTGTCATACAGGCGCACTATTTATGCCGCCGACCAAAAGGAATATGTGACCGTTGAGATAGATTTTTTTGCAAATTTGATCGTCCAGGTCGTTCAGCTCGGGTTGCTTGTTATCTTCAAAAATTATCTTCTGTATCTTGCGATCCAGCTCTCGATCACCCTATTTGCAAACGTCCTTATAATGCTTAAATCGAATAAGGATTATCCGTATTTGAAAGAGAAATACAAGATAACTCGCGAGGACATTGACCGGCGTAATATGATCCCCGACATCAAGAATTTCTTGGTGCACAAGATTTCCTACGCAGTCTATGGCGGAACGGATAATATTGTTATTTCAGCGTTGTGCGGGATAAAATATGTTGCGCTTTACGGTAATTATTTTCTCCTTCAAAAGGGAGTATTAAACGTTCTGTTTTACAGGCTTCTGAATCCCGTTCAAGCAGCTATCGGCAACATTGTCTACAGCGACCGCAACAAGGACGAGCTTTGGAATCAGTTTGAGATGTTCGATGTTTTCAGCTACTTCTTTGCGAGCTACATCAGCGCAGGATTTCTTGTTTTCTTCCAGCCTGTTATACAGGTCTGGCTCGGCAGCGCCGAATACCTTTTGCCGTATTCGTTTGTGATCGTTTTCTCGCTGACGATTTACCTCGGCGCAGTTTGGGAGATAGTCTATAAATACCGCAGTGTTTTCGGGGACTATAAACAGGACAGAAACTGTATGCTCCTGTCGGCAATCTTGAATATCATCGTTTCTGTCGCGCTTGCAAAGCCGCTCGGAGTGACAGGCGTTCAGATCGGCACGTTTGTAGCATTCCTTCCCATCGCCTACGGCAGAATAAGGTTTGTAGTCGGCGGATTCTTCGGGCAGTCGGTAAAAAAATATCTTCTCAAACACGCAGGGCTTTTCACGGTTGTATTGGCAGAAGGTGCAACGGTATATCTTCTCACAAGACGTATGCCCATTACTGTCGGCGGAATACTCCTGAGATTTTTGGTCTGGGGCACGGTGCCGCTGGCAATAAATCTTCTTATATATTTCCGCAACCCGCACTTTAAGGATATGTGTGGCTACTTCAAAAATCTGCTAAATATTCTTTTGAATAAAATAAAACCCAAGAAATGAGGTCACCCCATGAAAAAAGCGCTCATCACCGGCATTACCGGTCAGGACGGCAGCTATCTTGCCGAATTTTTACTTGAAAAAGGCTATGAGGTTCACGGTATAACACGCCGCGCGTCTATCTCGAACACAGGCCGTATCGACCATATAAAGGACAAGCTCACCCTGCACGACGGCGATCTGTCGGATAGCTCGTCGCTCATCAGAATCATCAGCGAGGTTCAGCCTGACGAGATATACAATTTAGCCGCGCAGAGCCACGTTCAGGTCAGTTTTGATGTACCCGAATATTCGGGTGATGTAGACGCGCTTGGCACTCTTCGCGTTCTTGAAGCAGTCTGCATACTCGGTCTCACGAAGAAAACAAAGGTGTATCAGGCTTCGACTTCCGAGCTTTACGGCAAGGTAGAGGAAGTCCCGCAGTCGGAAACCACGCCGTTCCACCCATACAGCCCTTATGCCGTCGCAAAACAGTATGGCTTCTGGATAACTAAGGAATACCGCGAGGCTTACGGAATGTTCGCCTGCAACGGGATTTTGTTCAACCATGAATCCGAGCGCCGCGGTGAGAACTTCGTCACCCGAAAGATAACGATTGCGGCAGGACGTATCGCTGAGGGTTTGCAGGATCACCTTGAACTCGGCAACTTAGACAGCCTGCGCGACTGGGGCTATGCAAAGGATTACGTCGAATGTATGTGGCTCATAATGCAGCAGGACAAGCCCGATGATTTCGTCATCGCTACCGGCATTCAGCATACCGTCCGTGATTTCACCGAGAGAGCATTTGCCGCTAACGGTATACATATACGCTGGGAGGGCAAAGGTCTTGACGAAAAGGGTTATGACGAAAATACAGGAAAAATGCTTGTATGCGTGAATCCTGCGTGGTTCCGCCCGACCGATGTGGACAACCTGTTGGGCGACCCCACCAAAGCGAAAACCGTCCTCGGCTGGAATCCTCAGAAGACAAGCTATGAGGAACTCGTAAAGATAATGGCGGAGCATGACAGAAAAACGGCAAAGCACGAAAAAGCAGTTCTTGAATCGGAAAGGTGAGATATATGAATAAAATCGGAGTAGGATATGCGTCGGTCACGGAAATCGAAAAGAAGTATGTAATGGACGCTTTGGACAGCCAGCGGCTTTCACAGGGCAAATACGTTGCAAAGTTTGAAAAAATGTTCGCGAATATGCATGGGCACAAGTATGGTGTAATGTGCAACAGCGGCACCAGCGCGCTGCACCTTGCAATTCTGGCGCTCAAAGAGAAGTATAACTGGGAGGACGACGCCGAGATACTTGTTCCCGCGATCACATTTATTGCAACCTCAAACTCGGTTCTCCATGCCGGTTTAAAGCCTGTTTTCGTAGATGTAGATATAAAATCCTACAATATGAATCCCGACGAAACAGAGAAGCACATCACAGAAAAGACAAGGTGCATTATTCCCGTACACTGTTTCGGAATGCCATGCGAGATGGACAAAATCAGTGAGATTGCAGAGAAGCATAATTTGAGGATTATAGAGGACTGCGCCGAGGCGCATTTTGCGAAGATAAACGGCAAAACCGTCGGCAGCTTCAGCGACATAATGGCGTGCAGTACCTATGTTGCGCATACCTTAACTACGGGCGTCGGCGGGGTAATGTGTACAAGCGACCCCGAACTTTCCGAAATTCTCCGTTCCCTTGTCGCTCACGGAAGAGCCTGCACCTGCGAGAGGTGCATAGCTTCCGACGGCAATCAGGTGTGCCCGAAGCGTCTTAAGACGGATATGGACAGACGGTTTACTTTCGTAAGGCTCGGCTATAGCTATCGCGTCGGCGAACTGGAAGGCGCTTTGGGCCTCGGGCAGCTTGAAAGAGTAGACGAGATAATGGGAGCAAGGCATAAAAACGCGGATTACCTCATCAGGGGACTTGAGCCCGTAGAAAAGTACATACAGCTACCGAGGCACCCCGAGAACATCGAGCACACATATATGATGTTCCCGATCCTTGTTAAGCCCGAAAGCCCTAAGTCAAAGAACGAGATAGTCAAGTATCTTGAATCCCAAAATATTGAAACAAGACCGATGCTGCCGCTATTGAATCAGCCTATTTATAAGGAGATTTTCGGCGATATTGAGAAGGATTACCCGAATGCAGAGTATATTGACAATAACGGATTCTACATCGGTTGCCACCATGGGCTTGGAAAAGAGGAACTTGACCGTGAGATTGAAGCGTTGACGGAAATTCTCACGGGGGGGGGTACAGCTATTTGAAATAAGGTTTGAAGCTGTCTTCGCACTCATTATGTTTGAAATGGAGTGTGTAAGATGACAATTAAAACCTTATCTCCTGAATTTTTGCATACTGATGAGCGCGGAAGCCTTACTCAGCTTGTGAGCAGCGGATATTCGCAGATAAATATCTTGGTGTCCGAATCCGGGGTCACGCGCGGTGGGCATTTTCATAAGTACTGCCGTGAAGCTTTCTATGTTATAGAAGGTGCAGTGAGGGTCACTGCGGAAAGTGGCGGAGAATTTACCGAACAACTTTTTCGGCAGGGGGATTTCTTTGAGATATATCCCGGCACCGCTCATGAAATGTATTTCCCAGAGCGATGTATTATGGCGGTCTTGTATGACAGACCGGTAGAAACGGAATTCGGAAAAGATATTTATGATCGAAAAATTATGAGGTGAAACCATGCAGAAAAATTCAAAAATCTATGTTGCCGGACATCGCGGAATGGTTGGTTCGGCAATAGTCAGAGAGCTTGAAAGACAAGGATATACAAATATAGTCACAAGAACACATGCAGAACTTGACCTTTGCAGACAGGCTGATGTTGAGATATTCTTTGAAGATGAAAGACCCGAATATGTCATAGACGCGGCAGCGCTTGTCGGAGGAATTAAAGCAAACAGCGAACGCCCTGCGGAATTTATGTACATAAATATGCAGATCCAGCAAAACCTCATCTGGATGGCGTTCAAAAGCGATGTCAAAAAATTTCTGTTCCTCGGGAGCGCGTGTATGTATCCGAAAGAATGCCCCCAGCCGATGAAAGAGGAATATCTGCTTACAGGGCTGCCCGAAGTCACAAACGAAGGTTATGCGCTTGCAAAGGTCTGCGGAAGCCGTCTTTGCAGCTATATAAGCCGCGAGTACGGCAGGAAATTTATCTCGGCGATACCCGCAAACTCTTACGGCATCGGTGACAGCTTCGATCCCGAACACAGCCACGTCATTCCTGCGCTCTTGATGAAGTATCACAAGGCAAAGGAAAACGGCGATAAAGAGGTTGTTCTCTGGGGAACAGGAGCCGCTAAGCGCGAGTTTATAAACAATAGGGATATTGCCTCGGCGTGCATTTTCCTGATGAACAATTATTCGTCTTCCGAGCCTATAAACGTTGGGACGGGCGAAGAAGTATCAATTATGGAGCTTTCGCAGATGATTAAGCGGATCACCGGCTTTGAAGGCGAGATCGTCACCGACCCCACCAAGCCCGACGGCATGATGAGAAGAATCTGCGATAATTCAAAGATTTATGCTCTCGGGTGGAAGACGGAGGTTTCCCTGGAAGAGGGGATAAAGGAATTGAACGAATTATACTTAAAAACAATGGTGAAATGAAATGAAAACAACGATCGAAGAATTGGAAAAAGCAGCATTTCAGATAAAGTGTGATTTACTTTATTTATGTTCTCAAAAAAGCATTCATATCGGCGGAGATTTGTCGATTGCGGATGTAATGACGGTTCTCTGGCAATATCAAATAAAGTTTGACCCGAACAATTTAAAAGATGAGTCGAGAGATAGATTTATATTGTCAAAAGGACACGCGGCAGCCGTAACAAGCCTTAACCAATCTGCTATAGGCTGTTTTGACAAAAGCGATTTTTTTAATGAGTATGCAACTGACGGCGGACGCTTTTCTATGCATTCTTGTAAATTAGTTAATCCATATGTAGAAGTTTCCACCGGAAGCCTTGGACATGGTTTATCGATCGGCTCAGGTATAGCAGAAGGATTGTACCGAAAGAATAATAGAAATAGCAGGGTTTATGTTGTTATGGGAGACGGCGAACAATGCGAGGGCTCCGTATGGGAAGCTGCTATGAATGCTGTACACTATAAGCTCGGGAATCTTATAGGGATAATTGATCGCAACGGACTTGCCTCGGACGGGGGTATAGATGAGCTTACGGGTCTTGATGATATTGCCGAAAAGTACAGGACATTCGGGTGGAGAGTGGTTGAAATCAATGGCCATAACATCCAAGAAATTAAGAAGGCTTTTGACGAGCTGCCTCCGGCAGATTCGGAAAAGCCTACGGCTATTGTTTGTCATACCGTAAAAGGTCACGGCGTCAGCTTTATGGAAAACAACGTAAATTGGCATGCCGGTAAAATGAACGAGTCTCAATACGCGCAGGCAATGAGCGATATGAAAGGAGTGAAATGCCGTGGCCAAAAAATGGATTAGAGAAATCGTCGGGAATTATATGGTCAGGCTGGCAGAGCAAGACGCATCTATAGTTGCTATTTCTGCGGATCTTTTTCGTTCATGCAGGATGGAAAAGTTTATGGAAAAGTATCCCGACAGAATTTATAACGTAGGAATTGCCGAACAGAATATGGTCGGCTTTTCTGCGGGGCTTTGTCACGAAGGATATACCGCTTTTGCTTTTTCTATGGCCTCATTTTTAAGCATGCGCGCATGCGAACAGTGCCGCACCGATATAGCTTATGCTGATCTGAAGGCAAGACTTATAGGGGTATATGCCGGAGTATCCGGCGGACTTGCAGGAGCGACGCATTGGAGCATTGAAGATTGCGGAATAATGTGTTCAATCCCGAATATGACGGTTTTGGAGCCGAGCGATGCAATTCAGGCGGAACACATGCTGCAGGCAACATTAAACTATAATAAACCGATATATATGCGTATAAGCGTAGTTCCGTCGGAGGATATCTACAGCGATAACTATAAATATGAGATCGGAAAAGCGTCAGTTGCACGCGAAGGGAATGACGGCTGCATAATATCTTCAGGGGTAATAGTACAGTATGCGGTACAGGCGGCCGATGAAATATATAAAGAGTCCGGGAAAAAGATACGCGTCATTGATATGCACACAATTAAGCCCATTGATAAAGAGGCGGTAATTGACGCCGCGCAAACCGGTAATGTTATAGTCGCACAAGATCACAATATAATAGGCGGGCTCGGCAGCATGGTTGCAACCGTCATTGCTGAAGAAAATCTTACTACAAAATTTGAAATAGCCGGCGTTAATGACGTGTTTGTTTCAATGGCAAGACCCGCTTACTTATATAATAAGTTTGGACTAGATACAGAAGGTCTTAAAAAACGATTTTATAGGATGATTGGATATGCGGAGGGCATATGAATAAAGTATTGCTTGAAGATTTTGGAATTTTGATGTGCGAATACCCCGAATTGTTTGATTCCCTTAGAAACAAAACTGTTTTAGTCACGGGAGCAACAGGTCTTTTAACTACATATCTCTGCAAATGCATTTTGTCATGCGCAAAAAAATACAATATACGACTGTATATGCAATGCCGCAGTCGGGAAAAAGCCGAGAAAATCTATAAAGACTATCTTGGCGGTGCTTATGCAGAAATTCTTACATTCGACCTGATAAACGGGGATCTGCCCGATATAAAGTTTGACTATATAATTCATGCGGCAAGTATGGCAAGCACAAAGTTTTTTGTCGAAACGCCTGTCGATGTCATTCTTCCGAACGTCGTTGGGACATACAGACTTTTAGAGCTTGCTAAGAAAACGGGGACGGACAAGTTTCTTTTCTTCAGCTCCAACTCGATTTACGGTGAAGGAGGAACGGATAAAGAGGTCCTTTCCGAAAATGACTACGGGATCGTAGACCCGTTGGGCGATAGGGCAAGTTATATAGAATCCAAGAGGCTTGCCGAGCAGATGTGCAGAGCTTTCAATAAACAACATGGTGTTAATACCGATATCATAAGGATAACCCATACATACGGTCCCACGTTTGACATTGAACATGATATGAGGATTCTGCCGAGGGTCATAAAGAATCTTTTATCCGAAAAAGAGATGGTAATGTATAAAGACCCTTCAGCCTCGGCGCAATATACATATATCGCAGACATGATAGCGGCAGTTCTGTTTGTTCTTGTAAAAGGGGTTCCGGGAGAAGTATATAATGCCGGCGCGGACGAGCTTGTGAAGATTGACGACGCCGTATCATGGATGATCAACGCCTCAGGGAAGACCAATCCGACGGTCAAACAGATAGATATTGATGAAAACTACAGCTTTTCAAAGGGAAAAGGCGTAAACGATAAAAAGGTATCAAACGAGAAGCTGAAGGCTCTCGGCTGGCGCCAACTTTATACCCCGAAAGATGGTTTTGAGAGAATGGTAAGGTGTTACTTGGAAGATAATAAAATTTCCGCGGGGGGGGGTATATAGTATAGGCTTAGGAACGGGTGATCTGGATAAAGACCGTCCCGAAGAAATGGCAGCACTTTTGGTTCAGGCGATCCTCATCGGCTATCGCTTTATAGATACCGCCTATTCATACGGTACGGAGAAAATCGTCGGGGCCGCGCTTAAACTTCTTTTTGATGCAGGAATGCGAAGAGATGAGGTGTTTATTCAGACAAAGTTCTATCCCGTAATGCCGTATGACGGCGAATCAGTTCGTAAGCAGTTAGAAGAAAGCTTGCAAAATCTGGGACTTGATTATGTAGACAGCTATCTGATTCACCAACCCGTTCCGAGATATTCAGAGCTTGAATATACCGAGAGAAATATTTCCGTATGGAAAGAGATGGAGAAATTACGCGCGGAGGGAAAAGTGAAGCACATCGGAGTTTCAAATTTCCTCGAGAGGCATATTCTTCAGCTCACCGAAGCCTGCAACACCGTACCTGAGATAAATCAGCTTGAAATTAATCCCCAATTTCAGCAGAGAGGTTTGGCGGAATTTTGCAGGAAAAAGGGAATAGCTGTGCAAAGCTGGGGTCCGCTTTCCGTAACAGATGAAGATGTACAATCCGCACTACAGTTAATTGCAGATAAATACAGCGTGTCAAAAGCACAGGTTGCACTTAAATGGAATATACAGATCGGCAACACACCTATTTGCTTTTCAAAGAATATTCATCATCTGATCGAGAACCGAAAGCTTGATTTTGAGCTTTCAGATGAGGACTTGGAGGCAATACGGATGTGTAACAGTGCTGATGCTCATAGAAAAACGTGGTGGTATCCACGCCAACAGATGTATTAAATAATAGTGGGTGAAAACATATGGAAATTGCTGATGCGTTTCATTTTTGGAAAACTGATAAATTTTTTGACATTGCAACACGTTCGGAATTGTCTGCGCTGGATTCCGTTAAGGACTCCGCAGAGATAGAAGACCGCTTCTACCGCGACCTTGAATTCGGCACTGGCGGTCTGCGCGGAGTTATGGGCGCGGGGACGAACCGTATGAATAAATACACCGTCGGGAAGGCGACTCAAGGTCTCGGCAGATATCTTCTTGATACGTTCGGCGCGGACGAATGCCGCTCGCGCGGCGTTGTCGTAGGCTATGATACCCGAAACAACAGCAAATTCTTTGCCGATGTGACGGCTTCTGTTCTGAGCGGTATGGGCATACGCGTTTGCGTTCACTCGAGCGCAAGACCGACCCCGCAGCTCAGCTTCTCGGTAAAGTATTTGAATGCCTTAGCCGGCGTCGTCATAACGGCGTCGCATAATCCGAAGGAATATAACGGCTATAAGGTATATGACGAATACGGTTGCCAGCTTGTGCCGGACAAGGCGGAGCGCGTCATAGAGTATGTGAATGCGGTAGATGATTACGGCAAAATCGGCTTTAACGGTGATAAATCTCTTATTGAAACGGTCGATGTGACCGATGAATTCGTAAACGCCGCTCTCGGGCAAAGCCGCTATGGCGACGCTGCCGCAAAAGCCGCTTTGCGAGTCGTATATACACCGCTTCACGGAACGGGAAATGTTCCGGTTGCGGCTGTTCTTGAACGCGACGGATTTGTAAATACGGATAAAGTTGCAGAACAGACCGTTCCCGACGGCAGTTTCCCGACGGTCGTGTCTCCGAATCCCGAGGATAGGCGCGCGCTCGAAATGGGCATCGCTCAAGCGGCGAAAACCGATGCGGATATTGTGCTCGGCACCGACCCGGACTGCGACCGCGTGGGTATAGCAGTGAGAACGGATAAGGGTAATTACCGTCTTATGACCGGAAATCAGGTCGGCGCGCTGCTTATGAATTTTATTCTTAGGCATACGGATCTAAGCAAATATGACCGACCCGCAGTCGTAAAGACAGTCGTAACTTCTGAGCTCGGCGCTGAAATTGCGCGAAAAAACGGCATTTCTGTTTTTTCAACGCTTACCGGTTTCAAATTTATCGGGGAGAAGATAACGCAGTTTGAGCAGGCAAAACAAGGCCCCGAAAAAGAGCGCGACTATGATTTTCTGTTCGGATATGAGGAATCGTACGGATATCTTGCAGGCACTCACGCGCGCGACAAGGACGCGGTCGTCGCTTCCGTTCTTATATGCGAAATGGCTGCGGAGGCAAAGCGGGGCGGCAAGACTCTCGTTGACGAGATCAATGAAATATACGCAGAATACGGATATTACCTTGACGCGCTGGACAGCTTTACCTTAAAGGGCAAGGACGGTCTTGAAAGGATCGCGTCTATGATGAGGCAGCTTCGCAGCGGCGGCAAGCCTTTTGAGGATATAAAGTGCGTTATCGACTACAGCGTTCCCGTTTCTGCGGAAGCCGGCTTCGGCGAATTGCCGGCGTCGGATGTCCTCAAATATATCCTGAGCGACGGCTCATGGATAGCAATACGCCCTTCCGGAACGGAGCCGAAGATAAAGATATATTACAGCATAAAAGGAAAGGACCACGGCGCCGCGGAAGAAAAGCTCGAAGAAATTCGTCGCATATTGAAGGCAGCGCTGAATCTGAATTGAAGAGGGGCAGGCATATGAATATAGTTTTACTTTCGGGAGGCAGCGGAAAACGCCTATGGCCTCTATCCAACGACATACGCAGCAAGCAGTTCATCAAGCTGTTCAAAAACGGAGAAGAGTATGAGTCGATGGTTCAGCGCGTTTACAGGCAGATAACTACCGTCGATCCGAATGCCAACGTAACGATAGCTACAAGTAAATCACAGGCGAGCGCGATTAAGAATCAACTCGGCGAGAAGGTATCTATATGCGTTGAGCCCTGCCGCCGCGATACTTTTCCGGCGATAGTCCTTGCTGCCGCATATCTGCACGACGAGCTCGGCGTAAATGGGAACGAATCGGTCGTCGTGTGTCCGGTCGATCCGTATGTTGACAACACATACTATGAAGCAGTCGGCAAGCTGCAAAAGCTGGCAGAGCAGGGGAACGCAAACATAACGCTTATGGGCATTGAGCCAACATACCCGAGTGAGAAATACGGGTACATAATCCCCGAAAGCGGAGAAAATGTCAGCAAGGTTCGCGAATTCAAGGAAAAGCCCGACGTTGAGACGGCGAAAAAGTATATAGCGCAAAACGCCCTTTGGAATGCCGGCATTTTTGCGATGAAGCTCGGATATCTACTCGAAAAAGCTCATGGCTTGATAGAATTCGACGATTACCGCGACCTTTTCGGAAAGTACGATACGCTTGAAAAAATAAGCTTCGACTATGCCGTGGTCGAGAATGAGCAGTCGATACAGGTCCTTCGCTACGGCGGCTCCTGGAAGGACGTCGGAACCTGGAATATGATGGCTGAGGTAATGGCGGATCCCGCAAAGGGGAATGTTATCCTCGACGAAACGTGTGTGAACACGAACGTAGTAAACGAGCTGAACATACCGGTGCTTTGCATAGGGTGCAAAGATATGATAATAGCGGCAAGCGGCGACGGGATACTTATTTCCGACAAAGAGCGCAGCGCTTATATGAAGCCTTATGTTGAAAAAATCGAAACTGCGGCTATGTATGCCGAAAAATCGTGGGGCACATATACGGTCATAGACGTTCAGCCGGGCTCGATGACTGTCAAAGTCTCAATGAGAGCGGGAGAGCATATGAGCTATCATATGCACAACTACCGCGAAGAGGTCTGGACGGTCGTTTCGGGCGAAGGCAAAGCCGTTGTCGACGGAATGGAGCAGTATCTCCGCACCGGCGACGTTATCACGATCGCCGCCGGTTGCAAGCATATGGTAGAGGCCGTAACTGCGCTCGATATAGTTGAAGTACAGCTCGGGGACGAGATAAGCGTAAGCGACAAGATAAAGTTCGATGCGGAGTGATTGAATGGAGATCCTTAAGCTCATACCCACAGGCAAGGATTACCTTTGGGGCGGCACAAAGCTGAAAGAGGAATACGGTAAAAAGTTTGATTTAACGCCTCTTGCTGAGACTTGGGAATGCTCGGCTCACCCCGACGGACCGAATACGGTGGCGAACGGTACATATAAGGGCAAAACTCTTGCGGAGGTGCTGAAGCTTGATCCCGAATATCTCGGAAGCAAGTGCAAAAGCGGAGAGCTTCCCATTTTGGTTAAGTTTATCGACGCAAAAAAAGACCTCTCCATACAGGTACACCCCGACGACGGGTTTGCAAAAGAGTATGAACATCAGAACGGCAAGACTGAAATGTGGTATGTGATCGAGGCGGAAGAAGGCTCCAGCCTGATTTACGGCTTCAGACACAGAGTCACGGAGAAAATACTGAGACGCGCCATAGAGACAAATACGCTGGACAGGCAGCTTCAAAAGGTACCTGTAAGAAAAGGCGATGTCTATTATGTTCCCGCAGGAACGGTACACGGCATAGGCAGAGGGATACTTCTTGCAGAGGTTCAGGAAAGCTCTAACGTGACATACCGCGTTTACGATTATAACCGCATAGACAAGAACGGAAAAAAGCGCGAGCTTCATTTTGACAAAGCCGTTAGGGTAATGAATATGGCGCCCTCGCCTGACGTTAAACAGTTACCGAGAACTGTCAGATATTACCCCGGCGGCTCGCGTGAACTGTTATGCAGATGCAGGTATTTTGAGGTCGAGCGGATACAGGTAACAAAAGGTTTTTCCTTTTTGGTAACTGACAGCTCTTTTCAGGTGCTGATGTGTCTCGACGGCTATGGGCAGGTAGAAGCGATGGACGATACGTCGCAGAAGCCCGTGAGGTTTATGAAGGGTGAAACTATGTTTCTGCCGGCGGGAATTGGAAGATGTTTTGTTATAGGGGAAACGACGCTTCTGAAAATACGGTGCTGAAAAAGCTGTTTAGCTCCTTGCATAAGAACATAAGGTGTAATAAACAGCAGGAAAGGGAGCACGTTATGGATAAAAAGGAGAACATTTCCTAAGGCAAATATGCAGAAGCCTGACAGAATACCCAAAATAACCCCGCCCGTACTCGGCTGAGCGTGGGCGGGATATTTTTACTTTTTCACGTCAAAGCTCGGGTTGTAGGCATAGAAGTTCTTCGAGTCGAGCCTGTCGGTTACGAGGCGGAGCGCTTCGCCGAACCTCTGAAAATGCACTATCTCGCGCTCGCGGAGGAATTTTATAACGTCTCTTACGTCGGGGTCGTCTACGAGGCGGAGGATATTGTCGTAGGTCAGGCGGGCTTTCTGCTCCGCCCCCATATCCTCCGAGAGGTCGGCGATCGGGTCGCCGGTCGATTGGAACATATCCGCCGAGAATGGGGCTCCCGAGGCGGCGACGGGGTAGAGCCCGTTGGTGTGGTCGACGAAATAAACGTCGAAGCCGCTCTCCTTTATCTCCTTCGGAGTGAGGTCGCGGGTGAGCTGGTAGATGATCGAGCAGACCATCTCCATATGGCTGAGCTCTTCGGTGCCGATGTCGTTGAGTATCGCCTTTACCTCCGGCGTAGGAGCGGTGTAGCGCTGGCTGAGATATCTCATAGACGCGCCGAGCTCGCCGTCGGGACCGCCGAACTGAGAAACGATTATCTTAGCCGATGTCGCGTTCGGGGTCTTTATCTTTACGGGGTATTCAAGCTTTTTCTCATATTTCCACATTGTGCGTTACCTCCTCAGTTTGCCGAAAGCTCCCACGGGAAGGGCGAATCTGCCCAAGCCCAGCGGGCGTCGTTCTGTTCCGACTCGATGCAAAGAGGTCCGTATGCCTGTTCATACTGCTTTTTTGCCTCTTCGCAGAGCTTTTTGTATTTGTTGTAATAAGCAAGAGCTTCGGCGCAGTCGGGGTGCGTATCCAAAAACAGAGCCGCGTCGGTGACTGCGAACGAATACATCTGAACTTTTTTCAGGAGCTTCTGTCTGTCGTTCATATTGCCTTCTCCCCCAAAAAAGGTTTGTCGAGGTCTTCAAAGACCGTTCCTCTGTCGAGCGCCGCCGACGGCTCGTAAACATTCTTCCACCGCTGATACGGCACATAAGCCATACCTACCGGCGTCTCTGCTGGAAAAGCGCTCATAGTATTGTTGAGCGGGCAGCTCGTGCAGGGCTTTTCGCGATCCCCGACAAGCATATCCGTAAGATTCATCGTCATAACCGTTCCTTTCAAAAAAATTATCCCGAGGGAATTTTGTCCCCTCGGGATATATTATGCTTATGAGCGCGGGCGTGTGACTGCGTCCGCGGTATTCATTGAAGGCAAGACCGAGCACGCACTCCGCCCTTAAACCGCCGCGCTGTCTGCGGGCTGGGGAGCCGGCGCGTCGGCGCCGTTTGCGGCTTCCGCCTGTTCTTCGGCTTCGAGGGCATAGGCGGTCTCGAGCTTTTTGAGCAGCTTTATCATATCCTCACTCTGGCGCGGAGTCTTCTTATACTTTCCGAGAAGCCCGACGAGCTTTCTTGCGTGCTCCTTTTTCTGGAGCCTGAGATAAACGAGCCCGAGATAAAGCCCCGCCCATACTCTTACCTCGGTCGGACGGCAGTTCAAAAGCTCCTTGAAGCCCGCTTTCGCACCCTCGTAGTCGCCGTCGGCATATTTGAGAAGCGCCGCGGTGAGCTTTTGCTCCGAGCGGTCGGCATATTTCGAGCAGAACGGCTTTCCGAGCTCTACCGTTGAGCGCGCGCTCTCAACGTCGCCGGTAAGCAGGAAGAGATATGTGTAGAGATTGTAGTATTCGGCAGCCATTTTTGCGTCGAAGCGGTCGAGGTCGATGTCGCGCAGGACCGAGAAGGCGTCGTCGTAGCGCCTGCCGTCGCAATAGGCTTTAGCGATGCAGAGGTCGTTGCGCGCTCCCAAAGAGGTCCCCGAGAGCTTGCGGCGCTTTTTTTCGAGAAGCTCGTAATATTCCTTAGAGTAACCCGTTTTGCGGAGTACCTTCGCGGCTTTTCTCCGCTGACCGCGGTAAACGTTGAGCACAAAGACGTAAACGATGTGCGCGGCAAGGGCAATCGCGCCGATGACGCAGGCGAGAGAGCAGGCAAAGCTGAAATTGTCGGTCAGCCAAGAGGGGAGCTCCTTCCCGCCGATGCTTCCCGAAAGCGTTAAATTAAAGTCGAGGAAGGGCAGAAGGCGGTAGAAGGAATCTGCGGAGTAAAAGCCGATGAGCCGCGCGGTTATAAGCACCGCCGCAGCAAATATGACGACGCAGAGAAGCCATATTCTCAGCGCTCTCGCTTCGAGTCTGCTTTTTATCATTCAGAACAACCCCTTTTTAGGCGCGGCGAAATGCCCCCGCTCTTTTCCATATTAAGTTTATTATATCATAGTCTATTGAAAATTACAATAGCGATTTTAAATGAAAGGAAATAAGATGAAAATACAGTTTTCGGATCTTCGGCGGCGCGCAGACGTGTCGGAAAGAGCCGCCCGAATTCCAAACGCTGTACTGGTTTTCAAGGAACCCAAATACCCCTTTCCTCGAGGGGAAGGGGTCGGTCGTTCGCCGAACGGTGAACGACCGTGCTCAAAATTCCGCTCGAGAGCGAAGCGAACGACACAGCGACGCCGACTATATTTTCCTTTACAACAAGGCTATGGCGTCGCTTGTCCCCCTCTTCCTCTCTGAGGGCAATCTGATTGCTTCGCAATCAGATGCGTGGCAGGGGGTATGGAAGCGAAAAACCTCGGCGCTCGCCGAAATTTCCCCGCCGACAGGCGGCAAGTTTTTATTACCTTGCTCGCCGCAACGTTCCGAAATTCAGCAAAAAACTTTCGTCATCTTACTTTCATTTTCCAGCAAATTCGCTGAGCTTTGAGGAATCGAGCTTGTCAAACCCTTCAAGGAACCCGCAGAGCTCACCCGCTATCTTTTTCACTCCGCCCGTTTCGTCAGATTCGATATTCAGCGGCATAAGCGGCTCGTGGAGCGATAGCCTGAGCAGGAACCAGCCGTTACCGTGATTTTTGTCGAGATTGACTCTTACGCCCTCGAAGTTTGAAGGCGCAAGGCTCCAGCCCTCTTGCCCCTTTGCGTATTCGGACAGTTTATCTATGATGTCCTGCCCGTAGGGCTTGAAGTCCTCAAGCTTAAGGTCCATTCTGAACTCGCTGCTCTCGGCGGGCTCCCTGAGCTCCTTTATCAGTGACGAGAGCTCGTAGCCGTTTTTCCTTCCGCGCGAAAGCTCGATTATAAGCTTCGTAACGATATATGCGCCGTCGTCTAAGAAGTAATTTTCTTTGAAGGCGCCGTGACCCGAAGTCTCTATCGCCAGCTGGCTGTCGATCCCTTCGGAATTAAGGCGTATGGATTCGTTGATGACGTTCCTGTAGCCGCGTCTGAAGCGGTGGTGAACGCCGCCCTTCGCGGCAATAAACTCCGCAAGACCCGAAGAGGTGACCGAGTCGGTTACGATGGTAGTGTGGGGGTGATCCCTTAAGAGCATAGCCGAGAGCATAGCTATCAGGCGGTTGCGGTTGAGCTCGCTTCCGTCCGAAAGGACCGCGCCCGCGCGGTCAACGTCGGTGTCAAAGATTATTCCGAGGTCGGCGCGTGATTCCTTTACCGCTTCGGTTATCGACTCCATAGCCTCTTTGTTTTCGGGGTTGGGAATGTGGTTCGGGAAGCTTCCGTCGGGGTCTAAGTAGCGGGAGCCGGTTATATCCGCTCCGAGGGGCTTAAGTACCTTTTCGGCGTAGAATCCGCCCGCGCCGTTGCCCGCGTCTACGACTATACGCAGTCCTTCGAGGGGGCGCTCAGAGCCGCAGGCGGCCCTTATCATATCCGCAAGGCGCTTTGAATAAACGTCCATAAAGCTGTCTTTTACAATGTCGACCTTTTTGAGACCGGTATGCCCTTCGCTTTCGGCAAAGGCGACCATCTCTTTTATGTCAGAAGCCTCGACGCCTCCCTCGGGGGTGAAGAATTTATATCCGTTGCGGTTGTAGGGAAGGTGAGAAGCCGTTACCATAACCGCGCCGTCGAACATAAAGCCCTCGGTTTTTGTGGTCATAAACATCGCCGGAGTGCTCGCAAGCCCCATATCGGTGACGGAAATGCCCTCCGAGGAGAGCTCGTCGGCGAGCCAGCCGAGGAGCTTTTCTCCCGAAAGCCTTGAATCCCTGCCGACGGCGACGCGAAGCTTTGTCCTACCGGTGCGCTGAATGAGCCATAGCGCGAAGCCGCGCGCAATATCGCGGCAGGCGGTTTCGGTGAGGTTTACCTCCTGCCCCGGGACGCCCGCGATGGCGATTCCGCGGATATCGCTTTCGTTTCTGAGCTTTGAATAATCCTTTGTTTTCATTTCAAAACCTCCGTTTAAGGTATTTACTGTATTATAATACCTGCGGGGCAAAAAATCAATAGAGGAGAAAGCATTTGAGGGGTATGTTTTGAGCCAAAAAAGCATAGATTATTACGTCCCCGAATTTCTCCCTCGGCTTGACATTTTTCGCAGTATTTGATATTATTTTTAATAACATTTTAAATCGGAGGGAGGTGATCCGAGCCGTATGACGGACGTTGAAGAAAAGGCTCTGTTTTCTCTCGGGGAGGGCGCTGACATAGAGGTCATCGCCAAGCTCAAGGAGAGCGACAGCGGCTCGGTCTATGTCCTCTACGACAGGATCTGCGGGCGCAGGCTTCTCTTAAAGACGGGCAGCCGTGAGGTCCTCGAAAACGAGGCAAAAATGCTCGCAAGGTTCGCGGGCAGGGGCGTTCCCGAAGTATATCTCTGCCTCGAGCGCGGCGGGCAGTGCTTCCTTCTGCGCAGATATATCGAGGGCGTGAGCCTTTCGGAATATATCGAGTCCGAAGGACCGATGCCGCCGAAAAAAGCCGTAGAAATTGCCGCCGAGCTCTGCCGCATCGTTTCAAGGCTCCATTCGGGCAACCCTCCGGTCATACACCGCGACATAAAATGCGGCAACGTTATTATGGATTCCGAGGGCGAGGTATTTCTTGTTGATTTCGGAATTTCGAGGGAGTATGACGACGGCTCCGAGCGCGATACTCAGGTCCTCGGAACTCCGATGACCGCACCGCCCGAGCAGTTCGGCTATACCCAGACCGACGAGCGCTCCGACGTTTACGCGATAGGAGTTCTATTAAACGAGCTCATCACCGGCTCGGTAAAGGTCGATACCTCCAAAATGCCGAGAAAGGTCGCGGCGGTAGTAAGGCGCTGCACCGAGTTTTCACCGTCGCACAGATACGCCGACGCAGTTGAGCTCGAAAAGGCTCTTTCGGGGCTCTACGGCGGCAAAAAAGCGGGCTTATCCCGCGGAATAAAGGCGGCTGCAATTCTGGCGGTGTCGGCGGCTGTCATCGCGGGCGCTTCGCTGTCGATACCGAGGCTCGTCCACGGCAGCTTTGAGGATGATACTTCGGAATCGCTCGGCGCCGCCTACAGCTTTGCCGATAAAGCCGTCGAGCGCGAGGCAAGAAGGATTTTGGGCAAGGAGACCGGCGATATAACGCGGGCCGACCTCGAAAACATAACCGAGTTTATGCTCGTTGGCGAGGATAGCATATCCAACTCCGAAGATATAATCATTCACGGCGCAACGATAGATGTCGCGGGAAAGCAGGTAAAGAACTTCGGCAACGTAAGCTCTCTCGAAGACATAGCCAATATGCCCAACCTCACGACGCTCGTTCTCTGCAATCAGGACATTTCGGACCTTTCGCCGCTCGAAGGGCTTCATCCGGTCTCGCTTTATCTTCACGGCAACCGCATATCCGACCTCTCTCCGCTTAAGGATATGACCTCGCTTGAGACTCTCTATATAACCTCGAACCCGCTCAGCGACCTTTCGCCTCTTTCGGGGCTTTTCAGACTCACCCGCCTCGGGATAGGCGCCACCGAAATAACCGATCTCGACGACGTTGCGAAGATATCCGGGCTTTCGAGGCTCGAAATCCACGACTGCCCCAATCTTGAAGACGTGAGCGCGCTTTCCGAGATGAAAAGCATAAGCTTTCTCGGCTTCCGCCCCGCGACGAGCGAGGTAATAGACGTTATATCCGAAATGACTTCTATTCAGCACCTTTACCTCTGGGAGGGCTACAGCCTCGGCAATCTCGACAGGCTCTCGAAGCTTGAGAATCTGCGCAACCTCGTCCTCGACGGCTGCGCCATACATTCGATAGATAACGTTGCGGAGTATTTCCCCGTGCTCGTCTATTTCACCATTAGATACGACAGCGTATCCGACCTTTCGCCGCTCGCGGAATCAGAGAGCATTACCGACGTGGCTCTTACCGCCTGCACCGTAAAGGATTACGGCGCGCTGGCGCTGATGCCGAATTTAAAAAACGTATACTGCACCGAGGAGCAGGCGGAAGAAGTAAGAAAGGTCCTCGCCGGCAGGGAGGACGTAAACATAGTCATAGAGATCGCTTAGGAGGCGCGATATGGAATTTTACGCTGAATTGAAGCTGCGGGGAGACGGCTATGCGGGAGGATTTTCCTGCGGAGCAACGATGACCTCGAGCGACACCGCCGCAAGGCTAAAGAAGGTTTCGGAATCCGAGAGCAAAACCGTCTGGGAGACCCCCGAGGGAGTCAGGCTCACTCAGACAAAGGAGCAAAGAGGCGGCGCGGTGATACTGTCTGCCGAGCTCTTTAACGGCTCCGACTGCGATATTACCGCCGAAATGCTCGCCTCGGTCGCGATAAGAAACATCGCGGCGGATAAGGTCCACAGGCTGCAATCCTTCTGGAGCGCCGAGGGCAAGCTCAGGACCGAGACGGTTAAAGAGCTTCACTTGGAGCCTTCGTGGAACCGCTGCGGCTTAAGGTTTGAAAAGTTCGGGAACGTAGGCTCTATGCCCGTCAGGAAATACTTCCCGTTTGTCGCGCTCGAAAACAGCGAAACCGGGGAGTTCGTCGGGATACAGCTTTACTGCGCGGCTTCCTGGCAGATAGAGCTTTTATGCAAAAACGACGACACCCTTTCGGCGGTAGGCGGTCTTGCCGACGCCGATTTCGGGCAGTGGAGCAAAACGCTCGCCCCGGGCGAAAGCTTCGAGGCTCCGAGGGCTGCTGTAGCCTTCGGAAATTCCCTCGAAGAGGTCTGCGACAGGCTCGTTAAGGCTCAGAAGCCGAACATCTCGCCCACAGATTCCGATATGGGGATAGTCTTCAACGAATACTGCACCACCTGGGGCAACCCGAGCTTTGAAAACGTAAAGAGGATATGCGACAAAATTGCCGGAAAGGGGATAAAATATCTCGTAATAGATTCCGGCTGGTACGGGACCGAGCGCTGGTGGGAGAGCGTCGGCGACTGGAACGTAAACGAGAGCCGCTTCCCCGGCGGAATGAAGCCGATAGCCGATTATATCCGCTCTAAGGGAATGATACCCGGGCTTTGGTTCGAGCTCGAGGCGCTGGCTTGGGGCTGCGGGCATTTTAACGACCCCGCCCATCTGATGAAAAAATACGGCGTTCCGCTGACGGTAGGCGGCAGACGCTTTTGGGATATGGAAGACCCTTGGGTAAAGGACTACCTCTTTGAAAAGGTCATAAAGCTCCTGCGCGACTGCGGCTTCGGATATGTAAAGATAGACTATAACGACACCGTCGGAACAGGCTGCGACGGCGCCGAGAGCCTCGGCGAAGGTCTCAGAAGAAAGGTCGAGGCTTCGCGGGAATTCTTCGCGCGGATAGCGAAGGAGATCCCCGGGATAGTTATAGAAAACTGCTCGAGCGGCGGACACAGGCTCGTCCCGCCGATGATGGAGCTTGCAAGCCAGGCGAGCTTTTCGGACGCCCACGAGACGAAGGCGATACCGATAATCGCGGCTAATCTCCACCGCGTAATAAAGCCGGAGCAGTGCCAGATATGGGCTGTTCTCAGAAAGACCGACAACAGCGACAGGCTGCATTATTCCCTCGCCGCCGCGCTTCTGGGGAGAATGTGCCTCAGCGGAGACATCTACGACCTCTCCGATGAGCAGTGGGCAATAGTCGACGAAGGAATGAAATTCTACCGCCGCGCCGCCGATATAATAAAGAACGGCAGAACGGTTTTGATCGACTGCGCCGCCGAGAGCTATAACCGCCCGACGGGCTGCCAGCTCGTTCTGAGGGAATACGGCGGCGAAGGTCTTGCGGTTCTGCACAGGTTCGAGGATTCCCGCCTTCCCGAGAGGATACTCCCCGAGGGCGCGGAGGTCGTCGCGGAGTTCGGAGAAGCCGACCGCGACTTCAGCGCAAAGGCGTGGATATACAGACGCAAAATTTAAAAGTTTTCGGTCGAGCCTTTTCCAAAAGGCTCGCGAGAGTCCAGAGGCGAGTAGCCTCTGGTCGCAGCCCGCAGGCTGCGAAATCTCTTGCGCAGCGAAGCGCAGGAGGGTAGTCAAAACAGTCCGGTGGACTGTTTTGACATAGGGGACCCTCGCCGGGGGTCCCCTGATTTGACTCGCGACGAGCGAGGCAAATTATAATAGGCGTCCGAGAACTGTTGCTTCACGCCTTTCGGTGAAAGATATAACCCCTTCGCGAGGCGGGGTATTTGATTTCTCCGAAAACCTTTGGTTTTTCACTTCCCTGCTCTTCCTGTATTGATTTTTTTGCGCAACGGTGGTAAAATGGTCAATATAACATCTTAAGGAGAACAGCTATGCCTATTAAGATACCTAATTCCCTGCCCGCGGCAAAAACCCTCACCGATGAAAATATCTTCATTATGACCGAAACGCGGGCTCTCACTCAGGATATAAGACCGCTAAAAATCCTTATCCTAAATCTTATGCCGACAAAGATTGCCACCGAGACCCAGCTCGCGCGGCTTTTGGGCAATACCCCTCTTCAGGTCGAAATTGAGCTGATACATACAAAGAGCTATGAGTCGAAAAACACCTCTCAGGAGCATTTGCTTTCGTTCTACAAGACCTTTGACGACGTAAAGAGCTCCCGCTTCGACGGAATGATAATAACCGGCGCGCCGGTAGAGCACCTCGAATTCGAGGAGGTAGAATACTGGGACGAGCTCTGCGAGATATTCGAGTGGTCAAAGACCCACGTCCATTCTACGTTTCATATCTGCTGGGGAGCGCAGGCGGGGCTTTATTACCACTTCGGAGTGAAGAAGATACCTCTGCCCGAAAAGCTCTTCGGGGTCTTCCCTCACACCGTCGACTATAAAAACCCGATACTCTTCCGCGGCTTCGACGACGTGTTTTACGTCCCGCATTCCCGCAATTCAACTGTAGACCGCGCCGAGCTCGAGCGCATCCCAGAAATTAAGATACTCGCTTCGAGCAAGGAGGCGGGCGTTTATGCCTGTATGACTCGCGAGGGCAGGCAGATCTTCATTACAGGTCATTCGGAATACGAAGCGGGAACGCTCGCTCAGGAGTATTTCCGCGACAAAAACAAGGGGATAGATATAAAAGTCCCGAAGAACTACTTTCCCGACGACGACCCTACAAAGGCGCCCGTCGTGACCTGGAAGGCACACGCCAATCTTCTGTATTCCAACTGGCTCAACTACTTCGTCTATCAGACCACGCCTTATGACGTCGACGAAATAAAATAAAATTATACGCTTAAGCAAATACCGCCGAAAGGAGGAAGCCGCCCTTATGAACGCCGGAGGCTCGCAGATAAAAGAAAAGCTCGCCGAAACCATTAAGGCGGTCTTCCCGATACTCGCGATAGTCCTTATTCTTTGCTTTACCGTCGCGCCCGTTTCGCCGAGCATTCTTCTTACGTTCCTTGTCGGAGCGGTAATGCTCATTGTAGGAATGCTCCTGTTTTCGGTCGGAGTCGACCTCTCTATGACCAAAATGGGCGAGCGCGTCGGAACAGCTCTCACAAAAAGCAAGAACGCCTTTTTGATGTCGGCTCTCGGCTTTATTATGGGAATGATAATAACCGTCTCCGAGCCCGACCTTCAGGTCTTAGCGGGTCAGGTCCCTTCGGTCTCGAATACGGTCATAATCCTCGCTGTTTCGGCGGGAGTGGGGCTGTTTCTGGTGTTCGCGATTTTGAGAATGCTCTTTTCGGTATCGCTTTCCAAAATGCTCGCGGTGTTTTATATCGCGGTGTTCCTGCTCGCGCTGTTTGTCCCCGACGATTTTCTCGCCGTCGCCTTCGATTCCGGAGGAGTCACCACCGGACCTATGACCGTTCCCTTTATTATGGCTTTGGGCATAGGCATTTCCTCGATAAGAAGCGATAAACACGCCGCCGACGACAGCTTCGGGCTGATCTCCCTCTGCTCCGTCGGACCGATAATAGCAGTATTGATCCTCGGAATGATATACCGCCCCGACGGCGCCGAAACGGTCTCGGAGCAGATACCTATCGTCGACAACACCGTCGACCTAAGAAGGCTGTTTCAGAGCGGGCTGCCGGTATATATGAAGGAAATGGCGGTATCGCTCCTTCCGATAGCCCTGTTTTTCGGGATATTCCAGCTCTTTACCCGCGACATAACCAAAAAGGCGCTCATAAAGATAGGCGTCGGGCTCGCATATACATATATCGGGCTTGTTTTGTTCCTCACGGGGGTAAACGTAGGCTTTATGCCCGCGGGCAACTACCTCGGTCAGACTATAGCTTCGCTGCCCTACCGCTGGATAATCGTCCCGATAGGAATGGTGATCGGATATTTCATCGTCCTTGCCGAGCCCGCCGTTTTCGTTCTGACCAAGCAGGTCGAGGAGCTCTCCTCGGGCGCTATTTCGGCTAAGGCTATGGGTTTAAGCCTTTCGGTCGGCGTTTCGCTGTCGATAGGGATAGCTATGCTCAGGGTTTTAACCGGTATCCCGATAATGTGGTTTATTCTTCCGTGCTACGCTGTTGCGCTGATTTTGAGCTTTTTTGTCCCGAAGCTCTTTACCGCAATAGCCTTCGACTCGGGCGGAGTCGCCTCGGGACCTATGACGGCAACTTTTTTGCTGCCGTTTGCTATGGGAGCCTGCAAGGTCGCGGGCGGAAACATAATCACCGACGCTTTCGGCGTTGTGGCGATGGTCGCGATGACCCCGCTTATAACCATTCAGGCTATGGGGCTTGTTTTCAGGATAAAAGAGAGCCGTATGCACAAAGCCGCGCGCAGAGCAGGGCTTTCTATGCTTGACTACGGCGACGCCGAGATAATCGAACTTTAAGGCGGTGAAATAATGGGAAGGCTTTATCTGACCGCCACGGTGGTCGACAGGAAAAACGGTCCGCGCTACGAGCGGCTCTTTAAAGACTGCGGAATAGCCGTTACATTTACCGCTCTCGGCGCAGGAACGGCACGCGGCGACGTTCTCGATTACCTCGGGCTCGAATCCGCCGAAAAAGAGGTCATCTTCTCGGTTTTAGAGGAGGAAGACTGGCTTTCGCTCAAAGGCGAGCTCCGCCGAAAGATGAAGATAGACGCCCCGGGTGGGGGAATAGCCTTTACGGTGCCGCTGAGCAGCATAGGCGGCAGGAGGGCGCTGCAATTTCTGCTTGCAAAGCAGGATTACAAAAAAGAGGAGGAATCGGTCTTGAAGGAGACTTCTCACGAGCTTATAATCGCGATAGCGAACCGAGGCTATACCGACCTCGTTATGGACGCCGCGCGCGCCGCCGGAGCCTACGGCGGAACGGTTATACAGGCAAAAGGCACCGGAATGGCGCAGGCGGAGAAATTTATGGGCGTATCGCTCGCCGCCGAGAAGGAAATGGTGTTTATAGTAACCAAGACCGAGCAGAAAAACCCGATAATGAAGGCGATAATGGAGCAGGTCGGCGTTGAGAGCAGGGCTCAGGCGATAGTTTTCTCGCTGCCGGTTACCGACACCGCGGGACTGAGGCTTATAGAGGACTGACATAAAATTAAGCGGAGGACAGGATGTTCTCCGCTTTTGTTTTGTATTAAATTCCCGCCTCGGGATGAGCCTCAAGGTACTGCGGGCTCACATATACTATTGCGAATATCCCATCAGACTCCGAGTAGACCGTCCAGCCGGCGTCGGCAAGGAAGGGCAGCGCAAGCGAGGTCTTTTCGTCGGTCTTGAGGAATACGCAGAAGTCGTATTTTTCGAGGTCTTTTATTCCCGTTGCTTTGCCGTTTTCGTCCTTTTCAAAGCATTCGAGGTTAAACTCGTAGATCTCGTCGCGGTTGGCGGCGTGGGGCAGAAGGAAGGTGTTCGCAAGGACCGAGCCGTCCTCCGGCACAGAGGCTATGCATTCCTCGGCGCTTTTGAATATCTCGGAATTGTCGAGGTAATAGTTGAAGTTAGAGAGCTTGCCCGAAGCGGTCGCGACGGTCGTTACAAGCGTTATGACTGCCGCCGCCGCGATAACGAGCCTTCTGCGGTCGGCTCTAAGGTCGCAGGCGTTTCTGAGGGCGGCGTATATCAGCAGACAGGCGGGACCGAGGATATATTGGAACCCTATATCTGCCGCATAGCCGTAGCCCGTCCCGATAACGAGGTTCATTATCACATAGGGGACGACAAGCAGGAATCGGCTGAGCTTTCTGCTAAGAAGCGGCAGGAACATAAGCGGCAGGAGAGTTTCGAGGACAAACAGCGCCGTTTTTTCGTTAAGAAACAGGCTGAAGAAATAGCCCGGGTCCGAGAGAACGGTTTTTATCACGCCCGCAATGCCGGCGCCCTGCTCGGGGATCAAAAGACCGAGACGCGACGAGGTCATATAGCTGCCGTCGCCGTGGGCTGTGAGCCAGTTCATTATAACGATGAAATACCCCGCCGAGAGCGCTGCGGCGATCAAGCCGTGCCAGCGCTTTACGCCTTTTTCCTCCGAGAACATAAACAGCGCTATGCATATGACGTAAAGCGGGGCGTCCTCCTTAACGGCGCAGGTCAGGACCGACATTATGTAAAACAGCGGAATGTTCCTGCGGTCGGCGGCGTAGATAAGCCACATAAGGATCGCGGGCAGCAGAGAGTTTTCGTGGAACCAGAAGTAGCAGGGGAGAATAAGTCCGGCGCAGAGAGTGTAGAGCGCGCAGGCGGATATGAGCTCAAAGCCCTTAAGCCCGCGCCTTTTTGCGATGAGATATAGCGGAATAACTCCTGCCTCTACAAAGATTGCCTGAATTATAAGGAGCGTTTCGGCTTTCGGGAAGAGCGCGTATATCGGAGTAAGAAGGTAGAATATAAATGAGCCGTGGACCCTGAAATGCGACATCGCCTCGGCGCGTTCGCAGGTTATAACGGCGCTGAGGTGCTCCTTGAGGGAGTAAAACGTCTGAACGAATATGCCCATATCGAAGCAGGGCGTGCCGAAGATCTTATGCGTTGCAATCGAGGTGACCGAGAGGAATACCGCGGCGCTTACCGCCGTAAGCAAAACCACCGCAAGCGCGGGCAGCGCAGGCAGCTTCGCGGAGTTTTCGGGAATTTTAGAGACGGCGTAGGCGGTGAATATTGCCGCGACTATCCCTACGGAAGCCCCGAGATAGAAGTCGTCGCACTGAAAAACGAGGAATACCGAGAAGAGAAGCGCGCCCGAAATCAGCGCGGCGGGATCGGAAAAGCGAAATTTTTCGGGCAGAAGGCGGTAGAGGATTGTCAAAAGCAGAAATACGGGGAGTATCCACAGGAATTTTATTATAAGCGGGAAATGCCGTGAAAAGTCCTGCCAGCCCGTTACGGGGCTGAGCCCGAGCCCGGGGGCGGAAATAACTTCATAAGCCGAAACGAGGAAATACGCGCCGAAGAACCGCAAAAACAGATTGTCGGGCAAGCCGCAGGCGTTAAGGAACGCGGAGGTCTTTCCGCAAAGCCCGCGCAAAAACGGTTTTTTCAATAAAAACACCACCTTCTTATGCAACATATAAAATATTAACATACCTGCCGCGGGGTGTCAATATCAGAGAGGTTACAAATTGTTACGGAGAGATTACAGGGAGCAACAAAAATCGGGAGACGCCCGCGGGCGCCTCCCTGATGTTATATGCTGTTACTTCGTCGCCTTGCCGACGGTGTCGAACTCGCGGAGCGTTATCGTAACGTCGAGGTTGCCGTTGCGGGTTCTTATGCAGTCCATAAGCTCGCGCCTGTCGGCGTTTTTGTCGAGCGTTATGTGGTATCTCAGCTCGTAGAGCGAGCCGAAGTCGGTCGTCCTTATCTGGTTGAGCGACCACTGCTCGGTGTATTTGTCGAGGAACTCGTCAAAAGCCCCTTCAAAATTGAGGTCCTCGGGAACGGTTATTTTAAGGGTGAACTGGTTCTTTTTCGGAACGCCGAAATTCGTCACCGCAAGTATCACCATAACTGCGCAGATTATCAGCGTTATAACTATCGAAACGCCGTAGTAGCCCGTTCCGCAGCCGACGCCTATAACTATCGCGAACAACAGGCTCGCTATGTCCATAGTGTCGCGCGGGTCGCTTCTTATGCGCAGAAGCGCGAGCGCTCCGCCCAACGATACCGCCGCCGCAACGCTTGAATTTACCAAAAATATGACGCTCGCCATAAGCGGCGCAAGAATAACTATCGCCGCGGGGAAGTCTGAAGTATAGCCGCGCTTGCGCTTTGTGAAGAGATATACGGCGCTGAGTATTGCCCCGAGGACAAGCGCTATTCCTACGGAGGTCAGCACCCCCTGTGCGTTTAGCCTAACTCCTCCGGCGTCGGGAAATAAGAATTTTGTCATAGCCTTTGATTCCTTTCAATGCGGCTGCGGTCGTCAAGGTGAAGAAAATCCCGTCCGCGGAACCGCGAGTATTCGTTTCCGTATTTCGAGAAGCGGGTCATAAATATACGCTCCTCGGTGAGTATGTCGCAGAGCCATTTCGGGGGCGCGTGGATAAATTTTATCTCCATCAGGCGCTCGTCGGGCTTCAGCAGCGGTTCGCCTCCGCCGCCCTTCGCAAGGTCAACGTCGTATCTTCGGGTGAGGATGTTGCCGTCAAAAGTTATGCGCAACGTAGGGTCGAGCCTGTCCGTCAGGGCGATGCGCTCATAGCTTATAAACACCTTCGGCGATACCTTTTTAAGCCCCAAAAAATAGCGGAACTCCTCGAGCATTCTTGCGGCGGGGTAGTTTACCGCCTCGGGCATAACTCCGTCGCAGACAAACGCCAGCGCCGCCTTATATGGGAGTATCACCCTGCGCTTGGTCACGATCCCGTCGATTTTTCGCTTGAGCTCCAAAAAAACGGTCTCTTCGCCGGTCTCGGGGAAGGAATAGCCGCGAATTCTGAGCTTCTGCTTGAATTTCGGGCGCATAAGCGAGGCGTTGATGAGGGAATTAGAGTCGTCGTCGAAATAAATGTTGTAGATCCCGTAGACCTTTCCGCCCTCGTTGTATCTGTCGAATGCCATTCCGCGCTCGTTTACGAGCCGTTCAAGAAGCCGCTGCTGCTGCGAGGCGCTGATGAGGTATTTTTTTTCGTATCTTTCAAAGGTAAAAATTGCCACCGCTTCACCCCGCCGCGCTCAAAAATCATAATACCAATATATTGTATCAAAATATGTGTAAAATAGCAATATCTATTTTTAAAAAAGCTGTGAATTCAAAGTGAATTTTTCCGAAAGCCGGCGGATAAAAAAGAAAAGCTCTCCGAAAAGGAGAGCTTTCGCGCCTAAGATCAGTCCTCTTTGGGAGCTCCTACGGGGCAGGTAGCTTCGCAGTTGCCGCAGCTGATGCAGGTGTCGGGATCGATGACATACTTGTCGTCGCCCTCGCTGATAGCGCTGACAGGGCACTCGGCAGCGCAGGCGCCGCACTTGATGCATTCGTCGGAAATTTTATAAGCCATGATGTATCCTCCTTCGGAAATGAAAATATGTATAAGAGCTTGATAATCTCTCAAAGATATTCTATCATATATTCCGAAATAAAGCAAGTGTTTTTTCGCTTTTATTTTTTTTAGGAAATATCCGGCGCTTTGAGCTTGACAATTCCGCCTCGGGGTGGTATACTTTTGCTCGTTGGGGTGTCACCTTGAAAACCACCCCGAAATAAAAAAACAAGGGGTATATGCTCATCTGCGCTCGTCGCTCTGAGCAGCGCGTTTACGCAAAATTCCCCGTATCCTTCGGATATGGGGTTTTTCATTGCCGCGCTTCCCGAAAGGAGAAATTATGTCAGAAAAAAAACAACCCTCCGGCTTCCCGACTCTGAGGATCGTCAAGCTTGCGTTCGTCGCGGCGCTCTATGTCGCGCTCACCTACGCTCTCGGCTTTATGGCTTACGGAAATATTCAGTTCCGCGTCGCCGAGGCGCTTATGCTGCTCTGCTTTTATAAGAAGGACTACGGCATAGCCCTTACCGTCGGCTGCTTTATCGCGAATATGTTCAGCCCGATGGCGCTCGATATGGTCTTCGGGACCGCCGCGACCCTCATTGCCGTGCTTCTCATTTACATAAGCCCGAACGTCTTTGTCGCGTCGCTGGCGCCCGTTCTCACCAACGCCGTTATAGTCGGCGCGGAGCTCACATATTGCTTTGAAACGCCGTTTTGGCTCAACGCCGTCGAGGTCGCCTTCGGGGAATTCGTATGCGTTTCGGTCGTCGGAGTGATAATTTTCAAGCTTGTAGAGAAAAATTCCGCGGTTATGAAGCTTATTACGGAATAAAATTTTTCATCGGTGCAATATTTGCCCTCGCTTATGCGTATTATAGGTGAGGACTTGGTCAGACTTCTGTCCTTTCCTGCAATACGTTTCAAGAGCTTCCCGGCATTTACTGTCGGGAAGCTCGTTTTACTCATAAGATTTCAGCGTCGTTATCTCGCTCTCGCTCATTATAAAATACTCCTCGACTGAGGGGCAGACCGCTCTTACCGCCTTCATAAGCTTCTTTGCGTTTTCAAGCTCGTCGCGCCTTAGCGTTACTCCCGACGGGCGGTAATGCGCGACGATGCAGCGGCTGCCGCCGTTTTTCACTACCGTTGAGATTATCATTCTTTCGGCGGCCTCGCGCTGTAAAAGCGGGCTCTTATAGCCGAATTTCTTCGTCAGGATAACCGAAAGCCCGTCGTCCAAGAGGGTGACGGCAAGCTGTTCGCCGTCTGAAGGTCTGAAAACGCTGCCGTAATAGGCGTCGAGGATAAATCGGTTGCTCAAAGCTATGCTCTTTTGCGAGGCCGTGCCGTATTCCGCATAAACCTCCGAAGCGGCTTTTATCAGGATAGCTGTGTTCCTGCCGACTCCTTTTACGCTCATAAGCTCCTCGGGCGAGGCGTCGAGGACCGCGGAAAGGCTGCCGAAGCGGTTTATCAGCGAATGCGCGAGACCGTTTGTATCCTTTTGGGGAATGGCGTAAAACAGCAGCAGTTCGAGAAGCTGGTGAGGGTAGAGGCTGTCGGGACCGTTTTTCAGAAACTGCCCGCGCAGCCTTTGGCGGTGACCCGCGTGTTCGTTGGTCATAGCTCTCCCTCCCCGATTTGTATCGTTATAATTATCCGCGAAAAAGCGGGATTTGTCAAGAGGGGGCAGGCGCGGGCTTCCAACCCCTTTCGTTCCTTCCTTCAAGGCGTTTCTTTCAATAAAATGTCAGACTGTCTGCATAAAAATGAAAATCCCGCTAATACTTAACTTGAACAGCAGAGTCTGTTATTTCTATCAAGTTTTTCCTTGGAGGTAGCTATGAAAAAGGTTAAATTCAGAAGTCCCGGAAGCAAGGCGCTCTATATCACGCTTTGTGTGGGAATGCTCGCCGTAGGCGTCGCTTCGGTGGCAGGATACCGCGCAGCCGTCAATTCCATAACCGACGGTCTGATCACACCCTCTGACGAGGCGGATATACCCGAGATCGACTATTCCGCGGTCGACGCCGTTCTCGAGGGTATCCAAAAGGACGCGGAGGAGAATGCCCTCGCATCAGCGGGCGAGACTCCCGCAGCAGAAGCCGCTCAGCCCGAAGAAAACGCCGCCGTCGGCGAGGCGATAGTTGACATCACCGACGAGCTCGAGGCGCTCTATTACGAGCAGGCGATAATGATGCCGGTAAACGGCGAGATAATCAACGCCTATTCCGACGGTGAGCTGGTCAAATCGTCGGGAGGGGTCTGGAAGACCCACGACGGCATAGACATAGCCGCCGAGGAGGGCACGGCGGTAAAGGCGATGACCTCGGGAACCGTAACTCAGGTTTATGACGACCCGCTCTGGGGGACCTGCGTGGTTATTGACCACGGCAACACGATGTCGGGCTATTACTTCGGGCTCTCGGCTGCGCCCGCCGTCGCAGAGGGACAGACCGTGAACGCCGGCGATACCGTTGGCAGCGTCGGCAGCACCGCCGACATCGAATCCGACCTCGGCTCTCATATCCATTTCGCGCTGAGGTATCAGGACCAATGGATCGACCCGATAGGCTATATCGAGCCGATGAAGTAAGCCGAAAAGAGAGCGTTTCCTTAAAGGAAGCGCTCTTTTTTATTTGTCTTATAGGAAACGCCGAAAACGCTTACTGCCCCGCTTCTTCGATTTGCCTCTTCTTACCCCTTGATTATTTTCCGCGCCTGTGCTATAATATACTGAATATTTTTGCCGGAGGGCTTAGGAGGCGGGGCTTTTGAGGATAATCGGCATTGACCCGGGCTATGCGACTGTCGGCTTCGGCGTCGTGGATTACGACGGCAGGAGCTTCTCGGTCGTCAATTTCGGCGCGATAACTACCGCTCCCGACGTACCCTTCGCCGAGCGCCTGATGACCATTCACACCGATATGACCGAGATACTTAAGCTTTATAAGCCCGATGCGCTTTCGGTAGAAAAGCTCTTTTTCAACACCAACCACACCACCGGCATAGACGTCGCTCAGGCGAGGGGAGTAATAATGCTCGCTTCGGTCCAATGCGGGGTAGAGATAAACGAATATACGCCGCTCCAGGTAAAAAACGCGGTCGTCGGCTACGGAAGAGCCGAAAAAAGGCAGGTCCAGGAGATGGTCCGCTCGATACTTCATTTAAAAGAGGTGCCGAAGCCCGACGATACCGCCGACGCCCTCGCGCTCGCCGTCACCCACGGGCATTACGCGAGCTCGGCGGCATACGGAGAATACACAAAGCTCGCCTATAAAAGCGGCGATTACCAGAAATACAGAAACGCTCCCAAAGGAGGGTCGAGGCAGTGATATACAGTCTGACGGGAAGGGTCTTGAAAACGGCTCCCGATATGATAGTTATAGAATGCGGAGGAGTCGGCTACGCCTGCAAGACTACGCTCTATTCCGTGTCCGAGGTCCAGGGCAGGGAGACCGCCACGCTTTATACATATCTCGCGGTAAGGGAGGACGCCATAGACCTCTTCGGCTTTGCGAGCGAGGAGGAGCTCGACTGCTTTAAGCTGCTTACATCCGTAAGCGGCGTCGGCTCGAAATATGCCCTCGCGATACTTTCGAGCCTCACGCCCGACCGCGCAGCTCTCGCTATAGCCTCAGAAGACGTAAAGGCGTTTACTCAGGTAAAGGGTGTAGGAACTAAAATCGCCCAGCGCATCGTTATGGAGCTCAAGGATAAGATCGCCAAGGACTACGCCTATATAGGCGGCAGGAGCGCGCCGAACCTCGGCGGAATTTCAAAGCCGCCGTCAAACATAGCCGACGCGATAGCTGCGCTCACAGTTTTGGGGTATTCCCAGTCTGAGGCGGCTTCCTGCCTCGGGAGAATGGACGCTTCTCTGCCGGTGGACGAGCTTATAAGGCGCGCGCTCAGAGAGCTTTCGGGCGGAAAATTTTAACGACGGAGGGTCAAGATGATAGAAACCGGCGAATTTGATTTTGAAAGCAGGATAGTGTCGCCCCAGGTCATAAACGGCGACGACTCGGATATCGATTATTCCCTCCGCCCCAAGACCCTGAGCGAATATATCGGTCAGGACAAGGTAAAAGAGAACATGTCGATCTATATCGAGGCTGCTAAGAAGCGCGGAGAGCCGCTCGACCACGTTCTGCTCTACGGACCTCCGGGTCTCGGAAAGACCACTCTTTCAAACATTATTGCCCACGAAATGGGCGTAAACATCAGGGTCACCTCAGGACCCGCGATCGAAAAGGCGGGCGACCTTGCGGCGCTTTTGACGAGCCTTCAGGCGGGTGACGTTCTGTTTATCGACGAGATACACCGCCTCAGCCGCGCCATTGAGGAGATACTCTATCCCGCGCTCGAGGATTTCACCATCGACCTGATGATAGGAAACGGACCCGCGGCGCGCTCGATAAGGATAGATTTGCCGAAATTCACGCTTATAGGCGCGACTACCCGTTCGGGGCAGCTCTCGGCTCCGCTCAGAGACAGGTTCGGGATAATCCAGCGGCTCGAGCTTTATTCCGCCGACGACCTCGCCGAAATAATACAGCGCTCGGCGGTAATTCTCGGCGTTGCAATAGACCGCGAAGGAGCTTATGAGCTCGCCTCCCGCTCGAGGGGGACCCCGCGAATCGCAAACCGCTTCTTAAAGCGCGTACGCGACTACGCCGACGTTATGGGCGACGGAAGGATAACCAAGGACATAGCAAAAATCGCCCTCGACCGAATGGAGGTAGATTCCCTCGGGCTCGATTCTCTTGACAAGAGAATGCTCTCGATGATAATTTCGGGCTATAACGGCGGACCCGTCGGGCTCGAGACCCTCGCCTCGGCTATCGGCGAGGAGGCGGTAACGCTCGAAGACGTATGCGAGCCGTTTTTGATGCAGCTCGGCTTTCTGGCAAGGACCCCGCGCGGCAGATGCGCCACCGACCTCGCCTATAAGCACCTCGGCATACCGAAGACCTCTTCGGACGACGGGCAGACCTCGCTGCTGTAATTCTTTCTCAAAAGGGGAATTCATAATATGACAAAGCTGTTTACCGACGACGGCGTGAGCGGACGCGCCGTGACCGAGCTCAGCTGCGAGACCGCTATGGCGGTCGGCAGGGCGCTTTCGGTCATTATGCAGAACCGCAGCGGCAGACCCGCGAAGATACTTATAGGGCGCGACACGAGGATATCTGGCGAGATACTCGCAGCTTCGCTTGCGGCGGGGTGCTGCTCTGCGGGAGCCGAAGCCCGCTTGCTGGGGGTTGTGCCTCTGCCGGCGGTCTCGTATCTCTGCGAAAAATATTCCGCCGACGCCGGCGTTATGATAAGCGCCTCGCGGCATTCCTTTGAATTCAACGGGATAAAGATCTTCGACGGCAGCGGCTATAACCTTTCTCAGCAGCTTTTAGCCGAAATAGAGCGCCTTGTAACGGAATCCCCCGATGAGATGACCTGTTCGGGCGGCGAGGCGATAGGAAACATCGTCTGCGAGAAAAACGCCGAGTGGGACTATGTAAGAGGGCTGATGAAGCGAATCGACGCCGACCTCGACAGAATGAGGATAGTAGTCGACTGCGCCAACGGAGCGGTAAGCGGCGCCGCCGAAAAATTCTTCCGCGGGATAGGCGCAAACGTTATACTTATAAACAGCGAGCCCGACGGGCTCAATATCAACAAAAACTGCGGCACCGAGGACCTCGAACCTCTTCAGAAGAGCGTTGTCGACAACCGCGCACAGGCGGGTCTTGCCTTTGACGGCGACGGCGGGCGCTGCGTTATGGTCGACGAAAAGGGCAGAGTTATGGACGGCGACAGAATGACCGCGCTTCTCGCCCTTTCGATGAAAACGGAGCAGAAGCTCAACGCCAACACCTGCGTTGTCTCCCAGGCTTCAAACCTCGGCTTCTTCCGCTGGGCAAAGGAAAACGGCATAGTCGTTTCCGCGGCGCCCGCGGCGGGGGTAAGGCATATCGTCGAGAGAATGCTCATCGGCGACTACAGCCTCGGCGGCAGCCCCTCTGGTCATATAATCCTTTCTGATTTCGCCAAGACCCCCGACGGTCAGCTCGCCGGCGCGAAGATACTCGAGATCCTCAAGAGAAGCGGGCGGAAGATGTCGGAGCTCTTTGAAATATACGAGCCCTATCCGCAGGTGCATCTGAACATAGAGCTCAGACCGGAATACGCCGGAAAATGGCAGGATGTTCCCGCCGTTAAGGAGATAATAGATTTTTGCAGCCAGAAGCTCGAGGGCGACGGCAGGGTTTTCGTCCGCGAATCGTCGACGAGCCCGATGCTCAGAATAATCGCCGAGGGCAGAGACCGCGACACCGTCTGGCAGTATGCTCAGGCTATAGCCAAGGCGGTAAAAGACAACGTCGGATATCGGGAGGAGTAGAAAAGCCGAATGAGAACCGCATCTGATTGGACGGACTACAGGCTTATCGACGCCTCCGACGGAATGAGGCTCGAAAGCTGGGCGGGAAAGACCCTTTCGCGCCCCGACCCGCAGGTGATCTGGAAGACCGAGCGCCGCAATCCCCTCTGGAACTGCTGCGACGCCGTTTATCACCGCTCCGACAGGGGCGGCGGGAGCTGGGAATTCCGCAAAAAGCTCCCCGAGAGCTGGAAAGTGGGCTATAAGGGGCTTACCTTTATTATCCGCCCGACGGGCTTCAAGCATACGGGGCTCTTTCCCGAGCAGGCGGTCAACTGGGACCTTGCCCGCGAAATGATAAGCTCTGCCGGAAGACCGATAAGCGTTCTGAATCTCTTTGCCTATACCGGCGGGGCGACCCTTGCCTGTGCGAGCGCGGGCGCGAGCGTCTGCCACGTTGACGCCTCAAAGGGAATGGTTCAGTGGGCGAGGGACAACGCCGCGGCTTCGGGGCTATCGGATAAGCCGATACGCTGGATAGTCGACGACTGCGGAAAGTTCGTAGAGCGCGAAATAAGGCGCGGAAGGACCTACGACGCGATTATTATGGACCCTCCGAGCTACGGAAGAGGACCTTCGGGCGAGGTCTGGAAGCTTGAAGACAGCATTTACGACCTTTTAACGCTCTGCGTAAAGCTTATGAGCGATAAGCCGCTCTTCTTCCTTCTCAACAGCTACACCGCCGGGCTCTCTCCGTCGGTAATGTCATATATGCTCGGGGCGCTTTTAAAGCCGAAGTTCGGCGGAAGCGTCAGCGCCGACGAGATAGGGCTTTTGGTCGAGGAAAAGAAGATGTCGCTTCCCGCGGGGAGCACGGCTGTCTGGACAAATGATTAGAGATTGGTGAATTTGAATTGGATAAGTTTATTCGGATAAACAACGTGACGTTCAGCTATGTGAACGACTACGACGACCCGCCTACCAAAAACACCGTTTTGCGCGGGGTGTCCCTCGGGATAGACAGGGGCGAGTTCGTAGCGGTACTCGGGCATAACGGCTCGGGGAAATCCACCCTTGCGAAGCTTCTGAACGCGATAAACCTTCCCGAAACGGGCGAGGTTCTTGTAAACGGCATAAACACCGCCGACGAGCAGCGGCTTTACGATATAAGGCGGACCGTCGGAATGGTATTTCAGAATCCCGACAACCAGATAGTCGCGACGGTAGTCGAGGAAGACGTCGCATTCGCGCTCGAAAACATAGGCGTAGAGCCCTCCGAGATACGCAGGAGGGTCGACGAAGCGCTTAAAACCGTCGGGATGTATGAATACCGCGAGCATGCCCCCCATAAGCTTTCGGGCGGGCAGAAGCAGCGTATCGCTATTGCCGGAGTGTTGGCTATGCAGCCCGAGTGCATCGTCCTCGACGAGCCGACGGCTATGCTCGACCCGATAGGGCGCCGCGAGATAATGAACACGATAAAAAAGCTCAATTCCGAGGGCGTTACGATAATTCTGATAACGCATTATATGGAGGAAGCCGCGCAGGCGGGCAGAGTCGTAGTCATGGACGACGGAAAGGTGATCGCCGACGACGTTCCGAAAAAGGTATTTTCTCAGGCGGAGAAGCTCAAAGCCGTCGGGCTCGACGTCCCGGGAGTCACCGAGCTGACCCATTCGCTGATAAAGGCGGGGATAAAGCTCCCCGACGACGTCATAACCGAGGACGAGTGCGTCGACTGCCTCTATAACCTACTCAAGAAAGGCTGACCGATTTTTGGGAATAATCAGGACAGAAGACCTTACCTATGTTTACGGCGAAGGAACGCCGTTCCGCAAGGTCGCTATAGACAAAATAAATATAGATATCGACGAGGGCGAGATAGTCGGAGTTATAGGTCATACCGGCTCGGGCAAGTCCACTCTTATGCAGCACCTCAACGGGCTTTTAAAGCCGACCTCGGGGAAGGTATATATCGACGGCGAGGAGCTCTTTGCCGATAAATCGCGCCTAAAGGATATACGCTTTAAGGTCGGGCTGGTGTTCCAATACCCCGAGTATCAGCTCTTTGAGGAGACTGTTTATAAAGACATCGCTTTCGGACCTAAGAATATGGGTCTCGGCGAAGACGAGATAGACCGCAGAGTCCGCGAGACGGCAAGGCTCGTAGGTCTCGGGGAGGAGCTCCTCGAAAAATCGCCGTTCGAGCTTTCGGGCGGTCAGAAAAGGCGGGTCGCGATAGCGGGAGTTATGGCTATGGAGCCGAAGGTCCTTATACTCGACGAGCCTACGGCGGGTCTTGACCCGAGAGGCAGAGACCGCATTCTGGGACTTATAAAGGAATACCACGCCGAAAAGGGAACGACGGTGCTTTTGGTCTCGCATTCTATGGAAGACGTAGCCAAAACCGTCTCGAAGATACTCGTTCTGAGCGACGCGAAGGTTTTTATGTATTCCGACCGCTCGAGCGTTTTTGCAAGAGCCGACGAGCTAACCTCGATGGGGCTTACCGTCCCGCAGGTAACAAGGGTGTTCGACAGGCTCAGGGCTATGGGAATAGAGTTTGACGACGAGGTGTTCAGCGTAGATTACGCAAAGGACCTGGTCCTAAAGCTCTTGGAGGAAAAAAGGAGACATTGATTTGATCAAGGATATTACGATAGGTCAGTTCTTCCCCGGAAAGTCGGTTATCCACCGGCTCGACCCGCGGATAAAGCTTCTTCTGACCGTTATGTATATTGTTATGCTCTTTATCGCTAAGAGCTTTTCGGGGCTCGGGGTAGGGATAGTCTTTATGCTTATAAGCTTCCTGCTCTCGGGGATACCGATAAAGATGATGCTGAAGTCGATAAAGCCGATCGTCCCGATAATTATTTTTACCGGAATACTCAACCTCTTTTTCATCTCGTCGGGAGACGTACTCTTTGAATGGAAGTTCATAAAGATAACGAGCGGCGGCGTCACTACTATGGTGTTTATGGCAGTGAGGATAATTCTGCTTATCTGCGGGACCTCGCTTCTGACCTACACCACTTCCCCGATAACCCTTACCGACGCTATCGAGCGTATTCTCTCGCCCTTAAAGGTGATAAAGTTCCCCGCCCACGAAATAGCTATGATGATGACGATAGCTCTCCGCTTTATCCCGACGCTTATAGAAGAGACCGACAAGATAATGTCTGCTCAAAAGGCGCGCGGAGCCGACCTCGAAACCGGAAGCCTCATAAAGCGCGCAAAGGCGCTCATACCTATACTGATACCGCTCTTTGTTTCGGCTTTCAGAAGGGCAGAGGAGCTCGCTCTCGCGATGGAATGCCGCTGCTATCACGGCGGAGAGGGCAGAACAAGGCTGAAGCAGCTCAAAACCGCCCCGCGCGACTATGTCGCGGTGGCAATAGGAGCCCTGTTCATCGCGGCGGTGATACTTCTCAACAGGTTCTCGCCGATATGAGAAACTTCAAGGTCACTATAGCCTTCCTCGGGACTGCTTACCACGGCTTTCAGCGCCAGGACGGCGGCTTAAGGACGGTCCAGGGGGAAATAGAGCGGGCGATAGAAAAGCTTTTGGGCGAAACCGTTTCGATAAACGGCTGCTCCCGCACCGATGCAGGCGTTCACGCCAACAGCTTCGTTTTCAACGTGTTCCTTGAAAGCAGCATTGATCTGCGCGGGCTTAAATTTGGGCTCAACGGCGTTCTGCCGCCTGATATAGCCGTGCTCTCGGTCGAGAGCGCCCCCGAGGACTTTCATGCAAGATACTGCTGCAAGGGGAAGGAATATGTATATCTTATCCACAATTCCGAGACCAAATCGCCTTTTTTGGCGGACAGAATGTATCGTAGCTGGTATCCGATAGATGAAAAAAAGCTCGAACGCGCCTGCAAGGGCTTTATCGGCGAGCATGACTTTAAGGCGTTCTGCGCGGCCTCCTGCGACAAGGATATAACCGTCAGGGAGATATTCGACTATAAGGTCGAGCGCGAGGGCGACGTCGTAAAGTTCACCGTCAGCGGCGACGGATTCCTTTATAATATGGTGAGGATAACCGTCGGGACGCTTCTTTTCATCAACGACGGCAAGCTCCCCGAGGATTCGATACCTAAAATAATCGCTTCCCGCGACCGCACTCTCGCAGGGAAGACAGTCCCACCGCAGGGGCTTTATCTGAACAGGGTGTTTTACTGATTCGCAGCTAAGGGGTGAGAGAATGTCATCGGTAAACGCATTTGAGACCGATATGAAAAAGCTGCGGCGAAAGCGCCGCACAAAGCGGTATGTAAAGAATATCGCGTTTATAGCGGTTATAGTAGTGGTGTCGGGGCTGATATATCTTAGCCGCGACGCCTGGCTGAGCTATTTCGACGGGATACTTGAGCGCGCTCAGGCTTCCAACTCCGCTGTTATGAACGACGGCGAGCTCTTGGGCGGCAACTACCCGATAGATATTTCAAAGAAAACCAACACAACGATAGGCAGGCTCCAGAAAAACTGGACGCTTTTTGCCGACACCACGTTTTACGTCTACAACCCGTCGGGAGACATCGTTTATTCCGAGCAGGCGCCCTATACCAACCCCATTGTCGAGGAGTCGGAGAAGCGCGCGCTTATCTACGACCAAGGCGGCTATAACTTTACCGTCGCCGGTCCAAAGAACGAGATATATTCAAAGCGCCTGACCGACCAGATACTTTTGGGCGCCGTGGGTTCCGACGGCAGCGTTGCGATAGTCACCGCCAACGACAAATTCGCGTCGTATTTAACGGTGTTCGATAAAAACGGCTCCGAGATATACCATTGGGCGGACGGAACGATGATAACCGCCGTTGCCGTCAATTCGTCGGGAAGGGGCTGCCTTATAGCAAGCACTTATGCCAGGGGAGGGACTTACCGCACTGTTGTAACGCGGCTCGATTTCAATTCGGAGGAGGTAGAAATGCAGACCTCGCCCATCGAGACTCTCGGCTTCGCGGTAGACTACTGCGACGACGGAATATGGCTCGTCGGGAGAGACGCGCTCTACCGCCTTACAGAAGAAGGAGAAGTCGCCCTGAGCTATGAATACAGCTTCGACCTCACCGATTTCAGCCTCAGCGAAAGGCTCGCGGCGCTCGCTTTTGAAAGCGTCGGCAGCAGCGGAAGCAGCATAGTTATAGCCCGCTCCGACGCTGAGGAAGTCTACGAGACCTCCTCGGATTCCGAGGTAAACGACGTTTACGTTTCGGATACGGCGGCGTATTTCTGCTATGATTCGAGGATCGACGCCCTCGACCGCACCGGCAGCCTTCTTGCGACTGCTCCGCTCGACACGGTTTACCGCGAATTTGCGGTCTTGGGAGACGATATATATCTTTTGGGTTACCATTCGGTGGAAAAAACCGAGTTTGCATTTTAAAAGGAGTGAATACAAATGGCATCACATCTCTTTTGGTTTTACGACGCGCTTGTATTGGGAATAGCGCTGATATTCTTATACGTCGGCTCAAAGCGCGGCTTTATGCGCAGCGCGGTGCTTGTCGTGCTTACTGTTGCGTCCATAGCGCTGAGCTGGCTTATTTGCGAGGTCGCAACGCCGATAATCTACGAAAATCTCATAAAAGCTCCCGTGGCGGATTCTCTCAGCGAGGCTTCGGATAAGACCGACCCCGTCTCGGTGGTGTCGAAAGCCGTAAGCGGCGGCAACTACGGAGTTGAAATGACCGACGACGAGGTCTCGGGAGTGATTGAGCGCACCGGAGATTTCTTTAAAAACATCGCCGGAGAGATAAAGGGCAACGGCGCGGGCGAAAGCGAAGAAGCCATCGCCGGAAATATGGAGGAAAGCGTTACGCAGTCGATGCTCAAGGCGCTTGTGGGCGACGTTGTTTCTCCCGCAACGCTTTCGGAGATACTCGATAACGTAGCCGACGCCGAGCAGAGCGCGCGTTCGGTAGTAGACGTCTTCCTCAACGGCGACAGGGCGGCGACCGCCGAAGCCGCCGAGAGCATTCTCGTTGCTCCCGCGGTAAAGGCTGTGCTCAAGGGGATAATCTGGATAGTTTCGATGTTTATCCTTATGTTTATATCCAGAGCGATCGCCAACGCCTTCAAGGGGCTCAACAAGGTCCCGATAATCGGTCCGGTAAACGTCCTTTTGGGCGCGATACTCGGGCTTGCCGAGGGCGCGGTGGTCATATATCTTATAGCTCAGACCGTAAGATTTGTCTGCTATTTCACGTCCGATTCCCTGATGTTCCTGAATACCGATACGGTTATGAACACATATATATTCAGACATCTGTTTTACTTTGACATAATGGCTCTCATAGGGTAACAGGAGGAATGATAATGATCTGTTCAAGATGCAAAAAAAGGCAAGCCGTCGTATTCATAACGACTATGAACGGCAATGAAAAGAAAAACGAAGGTCTATGCCTGATATGCGCGCGTCAGCTCGGAATTTCTCAGGTCGACGACTATATGAAGCAGATGGGCATTACCGACGAGGACTTAGAGGCTCTTTCTGAGCAGCTCGCCCCCGACGGGGATTCCTTTGAGCCGGGCGGCTCGAACACTATGCCCAACTTCATCTCGAATATGCTCAACAAGATGAACGGCGCGCCGAAGCCCGAGGGCGGAGACCCTCAGCAAACAAAAGGACGCGAAAAAGGCAAAAAGCAGGAGCGCGAGCTCAGGTTTCTTTCGACATATTGCACCGACCTCAACGCGCGGGCAGCTGAGGGCAAGTTAGACAGAATAGTCGGGCGCGAGCGGGAGATAGGCAGAGTTATCCAGATCCTCTCGCGCCGCCAGAAAAACAACCCCTGCCTTATCGGCGAGCCGGGCGTCGGCAAAACCGCGATAGCCGAGGGAATAGCCCAGAAGATAGTCTCGGGCGACGTCCCTCACAGCATAAAAAACAAGAGGATATTCCTTCTCGACCTCACTGCGCTCGTCGCGGGAACTCAGTTCCGCGGGCAGTTTGAGAGCCGAATAAAGGGGCTTATAGAGGAGGTAAAGCGCGAGGGCAACGTTATCCTCTTTATCGACGAAGTCCATTCCCTTGTCGGGACCGGCGACAGCGAAGGCTCGATGAACGCCGCGAACATCTTAAAGCCGGCTCTTTCGAGGGGCGAGGTCCAGGTCATCGGCGCTACGACCTTCAAGGAATACCGCAAGTATATCGAGAAGGATTCCGCGCTCGAACGCCGCTTCCAGCCCGTCACCGTCACCGAGCCCACTGTCGAAGACACCGTTCAGGTGCTTATGGGCATACGCAAATACTACGAGGATTACCACCATGTAAAGATATCCGACGCCGCGCTTAGAATGTGCGCGGTCCTCTCGGAGAGATATATAAACGACCGCTTTCTGCCCGACAAGGCGATAGACCTTCTTGACGAAGCCTGTGCGAGCGCTTCTATCCGCAGCCCCGAAATAGGGGAATACGCCGAGCTCACCGACGAGATAGACCGCCGCGAAAAGGAGATAGCCGAGAGCGAAAACGCCGAGAGCCCCGATTACGAAGCCATTGCCAACGAGCGGGCAGAGGTCTCGAGGCTGAGGCAGCGCGCCGACGAGCTCGAGCCGATAGCAAATTCGGTCACAGTAAACGAAGACGACCTCTCGAAGGTAATAGAGCTTTGGACGGGTATCCCCGCGAATAAAATAGTCGAATCGGAATACGAGAAGATTCGCGGGCTCCACGACGCCCTTTCAAAGCGCATAGTCGGTCAGCCCGAGGCGGTAGACCTTGTTTGCGCCGCGATAAAGCGCTCAAGAGTACAGCTCACCGAGCGCAAGCGTCCGGCTTCGTTCATATTCGTCGGACCTACGGGCGTAGGAAAGACCGAGCTTGCAAAAACGCTTGCCGCCGAGCTCTTCGACGCCACCGAGCCGCTTGTGAGGATAGACATGTCGGAATATATGGAGAAGCACACCGTTTCGAGGCTCATAGGCTCGCCTCCGGGATATGTCGGCTACGACGAAGCGGGTCAGCTCACCGAGAAGATACGCCGCAGACCTTATTCCGTCGTCTTGTTCGACGAGATAGAAAAGGCTCACCCCGACGTTATGAACATTCTGCTTCAAATCCTCGACGAAGGGCATATTAACGACGCCCAGGGCAGGAACGTTTCCTTTGAAAATACCGTCATAATTATGACGTCAAACGCCGGCTCAACCGATAAATCCTTCGGAATAGGCTTCGAGAAGACCGCCGCTCAGGTCTCGCGCGACCGTGCGATAAAAGGACTGCGCGAATTCTTAAGACCGGAATTTATCAGCCGCGTCGACGAGATAGTGGTCTTCAACCCGCTCACCAAGGACAACTACGCCGACATCGCCCACATAATGCTCGGCGAAATGGTCGCCCCGCTCTCCGAGAAGCTTATAATGTTCACCTTTGACCGCGCGGCGGAGCTCGCCATCGCCGATATGGCCTACGACGAGAAATACGGTGCGCGCGACATACGCAGGGTTCTGCAAAAAGAGGTCGAGGATAAGATCGCGACGATGATAGTTGACAGCGGGATAATAAAGCTCCGCACGATAAATGTCACCGCCGAGGACGGCAAGATAAAGGTCGAGGGGCTTAAGTGACCGCTCAGACTTGCGGCTAATTGTAAACTTTCTGTTAATTTTTTGAGCCGAGGTTGCAATTTTACACCGAATGTGCTATATTGTTTAAGCCGCTTGTCAACGGCTCAAGAGGGCGTATTATGCCCCGCCGCATATCAGCGAGTTTTATAGAAAAGGCAGGTGCCGCTATAATGTATGCAGTGATCGAAACCGGCGGAAAGCAGTATCAGGTTCGCGAAGGCGATATCGTCTTTGTTGAGAAGCTTCCCGTTGAGGCTGATGAAACCGTTTCTTTCGACAAGGTAATAGCCGTTTCCGACGGCGAAAGCGTCAACGTTGGCGCTCCCTATGTCGCAGGCGCCGTTGTTGAGGCAAAGGTCCTCAAAAACGGAAAGGCAAAGAAGATAACCGTTTTCACCTACAAGCCCAAGAAGGGTTCCGCCCGCAAGATGGGTCACAGACAGCCCTATACGCAGGTAAGAATCGAATCCATAAAGGCGTAATGATAAACGCTGAATTCAGAAGGTCCGGCGGAAGGCTTTGCGGCTTTTCGGTAAGCGGACATTCGGGGTATGCAAGCGCCGGCAGCGATATAGTCTGCGCAAGCGTTTCCTCCGCGGTAATGCTCGCCTGCAATCTGGCGACGGATATTTTTAAGCTCGACGCCGACGTAAGCGTTGGCGCAAACGAAATATCCCTAAGCCTTAAAAGCGGCGATTCCGGCGTGATAGAAGGCTTATACGAGCATCTTAAAGCGCTCGGAGAGGAATATCCCGAAAACATTTCAGTAAAAATTTCGGAGGTGTGATACATGTTAAGAATCAGTATGCAGTTCTTCGCCCATAAAAAGGGCGTCAGCTCCACCAAGAACGGGCGCGAGTCGGAATCCAAGCGTCTCGGTGCCAAGAGAGCAGACGGTCAGGCGGTCCTCGCCGGCAACATTCTCTACCGTCAGCGCGGCACTCATATTCACCCCGGCGTAAACGTCGGCATCGGTTCCGACGATACGCTTTACGCCAAGGTCGACGGCGTTGTTCGTTTTGAAAAGCTCGGTCGCGACCGCAAAAAGGTCAGCGTTTACCCCGCAGAGTAAAAGACATAAATCCCGGGTCATTTCGGCTCGGGATTTTGATTAGAGGAAGGGTGGAAGGATTGCGGGGGAGGAATATGCGGCATATTCGGGCGCGTATGCGCATCGCCGCGCCGTTTCCCTCTGTGAACCATTCGGCAAAAGCCCATGGGAAGGCGCGGCTGCCGTAAGCGTTTTAAGGGGAGAGCCCCGAGAGGGGGAAATCGCAATCCCCCTCTCGGGCGTGCTCTTTTCGCATCACTTTTCTGCACGAGCAGAAAAGTGATGGAGCCCTCCCCCCTAAGGGGGAGGGAGGAGAGGGAGGGGGACAATACAGCGGCAAAACCTCTTTATTTGCCTCGCTTGCCGCTCGGCAAATCAGGGGACCCCCGGCGAGGGTAATGCGGCGTCAAAAGTTTGCACAAATCGTATTGCCTACACGCCGCATCTGTCGTTCGCTTCGCTCTCGACCCGAGTGCCCTGCGCTTCGACCCCGCAAGCCGAGATATGCGATTATTTCTCCGCAAGCTCCCCGAGCCAAGCCGTAACGGCGAGGGAGAGCGAGCGGCAAGAAATAACGCCTATCTTTTTGAAAAAGGCTTGACCGAAAACTTTTATGCTTTTCTTTATCAAAACTTCATTTTAAACCTAACTGCCGAGAGGAGGCGGACTATGTTTGACGGATTCGTTGACGAAGTGAATATATCCGTTGAAGCGGGCGACGGCGGCGACGGCGCCGTTTCGTTCCACCGCGAGAAATACGTCGCCGCGGGAGGTCCCGACGGAGGCGACGGCGGCAAGGGCGGGGATATCGTCTTTTTGGTCGACGACAACCTGAATACCCTCGTCGACTTCCGCTATAAGAGAAAATTCTGCGCCGAGCGCGGCGAAAACGGCTCGGGCAGCAGAAAATTCGGGAAAAGCGCCCCCGACCTCGTCATAAGAGTTCCCCGCGGGACCGTCGTGACCGACAGAGCGTCGGGCAGGCTGCTTGCCGATATGTCGGGTTCCGAACCCGTAGTAATAGCCCGAGGCGGCAGGGGAGGCAGGGGCAACGCACATTTTGCCACACCTACCCGCCAGATACCCCGCTTTGCGAAGCCGGGCTTTAAGGGGCAGAAGTTAGAGCTCCACCTTGAGCTCAAGCTGTTGGCGGACGTCGGGCTCGTCGGCTTCCCGAACGTCGGGAAATCTACGCTTATTTCGGTCGTTTCCGCCGCGAAGCCGAAGATCGCAAACTACCATTTCACTACGCTCATACCCAACCTCGGGGTCGTAAAGATATCCGAGGGAAGCTCGTTCGTTATGGCGGACATTCCGGGGCTCATAGAGGGCGCCTCCGAGGGCGTAGGTCTCGGTCACGAGTTCCTGCGCCACGTCGAGAGGTGCAGGCTGATACTCCATATCGTCGACGTTTCGGGGAGCGAGGGCAGAGACCCCATCTCGGATTTTGAGATAATCAACCGCGAGCTCCGCAATTTCAGCGAGGAGCTTGCGAACGCGCCGCAGATAGTCGCCGCAAACAAGAGCGATATGGCGGAGGATTCGCAGATAGAAGCCTTCCGCGAATATATTGAGGGGAAGGGTCTGCCTTTCTTCGTCATCTCCGCCGTAACTACGTCGGGAACGGCTGAGCTTATGAATTTCACCTATAAAATGCTCAAAGACCTTCCTCCGCTCAAGGTGTTCGAGCCCGACCCCGAGCCGCTCTGGAACGACGCCGACTCGTCGGAGGCAAAATTCGAGATAACCGTTGAGGACGGCGTTTACTTCGTCGAAGCCGACTGGCTCGAAGGGATCCTGAGAACGGCGAATATGGAGGACTACGAGAGCCTTCAGCATTTCCAGCTCGTTCTGCGCTCAAGCGGGATAATCGACGAGCTCGAGCGCCTCGGAATCGAGGAGGGGGACACCGTTTCGGTCGGCGGATATGAATTTGACTATGTGAGGTAGCGATGACAAATCGGGAAGCAAACCAATACGGCACCGCCGCGCTTGCCTTTTTGGGCGACGCCGTTTACGAGCAGTTCGTCAGGGAGATGATCGTCTGCCGCGCGAATATGCCGGCGGCGAAGCTCCATAACGAGGCGGTAAAATACGTCTGCTGCGAATATCAGTCGGCAGCCGCCGAAAGGATATTCGACCGACTTTCGGAGGACGAACAGGCGGTCTATAAGCGGGGCAGGAACGCCGACGGGATAACCCCGCCGAAGCATTCCACCGTTATCGACTACCGCCGCGCTACGGGGCTCGAATGTCTTTTCGGGTATCTTTATCTTATCGGAGAGAGCGCCCGCCTGCGCGAGATATTCGGAATGATAACTGAGGAGCAGGAAAAATAGGAAGTGAATCTCGGAGAGGCGGCATTAAGCCCACGAAAACACTTTTTGGGAATTCTTATCGCCTAAAAGCAATGCGCTCAACTTTTTCAATCTGTAAGTTTGTCAATGATCTTGTACAGTAAAAGAATTCAGTCGGAGAGAGAAAGAGCAAGGGACGCATAGGCCGATTATTGGATCTTGTTTGGTGCGCAGCGAGCTGCGCACCAAAATCGGCAAGAGAATAAAATCTATGCGTGTCATAAAAGCGCTTTTGATCCTCTCTGTGGCTTCTCTCAACCTTGCCGTTGTGCCGCGGAGTGTAAGGACGAATAAGCTTGTGCCTTATTCCGAGCTTCTTCGCAGTAAGCTCAAATCTTGTCGGTAAGTCGCGTTTGCTGTTTGAAAATTTATTCGTAAACTCAAAGCCGTTGTCGGTCTGAACGCATTCTACCGTCACGCCCTTTCTCTTGAACCACTTGTAGACCTTCTCCAGAAAATCAGCCGATGAATATGTACTCTGTTCCGCATAAGCGCCTAAATATCTAAGTCTTGTGTATTCGTCAATCGCTGTGAACTGATACAGCCTTTCTTCGGGATTTGCAAGACACTTCAGAGGAACCACCTTGACGTCTATCTGAACACGCTCTCCGGGGTGTGTCATCTGCTCGTAAGGCTTTGATTTTCGCTTTTGCTTAGGCTTTGGACCTTCAATCATTCCAAACTTTCGCATAACTCTGTAGAGACTCTCGGGACGGCGAGTGTAGCCTTTCTTTTTGAGTCTGTGCCAAAGCTCGGTAAGGCCTAAATCGGGGCTTCTGCGATGATAGCGCTTAATTAGAGCTATTTCTTCGGGAGTATGCTCGTTGGGGTGATGATGAGGTCTGCGGGACTGATTTACCAATGACGATTCCGTTCCGTCCCAGCGCGATTTCCAAAAGTAGATATATGACCGTGCCCTATTGTATTTCCTGCTTGCGCGTGATACTCCGTATTTCTCTGCATATTTCATCAGGGATTGACGATACCTTGCCTCTTGTGTTATACTGTTCATGAAGAATGTGCTTCCTTTCTGCGGTAGTGATTTGTGGGCAATCTTATCTTACCACACTTGGGCACATTCTTCTTTTTTTATTTTCTTTGTACAAGATGTATTGTACTCTAACACAAAAGTTATCGCGCCGACCGTTTTCCTTCTTGACAACTCCCTCGGATTGGTCTAATATAGATAAAGCTTTGAAAGAGGAGATACTTATGCAACCCATTATTGACTGTCACTGCCACATATACCCCGATAAGATTGCCGCAAAGGCGACCGAGAGCATCGGGAAATTCTACGACCTGCCTATGGCATACGGAGGCACCGCCGCCGAAATGCTCGAAAAGAGCCGCGAAGCCGGAATAACCCACAGCGTGGTCTTCTCCGTCGCGACAAAGCCCGCTCAGGTAGCGAGCATCAACGCCTTTATCGCCGACGAGGTGAAAAGGTTCCCGAACCTTGTCGGTCTCGGAGCCGTCCACCCCGAAAGCGCCGACCAGAAAGCCGACATCGACAGCATCGTCGCCCTCGGGCTCAAAGGGGTAAAGCTCCACCCCGATTTTCAGGGCTTCCCGATCGACGACCCCCGCTGCCTCGAAATTTACGAGCTCTGCCGCGAGCGCGGGCTTATCGTGCTCATACATATGGGCGACCTGCGCTACGATTATTCGCGCCCCGAGCGCCTGATACCGGTTCTGAAGCAATTCGACGGGCTTAAGGTCATCGGCGCTCACTTCGGCGGCTGGAGCCTCTGGAAAAAGGCTCAGGAGCAGCTCTGCGGCTTTAAGAATTTCAGGGTCGACTGCTCGAGCTCGCTCGCGTTTATGCCCCCCGAAGACGTCGTCGGGATAATCCGCGAATACGGCGCCGAGCGCGTACTCTTCGGGACCGACTACCCGATGTGGGACTTCAGGAAGGAGCTTGAGCGCTTCCATGCCCTCGGTCTGACCGATGAGGAAAACCAACTTATCCTATATAAAAATTCTGCGGAGCTTTTTGGCATAGATATTGCATAATCAAGGCTTAAGCAGTGCATAATACTGACATCTCAATGAAAAGGAAGTGTCAGTTATGACTCTAACGCCAAAGGAAACCTCGCTGCTCAAGGACCTCAAAGGGCAGGAAAAGCTCTGCTGGGAGAAGTATGACAAATACAGCTGCGACGCCTGCTCCGACGAGCTGAAAAACCTGTTCGGTGAGATGGCTCAGACCGAAAGGCAGCACTACGACTCGATCAATCAGATGCTTTCGGGAACGATCCCTCAGATGCCCACCGGCTTGCAGAACGAAAACAACAAGTGGTGCAAGAAGGTTCAGTATGCCGACGAGCAGTCGCGGGATATCGACAAATTCCTCTGCACCGATATGCTCGCCTCGGAAAAACACGCCTCTTCGCTTTACGACGTGAGCGTGTTCGAGTTCACCGACCCCGCCGCAAGAAAGGCTCTGAACCACATTCAGGCTGAGGAGCAGCAGCACGGCGAAAAGCTCTGGGCGTATATGTCGCAGAACGGGATGTATCCCAACGAATGACCAAGCCTTTTCCCCATTGACATAACACTTCTTATGCCCCCGCTCCGGCGGGGGTACATATTTTCCGTTGACTGCACCTCAAAAAAGTGTTATAATTCGGTAAAAGGGGGTGCCGAATTGAAAATAACTTCAAGATTCACCGTTGCGGTGCATACGCTCCTCGCGATCTACACCTTTCAGGGAGAGCACAAGCTCACCTCTGACTTCATCGCCTCGAGTACGGGCGTGAACCCCGTTATCGTGCGCAGAACGCTCCAAAGCCTCAAAGCTGCGGGGCTTGTAGACGTAAAAGCCGGAACCGGCGGAGCCGTACCCGTCAAGAAGGCGTCGGAGGTCACGCTGTATGACATCTATTCCGCTGTCGATTGCGTCGACGGGAACCTCTTTAACTTCCACGACAGCCCCAACCCCGACTGCCCTGTCGGCAGGAGCATTCACCGAGTCCTTGACCCGCGCCTTCAAAAGGCTCAGGAGGCTATGGAAAACGAGCTGAAAAGCGTCACTTTGGCTGAGCTCAGGATCGAATAGCGCGCTCGGAGGGCGGAGCCCGTCCCGCTTCGCGGGACGTCCGGCAGCGCAGCTGCCGGACCGCCGGTCGAAGACCGGCGGGGGCTCCGCCCGAAGGCATTTGCAGCGCCTCTGCCGAAAAAAATTCGCTGTAACTATTGACATTACAGCAGCGCCGTGCTATAATATTGTTGTAATCGAAACGGTTACAATAATTTTACGGAGGTAAATGCTATGGCAAACTATCAGAAATTAAACGTCACCGGAACCGAGCGCGTCGAGCTCCACGATAAAATCGGGCTCACCGGCGCCGAGATAAGCGTAAACGTGCTCCCCGCGGGAGCCTGCGTGCCTTTTGTTCACGCACATAAGCAAAACGAAGAGATCTATATCGTCCTCGAGGGCAGCGGAAAAATGGTCCTCGACGGCGAGAGCGTAGAGCTTTCGGCTAACGATTACCTCAGAGTCAGCCCCGCCGCAAAGAGGCAGATCTTCGCCGCCCAAGACAGCGCGATAAAATACGTCTGCATTCAGGTCAAGGAAAATTCCCTCGAGAATTACACCGCGACCGACGGAATTATGTAAATTTCCCCTCCCCGCTCAGAATTGTGCATCGTGCAGTTCTGAGCGATTTTTTATGCCCTTTTGACGTTGTTCGCACCGAGAAAAATAACTATATGTCAATAATATATCACAATTTGCCTATTGACATTTGTCTCAAGATGAATATAATAATATATGAACAGTTATTCATATGTTCATTATGAGGAGGAGATATTATGAACGAAGACAAAGAGCTTCAGTGCGCCGAATGCCCCCACCACATCGAATGCGGCGGCAAGAACATTGAGCTCGTAAAGCGCCTTGCCGACAAGATGATAACCGAGGAGGAGGCATATTTTGTCAGCGAGCTTTTCAAGGCTCTTTCTGATATGACCCGCGTGAGGATCCTTTTCTGCCTTCTGGGCGGAGAAATGTGCGTCTGCGACATACAGGAGCTCGTCGGCGTGAGCCAGTCCGCAGTCTCGCATCAGCTCCGCACACTAAAGCAGGCGGGGCTCGTGAAATACCGCCGCGAGGGGAAGTCGCTCTACTACTCCATCGCCGACGGTCACGTCTCAACGATGCTCGCGACCGGTCTTGAGCACATCTCGGAATGATTCGAAAGAGAGGGTTTTATATGGAAAACGAAAAAATCTGCGAGCCCGAGCGCTGCGTCTGCGAACACGATCACGGCTGCTCCTGCTGCGAAGAAAAGCTCAGCGGCGAGCGCGAGGAAGGCTCGGTAAAAATTCAGATAATAAAGATAGCCGCCGCAGGAGCGCTCTTTGCGGGTTCGTTCTTCGTACCGATTCCGGTCGTGAAGCTGCTTATGCTCGTCGCCGCATACCTCATAGTCGGCGCAGAAGTCATAATCGGCGCAGTCCGAGAGCTTTTCACCGAATTTTCTATCGACGAGGAATTTCTGATGACGATAGCAACCGTAGGCGCCTTTGCGATAGGCGAATCGACCGAAGCCGCGGCGGTAATGCTCTTTTATTCCGTCGGCGAGCTTTTGGAGGACATCGCCTGCGAGCGCTCGCGCCGCTCGGTCACTGCGCTTCTGGCTCTCAGGCCCGACAGCGTGACCGTTAAGCGCGGTTCGGAGCTCGTAAAGGTCCCCGTCGAGGAGGTCGTCCCGGGCGATATTGCCGTCGCGGTTGCGGGAGAGAGAATAGCCGCCGACGGAGTCATAATAAGCGGTGAGACCGCCATAGACAATTCCGCGCTGACCGGCGAATCCCTGCCGGTTCTCTGCGGGGTCGGCGATACGGTATACGGCGGAGGAATAAACACCTCCGGCACTATAGAGATAAAAGTCACAAAGCCCTACGGCGAATCCGGCGCGGCAAGGATACTCGAGCTCGTCGAAAACGCTCAGGAAAAGAAGGCAAAGACCGAGCGCTTCATCACCCGCTTTGCAAAAAAATACACCTTAGCCGTGGTCGCGCTCGCGCTCGTCATAGCCTTTGTCTGCCCGATATTCACCGGCTACGCCGAAACCTTCACCGCTTGGTTCTACCGCGGGCTGACGCTGTTGGTGGTCTCCTGCCCCTGCGCGTTCGTGATCTCGGTCCCGCTGAGCTTCTTCGCGGGAATAGGCTGCGCCTCTCGCAACGGCATACTCATTAAAGGCACGTCTTCGATCGAAACGCTCTCAAAGCTCGGCTCGGTCGCGCTCGACAAGACCGGCACCCTCACTAAGGGCGACTTGAGCGTTATCTCGACCGAGGGAGGCAGCGAAGTCCTTAAGCTTGCGGCTTATGCCGAGAGCCGCTCGACCCACCCCATCGCAAAGGCAATAGTTAAGGCATACGGCGAAAAAATCGACGGCTCGCTCATCTCGGAGAGCGTCGAACTGGCGGGAAAGGGCATCTCCGCAAAAATAGGCGGCGACGAGGTCTCGGTCGAAAAGGGTGAGAACGGCAGTGTCACCGTTATCAAAAACGGCGAAAAAATCGGCAGCATTACCCTTGCCGACGAGCTCAAGCCCGACAGCCGCGACGCAGTAAAGGCTCTTGAAGCCCTCGGAATAGAGCGCATAACCGTTCTTTCGGGAGACAGCAGAGCCGCCGCGGAAAAAATCGCGGAGCAGGCGGGAATAAGCGACGTAAGGGCTGACCTCACGCCGGAGGAAAAATGCGTCGAACTTGAAAAAATCATCGCCGAAAGCCGCGGAAAGACCGCTTTCGTCGGCGACGGGATAAACGACGCGCCGGTTCTCGCTCAGGCTGATATCGGCGCGGCAATGGGTGGTCTCGGCTCGGACGCCGCAATAGAGACCGCCGACGTAGTCATCCTCGACGACAGGCTCTCAAGGCTCCCGCTCGCGGTGAAAATCTCCCGCAGGACGATGAAAATCGTTTACCAGTGCGTGGCGTTCGCGTTCATAACGAAGCTCGCGATAATAGCCCTCGAGCTCTGCGGCTTAGCGGGAATGTGGGCGGCGGTCTTCGCAGACGTCGGCGTTACCGTCCTTGCGATACTCAACTCGCTGAGAGCGCTTAACTATAAGGTCAAGGCAAAGTAAGCGGCATAAAAAATCTCTCCTTCGGAAAGCGGAGGAGAGATTTTTGCGTTAAGTTTGTTATTTGTTTGCAATGTAGAGCCATACCGCGAGCGCAGATATCACGAGGAACACTGCCGCGATAGCAAGGTTTACATACCATTTTCTCTCGTGAGAGTCGCGCTCGGAGATTATATCGCGGAAATAGGTCGCCTTGAGCGGCTTGAGCAGTGCGAAATAGAGCGGCACCGACACCGCGACGGCTATAATCGCGTTCACGGTAGAGGTCAAAAGGTTTGTAGCGGAAGCCGTTATCGCGGTCTGAACCGCCGAGTCGTAGGCAAGCCTCTGGACGACGTAAGTCCTCGCGACATACAGGACAATGTATACCACCTGCCCGACTGCCGCGCTGACGGCGATATGAGCGGGCTCGCTGCCGAGCCTTTTCTCGCGCTTGGCAAGATATCCGCATATAAAGCCCATAGCGAATTTTGAAAGGAAGGTAAACGGCGCCGAGATTATATAAACAGGGTCGAGAAGGTCGTAGAGCCCTGCGCCTATCCCCGAGGCAAGCCCTCCCGCGAGCGGTCCGAAGAGAAGCCCAGCCAGCAGGCACATCGAGTTGCCGAAGTGGATACGCGTTATCAGAACGCCGTTCGGTATTTTTATCTGAAGGTAGTTTCCGACGAAGCAGAGCGCCGCCATAAGTCCGACGGCTACTATCGTCGCAAGTTTTTTGTTTTTCATAAATGTCACCTCGTTTATTTGATGACGCCATTATAGTCTCCCGTCGGCGGAAATGCAAATTTTCAAAATGAGACTGTAAAATTTTTACTTTTATGCAAAATAACCGCTCCGAGCCCCGAAAATATCGGGCGGAACGGTTATTTTCACAACAAATTCGGGCGGAGAAATTCTCGAAAATTCCCGCCGGAAAATTCGGCACAAAATCGAAAAACCGAGGTGCGGAATTTTTATGCAATAGGTAGAATCAATCCTCTTCGGGCTCCTCGGGCATATCCCAGTTGTGGAAGACTTCCTGAACGTCGTCATCGTCGTCGAGAGTGTCAAGAAGGAGGTTCATAAAGCGGATCTGGTCGGGGTCGGTGAGGGTGGTGTAGGTGGAAGGCACCATAGCGTCTTCGGCGGAAACAACGGAATAGCCCAGCGCCTTGAGCGCCTCGGCGACCTTGAATACGTCGTTGGGCTCTGCGGTGACCTCAACGGAATCCTCTTCGACATTGAAGTCGGTAGCGCCCGCCTCGAAGCAGTCTTCCATAAGCTTGTCTTCGTCGCAGCCGTCGTTTTCGAGGACGATAACGCCCTTGCGGGTGAACATAAACGAAACGCAGCCGGTGGTCCCCATATTGCCGCCGAACTTATCGAAATAGTGGCGGACGTTGCCCGCGGTGCGGTTCTTGTTGTCGGTCAGACACTCTACGATAACGGCGACGCCTCCCGCGCCGTAGCCCTCGTAGGTCATAGTCTCGTAGCTGTTCTTATCGGTATCGCCGGCAGCCTTTTTGATAACGCGCTCGATATTGTCGTTCGGGACGTTGTTTGCCTTTGCCTTCGAGATAAGGTCGCGCAGCTTAGAGTTGGAGGCAGGGTCTGCGCCGCCCTCCTTTACGCAAACGGTGATCTCTCTGCCTATGCGGGTGAAGATCTTGGCCTTCGCGCCGTCGGCAGCCTCTTTTTTTCTCTTGATATTATTCCATTTTGAATGTCCGGACATAAAAATTGCTCCTATCAAAAATGATTACCGTATAATTATAGCACACAATTCGTGACTGGTCAAGAGCGATTGAAAAAGTTGGGGAACCGTATTTGTTAGAGTACAATACATCTTGTACAAAGAAAATAAAAAAAGAAGAATGTGTCCAAGTGTGGTAAGATAAGATTGCCCACAAATCACTACCGCAAGAAAGGAAGCACATTCTTCATGAACAGTATAACACAAGAGGCAAGGTATCGTCAATCCCTGATGAAATATGCAGAGAAATACGGAGTATCACGCGCAAGCAGGAAATACAATAGGGCACGGTCATATATCTACTTTTGGAAATCGCGCTGGGACGGAACGGAATCGTCATTGGTAAATCAGTCCCGCAGACCTCATCATCACCCCAACGAGCATACTCCCGAAGAAATAGCTCTAATTAAGCGCTATCATCGCAGAAGCCCCGATTTAGGTCTTACCGAGCTTTGGCACAGGCTCAAAAAGAAAGGCTACTCTCGCCGTCCGGAGAGTCTTTACAGAGTTATGCGAAAGCTTGGAATGATTGAAGGTCCAAAGCCTAAGCAAAAGCGAAAATCAAAGCCTTACGAGCAGATGACGCACCCCGGAGAGCGTGTTCAGATAGACGTAAAGGTGGTTCCTCTGAAGTGTCTTGCAAATCCCGAAGAAAGACTGTATCAGTATACAGCGATTGATGAATACACAAGACTTAGATATTTAGGTGCATATGCGGAACAGAGTACATATTCATCGGCGGATTTCTTAGAAAAAGTCTACAAGTGGTTCAAGAGAAAGGGAGTGACAATAGAATGCGTTCAGACCGACAACGGATTTGAGTTCACAAACAAATTTTCAAACAGCAAACGAGACTTACCGACAAGATTTGAGCTTACAGCGAAAAAACTCGGCATTCGGCACAAGCTTATTCGTCCCTACACTCCGCGGCACAACGGCAAGGTTGAGAGAAGCCACAGAGAGGATCAAAAGCGATTTTATGATTCACACCGCTTTTATTCTCTCGCCGATTTTGGTGCGCAGCTCGCTGCGCACCAAACAAAATCCAATAATCGTCCTATGCGTCCGCTGCTCTTCCTCTCTCCTTCCGAATTCTTTTCTTTCACTGTACAACATCATTGACAAACTTACAGAAAGCGGTCTGCGCGATAACTTTTGATCTAATCTTCCTTCGCAAAGGAAAAGCAGCCGACCGCTGAGCGATCGGCTGCCTTCCGAGAGGGAAAAAATGAAAACAGCGCACTAAAAAATGCTGGAAGTGGGCTAAGGGGTGTGCCGCGCCCGAAGCCCGTGACCTCGGGCGCGCAAAAAGAAAGGGAAAATATGAAAAAGCAAAACTGGATGTCGTAATTAAATTATTCGGGAGTGGACTCGCCGAGAACAACGTCTACGTCAAAGCTTTCGCCCTTCGACCTTCCGCCCGAATCAGAACGCGGAGCTATCCTGTAGATAGTGAGCGTTACGGTGTCACCGACGGAATACTGGTTCTTGATGTTGTTCAGCTCGTTCATGTTGGTTATCGTTTCGCCCTGAATGCCGATTATAACGTCTTCGGGGAGAATGCCCGCGGCTTCGGCGCCCGAGCCCGGCGTTACCGAGTGAACGAGAACTCCCTGGGGCAGCCTGAGATAGAGCGAGAGAAGCTCGCCTATATCCTGACCGGATATTCCTATGCTCGGTCTGCCGATAACATAGCCGTACTGAATGAGGTTTTCGATTATCGGAATGGCTTCGTCGATGGGTATCGCAAAGCCGAGGCTTTCGCCGTAGGTAGAATCGACTTTTGCCGAGGTTATCCCTATAACCCTGCCGTAGGCGTCGATGAGCGGTCCGCCCGAGTTGCCGTGGTTAATGGAGGCGCTCGTCTGCAAAAGGTTCATCGTTATGTCGCTTATGGTGACGGAGCGGTCGAGCCCCGAGATAATGCCGGTGGTCATTGTTCCGTAAAGGTCGAAGCCGAGCGGGTTGCCGATAGCTATCGCGAGCTCGCCGATGCGCAGGTCTGCCGAGGTTCCGAGGTCGACCGCGATAAGCTCCTTATCGCTCGGGTCGATGCGCAGTACAGCGATATCCGACATCGTATCGTATCCGATGACCTCCGCCTCGTATTCGTTGAGGTCGTGGTCTACTATCATAACGCTTATATAGCCGTCGATAACGTGGGCGTTCGTTACGATATAGCCTTCCTCGCCGTCGATTATGAAGCCGGTGCCGGTCTGAGTTCCGCCCTCGACCGAGCAGGAGACCCCGACTACCGATTCTATTACTTTATCGTAAATGTCGGGCAGGCTCATAGCGTCTTCGGGCGCGGCGAGCTGCTCTAAAGAGGGGTAGTCGCGTATAGGCGTGTGGGTGACGGCGGTGTTCTGAGCCGGAGCGTCGCTTTCGGCGGGCTCGTCGTCTTCGTCGCCGCCTTCTATCTCGGTGTCGTTGCGGTGGTCGTCGATATGGTCATCGTCCTCGCCGACGGGGCTGCCGTCGCGGTCGGCAAAGAGATTGTCGGAAAAATCGTCGATGTTAAAATTGCGCCCCGCCGTTAAAACGGAATACAGTCCGACCGAGAACACGAACACGGTGAGAACGGCGGCTATGCATATCAGCGCTATCCTGCCGGCTTTGCTCTTTTTTGACGCCGGAGCGGGGCTGTAGATATATTCGTTGGTGTGGGGCTGGTAATAGCCCATCGAAGGCTGCTGAGCGCGGTACTGCTGCTGTTGGTTCTGCTGCTGATAGGGGTTCTGAACGTAAGACTGATACTGTGGATAGGTCTGCCTCGGCTGAGGATTTGCCGGCGGCTCGGGCTGCTTTCGGGAGCCGTCGCCCTCGTAGATTACTTCTCCCGCCGATTCCGAGGGAGCTTCCGCTATGGGTTCAGCGGGTTCAGCGGCTTCGACAGGGGGCTCGGCTGCGGGTTCTGCGGCTTCCGCGACCGGCTCCGAAGCTTCTGCTGCGGGCTCTGCGGGCTGCGCCTCGGGTTCCGCCGATTCCGGCTCTTTGGGCTCGGTTTCGTTCAAATCTTTATCGTTAAGATCGTATTCGCTCATTGCGTTTACCTCCAAGAAGTAAAAGAAAATGCGTAAAATGCTGCTGCGGCGCACAGGAGCCGCTCGGAGTTTGTAATAATTATTATATCGGCGTATGTGAAAACTGTATGAAAGAAAGCGGAATTTTTGACGATTTGCACATTAAGATGTAATGTAAGGTTTATTCGCGGAATTTCACAAAGCCGCTTTTTCTGCGGTTCGGGCGCAATTATATGTCTTTATCGGCAAAAATTCATTGACATAATCGAAAAGCTGAGTTATACTATTCAGAGATTGAACGGAAGGAGGAGCCGCGCTTGATATTCACCGACCTTATTTTTGTGTTCGCGTTTCTGCCGATATATCTTGTGGCGAGCTTCTGCTGCCGCGAGCCTTGGTCTAAAAACGCAGTTGCGGTTTTAGCCTCGCTTATATTCATTTCCTGGGGCAGAGCTCTGCCGCCGGTTTATTACCTTTTGATTATGTTGCCCGTCGCGGTGATTTATATTCTCGGATTCCTTCCGCTCCGCAAAAACGGGTTTGTCTTTGAGATAATAGGCGACGCCGCCGCCGTTCTTACCGCAGGATTTCTTGCCGCCGCCTCGGGAACGGGGCTTTCGTTGCGTTCGGCGCTCATATCCGTGGGCTTTATGCTCTTTGCCCTCAGATGCATACTTTATAATAAAGACGTCTCCTCGGGAGCGGAGCCCGAAAAGGACTTCTTTGCGCTTGCGGCATACTTCATCTCGTTTGAAAATATGCTGATAGCTCCGCTTTCCGACTACGCCTCCTCAAAAAAAGCCCTTCTTGAGCGCAAACCGACTCTTTCCAAGATGTCGGCGGGTCTCTCGGAATTCGCCAAGGGATTTGCCCTTGCCGCCGCGGTCGGGCTTTCGTTCGACAGGGTGCGCCTCGCAGCCGTTGAATACGAAGCCTTCCCCTGGGTGAACGCCCTTCTCCTCACGCTCGTAACGGTAGGGGAGATATATGCGGTCTCGGCGGGGATACTCGGGATGTCCTGCGGGATAGGGCTTATGAGCGGGCTTGCGCCGAGGCTCTATACACCCGCGTTCGTCCCTCGTTTCAGGATATCCGACCACGTTTCGGAGCTTTGGGAGGGCTTTTCGGGCTTTGTTAAAAGATGCTTCTTCGAGCGCTCAGCCGCAGGCTTGGCGGTGTCGCTCGCGGTGATATCCTCGGTCGCGGTCGGGGCTTTTATCGCGTTCGGAGCCTTTGCCGCGGCGTTCGTCGGGATACTCCTGCTCGCGTCGGTGCTCGAATTTATGTCTGAGCGCAGAAGCCGCGCCGCCGATTCGGTTTTCACTGCCGTTCTTATGCTGCTCGCGTTCGCCGTTCCGATATTCGGGGCCGCAGGGGGAGTAGGGGAGTTCTTCTCGGCGTTTTCTGCCGATTACGGCTACGATATTACCTTCGCGCTCTATGACGAAATTATGCGAAGCCTTCCATGGCTCATCATTGGAGTGTTGGCGGTGTCGCCGCTCCGCAGAGCTCTCGGAGCCGACGTAAGGCGCAGAATGAGAGAAAGCGAAAAATTCTACGGCGCGGCAAGGATCGCCGAAACGGTGATCTGCGCGCTTCTGATAGTTTTGGCGACCGCCGCGGCTTCGGTCTGACGGCGCAGTATCATTAAAAAAGGGGGGAGACCTTATGGCAAAAAAGCGCAGAAAAAAGAATCCCGCAGCAGCGGCTGAGGCTAAGCCTTTGCCGTCTGTTCCGAAGTTTGAAATAGGCGTAAAGGGCGACGAATTCGACCTCAAATATACCCGCGCCGCCGCCGCGAAGACCTCCGACGCCGACAGCCTTCTCAGAGGTCTCTCGAAGGAGACGAGGATATCGGGCTATAACCTTCTCAACTTCGCCGTCCTGCTGCTCGTTATGATAGCGCTCGCGCTGAGCTTTGCCTTCCTTTCGCGCGGGGATAATCCCCCGAAGCTGAGCACAGCCTCTCTCTTTAACGGCGACTACACCGCCGAGCTCAGCGAGTATTATAAGGATACCCTTCCCCTCGGCAGGGCGTTCCGCACTTTGGGCGCATACCTCGGTTTGGGCGAAATGCCCGAGCCCGAGCCTCCCGAGCCCGACGATTCATTCATTCCCGAGCCGCCTCCCGTGACTACCGCAGCGACGACCGTGACCGAGCCGCCCGTGACGACTGCCCCGCCCGAGACTACCCCGCCGCCGACCACTCCCGCGCCCGAGACAACGACCGTTATGACCGAGCCGCCCGAAACTCATATTATGTATGCCTCGCGGACCGCCGAAATAAGGCTCCTGCCCGACGAAAATTCGATGATAATGGGCTACTTCTCCCGCAACGACGAGGTAGAGGTCATAGAGACCGGCGACGACGGCTGGGCAAGCATCTGGTATAACGGGCTCGTGGCTTATGTTTCGTCCGACGATCTCGCCGAGAGAAAGACGAGAAGCCGCTCGACTACCGTTACCGACCCTCCCGAGACCGAGCCTCCCGTTACCACCGCCGAGACCACAGCCCCTCCCGAGACCGAGGCGACAACCGAGCCGACCGCCGAGGCAACCTCCGCCGCAACTACGGAAGCGACGACCTCGGAGACTACATATTATTATTCCGAAACCTGGGCGCCGCCGACTCAGTCGCCCGCGCCTCAGACCGAGCCGCCTACCCCTCCGCCCGAGACGGCTCCTCCCGAGACCGAACCTCCGGCGACTACGCCCGAGGAGACCGAGCCCCCTCAGTCCGAGCCGGAACAGTCCTCCGAAACGGAACCGGAGCAGTCCTCCGAGACTTCGGATTCTGAGCTTCAATAAGTGAACATCAGTCGCACGGTTTGAATAAGCCGTGCGATTTTTGTTACCTATTATGACGGATTGTGAAACTCGGTTGATGAAATGTACAAAAAAGCCAATGCAGATTTGTGGCAACTGATAGTTGAAAGCTTTTTTACGGTGTGTTATAATATTATTGTGAGTTTTCGGTAATTTTAGTGCATAATGCGGTAGGCGTTGCCGAAAAAATGCCGTTGCCGAAACTGTTGAAAGGAGAATTTTTATGTTAAAAAGGACATTGGCAGTGCTGCTGGCAGCAATTCTTGTCGTCGCGCTCGTCGGCTGCGGGTCTCAAAAACGTCAGCCCGTACAGCTCACCCTGAGCACCGAAGACGCCGAGGATATACTTGCCGCGGCAGGCGTAGTTCTGCCCGACTACGAAGAGGCGGTCGGCGCGGATACGACCATAACGTATCTCTATTACTACGACGATTTTCACAACTACTCCCAGGACGAGCTGATACAGACCGGCTACTGGACCTTCCAGAACAAGTATAACGGAAACGTTGTCTGGAGCGAGACCACCTGGGCTGACCTCTCAAACGACCTCGCGCAAGCCGTTTTAGGCGGAACTCCTCCGGACTTCACGAGAGCCTGGGAGAGCAACTTCCCGACCTTCTTCACTCAGCAGATGCTCGCTCCCGTCGGCGACTACATCGATTATAACGACCCGCTCTGGGCTGAGGTTAAGTATTTCTCCGATACCTTCTTCTCAATCGGCGGCGAGCCCTATATGTTCATAACCGATATCCAGAACAACAGCTGCGTTCTCTATAACCGCAGAGTGTTCAGCGAATACGGCTTCGACGACCCCGCCGAGCTCTTCTATAACGACGAGTGGACCTGGGATAAGATGTTCGATATGGCGATGGACTTCAGCGATCCCGACGAAAACCGCTATGCCTTCAACAGCTGGCATACCGACGCTTCCTTCTTAAGCTCGACCGGTACATACGTCGTCCTTCTTGACCAGGAGACCGGCAAGTTCTATTCCAACTACGACGACCCGAGGCTCGAGCGCGGCGCGCTTATGCTTATGGACTTCAATAAGAACGACCTCCACTATCCCATCTGGAATACCTGGTCGCTCAACCGCGGCGAATCTGCCGGCGGTATGAAGGAAGGCGAGACCCTCTTCGGAATGGATTCCCGCTTTATCTTAGACGAAATGGTTTCGAGAGAAGCCTTTGAAAACATCTACGGCGACGCGGGCGACGTTATGGTCGTTCCCGTCCCGCGCGACCCGAACGGCGACGGCGAGTATTATATCGACTCCGTTCCGAGCGGCTACTGCCTTTGCAAGAACGCTCCTCACCCCGAGGCTGTCGCGCTTCTTGCCGCCTGCGAGAGATTCAAGATAATCGACCCGACGGTTGTAAGGATCGACGAGCGCCAGAAGAGAGAAAAGCTCGGCTGGACTCAGGAAATGCTCGATATGTGGAACGAGATGTATAAGATTGCAAAGTCCAAGACCACTATAGTCCAGTATACCAACCTCGGCGACGCCCAAACTTATTTAGGTAATATGATAGGCTTCAACAACTGGGATAACCCCAGCTCTTGGGCAGAGCTCAAGGAGGCAAATAAAGACGCTTTGGACAACGCGGTGAACGAGCTCAACGAGATGCTCGCAAGCTACGATCCCGATGCCGAAGTTGCCGCAAACTGACATAACGCTTGATACCGGAGCCCGTGTATTAACACGGGCTTCTTTTTTTGCGCCGATGCTCATATATTTATAAAAATATATAAAGGAGCGACGGATATGAGCGAACAGATGACGGCGCACCACAGCGTTATCCTCCAGGACCGCGCAACGCTCGAGCTTTCGGGCGTTACCGACGTCGACAGCTTCGACGAAAACGAGATCTCGCTTTACACCACCCTCGGCGAAATGGTGATAAGGGGGAAGAGCCTGCATGTAAACACGATGAACGTCGATACGGGGGATATGCAGATCGACGGGGATATCCGCTCGATAGTCTACGGCGACAAGGACAGGAAGAAAAAGCTCGGTCTCTGGGGAAAGGTGACGAGATGACCCGCGAAGAGGTATATGCCCTGCATTTTCTGGGCGTGCCGCTCGAAATAAAGCTCTTTCTCGGCGGACTGCTCCTCGGGGCAGTCCTCGGCGGGGTATACGATATTTTCAGGGCGCTGAGAATGACCTTCCGCCACGGCGGCGCGGCGGTGTTTATTGAAGACGCAGCGTTCACGGCGCTGTTTGCGGCGGCGTTTTACGGCTACTGCACCGAGCTTTGCAGGGGTCAGCTAAGGTTCTTTGTTTTCGCGGCGATGCTTCTGGGCTTCGGAGCGTATCTTGCAACTTTGGGCAGACTTGTGTCGAAGTTTGTCTCAACGGTGGTAAAGTCTGTAAGAAAATCAATTATTTGTCTGGGCAAAATCGCCAAGAAAGCGATAAAACTTTTGTGCGGGGTGACGTATTTTCAAAAACGGGAGGAGAAATTTCAAGAAAATCCTTGCGTAAATAAGGACTTCTGATGTATAATAACATCGTGTTATACTATGCGGAAAATTCAGGCAGGGAGGCGCGATGATGGCTAAACCCAATAAACGCAGGTCGCATTTCGGCGATCTCGTTAAGCTTGCGTTCTTTATCCTGCTGCTCGTATTTTCTGCGGGGCAGATAATTCAGACTCAGGCAGAAATAGCCGAACAGAAGAGCCAGGTCGAAAAGCTCAAGAGCCAGATCAGCGAAACCCTTCAGGAAAACGATGAATACCGCAGAATTCTCAACACCGACGACGAAACGGAGTATATGTTCATAGTAGCCGTCGAAAAGCTCGGATACGCTTATCCGAGGGAGCGGAGATTTTACGTCAAGCCTAAGGGATGACGCCTCCGAAAAGCAAGGACATCAAAGAAAGAGGCAAGCAAATACCAATGCAGTTTGAAGTGGGCACAGTTTTAGAGGGAAAAGTCACCGGAATCCAGAAATTCGGCGCATTTGTAGACATCGGCGGAAGGTCGGGAATGGTCCATATTTCCGAGATCGCCGGAACCTATGTCAACGACATCAAGGATTACATCAGCGAGGGGCAGACCGTTAAGGTAAAGATAATAAACATCGCGCCCGACGGCAAAATAAGCCTTTCCATTAAAAAGGCTCTGCCTCAGCAGGAAGCCCGCAGGCAGCGCCCGCCGCAGAATCCGCGGCAGCATTCCGAGGCGTTCCCGCCGAAGGACAAGGACGGCGACCAGCCGCGCCCGCAGCATCACAGCCAGAAAAAGCCTGTGAAAAAGGAACATATTTCTATAGAGGACATTGAATATGCCTATGAGCCGAAGTCCTCTGTGACCGACGCGGGCTTCGAGGATATGCTCTCGAAGTTCAAGATGTCGAGCGAGGACCGTATCTCGGGGCTCAAAACGCTCGACGTAAAAAAGCGCGGAAGAAGAAAATAAACATCAAGCCCTCGGAACGGGGGCTTGTATTTTGAACGGAGGACGAAGATGAAAAGGCTTACTTGCGTGCTGCTTGCGGCGCTTATGCTTTTTGCCGGCTGCGGAGCCGCCGAGCCTGCTCCGGGCGAGGAGCTTATCCTTGCCGCGCGCAAATGGTACTGCTCTCTCGATTCGGCTCGGGTAGACGTCGTGAACGACGAAACCGGCGAACACGAGCAGGTCTTTGTCTTCAAATACGACGAAAAGGGGATAATGACCTATTCTTATATAGGTACGGGCGAGGGTATCCACCTTGCGCAGTATAACAACGGCAGGGAGCAGTTTACCGACGACAACGGTTCGGTCACCGCGCTCGACGCCTCCGATATCCGCTTTACCGCCTATTCCCGCGATGTTCCCTACCCGATGGCGGACGAAGGGCTGATCCTTTTCTATAAATCGGCTGTAATTCCCGAGGAGAGCGAAGTAACTGACGGCGGCGGAGTAACCTCCGTAAGGCATAAATACGACGTTTCAAAGCTCGGGCAGTATGAGGGCGAGGGCAGGCTTGCGGATTTCGAGGTCTCGTACCGCTTCGCCGAAGACGGCAGCCTGATAGATTTCACCGAGGTGACTACGGTCGAGCTCGACGGCGGAAATACCGTCCGCCACAGCTATACTATATATATAAGCGGCTGCAACGAAGTCGAGCGCGTCGAAAATCCGGTCGATATCAGCGGAATTTCGGATTAAAGGCGGGCTATTGTTAATTATTCACAAATCAGGCGCGGAAATTTTTGAAAATTTCTACAGCATAAATTTTGCTTAAATCTTGACTATTGCTCGGTTTTGGTGGTATATTATACCTTGCGTGACTGCGAAAGATATGCGATGAAGCCGAAGGTTGCTGCGATTGCGCAGGTAATTTCGGCAGAGTATGTCCGATTTAAAACCGGGCGACTGTAATAACCTGCACGACCGTGCGGTTCTGCATCTTGCGAACAGGTCTACCTGTGGCAGAGCCGTCGGATAACCCCCGGGTGCGGTAATTTGGTCCTCCGAAAAACGGTTTGTTTTTCGGTATTTTTTATGGGACCGAAAGAAACACACGGAAGCGTGTTTTTATGACAGACAAACCCGCTTGCGAAGCGGGTAAGCCCCCAAAGCAAACTAACAAGGAGGCATTAAAATGGCAGTCAATGAAAAAATCAGAATCAAGATCAAGGGCTATGAGCACCAGAATGTCGACGCCGCCGCGGCCAAGATAGTCGAAGCGGCAAAGAGAAGCGGAGCCAAGGTCTCGGGACCTGTCCCGCTCCCGACCGACAAGGAGGTCGTCACGATACTCCGCGCCGTCTTTAAGTATAAAGACAGCCGCGAGCAGTTCGAGCTGAGGACTCATAAGAGACTCATCGACGTTCTCCACCCCACCAACGACACCACCGCTGCTCTCCAGAATCTTGAGCTTCCTGCCGGCGTAGATATCGTAATGGAGATCAAGTAATCTCCTAAAGAAACAGTTGTAACAGGTTTCTCAGCGATACCCGCTCACAGGTCAAGTCGGAGCGATCCGACCAATAACCGAATAGGAGGAAAACAAAAATGCAAAAAGGCATCATCGGAAAGAAGATCGGAATGACTCAGATCTTCAACGAAGCCGGCAAGGTAATTCCGGTTTCGGTCATCGAGGCAGGTCCCTGCGTCGTCGTCCAGAAGAAGACCGTTGAAAACGACGGCTACGAAGCCGTTCAGCTCGGCTTCGGCGACACCACCGCCAAGAGCCTCAAAAAGCCCCTCGCGGGTCACTTCAAGAAGGCGGACGTAGCCCTCAAGAAGCACCTCAGGGAATTCAGGCTTGCCGATACGGCAGCGCTTAACGTCGGAGACCTCGTCAAGGCGGATACTTTCGCCGTCGGAGACATCGTCGACGTAAGCGGAATCAGCAAAGGTAAGGGCTTCGCAGGCTCTATCAAGCGCTGGAACAATCACAGATTAAAAGAGACCCACGGTACGGGACCTGTTCACCGCCACGCGGGTTCGATGGGCGCGAACTCCTCGCCTTCGAGGATATTCAAGGGCAAGAAAATGCCGGGACATTTGGGAGCCGAAAAGGTTACCGTTCTGAATCTCGAAGTCGTTAAGGTCGACGCCGAAAACAATCTTATCGCTGTCAAGGGAGCGATCCCCGGACCGAAGAACGGCATTGTCACCGTCAGGGACAGCGTTAAGAAGGCTTAGTGGAAGGAGGAACGAAAATGTCTAAGATTTCCGTATATGACATCAAGGGCAACGTCGTAGCCGACACTGAGCTTAACGACGCCATTTGGGGCGTTGAACCCAACGTCACCGCTATGCACACCATGGTGGTCAACTACCTCGCCAATCAGAGGCAGGGAACACAGTCGACCCTGACCCGCACCGAGGTTTCGGGCGGCGGCAGAAAGCCCTGGAGACAGAAGGGCACCGGCCGCGCAAGGCAGGGCTCTACCCGCGCTCCGCAGTGGACCCACGGCGGCGTAGCACTCGGACCTAAGCCCCGCAGCTACAGATTTACCGTCAACAGGAAGCTTAAGAGGCTGGCTATGAAATCCGCCCTTTCTTCCAAGCTCGCCGAGGGCTCGGTCATCGTTCTCAACGGCATAGATTTCGAGAGCATCAAGACCAAGAACGTAGTTGAGATGCTCAAGGCGCTCGGCGCCGAGGGCAAGGCTCTCATAGTGAATTCCGCCGTCGACGAAAAGCTCATCAAGAGCGCCCGCAACATTCCCGGCGTAAAAACCGCGCTTGTAAACACTCTCAACGTCTACGACATTCTGAATCACGACAAGTTCATCGTCGTGACCGACGCCGTGGCAAAGATCGAGGAGGTATATTGCTAATGGTCAAGACTGCTCAGGATATAATTCTCAAGCCCGTCATCACCGAGGCTTCGATGGAAGACCTCAGAGCCGGCAAATACACCTTCAGAGTCCTGAAGACCGCCAACAAGACCGAGATAAAAGACGCCGTCGAGAAGATTTTCGGCGTTAAGGTCGCAAAGGTCAACACGATTCATATGAGAGGCCGCAGCCGCAGAATGGGCAGATACGAGGGAACCACTCCTTCGTGGAAAAAGGCAATCGTTACTCTTGCCGAGGGCTCTAAGACCATTTCCTTCTTCGACGGAATGATCTGACGACCCTTTACGGGCAGGAACAGTATGGGAGCCGAAGCTCCCGCAAAACCTTAAAAGGAGTGAAAACACACAATGGCTATAAAAAGCTATAAGCCGACCACGAACGGACGCCGCGGAATGACAGTTACCGACTACAGCGTTCTTTCAAAGGTCGAGCCCGAAAAGAGCCTTCTTGAGCCTCTCAAGAAGACCGCGGGCAGAAACAGCTACGGCAGAATCACCGTCCGTCACCATGGCGGCGGCGAAAGAAGAAAATACCGCGTCATTGATTTCAAGAGGAACAAGCTCGATATGGACGCCACCGTCCTTACCCTTGAATACGATCCTAACCGCTCGGCGCATATCGCGCTTTTGCAGTATGAGGACGGCGAGAAGAGATATATCATCGCCCCCAACGGTCTTAAGGTAGGAGATACCGTCCGCGCAGGCGCCACCGCCGATATCAAGCCGGGCAACGCCCTTCCGCTCATCAATATTCCGGTAGGTACCTTTATCCACAACATCGAGCTCTACCCCGGCAAGGGCGCTCAGCTCGTCCGCTCCGCCGGCAATATGGCGCAGCTTATGGGACGTGAAGACGACAAGGTCCTTGTCCGCCTTCCCTCCGGCGAAATGAGATATATCCCCGCCGAGTGCATGGCGACCGTAGGTCAGGTAGGCAATATCGACCACGAAAACGTTCATATCGGCAAGGCAGGCAGAAAGCGCCATATGGGCGTAAGACCTACCGTAAGAGGCTCGGTTATGAACCCGAACGACCACCCGCACGGCGGCGGCGAAGGCAAATCGCCTGTCGGTCACCCCTCACCGGTCACACCTTGGGGCAAGCCCGCTCTCGGCTACAAGACCAGAGCCAAGCATCATCGCTCCGATAAGTATATCGTAAAGCGCCGCAACGATAAGTAATGCTGAAAGGAGGCAGATGAATAATGGGTAGAAGTGTCAAAAAAGGACCTTATGTGCAGGAATCGCTCTACAAAAAGGTCATCGCTATGAACGAAACGGGAGAGAAGAAGGCAATCAAGACTTGGAGCCGCGCATCCGTTATCTTCCCTGATTTCGTTGGTCATACATTTGCCGTCCACGACGGACGTAAACACGTTCCGGTATACGTCACTGAGGATATGGTGGGTCACCGCCTCGGCGAGTTCGCCCCGACGAGGACCTTCAAGGGTCATGCCGGCTCGAAGACGTCCAATAACGGCAAATAGGCCGAAAGGAGGAAATTCAAATGGAAGCCAAGGCAATACTCAGAAATGCCCGTATTGCTCCCCGTAAGGTTGAAATCGTACTCAACCTTATAAGAGGCAGGGATCTCGAAACCGCCCTCGCCATACTGAAGCACACTCCTAAGTCAGCTTGCGAATATCTCATCAAGCTTGTGAACTCGGCCGCCGCAAACGCGGAAGTCAAGCAGATGGACAAAACCAATCTGTATGTTTCCGAATGTTTCGTTTGCCCGGGTCCCACGCTCAAGAGAATCCACGCGAGAGCAAAGGGCAGTGCATCAAGAATTCTCAAGAGAACCTCGCATATAACCGTCGTTCTCTCTGAAAAGGAATAAGTCGTCAAAGGAGGTAAACTATGGGACAAAAGGTTAATCCGCACGGTTTGCGTGTCGGAATCATCAAGGATTGGGATTCCCGCTGGTTTGCAGATAAGAGCACTTTCGGCGACACCCTTGTTGAAGATTACAATATCCGTAACTACATCAAGAAGAATCTCTATGCCGCGGGTGTCCCCCGCATCGAAATCGAAAGATTTGCAGACAAGGTTAAGATCAACATCCATTGCGCCAAGCCCGGTCTTGTTATCGGAAGAGGCGGCGAGGCTATCGAAAAGCTCAGAGCAGATATTGAGAAGAAGATCGGCAAGACCGTTTCGCTCAACATCTTTGAGGTAAAGTCTCCCGACCTCAACGCCCAGCTCGTTGCCGAGAGAATTGCTCTCGACCTCGAGAACAGAGTAGCTTTCAGAAGAGCTATGAAGGGCGCCATCGGCAGAGCCATGAAGCTCGGAGCAAAGGGAATCAAGACTAAGGCTTCGGGCCGTTTGGGCGGAGCCGAGATCGCAAGAAGCGAGAGCTACCACGAAGGAACAATCCCGCTGCAGACCATCAGAGCCGATATCGACTACGGCACCGCCGAAGCCGCCACTACCTACGGCAGAATAGGCGTAAAGGTATGGATCTACAAGGGCGAAGTCCTCAAGGGAGAGGCAAGCGCTCACGAGGAAAAGCCGGAGCGCCGCAGCCGCCGCCCGAGAAACGGCGACGACAGACCGCGCCGCCCCAGAAACGACAGCCGCGACTCCCGTCCGAGAGGCGAGAGGCCCGATAACAGAAGAGAAGGAGGTAATAAATAATGTTACTTCCGAAGAGAGTTAAGCACCGCAAGCAGCAGCGCGGAAGAATGACCGGCAAGGCAACGAGAGGCAACTTTGTAGCCTACGGCGAATACGGACTCCAGGCGCTCGAGCCTTCCTGGATCACCTCGGCTCAGATAGAAGCAGCCCGTATCGCTATGACCCGTTACATCAAGCGCGGCGGACAGGTCTGGATAAAGATATTCCCCGACAAGCCCGTCACCACTAAGGCGCTCGGCACCAGAATGGGTTCAGGTAAAGGTACTCCCGAGTTCTGGGTAGCGGTAGTAAAGCCCGGCAAGGTTATGTTCGAGATCGCCGGCGTAAGCGAGGAAGTCGCAAAAGAAGCTATGCGTCTTGCTTCGCACAAGCTGCCTATCAAGTGCAAGTTCGTAAAGAAGGAAGCTTCAGAAACGGGTGGTGAGCAATAATGAAAACAAGTGAAATCAAAGAAATGACTCTTGTCGAGATGCAGAATAAGCTCGCCGATCTTCGCGAAGAGCTTTTCAACCTTCGTTTCCAGCACACTGTCAACCAGCTCGATAACCCTATGAGGATCAAGGCCGTTAAAAAGGATATCGCCAGAATAATGACCTTTATTCGCCAGCGGGAATCCGAGTGATTGAGAGGAGGATTTTACAATGAGCGAAAGAAAGCTTAGAAAGACAAGAGTGGGAAAGGTTGTCTCTGATAAAATGGACAAGACGATCGTAGTCGCCATTGAAGACAACGTCATGCACCCGCTTTACAAGAAGATCATCAAGAGAACGGTCAAGTTTAAGGCACACGACGAGGAAAACGCCGCCCATACTGGCGACACCGTCCAGATTATGGAGACCCGCCCTCTTTCAAAAGATAAGAGATGGCGCCTCGTAAAGGTCCTTGAACAGGCCAAGTAAGCCGCAGGCACCGCTGAACAGGCGGTCCCAGATTTCAAAAACTGAAAGGAGGAACTTGCTGTGATACAAATGCAGACCAGACTCAAGGTGGCAGACAACACCGGAGCTAAAGAGCTCATGTGCATCAGAGTCCTGGGCGGCACCCGCCGCAAGTATGCCAATATCGGCGATGTCGTGGTGGCTTCCGTAAAGAAGGCGGCACCCGGCGGCATGGTCAAGAAGGGCGACGTAGTTAAAGCAGTAATTGTTCGTTCAACAAAGGGCTTGCGCCGCGACGACGGAACCTATATCCGTTTCGACGAAAACGCAGCCGTTATAATCAAAGAAGACAAAACTCCGAGGGGAACCCGTATCTTTGGTTTGGTAGCCAGAGAACTCAGAGACCACGATTTCGTTAAGATAATGTCTCTGGCCCCCGAGGTGCTGTAAGGAGGAGCCGAAACTATGAATAAAATTCACGTTAAAACTGGCGACTCCGTGGTTATCCTCAGCGGAAAGGACAAGGGCAAGAGAGGAAACGTTCTTGCAGTGTCTCCCAAGGAAGGCAAGCTCATCGTCGAGGGCTGCAATATGGCAACTAAGTCCATAAAGCCCCGCAGACAGGGCGAGGCCGGCGGAATCGTAAAGGCAGAGGCGGCTATGTATTCGAGCAAGGTCGCGCTCTACTGCCCCAAGTGCTCCAGAGGCGTCAGATACGGCGTCAAGGTCGACGACGAGGGCAACAAGATCAGAGTCTGCAAGCGCTGCGGCTCCGAGATAAAGTAAGGAGGATATAAAGATGGCAAGACTTAAGGATTACTATGTCAGCGATATAGCCCCCGCGCTTATGAAGAAGTTCGGCTATAAAAACGTTATGCAGATCCCCAAGCTCGATAAGGTCGTTATCAATGTAGGCTGCGGCGACGCCAAGGAAAATTCCAAGGTCGTCGATGCCGTTATAAACGACCTCTCCGCAATAACCGGTCAGAGGCCGATAGTTTGCAAGGCTAAGAAATCGGTCGCTAACTTCAAGCTCAGAGAGGGAATGCCCATCGGCGTAAAGGTAACCCTTCGCTCCGACAAGATGTATGAATTCATCGACAGGCTCTTTAACATCGCCTTCCCGCGTGTAAGAGACTTCAAGGGTATAAGCCCCAACTCCTTCGACGGCAGAGGAAATTACTCCACCGGCATCAAGGAGCAGCTCATATTCCCCGAGATCGAGTTTGATAAGGTCGATAAGGTCCGCGGAATGGACATCAATTTCATCACCACCGCCAAGACTGACGAAGAAGCAAAGGAGCTGCTTTCTATGCTGGGCGCTCCGTTCGCTAAGTAATGAGGAGGATTAAGTAATGGCTAAAAAATCAATGATTTTGAAGCAGCAGGCAAAGCCTAAGTTCTCGTCTCGTGCTTACAATAGGTGCAAGATCTGCGGAAGACCTCACGCTTATCTGAGAAAGTTCGGCATCTGCCGCATCTGCTTCAGAGAGCTGGCGCACGACGGTCAGATTCCGGGAGTCAAGAAGGCCAGCTGGTAGAACCAAGTAAAGGAGGCAAAACAGTATGCAGATTACTGATACGATAGCAGATTTGCTGACAAGAATCCGCAATGCAAGCTCAGCAAAGCACGCTACTGTAGATGTTCCCGCTTCTAACGTCAAGAAGGCTATAACCGAGATTCTTCTTAACGAAGGTTATATCAAGGCTTATCAGGTCGTCGAGGACGGCAAGCAGGGAATCATAAGAATTACACTCAAATACGATGAGAACAAGGCGCCCGTGATCTCCGGTCTCAGAAGGGTCTCGAAGCCCGGTCTGAGAATATACTCAAGCTGCGAGGATATGCCGAAGGTCATGAAGGGATTGGGCGTCGCGATCGTCTCTACGTCGAAGGGTATCGTGACCGATAAAAAGGCCCGCGAGCTCGGCGTTGGCGGCGAGATTCTCGCATTCGTCTGGTAAGGAGGCTAATTATGTCAAGAATAGGATTAAAGCCTATCGGCATTCCTGCGGGCGTCGAGATTAACGTTGCCGACGGAAACGTGGTAACAGTAAAGGGTCCGAAGGGAACTTTAACAAAAACATTTAACCCCACCTTAACGATAGCGGTCGAGAACGGCGAGATCAAGGTTTCCCGTCCCGACGACGAGCAGCTTTCAAAGTCGCTCCACGGCTTAACGAGGACTTTGGTCCATAATATGGTCGAGGGCGTTGTAAACGGCTATCAGAAGCTCCTCATAATCGAAGGAACAGGCTACAGAGCCGCAAAGCAGGGCAAGGACGTTATCCTTAACCTCGGCTACTCCCATCAGGTAGTAGTCAGCGAGACCGATACCATCAGCCTCGAGGTTCCTCAGCCCAACCAGATACTCGTCAAGGGGATCGACAAGCAGGAAGTCGGTCAGTTTGCCTGCGAAGTGCGCGCAAAGCGTCCGCCCGAGCCTTATAAGGGCAAGGGGATCCGCTATGACGGCGAGGTTATAGTCCGCAAGGCCGGTAAGGCCGGTAAAGGCGGGAAGAAGTAATTAAAGGAGACTAAGTTATGGTAAAAGCAGTTGACAGAGCCAAGGCAAGAGCCCATAGGCACTCAAGAGTCCGCTCTAAGGTCTGCGGCACCGCCGAATGTCCCCGCCTCAACGTCTTCCGTTCCGCGAAGCATATTTATGCGCAGGTAATAGACGACGCCGCCGGAACTACACTTTGCGCGGCATCGAGCCTCAGCAAGGGCTTTGAAGGCAACGGCGGAAACGTTGACGGAGCGAAGAAGGTCGGCGAGATGATAGCCGAGCTTTGCAAGGAAAAAGGAATCGAAGAAGTCGTTTTCGACAGAGGCGGTTATGTATATCACGGTCGTGTTGCAGCATTGGCAGACGGCGCCCGTGAAGGCGGATTAAAGTTCTAAAAGGAGGTAATCGTTTTGGCATTGATAGACGCTTCAAAATTAGAGCTTGTTGAAAAAACGGTTGCGATAAACCGCGTATCCAAAACCGTCAAGGGCGGACGCATTATGAAATTCTCCGCGCTTATGGTTGTGGGCGACGGAAACGGCGTTGTCGGTTTCGGTATCGGCAAGTCGAGCGAAGTTCCCGATGCTATCCGCAAGGGCATTGAGGACGCAAAGAAAAATCTTATAAGGATTCCCTTAAAGGGAACCACCATTCCCCATGATATCGTCGGCGTTTACGGCGCGGGCAGAGTTCTCTTAAGACCTGCCGCCGCAGGTACCGGAGTTATCGCGGGCGGTCCTGTGCGTGCGGTCATCGAGGCTGCGGGCATCAAGGATATAAGAACAAAATCGCTCCGCTCGAACAATCCCTGCAACGTGGTAAGAGCTACCTTCAACGGGCTTCAGTCGCTCAAGTCGGCAGATGAAGTTGCCGCCAAGAGAGGCAAGACCGTAAAGGAGATATTCGGAAAAGAAGAAGGGGGAGAGAACTGATGGCGCTTAAAATCGAGCTTGTAAAGAGCCTCAACGGCAGACTGAAGGATCAGATTGCAACCGCCAACGCTCTCGGTCTCCGCAAAATCGGGGATACCACCACTCAGCCCGACAATCCCCAGACAAAGGGTAAGATCAACAAGATCGTACACCTTATCAAAGTTACCGAAGAATAAAATAAGGAGGTGCAGCAAATGAAATTGCACGAATTGGCGCCCGCCGAAGGCTCTACTCATAAGGCACGCAGGATCGGCAGAGGCCACGGCTCAGGCTGGGGCAAGACTGCCGGAAAGGGTCATAAGGGTCAGAACGCTCGCTCAGGCGGCGGAGTAAGACCCGGCTTTGAAGGCGGACAGACAAGGCTCGCAAGAAGAATCCCCAAGAGAGGCTTCAACAATATCTTTGCGGCCAAATATACTGCAATCAACGTTTCCGACCTCGAGAAGTTCGTCGACGGAACAGTCGTTGATACCGAGCTTCTGGTCGCAGCCGGAATTGTTAAAAACGAAGGCAACGGCATTAAAGTTCTCGGCAACGGCGAACTCACCAAAAAGCTCACTGTTAAGGCGGCAGCCTATTCCGAATCCGCAAAGGAAAAGATAGAGAAGGCCGGCGGAGAGGCAGAGGTGGTCTGAGGTGTTCGAGACGTTAAAAAACGCGTGGAAGGTCAAGGACATCAGAAATAAGATACTCTTCACGCTTTTCATCGTTATCATTTACAGGCTGGGCGGCTATATTCCCGTTCCCTTCCTGATCCCCGCGCAGATCTCGGCTATGATCGAGGGCAGCTCGGGCATTCTCTCAACGCTCAACATGATGTCGGGCGGAACCTTCGGCAAGGCGACTCTGCTCTGCCTCTCGATTTCGCCTTACATTAACGCGCAGATCATCATTCAGCTCCTCACCTTTGCCATTCCCGCTCTCGAGCGCTTGGCAAAAGAAGGGGAGACCGGCAGAGTAAAACTCGACAAGATCACAAAGTATACAACGCTCGGCATTTCGCTCTTCCAGTCCTGGGCTTATTACCTCACCCTTAAGAACGCCGGCGCGCTTCAGTTCACAAGCGGCGCTGCAAAGGCTCTTTCCGAGGTAGTTATCATCGCCTGCTTCACCGCCGGCGGAATGCTCGTTATCTGGCTCGGCTCTCTTATCGACAAGAAGGGAATCGGCAACGGCATCTCGATGCTCCTCTTCGGAGGCATCATCGCCAACCTGCCCGCTTCTTTCGGCGCTACCTTCAGCACCCTTGCCGAGACCGGTCAGATAGGCTACATCATCCTTATCCCGATAATCATCGTCATCTTCATTCTGATGATAGCTTTCATCATCTTTATGGACAATGCCGAGAGAAGGATACCGATCCAGTATGCCAAGCGCGTTGTCGGCAGAAAGATGTACGGCGGACAGTCTACCTACCTTCCCATAAAGATAGCTATGGCGGGCGTTCTCCCGATCATCTTCGCGATGTCGTTCATGTCGATTCCGCAGACCATTGAAATGTTTACCGGCGAGCCTGCTCAGGGAACCTTCTGGTACGGCTTTATGAGAGCTTTCAGCTACACTCATCCGGTATACGCAACGCTTTACTTCATTCTCATCATTCTGTTCAGCTACTTCTACGTTTCGATGCAGTATAACCCCGTTGAGATCGCCAACAACTTAAGGCAGAACAACGGCGCCGTCCCGGGTATCCGTCCCGGCAAGCCCACCAGCGACTACATCACAAGGATCCTCTCGAAGCTGGTCCTTATAGGCGCTCTCTTCCTCGGAGTTGTCGCGATATTCCCGATAATCTTCGCTCAGATAACCGGCGTAGGCTCTATCGCCCTCGGCGGTACCTCGATACTTATCGTTGTGAGCGTTGCGCTCGAAACAGTAAGGCAGCTCGAATCCCAGCTTATGCTGCGTCACCACAAGGGCTTCCTTGAATAAGGCGCTTAATTTTGACCGCACGGAAAGGAGCAGAAGCATGAATCTGATTTTATTGGGCGCACCCGGCGCCGGAAAAGGCACTCAGGCAGAGGTTATCTGCGCCGCAAAGGGGATCCCCGCGATCTCTACCGGCAATATGCTCAGAGAAGCCGTTAAGAACGGCACCGAGAGCGGGCTTAAAGCCAAAAAATATATGGACGCCGGCGAGCTTGTCCCCGACGAGGTCGTTATCGGCATCCTCAAAGACAGGATCGCCGAGGAAGACTGCAAAAACGGCTTTATCCTCGACGGCTTCCCGAGAACGGTCCCGCAGGCAGAAGCGCTCGAGCGGATGGGAGTAAATATCGACAAGGTCATAGAGATCTATGTTCCCGACGAAAAGATAGCCCAGAGGCTCGGGGGAAGGCGCGTATGCGAGTCCTGCGGAAGCTCCTACCACGTTGTATATAAACCGACCAAGGTCGAGGGAGTATGCGACGCCTGCGGCGGAAAAACCGTTATCCGCAAGGACGACGAGCCCGCCACCGTTCTTGAAAGGCTCAAGGTATACCACGAAAAGACCGCGCCGCTCAAGGACTTCTATGAGTCAAGAGGCAAGCTGAGGACCGTTATAGGGCAGGAGGAGGTCGCCGAGACCACCCGCCTCACACTTGACGCGATAAACGGCTGATAAGATGATAAACGTAAAAACTACAAACGAACTTCTGAAGATGCGCAAAGCCGGTCTTATAACCGGAGGAGCGCTAAGAGCCGCCGGAAAGGCGATACGCGAGGGAATGTCGACTTTAGAGCTCGATAAGATAATACACGACTACATCGTTTCCCATGGCGCTAAGCCGTCGTTTTTGGGGTATGCGGGCTTTCCTGCGAGCGCCTGCATCTCGGTGAACGATACCGTTATCCACGGTATTCCTTCGGCTCACGAAAAGCTTAAAAACGGCGACATCGTTTCGGTCGACGTCGGCGCCTATATCGACGGCTACCACGGCGACTCGGCAAAAACCTTCGCCGTCGGAGAGATCTCCGAAGAGGCGAAAGCCCTTATGGAATCCACCGAAGGGAGCCTTATGGCGGCAATAGCTATGGCTGCCCCGGGAGTAAGGATAGGCGACCTTTCGAGCGCAATTCAGGAGTATAACGAATCGAGGGGATATTCGGTCGTGAGGCAGTATGTCGGACATGGAGTCGGCAGAGAGCTTCACGAAGACCCCGAGGTGCCGAATTTCGGCAGAGCCGGACACGGACCGAGACTCGTCTCGGGAATGGTCATCGCGATAGAGCCGATGATCAACCAAGGTACGGCTCAGGTAAAGGTTCTCCCCGACGGGTGGACTGTCAAAACCGTCGATCATAAGCTTTCGGCTCACTTTGAGCATACGATAGCGATAACCCGCGACGGCGCGCAGATCCTCACCCTGCCGGAATGAGGAGCCGTTAATGAACGTTGTCAGAGGCTCTGTTGTAAGAGCGCTCGCCGGACGGGATCGCGACCGCTTCTTCGTTGCTGTTGCGGTAAGCGACCGCTGCGTTTATCTGGCTGACGGCAGAGAGCGCAGGCTCTCGAAGCCCAAGCTTAAAAACGTAAAACACATTTCACCGACCGGCGCAGTTGCCGACATTTCGGAGCTGACAGATAAAAAACTTCGCAGGATCCTTTCGGCGTTTGCAACCCGAAGCGCCGAGGGAAATATATCCGACCAGGGCTGAAAGGAGAGAATAAAAATGTCAAAGGAAGACGTAATCGAGCTTGAAGGAACGGTAGTCGAGGCGCTGCCCAACACTATGTTTCAGGTAGAGCTTGCCAACGGTCATAGGATTCTCGCCCACATCTCCGGAAAACTCAGGACAAATTATATCCGCATAGTTCCCGGCGATAAGGTCACGGTCGAGATGTCACCCTATGATCTGGCAAAGGGAAGAATAACTTGGCGCTCCAAGTAAATTCCCGTTCATAAGCAACAGAAGAATAATCTTCGCAAAAATCAAGGAGGTATTTCAATGAAAGTAAGACCTTCAGTTAAACCGATGTGTGAGAAGTGCAAGGTTATCAGGCGGAAGGGCCGCGTAATGGTCATCTGCGAGAATCCGAAGCACAAACAGCGTCAGGGTTAAATCACTTAATGGAGGTGCAGCTAAAAGTATGGCTCGTATAGCAAGTATCGACCTTCCCAGAGATAAAAGAATCGAAGCGGCATTGACCTATATTTACGGCATAGGCGCGCCGACTGCGGCAAAGATCTGCAAGGAGACCGGCGTTGATCCCGATGTCCGCGTTAAGGATATGTCGGAAGACGACGTTGCAAAGCTCCGCGAATATATCGACCACCATCTCATTGTTGAGGGCGATAAGAGGCGCGAAGTTCAGCTTAACATCAAGAGGCTCATCGAAGTCGGATGCTACCGCGGTGTGCGCCACCGCAGAGGTCTGCCCGTAAGAGGTCAGAGAACCAAGACCAACGCGAGGACTCGCAAAGGTCCCGCAAAGACTATTGCAAACAAGAAGAAGTAAGGAGGGATATGCACTATGGCTCAGCAGAAAGGCAGCAAAAAGACGGTTATCCGCCGCCGCAGAGAAAGAAAGAACATCGAACAGGGGCAGGTTCATATCCAGTCCTCGTTCAACAACACCATCGTTACCATAACCGATATGCAGGGCAACGCGATTTCTTGGGCTTCTGCCGGAGGTCTCGGCTTCCGCGGCTCCAAAAAATCCACTCCGTTCGCAGCTCAGTCCGCAGCCGAAACCGCAGCGAGAGCAGCCAAGGAGCACGGTCTTAAAACGGTTGAGGTATATGTAAACGGCCCCGGCCAGGGCAGAGAAGCGGCTATCCGCGCGCTTCAGTCGGAAGAGCTCGAGGTAAGGCTTATAAAAGACGTTACCCCTATTCCTCATAACGGCTGCCGCCCGCCCAAGCGCCGCAGAGTTTAATCGATCATCCCGAGTTTACCAAAGTTTACTCGGCGTCGGGCGAATAAAAGGCTCGATATTATTTAAAAAACGGAGGAAATTTATTTATGGCAATCAGCAGAGAACCGATTCTCAAAAGATGCAAGATGTTGGGCATCAGTCCTATGGTCATGGGCGTAGGCAAAGAGACCAAGAGGAACTCGGGCGCCAACTTCAGAAAAAAAGAGTCCGACTATAAGATGCAGCTCAAGGAAAAGCAGAAGCTGAAATTCATCTACGGAGTTCAGGAAAAGCAGTTCAGGCATGTATATGAAAGAGCCGAAAAGCTTGAGGGTCAGGCGGGCGCCAACCTTCTGACTCTTTTGGAATCAAGACTTGACAACGTAGTTTTCAGAATGGGTCTTTCCATGACAAGACGTGAAGCAAGACAGCTCGTTTCGCACGGTCATTTCAATGTCAACGGTCAGAGGGTAGACATTCCGTCTTACCGCGTAAAGGTCGGAGACATTGTATCGCTTCGTGAAAATTCCAAGAAGAGCGTTAAGTTCCAGGAAATAGTTGAGGCTACCAACGGCAGGCTCATCCCCACCTGGCTCGACGTAAACAAGGAAAATCTCACTGCCGGTGTCGTAAGACTCCCCGTCAAGGAAGACCTTGACTATGAAGTCGAAGAGCACCTGATCGTTGAGCTTTACTCCAAATAAAACCACCTGCGGTTTTGTTTCATTCATCTCTCGGACCTTGAGAGAAAAGTTCTCAAGGTCCGGACAGAAAATGGGAGGGCGCCCTTTTTCGGGATATTTCGGCGCTTTAGGTGTGTTAAAATATTCCGAGGAAACCGTGCGTCACTAAAGAAATGGAGGCTTGCAAATGCTTGAAAAAATCGAAAAGCCGGATATAGAAATAGTCGAGCTGAAAAGCAACGGAACCTACGGCAAGTTTGTTCTGGAGCCGCTTGAAAGGGGCTACGGCACGACTATCGGCAACAGTCTTAGACGTGTATTGCTTTCATCTCTCCCCGGTGTAGCGGTCACTTCAATAAAGATCGACGGAATACACCATGAATTATCAACCGTCCCCGGAGTTAAGGAGGACGTCAGCGAAATAGTCCTTAACCTCAAGGGGCTCACCGCAAAGCTTTATTGCGACGGCCCTAAGACGGTATACATCGAGGCGGAGGGTGAATGTGAAGTAACCGCGGGCGATATCAAGACCGATTCCGAGGTCGAGATCTTAGTTCCGAATATGCACATCGCCACCCTTGACGCCGATGCAAAGCTATATATGGAAATCGTTTTGGATAGGGGACGCGGATATGTTTCCGCCGAAAAAAACAAGTCCCTTATGACAAACGCCCCCATCGGCGTAATAGCCGTAGACAGCATATATACCCCTGTTTTAAAGGTAAACTACACAGTTGAAAACACCCGTGTGGGTCAGATAACCGATTTCGATAAGCTAACGCTCGAAGTATGGACCGACGGAGTTATCTCCGCCAAGGAAGCCGTATCAATGGCAGCCAAACTCCTCAACGAGCATCTTAACCTGTTCGTCAATCTTTCCGAAGATACCGGAGTGGACAAGATTCTTGCGGAAAAGGACAACAAGTCGAAGGAGAAAGTTCTTGAGATGACCATTGAGGAACTTGACTTGTCGGTTAGATCCTTCAACTGCCTTAAGAGAGCGGGCATCAATACTGTCAACGACCTGATAGAGAAATCCGAAGAGGAAATGATGAAGGTCAGAAACCTCGGCAAGAAGTCGTTCGACGAGGTCAAGGAGAAGCTTCGCTCCCTTGGCTACGAAATGAGCTCTTCCGAGGATTGAACGCAAACTCAAAACAAAACGGAGCTCAAGAAATAAAGAGGCTTCTTGATTTTGAGCTCTGACTTCTAATCAAAAGGAGTTGAATATTTATGCCGGGCGCAAGAAAATTGGGCAGGACTACCGACCAGAGAAGAGCTATGCTCCGCGCGATGGTAACGTTCCTGTTTGAAAACGGTAAAATAGAGACGACTGTAACAAGAGCAAAAGAGGTTTCCGCAATGGCGGACAAGATGATAACTCTTGCCAAGGCGGGCGACCTGCACTCTAAGCGTCAGATTTTTGCCTATGTAACCAAGGAAGGCGTCGCTAAGAAGCTTTCCGACGAGATAGCACCTAAATATGCCGACCGCAACGGCGGCTATACCAGAATAATCAAGACCGGTCCGAGGCGCGGAGACGCCGCCGAGATGGCTATAATTGAGCTGGTTTGAGCAACACAAACGAAGCCCTCGCAACGCGGGGGCTTTTTTCGTTCTCGAATTATAAAACCTGAATATACCCGCCACGAGCGGGAAGAATAGTTAAAAAGCTATTGAAAGGAGCGGTTTTATGAAGCTCTCGGACATTCAGTACGGCGAGATGGCAAAGGAAGCGAGCGCGCCGTCGAAGTCGCTTTTAAACATTCCCAAGGCGTTTTTGATAGGCGGGCTTATATGCCTGTGCGGGCAGGGGATACTGAATATATTCACAGCCGTCGGGCTCAATAAAGAGGCGGCGGGCAGCTTTACCTCGATAACGCTTGTGCTGTTTTCGGCTCTGCTTACGGCGGTCGGGCTCTACCCGAAGGTTGCAAAGCACGGCGGCGCGGGAACGCTTGTCCCTATAACCGGCTTTGCAAACGCAGTCGTTTCGCCGGCGATAGAATTTCGCACCGAAGGCTGGGTGCTCGGCGTCGGCACAAAGATTTTCGCGATAGCGGGTCCCGTTATCCTCTACGGAACGGCGGCGTCGATAGCCTACGGGATTATCTACTGGGCAGTAAAGACGATTGCGGGATAAAGCGCGGAATAAGGCAAAAGCATCGGACCGATCGGCGATCCGGTGCTTTTTTGTGCATAATATATATATATATATATATATATATATATATCGGCGTTATTGTGCGGAATGACGGTTGACTAAAGCGCGGCGGTATGGTATCATAAACTAAAGGAGTGATTTATATGAAAAAAATATTCGTACTTACCCTCGCGCTGCTGCTTTTGCTTTCTGCCTGCGGAAAAGCCGAAACGCCGAACGTTACCGAGCCGCAGGAGACAGTTGCCGAGGCTGTCACAACCGAAGCTCCGGAAACGGAGTCGCCCGAGACCGAAGCACCTGAAGCAGAACTTCCCGAGACCGAGCCCGCCGAGACCGAGCCTGCCGAAACCGAGCCCGAAGCTCTCAATGACGAAGAGCTGAGATATGACGTCATATCCGTTGATCTGGTGTGCGGCTCAGGCGGTGTAATGCTGAAAAATTCCGAAATCAACACTGTTCTTGACGCGCTTTCAAAGTTCGATTTTGTTGAAAGCGATGCTGCCGAAATGCCGTTGGGTCCTGTTCCGTGTTTGAAGATAACGACGGATGAAGGCGTCACAGACATTGATATGTATATGGGAGATGGCGCTAATATCGGCAACTGTTGCGTGTTTCAGGTCTATCCGCTCAACGAGCCTCATACTATCGAGGGCAGAACAAACAGCAAGTATTATGATCTGTACGACCAGTTCGAGGCTCTTGACGACGAGACCCGCGAAACGATACTGTCGTATATAAACAGGGCATACGATTTAACGGAACACTTTGTACGTCCCGGGCAGTCCGATAATTAACATTCCCAATAATTAAAATATCCACCCTTTGCCGCCCCTCTTCCCCAAGAAAACAAACCCACAGAATTTAACGCATAGCCGCCATCTTCATCGTTGGCGGCTCTTGCATTCCACAAAGGAGTGCGTGCGAGCCGCCGCCTTGAATCCGGCAGCTTTGCGCAATTCTGCGGCGCTTCGCGGTGCCCACAGGGCACTTTTGTTTTCTTAGCTCAGAGTGGCTTTCGGGTGGATTTTTTATTGCCCCCGCAACCGATTTGTGCTAAAATGGAATCATATTATTGAAAGCGGGAAAGGAGGCGCGGCGGTGGACGACGAAAAAATAATCGGGCTGTTTTTGGCGCGGAGCGAAAATGCGCTGAGAGCGGTTCGCGAAAAATACGGAAGCCTTATGCTCGGGGTCGCGAAAAAGATAACCGGCAGCGAGGCAGACGCCGAGGAATGTTTAAACGACGCGCTTCTGAATCTCTGGAAGAGCATACCGCCCGCGGCGCCGCGGAGCCTCAGGGCGTATTCCTGCCAGGTGATAAGAAATCTCGCTTTCAAGCGCCTGACATACAGCCTTGCCGAAAAGCGGAACGTAAATTCAAATGTCGCGTTTGATGAGCTCGAAACGGTGATATTTGACGGAGAAGCTGAGGCAAGGCTCGAAAATGTAGATTTTTCCGTCCTGCTCGACGGTTTTCTGCGAAGCCTCGGCAAGGAGTCGCGGGTGGTGTTTATGAAGCGCTACTTCTTTATGGATTCGATCGAGGAGATTTCCCGCGACCTGAATATTTCGCAGAGCAAGGTGAAGTCGCTCTTATGGCGGGCGAGGCAGAAGCTCAGAAACAGCGTTTACAAGGAGTGATGTTTATGAAAAACTACCGTTTGTATGATGAGATAGGGCGCGTTGATACGGCGTTTGTTGAAGAAGTGTTGGAATATACCGAAAAATCGAAAAGGAGACATATAATGTCAAAGACAGTAATTTTAAAAGCAGCCGCGATAGCCGCCTGCGCGGCAGTCGTCATCGGAGCGGGCGCGGCGGCGTTAATGCGTAGGGAACTGCCCGTGAAGAAAGAGGATCCCGTTCAGACAGTCGAAGCCGAGACTGAAGACAGCACGGTCGTAGTTGAGCGCTCTTATAACGAACGGATAGCCGACGGCGAGGAGGTAAAAATCGAGACCCACATAGGCGAGCGGATAGAGCATCAGGGCTTTGCCTTTACCCTGAAAAACATCACCGTTTCGCCGACCTTCCCCGAGGGGATAACCAAGGCTGATATTTCCTACACGCCGACGGTTGCGGCATATACCGACGGCGGCACCGACGGAATGAGCTACAGTGAGAAGTTCTACAGCTACCGCGAATATGCGAAAGAGCACGGCTTACCGCCGATAGAAGAAGATGAAGCTTACGGTGACCCCGAAAAGGGCGAGGGCGCATATACCGAAAGGGATCTTTTTGTGAGCGACGTTATCGACGACAACGGTATGTATAACGGTCCTATGGACGTTCCCGATGAGGCGTATAAGTGGGTGTTTTTAGAGCTTGAAATAGAAAACCTTACCGATGAAGACAAGCTCGAATATTTCGGAGATATGCAGGTATGCTACGGCGATTATATCACTGAGCCCGCTTACGAGCTTTACGACAAAGACGGAAACGCGATAGTTAACATACCCGAGTATTCCCAATACTCGATCTACTCGCTGGTGTGCTATATGAGCGAACATACCGACGAAAAAATAACGGACGACCGAACCGACACGTTCCTGAATGTCAGCTTTACACCCTCGGAAAAAAAGAGCATTATTCTCGGCTTCTGTATCAGCGACCACTTTATCTACGGCGATTTGGTTTTACAGCTTCACAATTCCGAGCCGATTTTTTATCAAAGCGATTACGTTTATCTTCCGCTCAAATAAAAAATTCACCTCAAAAATCCGTCCTTCAGCCCCTCTGACATAAGAAAACAAAAGTACCCTGTGGGTATCGCGAAGCGCCGCATAGTCGCTCAAAGCCGTCAAATTCAAGGCGGCGGCTCGCTCGCACTCCTTTGTGGAATGCAAGAGCCGCCAACGATGAAGTTGGCGGCTTTGAGTCAGATTATGCGGTTTTGTTTTCTTGTGGAAGAGGGGCATTAGGCGGATTTTTATTTTTAATGCAACGTTTCGGCTGAAAAACCGTACTAATTAAACGGAAAGACAAAAAAGGGGGCGAAGCCTTGGAGGACGAAAAAATAGTCGGGCTCTATCTTGCGCGCGATGAGCTCGCGCTTTCGGCAACGCAGGAGAAATACGGCGCGCTGCTCTTAAGCGTTGCGAGGCGGTTCTTGGGGCAGTGCGACGTCGAGGAATGTTTAAACGACGCCTACCTCGCGATCTGGGGCTCGATCCCTCCCGAGCGCCCGAAAAGCCTCGCGGCATATTGCTGCGGGGTGATAAGGAACCTGTCTTTCAAGCGCCTTGAATATAACCTCGCCGAAAAGCGCTCGCCGAAGTCGGCTCTGCCGCTCGACGAGCTCGAAGCTTCGCTTTCCGGCGGGGAGGACTTCAGGGAGTATGAAAACATAGACTTCTCGATAGCGGTGAACGGCTTTTTGCAGAGCCTTAAGCCCGAAATGCGGGTCGTATTTATGAAGCGGTATTATTTCGCCGACACCGTCCCCGAAATATCCGCCGACCTCGGTCTCTCCGAAAGCAAGGTAAAATCGATGCTTCTGAGGGCGAGGAAGAAATACTTAAGCTTTCTGAAAGGAGAATCAAAATGAAAAAATATCCCTTTTTGGAGTCGCTCGGCAGCGCCGACGGGAGGTTTGTGGAAGAAGTGTTGGAATATAATACCGCTGAAAGTCTAATGGTGTGATGTCAATAGTGCGATGATAAGAAATTTTCAACAATGGACATCTAAAATCGGGCAAAG
>CANQXS010000012.1 GCA_947627875.1 uncultured Clostridia bacterium
ATTGAAATATTTTACCGATTCGTAGGCAAAATTGATTAAAACACAAACCGGCGTCTTTAAGTTTGTTAAACGGGGGACTTCACCCTACCCCCTGGTCGTTCACCGTTCGGCGAACGACACGACCCCTCCCCTCGAGGGGAGGGGTAATGGGGCTCCTCGAAAGAACTTTCGAGGGCAGGAATTCGGTGCGGCTCTTTCGGGCGCGTATGCGCATCGCCGCGCCGTTTCCCTTTGCGACCTTTGCGGCAAAAGCCTTTAGCAGGCGCGGCTACTGACTGCGTTTCAAGGGGAGAGCCCCGAGAGGGGGAAATCGCAATCCCCCTCTCGGGCGTGCTCTTTTCGCTTCACTTTTCTGCACGAGCAGAAAAGTGATGGAGCCCTCCCCCAACGGGGGAGGGAGGAGAGGGAGGGGGTATTAAAGCAAAATTTACTTCTTTTCTATCTTCTCCATCCCTCCGACATAAGGTCTAAGCGCGGCGGGGATATTAACGCTGCCGTCGGCGTTGAGGTTGTTCTCGAGCAGAGCGATGAGCATTCTCGGCGGTGCGACGACGGTGTTGTTGAGGGTATGGGCGAAATATTTGCCGTTGGCGCCGTTTACCCTTATCTTAAGGCGCCTTGCCTGTGCGTCGGAGAGGTTCGAGCAGGAGCCGACCTCGAAGTATTTCTTCTGCCTCGGGCTCCACGCCTCAACGTCGACCGACTTCACCTTGAGGTCGGCGAGGTCTCCGGAGCAGCATTCGAGCGTGCGGACGGGGATATCGAGCGTGCGGAAGAAGTCGACGGTGTTCTGCAAAAGCTTCCAGAACCATTCGCGGCTCTCCTCGGGCTTGCAGACTACTATCATCTCCTGCTTTTCAAACTGGTGAATTCTGTAAACTCCGCGCTCCTCTATTCCGTGGGCGCCCTTTTCCTTGCGGAAACAGGGCGAATAGCTCGTTAAGGTTATCGGCAGGCTCTCCTCGGGGACTATCTGGTCGATAAAGCGCCCTATCATCGAGTGCTCGCTGGTGCCGATGAGATAGAGGTCCTCGCCCTCGATCTTATACATCATAGCGTCCATCTCGGCGAAGCTCATAACGCCTTTCGCGACGTCGGAGCGTATCATAAACGGCGGAACGACGTAGGTAAAGCCCCTGCCTATCATAAAGTCGCGGGCATAGCTCAGAATCGCGGAATGCACCCTCGCGATGTCTCCCATAAGATAGTAGAAACCGTTGCCCGCCACCCTGCGGGCGCCGTCGAGGTCGATACCCGAGAGGTTTTCCATAATTTCGGTGTGGTAAGGGACCTCGAAGTCGGGGACCTTGGGCTCGCCGAAGCGCTTTAGCTCGACGTTTTCCGAATCGTCCTTTCCTATCGGAACGTCGGCGTCGATGATGTTGGGTATCACCATCATAATGTCGGTGACCTTTTTTTGGAGCTCCTCCTCTAACTTTTCGAGCTCTTCAAGGCGCTTGGCGCTCTCGGCGACCTGCTTCTTAACCTGCTCAGCCTCTTCCTTCTGACCCTTCGCCATAAGCCCGCCTATCTGCTTCGAAAGGCGGTTGCGGTCCGCCCTTAAGCCGTCCGCCTCGGTTATCGCGGCGCGGTACTGCTTATCGAGCTCGATAACTTCGTCGACGAGCGGGAGCTTTTTATCCTGAAATTTCTTTCTGATGTTTTCCTTTACCGCCTCGGGGTTCTCCCTGAGGAATCTGATGTCTATCATTTTCTTTCTTCCTTTCTTCTTAATCGGCGCGGAGCTTTTCCAACATACGCGCGATAGCCATAAGGTCGTCGCGGTCGTAAAATTCCACCGAAATGGTTCCCCCGCCGTTTTTTGTCTCTTTAACGGTGCATACTCTGCCCGCGGTCTCTTTGAGCGCCAGCTCTACCTCGTGATAGATGCTCTCGCGGCGCTTCGGGGCTGGCTTTTTCTTCTCCGAAGCCGCTTTTTTGGCAAGCTCCTCGGTCTGCCTTACCGAAAGGTCCTCGCGGCGTATCCTCCTTGCGAGCTCGGCTCTGAGCTCGGTATCTTCAACCGAAAGCAGCGCCCTTGCGTGCCCCGAGGATATTTCGCCCTTTCTTACAAGCTCCATGGTCGGCGCGTCGAGGTTTAAAAGCCTCAGAGAATTGGCTATCGCTGAGCGCGACTTGCCTATTACCTTCGATATTTCCTCCTGAGTGGCTCCGGTCTCCTCCATAAGCGAGCGGTAGCCCATCGCCTCTTCTATCGGGTTCAGGTCCTCGCGCTGAAGGTTCTCGACAAGCGCAAGCTGAGCGCTCTCGGCGTCGGTGAGCTCTTTGATGTATACCGGCATCTCGTCGAGACCGGCGAGCCTTGCCGCTCTGTAGCGCCTTTCTCCCGCAACTATCTGATATCCGCCTGCGGGCAGCGGGCGAACGAGTATGGGCTGTAAAACTCCGTGCTGTTTTACGGAATCGGTAAGCGCTTCGAGCGCCTTGTCGTCAAAATCGCGCCTCGGCTGCCCTTTGTTGGGCGTTATTTCGGTTATGCGAAGCGTCTGCGGGCGGAGTTCGCCCGAAACGTTTTCCGAAAACAGCGCCTCCATTCCCATTCCGAGGGTCTTTGATCTTGCCATTGGTCCACCTCCTGTTATAGTTAATCTGATTTACTTTTTGCCTCTCGCCTTTATCCTTTGCAGAAACTCCACGCAAAAGCTTTCATAAGCCTCTGCCCCGCGCGACGAGCGGTCGTAATACATTATCGGCTTGCCGTGGCTCGGAGCCTCCGAAAGCGCGATATTGCGCGGTATAACGGTCTCGTAAACGTCGTTTGGGAAGTATTTTTTCACCTCGTTTACGACCTGCGCCGTGAGGTTGTATCTGCCGACATACATCGTAAATAATATGCCCTCGATATACATTCTCGAATTGTAGCCGTCCTTTATCCTCTTAATCGTGTCCATAAGCTGAACGAGCCCCTCGAGCGAATAAAACTCACACTGAATGGGTATCAGCACGGAATCGCAGGCGGTAAGCGCGTTGAGAGTTATAAGGCTCAGCGACGGCGGGCAGTCGATAAGAATGTAATCGTAGCGGTCTTTTACCGACAAAAGCTGCATTTTGAGCCTCATCAGGCGGTTTTCGATGTTGGCAAGCTCTATTTCGGCTCCGGCGAGCTTTTGCGCCGACGATATGAGCGATATCCCCTTGAAAGCCGTCGGAACTATGGCGTCGGAAGCCCTGCAAGCCCCGATTATAACCTCGTAAACCGTCTTGGTTATAGTGCGCTTTCTTACTCCGAGACCAGTAGTCGTGTTTCCCTGCGCGTCAATGTCCACGACCAGAACATTTTTGCCCTTTCCGCCAAGAGCAGCCGCAAGATTCACAACGGTTGTTGACTTGCCGACGCCGCCCTTCTGGTTGGAAACGGCGATTATCCTTCCCATTTCCCGACCTCCTTGACACAGATTTTCGATTATATCAAGTATAGCATATTTTCCGAGGATTTCAAGGGGGCAGGGCAAATTTTTTGTTTCACGTTAAACAAAAGCGCCGGCTTATCCGGCGCAAGTGTCTGTTTATGTTTCGGGTGCGTATACCTCTGCAAAATGCATGTCGGGTCATTACTTATTCAGCGGGACGCGGATATGGTACTCCAAAAAGTCCTCCGACTGCTTTTTATCGACATTTACATCGACGCCGGCAATCTGCATCGTCTCGACCGCCTTGTTCACTGTGTTCATAAACAGCCGAAGGTCACGGAAAATGGCGCTCCCCTTGCGGATACGCTCCTTGTATTTATCGTACTCGATCATCGAGTCGATTAGGCGCTCGGTGCTTTCGACGTTGAGCTTTCGCCTCCCCGCCTGATTTATCACCGAAATGCGCTTTTCGGGGTCGTCGAGCCTCAAAAGCGTTCGAGCGTGGCGCTCGGTAAGTCCGTATTCCGTTATCAGGCGGCGCTCGTCGGCGCTGAGCTTTCTGAGGCGGAGTTTATTCGCGAGGGTCGACTGTGCATAGCCGAGCCGAAGCGCCGCGTCCTCCTGAGTCATTCCGTAAAAGTCGATGAGCCGAGCTATGGCGTCCGCCTCTTCGAAAAAGCCGAGGTCTTTGCGCTGAATGTTTTCGACGAGCGACATCAGTGCCGAGTTGCGGTCCGACATTTCGGAAACGATGCAGGGGACAGCCTCTAAACCCGCTAAAATGGCCGCTCTGAGCCGCCTTTCTCCCGCGATGAGCTCGTAGCCGTCGCCCGCTTTTCGGACCGACAGCGGCTGAAGGATGCCGTCGGTTTTTATGCTCGCGGCGAGGCTCATCAGCTCGCTCCTGTCGAACTCCTGCCGCGGCTGGTAGGGGTTCGGGGCTATTTGCTCGCAGGGTATTTCGACGACCTTCGCGACGGTTTTTTCGCGCTTCTGCTGAAAAATCACTGCCATAATTTTCACTTCCTTTGTAAAAATCATAGCACGCTTTTCCTGATATTTCCAGAGGAAAATTTCGGCGTTGTTCTGCGTTTTTCCGTCAAAAAACAGCCCGAACGGCAGAAAGCGTCGGGCTTCGGCAGGGATTTACGGGGATTTTGGTCAAATTTGGGCGAAAATTTCGCGCCTTGACCGCGCCGCAAAGGATTTGCGCTCCGAATCAACTTTGTGAAAAACCATCCGTACTGCGGGGCAAAATCCCGAAACCGCCTGCGGTTTCGCCCCGCCGTCTTTGGCGGCGGTGGCGCTGCGGCGCCCGCCAGGGCGCCGCGCGGGATTTTGCCTCAGGGCAGGAGGGGCGGCGCGGGGATCAGAGCGGCTTCGACTTGATTTTGCTCTGCTGCCTCGGGTACGCCTTGGGCGTGGGCGCGAATTTGCGGATAACGATAAGCGTGCGGCGGTCGCCGCAGGGCAGCGAGTATTCCTCAACGCTCTCGGTTTTTCCGCCGAGGGTTTTGATTGCGGTGTAGGCTTCGCGCAGCTCGGCGGCGCAGTCGCCGCCTTTGAGGGCGAGGAAAGCTCCTCCGACCTTTACAAGCGGCAGGCAGTATTCGCAGAGCGTCGACAGTCTGCTGACTGCCCGCGCCGCGGCGATGTCGAAGCTCTCGCGGAGGTCTCCCCTGCCGGCGTCTTCTGCGCGGAGGTGCAGGCATTCGGCGCTGATTCCGAGGGCGGAACAGACTTCCTTAAGAAAACCTACGCGCTTATTAAGGCTGTCGATAAGCGTGAAGCGCAGGTCGGGGCACAAAATCGCGATCGGCAGGCTTGGAAAGCCCGCGCCCGCGCCGACATCAACAAAACTCGCGTTCTCTGGTATGTCGAACAGCTTCAGCGTCAGGCAGCTGTCTAAAAAATGCTTTTCCGCGACTTCAGCGGGCTCGGTTATCGCGGTAAGGTTCATGACTGCGTTTTTTTCTGCGAGGAGCCGCGCATAGAGCTCGAACCTGCGATATTCCTCGTCGCCGACGGTTAATCCCGCCGAGGCGAAAAGCCCGACAAAGTCCTCTTTAGAAATAAGCGTAATAGCCGCCTCCTCTTACGTTAGCTCCTCGGCACCGCATTGGCGCCGCGTTCCTCGGTGAAAATTCGCTCAGAATCTGTTTATTTGAGCGCAACTGCGGCGCAGCCCACCGCGCGGCACGCGCGAGTGCGCTTCGCGCACAGCCGCCTTACGGCGGCTCGGGCTGCGCCCCGCCAAGGAGCAAAACCCCTGCGCGGCGCCTATTTGCCCTGCCTTTTTTGCTGCTCAAGGTAGATCAGCAGCACCGATATGTCCGCAGGATTTACCCCCGATATCCTCGAGGCTTGCCCGATGCTCCGCGGTCTCACCTTTTCGAGCTTCTCCGCCGCCTCGAGCCTTAAGCCGCGAATCTCGCGATAATCAATGCCTTCGGGCAAAAGCCTGCCTTCCAGCTTCTGCATCTTCTCGACCTGTTCGAGCTGCAATTTTATGTAGCCCTCGTATTTTATCCGTATCTCCGCCTGCTCGGCAACCTCTCGCGGAAGCTGCGGGCGCTCGGCGTCGAACGGCGCGAGCCCCTCATAGGTTATCTGCGGGCGCTTTAAAAGCTTCGCGATCGGCGTGCTCTCGGTTATCGGCGATGTTTCACATGAAACAAAATACTCCGCGAGCCCGTCCGAGGGGGGCAGCTTGGTCTCCTCAAGCCGCTTCATTTCGGCGTCTATAGCCTCAAGCTTTCTCAAAAGCCGCTCATACCGTTCCTTCGGGACCAGCCCGACGCGGTACCCGAGAGGCGTTAGCCTCTCGTCGGCGTTGTCTTCTCTGAGGAGGAGCCGATATTCGCTCCTTGAAGTCATCATTCTGTAGGGGTCCTTAACTCCCTTTGTAACGAGGTCGTCGATGAGCGTGCCGATATACGAGTCTGTTCTGTCGAGGACAAGCGGCTCTTTTTCCAGAATTTTCAAGCTTGCGTTTATCCCAGCGACAAGCCCCTGTGCCGCCGCCTCCTCATAGCCCGAAGTTCCGTTAAACTGCCCCGCGCCGTAAAGCCCGGGTACAGCCTTGAATTCAAGCGTAGGCAGGAGCTCGAGCGAGTCGCAGCAGTCATATTCAATAGCATAGGCGTTGCGCATTATCTCAACGTTTTCAAGCCCCTCTATCGTCCGCAGGAACTTCAACTGAACGTCGACGGGCAGCGAGCTCGACATTCCCTGCAAATAATACTCCTCGGTGTCGAGCCCCATCGGCTCGATAAATAGCTGATGCCGCGGCTTTTCCGAAAAGCGCACGACTTTGTCCTCTATAGAAGGACAGTACCGCGGTCCTACCCCCTCGATTCGTCCCGAAAACAGCGGCGAGCGGTCGAGATTGTCGAGGATAACGCGGTGGGTCTCGGCGTTGGTATAGCTGATATAGCAGGAAACGCGGTTTTCGAGCTTTCCCTCGGTCTCGAAGGAAAAAGGCGAGATGTCCTCGTCGCCGTCCTGCCGCTCTAACTTTGAAAAGTCGATGCTGCGCTTGTGGACTCTCGCGGGGGTCCCCGTTTTGAAGCGCCGAAGGGTTATGCCGAGGGCTCTCAGACTGTCGGAAAGTCCCGTCGAGGGCAGAGTTGCGTCGGGACCGCTCTCATAAGATACCTCGCCGACGTAAACCTTCCCTTTCAGATAGGTCCCCGTGCAGATTATCGCGGCTTTAACGTCATACCTCGCGCCGAGCTTGGTCTCAACGTAAGAGACCGCCCCGCTTTCGTCGACGCCGATCTTTGTGACCTCGCCCTGCTTTATATCGAGGTTCGGCTCCTCCTCCAAAACGTGTTTCATATATGCGTGATATTTCACGCGGTCAGCCTGAACGCGGTGGCTGTGGACTGCCGGACCCTTTCCGAGGTTCAGGATACGGCTCTGCAAAAAGGTCGCGTCGGCAGCCTTCGCCATCTCCCCGCCGAGGGCGTCTATTTCACGGACAAGATGCCCCTTTGCGGTCCCCCCGATAGAGGGGTTGCAGGGCATATTCGCGATGCTGTCGAGGCTTATCGTGAACAGCACCGCCTTAAGCCCGAGCCGCGCGGCGGCAAGAGCCGCTTCTACTCCCGCGTGTCCCGCCCCGACGACGGCAACGTCATAGCTTCCTATATAAGGCATATCAATTCACTCCTTAAAGAGCGTTTTTCGCGGAACGGTGTCGGAAAGCACCTTTTCCGTCAAAGCGCCGGCTGCGTTCCTGAGGATTATCTTCGCTCCGAAGTTTTCGGGGTTTCGGCGAACGAGGTCGAGCCGAAAATCCATCGAGGGCAGGTCGAAAGCGCCGCCGTGCCAAACGCAGAGTATGCACTTTACGGCGGTCTGCCCGATTTTATCAAGCAGCTCCTGCTCGTTCGTTCCGGCAAGAGTTTTTCCGCCGTCGAGCGCAACGGCGACATACTGCCGCGCCTCTTTTTCTTTCAGGCGTTCGATCGCCCAATAAAGCCCGTCGTAATTTTCCATAATGTCACTTCCCCACGCAGAACCGCGAAAACACGTCGTTTACCACGGCTTCCGAGACCTTTTCGCCGCTGAGCTCCAAAAGGGGCTCGGCTGCACCGTCGATGCAGACGGTAACGGCGTCGAGGGTCTCGCCGCTCTCGAGCGCGGCTGCCGCCCTGCGGATATTTTCGAGCGCGCGGTCGCAGCAGAGCTTCTGGCGCTCGTTGACAAACAGCGTCGGATTATCGGCGACGCCCGAGAGCCCGAACATTTTATAGACCTCGTCGCGTATTTTTTCGACGCCGAGGTGCTCTTTTGCCGATACTTCGAGTATAATATCGGCGTTAATATACTCTTTGTGTAATTTTTGGGGCAGGTCCGACTTATTTATGATGACGATGCAACGCCTGCCGCGGAGCTTTTCGAGGATTTCGCGGTCGGAGTCGGTCAGCTCCTCCGAGCCGTCGAGCACCATAAAAACGAGCTGCGCGCGCTCGAGAGCTCTGTTCGCGAGCTTAACGCCGATTTTTTCTACCTCGTCTGACGCCTTGCGCAACCCCGCGGTGTCGGATATTTTAAGCAAAACGTCGCCGAGGCGGAGCGTTTCCTCAACGACGTCGCGGGTGGTCCCTTCGGTCGCGGTCACGATAGAGCGCTCGTAGCCCAAAAGCGCGTTCATAAGCGTCGATTTTCCGACGTTCGGGCGCCCGACGATAGCGCAGTCGATACCCTCGCGGAATACGAGCCCGCTGTCGTAGGTCGAAAGGAGCTTTTCGAGCGACGCCTCGCTTTCGCGCAAGGTTTTAAGTATAGTCGCGGGGTCGGTCTCGGGGAGGTCTTCGTCGGGGTAATCGGTCCAGGCGGCGAGGGCGCCCAAGAGCCCGACAAGCCCGTCGGAAACGGCTTTTATCTCCCTGAAAAGCACGCCCTCGTGCATAAGATTGGCGCTCGCAAGCGCGTTTTTACCGTCCGCCGAAATTATGTCGGCTACCGCCTCAGCCTGAGTCAGAGAGAGCTTGCCGTTCAAAAAAGCGCGCTTTGTGAACTCCCCCGCTGCGGCGGGCTCTGCTCCCAAAGAAATTACTTCGCGCAATATTCTTCGGGTGACATAAATTCCCCCATGGCAGGAAATTTCGGCGGTGTCTTCGCCGGTATAGCTGCGCGGCGCGCGGAAAACCGTTAAAAGAACGTCGTCAAGGACATCTTTGCCCGAAACGATTCGCCCGTAGGCGCAGGTATGCCCGGGCATATCGGAGACCCGCTTCGTTCCGAAGGGCTTGAAGAGCTTTTCGGCGATTTCAAGGGCTTTTTCGCCCGATATCCGGATAACCGATATCCCGCCGGCGGCGTTGGGGGTTGAAACGGCGGCGACTGTTGACATTTTTGCCTCCCGATAAAATTAACAGGGCATAAGCCCTGCGTCGATGATTTTCATACCCCTCCCCGAAAAGGGGAAGGGTATGACCTTTGCTCAGAATTCTATCTTTGAGTAGAGCCCCGCGCCCATATCGTCCTCGGGCTTCGGCTTCTTGTAATCCTTCTCGAAGCTCGACGAGATATCGAGGCTGCGCGCCTTGAAGTCCTCGCGGCGGCGCCCGCCCTTGCGGTTTCCGTTCCTGCGGTCTCCGTTGCGGTCGTTCCTGCGCCCGCGATAGCCGCCCTCGCGGCGCTCGGTGGTGCTTATGAGGACCTTTCTGTAGGGCTCTTCGCCGACGGAGCGCGAGCTTGCGTTTTCGATCTCCGAGACGGCGGCGTGGATTATCCTGCGCTCATAGGGGTTCATCGGCTCGAGGGCGACGGTCCTGCCGGTTCTCTTTGCCTTGGCGACCATTTTTCTTGCGAGCTCCTCAAGCTGGGCCTTTCTCTTTGCCCTGAAGCCGCAGCAATCGGTCGCGATGCGGTAATAATTTCTGTCTGCGCGGTTGGCTGCCAACGACGCGAGATACTGGAGCGAATCGAGGGTCTCGCCCCTGCGCCCGATTATTCCTTCAACTCCCTCGCCCTTGATCTCGAGCAGAGAGCCTCCTTCGATGTCGGTGATCTCGACGGTCGGATTCTCGAAGCCCATCGACTTCATAACCGTGATGATGTAATCTGCGGCGACCTCGGGCTTCGACTTCTCATATTCCGCCTCGACCTTCGCCTCGCCCCTCATACCGAATAATCCCTTCTTGGGCTCCTCAAGAACCGTAAAGGCGATCTTTTCAATGTCCGTCCCGAATTCCTTTGCTGCCGCGGCTTTTGCCTCGTCGACTGTTTTAGCGGTGAATACCTGCTTCATTTTACATTCCTCCTGTGTGGAACTTTCTATCTACAACTCCTGTGCTGAAGTTATATCCTTTATTCCGGACCGTTGTCGCCGTATTTCTCTGCCATTCTCTTTCTGGCTTCGGTTATCCTCGGGTCCTCGTCCTCGTCGTCGTCAACAAGGCGCTTTCTCGCCTCGTTTATCTTCTGGCGCTCGATTTCCTTGCGCTCGTTTTTAGAGAGCTTTACCTCGTCGGTGCCGTCGAGGTCGTCGAGCAGGCTTCCGCCGCTGCCGCCCTGCTGAGCCTTCTGCTGCTCGAGCGCGAGCTGATAGAGCGAAGGTCTTCTGCCCTTCTTCTTTGCCTCTTTCGCGAGTATTTTATCGAGCCTCTCGGGGGTAAAGTAGAGCTGGAGCGCTACCGACTGAGCGAGCGAGAGAACTGAGCTGAATATCCAGTAAATACCGATACCGGCGGGGAAGCTGAACGCGATGAGGAAGGAGATAACGGGCATAGCATAGAGGAAGCCCATCATTCCCTTGCCCTGCTGAACGTTCATTCCGTTGCGCTTCTGGAAGAGCTGCATGACTATGGTGAGCGCGAGCTGAGAAATGAGCGAGATTATCGGTATCAAGATATAAACCGTAGACCAGCTCGGATATTCGCCGAGATAGAGCCCGCAGAAAGTATAGTTAAAACCTTCGCAGAATTCGGCTACCTCGGGGTCAAAGAGCTGGGGGTAATCCTTCGCTATCGAGAGAACGATAAGCTGAGCTCTCGAGGTCCCGCCGTCAAGCAGCCTTGCCGAAACCTTTTTCGGGTCGTTGAAATATTCGTCGAGCCCGGGGTTTTCTTCAAAGATGACCGCAAGCTCTTCGAGCCTTTCCTCGGTAAACGGAGGCTCGGCGCCCTCCTTGGCGGGGACGTTGTATTTTGCCAGAAGCTCTCTGAGGTCTTCGCCCTGTTCGAGCCTTTCGGCTATCGTAAAACCTACTTCGCGGTCGGTGCCGTGGTCGTTCTTTACGGCGGTGGAAACGGTGTTGAGCTCAACGACAGTCTGAACGGCGGCGTTGACCTTGTCGGAAGGCAGCCCGGAGATATAGCTCATAGGCGCATAAACGACCTCGATGACCGCGAAGAGCAGTATATAGGTTATTATCATCGAGCCGCAGCCGCCCGTCGGGCTCACGCCCTCCTGGTTATAGAGCTCCATCGTGGCTTCGTTGAGCTTATCGCGGTTGTTGGCGTATCTCTTCTTTATCTGCTCGAGCTTCGGCTGGAGCTTTGCCATCTTCGCGGTGGATTTCTGCTGCTTTATGCTCGAAGGGAGCATTAAAAGCTTGGTTATGAGAGTAAAGAGAAACAGCGCGAAGCCGTAGCTCTTAAACAGCATATAGCATAGCTTCATTATCCATCCGAACGGGATGGCGAGTATTCTCATCATAATAAATTTACCGACCTTTCAGTCATAGTTTTTCACGACGGCGCGCTTCTCCCTTTAATGTATACAGATGAAACTTTTTCGGCACATAGTCAACGCCTCCGCCGCTCCAGGGGTTGCAGCGAAGTATCCGCCATAAAGCCAGAACGGAGCCCTTTATTGCCCCGTGGACCTCTACCGCCTTTTTTGCGTACTCCGAACAGGTCGGGTAATATTTGCAGGCGGCGGGCTTATGCGGAGATATATATTTCTGATACAGACCGATAATTTTAATGAGAAGCTTTTTCACGGTTCCTGTTCATTTCTTTTGAAAGCTTTTTCATAAAGCCGTCGAGCTCGGTTGATTTCATTTCGCAGAGCTCCTGCCTCGCAACTATAACTATATCATAGCCAATAGGGAGCAAAAGCTCGTTTTTTCGGTATGCCGCGCGGATAATTCTCTTTGCGCGGTTCCGCTTTACGGCGCAGCCTACCTTTTTTCCGGCGGTTATGCCGAAGCGGTTATAAGGGCGGCGATTGGGAAGATAGTATGCGGCGCAGCCGCAGCCCGAGGCGCGGCAGCCGTTTTTATAAAGACGCGAAAAAACTCCCGAATCCTTTAATATTTCGGTATAAAGCATACTTGTTACCGCCTGTTAAAAATAAAGACCACATTCAAATGATGTGGTCAGTCAGCGATTAGCGTTCGGCAGAAAGCAATCCCGCCCCCGATATATTTTGTCATCCGCTCATATACCTTCGAGCGTTTAAAAGCGCATAACTACGCTTTTAAAACCGATTACTGACAACCGAGCACCAACAACTAATAAGTGAGCCTTGCTCTGCCCTTGGCGCGCCTGCGTGCCAAAACTTTGCGCCCGTTCTTGGTAGCCATTCTCTTAAAGAAGCCGTGTTCCTTTTTTCTGTGGATCTTCTTGGGCTGATAGGTTCTTTTAATCTGAGCCATTATTCTTGCCTCCTTGTCCATATAATTATGGGCAAAACCCTGACCTATGCGGTCGGACACCCTTACAAAGTAGTATTATATAACAGCCGAGAGCCTATTGTCAATAGGAAAAGGCGAGTTTTTTTCTAAATTTTCTTTTGAATTTCAATTCTTTGAGCCGGTTTTGTTGAAAAAGGACAAAAACGGCACCCGAGGGGATACTATTTTATAATAGGCAACTTTTGCAAAAGTCTTGAAAAAATCTGAAAAATGTGGTATCATATCTTATAGAAAGATACTGGGGGATAATGCGCGTTATTCCCGATACTTAAGATAAAAAAGAAAGGAAAGTAATAAATGGATTCGTTTTTTGAATTGCTCGAAAGCGTAAAGCACGCCTGTCAGTCCGACCCGAAGGTGAGTGAGATCGGCTATAACAAATGGATAAAAAACCTTGAACCCGTCAAGTTTGAAAACGGGACGGCGGTCCTCGGAGCTTCAAACGATTTTATGCGCCGGACCACCGAAGAAGCCTACGGAGACACCTTAAAGAGAGCCTTTGAGAACGTTCTCGGGTTCCCGGTAGAGGTGCAGTTTGTCGTCAGCGGAAGCAAAGAGGGAAGCGAACCCGACGACGGATTCAGCGACATCGAGCAGAGAATGGCTGCGCTTCTTTCAAGCCACCAGAAGAGCGACTATGAGCTCACCTTTGAAAACTTCATCAAGGGCAAGTCGAACGAGCTCGCTTATGCCTACTGCACCGCGGTTTCCGGAAAAAGCAATTCAAACCAAGAGAGCAGAACCGTTTTTAACCCGCTCTTTATCTACGGCGATTCCGGTCTCGGAAAGACCCACCTTTTAAGGGCGATAGAACACGAAGTCCGCAGCCGCAGACCCGATCTCAACGTTATTTACACCACCGGCGAGAGCTTCACTAACGAGATAGTCAAAGCCGTTTCGGACCGCGATACCTATTCCTTCCACGAAAAATACCGCAACGCCGACTACCTTCTCATCGACGACATTCAGTTCATCGCCGGCAAGGAAATGACCCAGGAGGAATTCTTCCACACTTTTAACGAGCTCTACACCGCCGGAAAGCAGATAGTCATTACTTCCGACATCTCCCCCAACCGCATAAAGAAGCTTGACGAGCGCATCAGGACGAGGTTTGCCCTCGGCGTTCAGGCCGACGTTCAGCCGCCGGACTTCGAGACAAGGCTCGCGATAGTCAAGCGCAAGGCGGAGCTTTTGGACCTCAACCTCCCCGACCCGGTCGCAAGGATCATTTCCGAGAAAATAAAGAACAACATCCGCCAGTTAGAGGGCGCGGTCAACAAAATGAAGGGGCTTACGATGTTCTCGAACGAGTCTCCCTCGATTTCGATGGCTCAGAGGGTCATAAAAGAGACTCTGATCGACGCCCAGCCCGCAGAAATAACCGTAGACAGAATTATTAACGACGTCGGCGCGGTATTCGGAGTTCAGGCAGAGGATATCCGCTCGGCAAACCGAAACGCTCAGATATCGCTTGCAAGAAAAATCGCGATATACATAATAAGAGAAGTAAAGGGAATGTCCTTCACCGCGATAGGCGACGAGTTCCACCGCAACCATTCGACTATGACTATAAGCTACTCCGACGTTAAGAAGATGATACAGAAAAACGGAGATATGAAGGAAACAGTTGATGAGATTATAAATAATCTAAAGGTAGTATAATTCGGTATTTGTGCTTTCTTTCCTCGTGCGCAAATACCCCTCCCCTTGAGGGGAGGGGTCGTGTCGTTCGCCGAACGGTGAACGACCAGGGGGTAGGGTGATGCCCCCCTCTTCCTCTCCTGAGGGAGAGGGGGGTCAGGGGGTGTGGAAGCAAAAGGACAGTTTGATTTCAAACAAAGCTTTAATTTGCCTCGCCTTGCTCGGCAACAGGGAACCCCTTAATAGGGTCCCCTACGCCCGAACCGTCCACCGGACGGATTCGGGCTACCCTCCTGATTTTTTAAAATCAAGAGGATTTCGCGCTCTGAGGAGCGCGACCAAGGGCGCTGCCCTTGGAACCCGCAAGCCTTTTGAAAAAGGCTTGAGCGAAAACTTTTAAATTTCTCTTAGTTTTCACCCATTCTTCACTTTTTCTGAAGTTTTCAAACATTCAACCGTTTTTTCAACCATAAATGTCCCTTAAACAGGCGCTGCGGCGGAGTTTTTAAAGAAATCAACAGCAAGGTTTTTAAACTCTGGCGGATTTTCAATGAATTCTCAACTTTTAACCGACAGACTTTGCGATTTTCAATGCCGGAATTTTCTTTCAAATATTTTTAAATTCGGTGTTGAAAGAATGTTTGTACGCAGGACCGCATAAAACCCGACTTTACATCGGTTTTCAACTTTTCGTCGGGCTCTAATACTAATACTAAATTTTATATTGATATACTGATTCATATCCGCGGAAAATTTAAAACCGTCTGCGGAATTTACAACACGGCGAATATCATTCAGGAGGTATTTTATATGAGAATCATCTGCAACAAACAGGCGCTTTACGAAGCTCTTGTGAACGTTTCTAAGGCGGCTGCCGACAAGTCGACGATACCCGCGCTCGAGGGCGTAAGGATAAAGCTTGCCAATTCAACGCTTATGCTGACGGGCTACGACCTTGAGATCGGTATAAATACCTTTATTCCGGCTGTTTCTTCGGACAGCGGCGAATTCGTCGTAAATTCCCGTCTTTTCTCCGATATAATCAGAAAGATGCCCGCAGACGAGATCGAAATAGAGGTCTCGGATAATCTCAGCGTAACTATTTCGAGCGGGCAGACCCATCTTTCAATAAATGCTCTCAGCGCTCAGGAATACCCCGCCATACCCGAGCTCGGCGACGGCGAGGCTATAAAGCTTTCTCAGGGTGTTTTAAAGAGCCTCATTTCCGAGACTGTTTTCGCGGTCTCGACTAACGATACCAAGCCGATTTTAAAGGGCGAGCTCTTTGAAATTACCGGCAACAAGCTCAATGTAGTTGCAATCGACGGTTTCAGGCTTGCAGTCCGCACCGAAAGCATAAAGCACGACGGCGACCTTAAGTTCATCGTACCTTCAAAGACTTTGCAGGAGGTTTCCCGCCTTCTTAAGGACGAAGACGGCGAGACCTGCGAAATAAGAGTAACCAAAAAGCAGGTAGTTTTCGATTTCTCGGGCTACACAGTCTTTTCGAGGCTTTTAGAGGGCGAATTCCATAATTACCGCGGCTCGATTCCTCAGAACAGCGTGACTGAGGTTATAATCTCAAAGCGCGAGCTTATTGACTGCCTTGACAGGGCGTCGCTCCTTATCAACGAAAGGATCAAAAACCCCGTAAAATGCCTGTTCGACAGCGGTTCTTTAAAGGTAAACTGCCAGACTTCTATCGGCAAGATAAACGACGAGATCGCCGCCGACGTCACCGGTCCGAAAATCGAGATAGGCTTTAACTGCAAATTCCTTTTGGACCCGCTGAAAGTCATAAAGGACGAAAAGCTCAAGCTTTTAATGAACGGCGGTAACCTTCCGATGAAGATAGTCCCCTTAGACGGCGAGGAGTATACATATCTCGTGCTTCCAGTAAGGCTCAGGAGCGAATAAGAGGTAAATATGGCTGAAAAGATAGAAATAATTGGCGAATTCATAAAGCTTGATTCTCTTTTAAAATTTGCCGGAGTTACAAGGACCGGCGGAACCGCAAAGGGGATAATTCAGCAGGGCAGCGTTAAGGTAAACGGCGAGGTCTGCACCCAGCGCGGAAAAAAGATACGCCGCGGAGACGTTGTTAAAATCGACGGCTTGAACACCGAGCTTGAAGTAGTCTGAAATTTACATTCCCGGGTTTGATATGATAATCACAGAATTTACCGCCGACGGCTTTAAAAATCTCAGAAATATTTCAATATCGCCGTCGGAGGGCGTGAACGTCATCCACGGCGAAAACGCGCAGGGAAAAACGAACCTCATAGAGGCAATCTGGATACTCTCGGGCGCGCGGAGCTTCAGAGGAACCAAGGAAAAGGATATGGTCGCTTTTGATGGCGAGTTTGCCCGCCTCGGGCTCAAGCTTCGCGACAGCAGCCGCGAACAGGTCATAGAGGCAGTAATTTCGAGGAACCCACGCGAGCGGAAAATAACCCTCAACGGCGTAAAGCAGCGCTATCTTTCGGGGCTGTTCGGAGCGCTCAAATGCGTTGTTTTCACTCCCGAGGACTTAGAGCTTTCAAAGGGTTCTCCCGATAACCGCCGCGATTTTATTGACCTCTGCGTCTCTCAGATAAAGCCCGCCTATTCAAAGACGGTCGCGAAATACGAAAACGTCCTTTTGCAGCGGAATGCGCTTTTAAAGAACATATCCATCGGGATATCCTCCCCCGCCGACCTCGACGTATGGGACGAGCAGATGTCCCGCCTCGGGGCGTATATCTCGGTCTTAAAATATCAGTACACCAAAAAGCTAAGCATTTTTGCGAAGAAGCTTTACGACGAAATTTCAAACTACCGCGAGGATTTTTCCCTCGGATATCTCTCAACGGTCTACCAAAGTCTTGAAGGCAGGGAGGACTGGTCGGGAGAGATGGCGGCGGAATACCTCGAAATGCTCCGCCGGAACCGAAACGAGGATATCCGCGTCGGGTTCACCTCTGCGGGGATCCACCGCGACGACGTAGGAGTTATCATAAACGGCTCGCTCGCGAAGGACTTCGGCTCACAGGGTCAGAACCGCTCGGCGGCTTTAGCTATGAAACTTGGGCAGGCGTTTATCCTGAATGAAGAGACCTCCGAAATGCCGGTTATCCTTCTTGACGACGTCCTTTCGGAGCTGGATAAGTCGCGCCGCGAATTCATTATTTCAAAGCTCTCGGGAATGCAGGTATTTATAACCTGCTGCGAGCCCGCCGGAAGATTAAAAGGCCGGCGCTTTGAAATGAAAAACGGCGAGATTTTCAACAGGCGCGCAAGAAAGGTTGAAAAAATTTCCGAAAAGGAGTGAACGGCGTGGTTCTTCACCTCGGAAACGGATTTTTTGTTTATTCAAAAGACGTCGTCGCGATAATGGACATCGAAAAGGCGTCGACCCAGCGATATACCCGCGAATATTTGGCGGCGGCAGGAAAATCCGGGCGGGTGGTCACCTGCTCATACGACTTGCCGAAGAGCTTTGTCGTAAGCCTCGACAGCGATTTGACCGAGAGGGTCTATATTTGCGCGGTCGCCGCGCAGACCCTTGTAAAAAGGCTGAAAACGGCGGAAATCGAGTAAAAATTGCCAACTATTTGTATAATAACATATAAATATAACTTTAAGTAGAAAAGGAGAAAGAAATTTTGGCTGAATTTAACGAAATCGACGTCAACGCAACGGCGGTTGACAAATCCAATAACTACGACGCGAGCGAAATTCAGGTCCTCGAGGGCTTGGAGGCAGTCCGCAAGCGCCCAGGAATGTATATCGGTTCTACGGGTCCGAAAGGGCTCCATCACCTCGTCTATGAGATCGTCACCAACTCAATAGACGAAGCTCTCGCGGGCTACTGCGACCGCATCGACGTTGAGCTTCTGCCCGAGAATGTCGTAAGAGTTACCGATAACGGGCGCGGTATCCCCGTCGGCATCCACCCGAAGGAGGGTATCTCGGCGGCGACGGTAGTCTTTACGGTTCTTCACGCCGGAGGTAAATTCGGCGGCGGCGGATATAAGGTTGCCGGAGGTCTCCACGGCGTCGGCGCATCGGTCGTCAACGCGCTTTCGGAGTGGCTCGAGCTCACCGTCCGCGACGGCAAAAACGTTTATTTCCAGCGCTTCGAGCGCGGTCATTACGACAAAGAGCTCGGAGTCGTCGGAACAACTTCCGAGACCGGAACGACGATAGTCTTTAAGGCAGACCCGCTCATCTTTGAGCAGTCGACCGAATACGATTACGACACCCTTTTGCAGATGCTCCGCGAGCAGGCGTTCCTCAACGCAGGCGTGCGCATTATCTTCACCGACAGGCGCGAGGGCAAGGATGAACCTGTAGAGCTCTACTACCGCGGCGGTATCCGCGAATTCGTAACGCATATCCACAACACCCGCGGGCTCGATGTTTTAAACCCCGAAGTCATCTACGTCAGCGGCACCAAGGACGACTATACCGCCGAAGTCGCGATGCAGTATAACGACAGCTACAACGAGCTTGTGCTCTCTTTCGCCAACAACGTACACACCCCCGACGGCGGCACCCACGAAACCGGCTTTAAGAACGCCCTTACAAAGGTCATCAACGACTACGGCAAGAAATTCGGGCTGCTCAAAGACGGCGTAAAGCTTTTGGGCGAAGACGTCCGCGAGGGGCTCACCGCAATAGTCTCGGTTAAGCTCACCAACTGCGAATTCGAGGGGCAGACAAAGGGGCGCCTCGGCAACCCCGAGGTCAGACCGTTCGTTGAAGCGCTCGTCATCGAGAAGCTGATGAACTACCTCGAAGAAAACCCCGCCATCGCGAGGACTATATTCGACAAATCCGTACAGGCGCAGAACGCCCGCGAAGCCGCCAAGCGCGCAAGAGAACTCACGAGGCGTAAATCGGCGCTCGAATCGGCTTCTTTGCCGGGAAAATTAGCCGACTGCTCGGAGCGCGACCCTTCTCAGACCGAAATATTCATCGTTGAGGGAGATTCCGCCGGAGGCTCTGCCAAGGAGGGCAGAGAGCGCAAATATCAGGCTATACTCCCGCTATGGGGAAAGATGCTCAACGTAGAAAAGGCGAGGATCGACCGCGTTTACGGAAACGACAAGCTCACCCCCGTCGTTACCGCCCTCGGGACCTCTATCGGCGAGGACTTCGACATCACACGCCTTCGCTATGGCAAGATAATAATAATGGCGGATGCCGATGTCGACGGCTGCCATATCCGCACTCTGCTTTTGACCTTCTTCTTCCGCTTTATGCGCCCGCTCGTCGAACAGGGGCATGTTTACATCGCGCAGCCCCCGCTCTTTAAAGTGACAAAGGGCAAACAGGTCCGCTATGCATTCTCTGACCCCGAAAGAGATCAGTTTATCGAGGAGCTCGGCGGAAAATGCGACGTTCAGCGGTATAAGGGTCTCGGCGAGATGGACCCCGAGCAGCTTTGGGAGACCACTATGGACCCCGAAACGCGCACAATTTTAAAAATAACCCTTGACGACGCAGTTAAAGCCGACGAGACTTTCTCGATCCTTATGGGCGACAAGGTCAACCCCCGCCGCGAATTTATAGAAAGGAACGCGAAATTTGCTCAGAATCTCGATTTCTGAGCCGCGCTGAGTTATGGAAAACAACAACGCTGTTTTCAGATACGCCTTTTCGCAGGAGGAATGGCTTGAGGGCTTCACCCTTTATCATAAGCTCTACAGGCGCAAATTCACCTATATCAAGGCGGCAATATTCGTAATTCCACTGCTTTTGTTTATACAAAGCGTATTTGTTGACCCTTATTATACAATGGGCTATATATGCATAGCCGTCTGCGCGGCCGCCGCGGTCTGCATTCTTATGACTCCCAAGCTCGAGCGCCGCTCTTATGAGCACGCGATAGAATACCTTGTCGGAGACAGCTACGAGCTAAAAGCAGAGGGAAGCAGGCTTTCGCTCTCAACCCTTCCGGTTCCCGACGCCGAGACTCCTTCGCAGCCCACAGTCATCGACATTTCGGATAAGAGCTATAAGGGAATAGAGACCGAAAACATCTTCGGAGCGTTCACAAAATATGCGAGCATAGTCGTTCCGAAAAGAAGCCTTTCGGCGGACGAGCAGGAAGCGCTTCGGCGGATTTTGATAACAAAACAAGAGAAGACGGAAAATTAAGAAAGAGTGTGATTTTTTGTTTGCTGAAGATAAAAAGATAGTTTTAAAGGAAATAAACGACGAGATGCGCCAGAGCTTTCTCGCCTATTCGATGTCGGTAATAATACAGCGCGCGCTGCCCGACGTCCGCGACGGCTTAAAGCCCGTCCACCGCAGAATACTCTATACGATGTATGAAGACGGTCTGACGCCGGATAAAAAATACCTGAAATGCGCAACCACCGTCGGCGACACCCTCGGGCGCTACCACCCCCACGGCGACGCTTCGGTCTATGACGCCATGGTTCGTTTGGCTCAGAAATTCTCGATGAGATACCCGCTTGTAGACGGTCACGGCAACTTCGGCTCTGTCGACGGCGACCCGCCGGCCGCCTACCGTTATACCGAGTCGAAGATGGCTAAGATGGCGATGAATATGCTCACCGACATCGATAAGGATACCGTAGATTGGATGCCCAACTACGACGACCGTCTCCAGGAGCCCGTCGTTCTGCCGTCGAGATATCCGAATATCCTCGTAAACGGCTCGGTCGGCATAGCCGTAGGTATGGCGACAAATATCCCGCCGCATAATCTCGGCGAGGTAATAGAGGGCTTAAAGCTCGTCGCCCGCAACCCCGACTGCACTCTCGACGAGCTTATGGAAAAAATCAAGGGTCCCGACTTCCCGACGGGCGGCATAATTATGGGCAGGGCGGGCATACGCGCGGCTTATGCCACCGGACGCGCAAAGATAACCCTGCGCTCAAAAACGAATATAGAGGAAATCCACGGCAGAAACTGCATTATCGTAACCGAGATTCCCTATATGGTCAACAAGGCGAGGCTTATAGAGTCGATAGCCCAGCTCGTAAAAGACAAGCGCGTAGACGGCATACACAACCTCCGCGACGAATCCGACCGCTCGGGTATGAGAATAGTTATCGAGCTGAAAAAAGAGGCAAACCCGCAGATAATTCTCAACAAGCTTTTCTCCTTCACCCAGCTTCAGGACACCGTCGGCGTAATTATGCTTGCGCTCGTAAACGGCGTTCCGAAGGTTTTGAGCCTCAAGGAAATACTCGAGGAATACCTCGATTTCCAGGTAGAGGTCATCACCCGCAGGACTAAATTTGACCTCAAAAAAGCCCGTGAGCGCGAGCACATTTTACAGGGTCTCGTTATAGCTCTCGACTACATCGACGAGGTAATAAAGATAATCCGCTCGAGCGCAGGTCCTGCCGAGGCAAAGGCAGCTCTTATCGAGCGCTTCGGCATAACCGAGATACAGGCGGAATACATAGCAAATATGAGGCTTATCCAGCTCTCGGGGCTCGAGCGCCAGAAAATTTATGACGAGCTCGCCGCCCTCGAAGAGAAGATAGCCGACCTTGAAGACATTCTTGAGAACCATCAGAGAGTTGTCGACATTGTTATCAGCGAGAGCGAGCAGATAGCCGACAAGTTCTCGGACGAGCGCAGGACCGAAATTCAGTCGATAAGCGGCGAAGTTGATATCGAGGACCTCATTCCCGAGGATATGAACGTTATCGCGCTCACCAACAACGGCTATATCAAGCGCACGAGCTCTTCGGAGTATTCCGTCCAGAAGCGCGGCGGCAAGGGAGTTTCGGGTATGAAGCAGCGCGAGGAGGACTTCGTCTCTTCGATGCACGTCTGCTCGACCCACGACAACGTGCTGTTTGTCACCGACCGCGGAATTATGTATAAACTTAAATGCTTCGAGATTCCAGAGGGCTCGAAGGCTTCGAGGGGTACCAACGTCATCAACCTTCTGCCGCTACAGAACGGCGAGAAGATAGCCGCGATGCTCTATTGCCGCGATTTTGACGAAGACAGCTATGTTATAATGGTCACCCGCGACGGAAAAATCAAAAAGACCCGCCTCGACGACTACAGAAACGTCCGCAAGAACGGTCTTATAGCTATAGGTCTCGACGAGGGCGACGAAATCAGGGGAGCTCTCCTCTGCACCGACGAAGACGAGCTTTTGGTCGCAACCAAGGGCGGCAGGATAATAAGGTTCGCTGTCAACAGCCTGCGCTCGATGGGGCGTTCTGCTCACGGCGTAAGGGCGATAAAACTCCGCGAGGGCGACGAGGTCGTCTCGATGGAGGCGGCAAGAGAGGGCGCCGCGGTCCTTACGGTCACCGACAGGGGCTACGGCAGGAGAGTTGAGCTCTCGCAGTATCGCGCCCAGAACCGCGGCGGCTACGGAATTCTCAACTACCGCACAGGCGCCAAGGGCGAGGTTTGCGGCATAAAGGTTGTCGACGAGAGCGAAGACGTCATTCTGATTTCGAACGACGGAATTATAATCAGGGTCCGCGCGGCGGATATAAGCCTGATGGGGAGATATTCCGGCGGCGTTACGATAATGCGCACCAAGGGCGACGACGACAGGCGGGTGGTCGCGTTCACCTCTGCCGAACACGACGATGAGGCGAAGATAGAAGAAGTCGAGCAGCTCAGCCCCGAGGAGCTTGCGGAGATAGCCGCAGCGGAAGCCGAGGCAGAGGCAGCCGAAGACGCCGTTCCCGACCCAGAGCCCGACGGTTCCGAAGCCGACGAATAAAGCTAAAAACACAAAAACAAAAAGCAGACCCCGCGTCTGCTTTTTTGTTCTCTATTTGTTCATCGCGCCGGCGAGCTTATCTATCGCGCGCTTTTCGATTCGCGAAACATAGCTGCGGGATATCCCGAGAAGCGAAGCCGTTTCGCGCTGGGTGAGCGGAACGCCGCCCGCGAGCCCGTAGCGCAGCGCTATGATCCTGCGCTCGCGGCTGTCCAAAAGCTCGGAAATTTTTCGCCGCAGAAGCTCGGAATTTATCCGAAGGTCGACCTCCTCCGAGAGGTTTTCGTCGGAGGCAAGAATGTCCATCAGCGTGAGCTGGTTGCCGTCCTTATCGACGTCGATCTGCTCGGTGAAATGAATTTCCGACGCCGTCTTTTTCAGCGCGCGGAAGTGCATGAGGATTTCATTTTCAATACACCTCGACCCGTAGGCGGCGAAGCGGTTGCCCTTATTTGCGTCGAAGGTCGAGACGGCTTTTATCAGCCCGACGGTGCCTATCGAAATGAGCTCCTCCTGCTCCTCGGGCGAGGCGTAATATTTCTTCACGATATGCGCGACGAGCCGCAGGTTGTGGAGTATGAGCTTATCCTTCGCCTCGCGGTCGCCTTCGGCAAGCCGCGCGAAAAGCTCGCTCTCCTCGGCGGGAGAAAGCGGCTTCGGGAAGGCGTTTTTTTCCTCGATGTGAAGGGCGAACCAGAGAAATCCGCCGATAATGATGTCGAAAAGCTTTGATAACACAACGCAGCACCTCGCAAAACGGTTACTGCATTATATTCGCCTGCTGCCCGTCTTAATTCCGGCGGAGGCGCCTATTTCGTCTTGACTTAATCCCCTCTCGGAGTTATAATAACTATAATAGCGGAGTGTACGGCTGTGGGGGCGAAGCCCCCTGCGGGCTGCGCCCGCAGCCCGCGCCGTCCGAAGCGGCGGCGCGGAGGTCCCCGCCGAAGGCGGGGACCGGGGCTTCGCCCTGCGCGCGGGAGCGCGAACAAAAAGCCTTTGCTTTTGAAAGGAAGACGGCTATGTCAGAACAGGGAAAATTCATCGTCATCGAAGGGCTCGACGGCTCCGGAAAGGGAACGCAGATCTCCCGCCTCGCCGCAGCTCTTTCCGAAAGAGGCGTGAGGTTTGAACTCACCGCCGAACCCACCCCCCACGCTACCGGCGGGCTCGTCCGCGACGCCCTCGGAGGGATAACGAAGCGCACTCCGGCGGAGCTCGCGGGGCTGTTTTTAGCCGACCGCATCGCCCACTGCCAAAACCCGCATAACGGAATAGCCGCGCTCCTTAAGCAGGGCGTGACCGTCGTCTGCGACAGATATTATTACTCCTCCTTCGCCTATCAGGGAATGGACCTCGGGCTCGATTGGGTGATGAGCGCCAATCTCGGCTGCCCCGCGATCTTAAAGCCCGACCTCTGCATATTCCTCGACGTTCCGACTGAGGTCGCCGACAGAAGGATATCCCTCGGGCGCTCCTCGCGGGAGATTTTTGAGCAGGCAGAGACCATCGAGCGGGTAAGAAGGAAATATTTCGAGGTGTTCGGAATACTCTCGGATACCCACAACGTAAAAATTATCAACGCCGCGCGCACTCCCGACGAGGTATTTGCCGACGTCTGGGCGGCGGCAGCGGAAATTCTTGACGGAACGGAGAAATAAAATGCTTCAGTGGCTCACTTCAACAACGGTGGGAAAGCTCGCCGCAACATTTGTGATATCAATGCTTCCGGTAGTGGAGCTTCGCGGGGGAATCCCCTACGGAGTCGGCTTCGGGCTCAACCCCTGGGTCGCGTTTTTGGCGGCTATGCTCGGAAACATCGCGCCTATCCCCTTTATCCTGCTTCTGCTCGATAAGTTCCTCGAATTTTTAAAGAAACGCCGCGGTATTTTCGGAAAATTCGCCAACTGGCTCGAGAGCAAGGCTTATAAAAACCAAGCCACGATAGAAAAATACAAGGCTCTCGGGCTTATTATCCTCGTCGCCATTCCCCTCCCCGGAACGGGCGCCTGGACTGGAGCCATAGTCGCAACCGTCCTTCGGCTCGACCGCCGCACCGCCTTCCCCTGCATAGTCGCGGGGGTATTTATCGCGGGGATAATCGTTACCGCGCTGTCATACGGCGTCGCCTCGCTGTTTTAAGGAGGAAAAAATGGAAAAAACCCTGCTTCATATCTGCTGCGCGCCCTGCTCGGTTATGTGCATAGAAACTCTTCGCGCCGAGGGGATAGAGCCCGTGGGCTACTGGTATAACCCCAATATCCACCCCGTAACGGAATACCGCGCCCGCCGCGACACTCTTATTCAATACGCCAAGGATATAAATATGGAGCTCATTCTTAAAGACGACTACGGCTTGCGCGAATTCGTAAGGGCGGTATACCCCGCGCTCGAGGACCGCTGCGGGGTCTGCTACGGGCTGCGCATGCGCGAGGCTGCAAGGTTTGCCCGCGAAAACGGCTTCGAGAGCTTCTCGACTACTCTGCTGATAAGCCCCTATCAGCGCCACGAGCTTTTAAAGGAGACCGCCGAGCGCGCCGGCGAAGAATTCGGCGTTAAGTTTTTATACCGCGACTTCCGCCCGTATTTCCGCGAGGGGCAGCAGAAAGCCCGCGAAATGGGCTTTTACATGCAGAAATACTGCGGCTGCGTATTCTCGGAGGAAGAAAGATACATAAAGAAAAAGAAAAGCCCCAAATAACGGGGCTTTTAAATTTGCGCTTACCTCACCGCTTGCGGGAGCTTTTCTCCGCGCTTGGCGGCTTCCTCCTCTTCGAGGACTCTGTAGGCTACCTTTCCGACGAGCGTCGTCGGCAGGCTTTCGCGGAATTCTATATCGTAGGGCATCGCGTATTTCGCGATGTTCTTTTTGCAGTAGGCGAGAATATTCTGCTTTGTTTCCTCGGTGGGCTGATAGCCCTCTCTGAGCATCACGAACGCCTTTATCTTCTGCATCTTATAGGGGTCGGGAACGCCGATAACACACGCCATCTGGACCGCTTCGTTACCCTCGAGGATATTTTCGAGCTGAGAGGGATAAACGTTATAGCCCGAGGTGATTATCATTCTTTTTATGCGCTGCCTGAAATAAACGAATCCGTCTTCGTCCATAATTCCGAGGTCGCCGGTATGGAGCCAGGTCCTGCCGTCGCCGTGGAGTCTGAGGGTGTTGGCGGTCTCCTCGGGGTTGTCGAGGTAGCCGAGCATAACCGTCGGACCCGAAATGCAGATCTCGCCCTCCTCGCCGTAGGGGACCTCTATATTCGTCCCGACCTCGACTATCTTATAATATGTATCGGCAAAAGGCTGACCTATCGAGCCCTCTTTATAGAGGTGAAGCGGGGTAAGGCAGGAGGCGGTGACGCATTCGGTGGTGCCGTAGCCCTCGCGGACGGTTATGTTTGCGCCGTGGTCCTTGAGGAACTTGTCGAACCGCTTTTTGAGCTCGGGGGTAAGGGTGTCGCCGCCCGAGAAGACTCCCTTGAGGCAGCTGAGGTCGGCGTCCTTCATTTCGGGCTGCCTCAGAAGCGCCTCATAGAGCGTCGGGACGCCCGCGATGAAGTTGCAGCGGGTTTTTAAGATGTCGTGGGCATAGGTTTTCGGGGTGAAGCGGGGAACGAGAACGCATCTGCCGCAGTTTGAGAGGAAAGTGTGGATAGAAACGCCGAGACCGAAGCCGTGGAATATCGGCATTACCGAAAGGATCTTATCGTCCTTTTCATATATCGGGTTTGCCGATATGACCTGCTGAGAAAGCGCGTTGAGATTGAGGTTAGAGAGCAGTATCCCCTTGGTGGTGCCGGTGGTGCCGCCGCTGTAGAGGATAGTAGCGGGCGCGTTCTTGTCTTTATGGCAGATATATTCGCCTGTATAGGCTTTTCCCGCGCGGATAAAGTCCTTCCAGAGGATAAAATCGCCGCCCTTGGGGAGCTTCGGGAGCTTTCTGCCCTCGGTGAGGCTGTAGCCGAGCTTTAAAAGCGGCTTGAGCTCGTCCTTTACCGCCGCGATAACGAGGGTGCGCAGGGTGGGAACGCCTTTGCGTATCTCCTCGAACTTCGGGTAGAACTGGTCGAGCGTCAGCGCGCAGACGCTCTTTGAAACGTTGAGATAAAACTTTATCTCGTTTTCGCTCGAAAGCGGGTGGACCATATTCGAGACCGCGCCCATAAGGTTTACGGCGTAGAACATCACCACCGCCTGCGGGCAGTTGGGCATACAGATCGTTACCCTGTCGTCTGGCTTTACGCCGGCGGCTCTTAACGCCTTCGCGCAGGTATGGACGTTTTCGCGGAATTTAGAATAGGTAGTCGACCTGCCCATAAAGTCATAGGCGACGTGGTCGGGGCGGGTCTGAGCCGCTTTTTCGACCATTTCCCACATCGTTCCGTCGAAATATTCCAGCGTTTTCGGTACGTCTCCGTAGTTGTTGAGCCACGGCGCTCTTACTTCATTTGACATTTAGCAACACTCCGGAAAAATTATTTTTCAAGCTCGACCGGCGTTTCGATAGGCAGCTCCAGAAGCTCCGGGTGCTGCAAAAGGTGCCGGAAAAGCTTGATTGAATTCGCAAAATAGAGCCCGTCGGCTATCCTCTCGTCAATGGTCATTCCGAGGTCGAGGACGTCGTGCATCTCAACGCTTCCGTCGGGCTTAAAGACGGGGGCGGGCTTCTTTTCGCCGATTATCATAAAGAAGGAATTTGTCCCCCATTCGGCGAGGTGGTGGTATTGGGCGTGCATCTTTATGCTGCCGAGGTTAGAGGCGAAGCAGGTCGAATAATAGGGGTCCTCTTTCATAAGGAACGAAGGGTAATGCCCGTGATATTCAAGCCTGCGCAGCACTGCTACGATAAGCCTTACCAGCCAGCGGGGCATTTTTGTTATGGAGTCCATAATATCGGTGGTTTTGTCTTTTTTGTCCTCCTTGCGGACGCTGTAGACGATTTTTCTCACCTTTTCGTGGATATCCTCGATCGGCGAGACCCCCGATTTTTCGCAGTTGATTATCGCGAGAGCCTCGGGCGATTCGTCGACGAATTTCTTCTTTACGACAAACGCCATAATTATGTCTTTGCGCTCATAAAGCCTTCCGCCGCTGTAAAAGTAGTTGAGCTTCGGGCGGAGCAGGCAGATCTTTGCGCCTGCGGCGAGGATAACATGGAAAAACGTATATTTGAACTCGGGCTCGCCGGTGTTTTTCTTTGCCAAAAAATCCTCAATAGCGGTAAGGTCTACAAGCTCGTTCATAACCGCTTCGTTGGCGGTCCTCCCCGGGAGCATAAACGGCATAAGCGTATGCATCGAGTCGAGCCCTCCGACATAATATGCATCCTTGCGGTCAAGGCGGTGTTTTTTGCGTTCCGTCATAATTTTCCCCCGTTTTTCCTGCTTTGATGATTGCACACGTTAGTAGTATAAAACTTTACGGCGAAGATGTCAAGCGGTATTTGAAGGAAAAGGGAAACAGCGTGGACTTCGCCTGCTGTACGGATTTTCGAGGAGCCCCATTACCCCTCCCCTCGAGGGGAGGGGTCGTGTCGTTCACCGAAGGGTGAACGACCAGGGGGGGTAGGGTGAAGTCCCCCTCTTCCTCTCTGAGGGAGAGGGGGATTAGGGGGTGTGGAAGTAAAAAATACAGCATACGGCGAAGTTTAAATTTGCTTCACTCAGTTCTGCAAATCGGGGGGACCCCCGGCGAGGGTAATGCGGCGTCAAAGTTTGCATAAACCGTACTGCCTACACGCCGCATAGGCTGAGCCCTTCGGGCTTGCCCAAACTGCCGGACAGTTTTTCTTCCCCGTCCTGCGCTTTGCTTGAAAAAGATTTCGCGCTCTGCGGAGCGCGACCAGAGGCTTCTCGCCTCTGGACTCGTCGCCACCCTTTTGAAAAAGGGTGGACCGAAAACTTTTGATTTTCTCGCCCCCTTGCTTTTTCCCCCGTTCCGCGCTATAATTTCACCGGAGGGATAAAAATGCACAAGCCCGAATATTACGACTCTTTTTCCTGCTCTGCGGGGAGCTGCCCCGATACCTGCTGCCGCGCGGGGTGGCTTATTCCGCTCGATTCCGAGACCTTCGACCTTTACCGCACCGTTGACGCCGACATCTCGGAAAATACCTTTACCGACCCCGACGGCGACCGCGTGTTCAGGCTTCGCCCCGACCGCTCCTGCCCCTACTTAAACCCCGACGGGCTTTGCGCGCTTTACATAAAAACCGGCGGGCGGCTTTGTGAAATATGCTCTAAATATCCCCGCTTTTTCGAGGAATACGACGGTTTTACCGAAACGGGGCTGTCGGTCTCCTGCCCGACCGCGGCGGCGTTGATACTCACTCGGTCCGACAACCCCTACCGCGACCTTAAGCGCGATGCCCCCGACGAGCTCCTCGGCTTTCTCTGCCGCGCACGCGAGCGCGTTTTTGAGATGATATATTCCGACACCGATCCCGACGCCGCCCTGCAAAAGCTCGTATTTTACGGCGCAGAGCTCCAGGAGCTCATCGACTACGGCGAGCTCGGGCTTCTCTCTGAGGCTGATTTTTCCGGCGCGCTTGAGCCCGTTGCCAATCTCTCCGAGGCGAGGCGGTTTATCCTTGAAAACACCGAGATACTCTCGGAAAAATGGCGCGAGCTTCTGAAAAGCGGCTGCAAAGCGCCCTGCGGGAGCCCTTCGGAGCGGCGCAACTACCTCGCCTACCTTGTTTACAGGTATTTTCTCAAGGCGGTCAACACCGAAGACGTCTTCACCGAATGCAGGTTCATCGGGCTGCTATACCGCCTTGCGGCTTCGCTCTGCGGCAATTATGCCGAGGCGGTAAAGCTCGTCTCCCGCGAGATAGAGCACGACAGCGAAAACATAGAGGCGCTGCTCGGATATCTCTCTCAGACAGAATAAAAAACCTCCGCGCCGAGCCGAAGCCCGACGCGGTTTAGTTTTCAGCGGTCTTTTTTCTTGAAGATGAGCTTTTTCTGCACGATATAGTTTATCACGAACATAACCGTTTCGGCTATCGGCATCGCGAGCGCGAGCGGCAGATGAACGAGCCTGACGAGGATCTCTATAAAAACATAGGTTTTCACCGCAAAGCTCACAAGCGCGAGGGAATAATACCCTCCGAGCTCGGGAAGCGGCGGCTTTTTCGATTTGAATACCCAGGCGCGGTTTATCCAGAAGTTGACCTGAGAGCTTATCAGAAACGAGAGCGTTGTTGCTGTCTCGACCGAAAGAGCAAAATCCCCGAGAGCGGCTTCGAGCAACAGCGCGATGCTGTAATTGACCGCAAATGCCGCGCAGGAGGATATGATATATCTTACCGACTGCACCGACAGCAGCCTTTTTATAAAAGACAGAAGCTTTTGCACCTTCCCGCCTCCTTTGCGACTATTATATACGCTTTTTCGGCAAAATTCAAGTCCGAGCGGCGCAAAAAATCCCTCCTGAAAACAGGAGGGATTTTTCGACTTGAAGATTACTTCGCGAGGTCTACGAGGTGGTCGTAGGTCTCCTTCGCGGTCTCAACGGCGCTGTTGAAGAGCTTTTCGGCTCTCTCGGGGTTGGAGCGCGCGAGCGAGTTGTATCTAACTTCGCCCATAATGAAGTCCTTGTAATCGGCAGTAGGAGCCTTGGAGTCGAGAGTGAAGGGGTTCTTGCCCTCGGCGGCGAGCCTCGGGTCATACCTGTAGAGGTGCCAGTAGCCTGCCTCGACAGCCTTCTTCTCTTCGGTCTGAGCGATGCTCATTCCGCCCTTGATGCCGTGGTTGATGCAGGGCGCGTAGCCGATGATGAGCGAAGGACCGTGATAGCTCTCCGCCTCGGCGATCGCCTTGATGCACTGGTTGTAATCGGCGCCCATAGCGACGTGAGCGACGTAAACATAGCCGTAGGTCATCGCGATTCCCGCGAGATCCTTCTTCTTGGTGACCTTGCCGGCAGCCGCGAACTGAGCGATGGCGCCGGTAGGAGTCGCCTTAGAGGACTGTCCGCCGGTGTTGGAGTAAACCTCGGTGTCGAATACGAAGATATTGACGTCCTCGTTCTGGGCGATGACGTGGTCGAGTCCGCCGAAGCCGATATCATATGCCCAGCCGTCGCCGCCGAAGATCCAAACGCTCTTCTTGCGGAGGTAATCCTTATCCTTGAGGATAGCCTTAGCCTCGGGCTTATCCATCTTCTCGAGGACTTCGATGAGCTCGTCGGTAGCCTTCGAGTTGGCGCTTCCGTCGTCAACGGTGGCGAGGTAGTTTTCGATAACGCCCTTGCAGTGCTCGCACTCAACGGTCTTAGAGAGCTCGAGTATCTTGGCTATGGCGCGGTTGCGGATGGTGCTCTGAGCGAGGAACATTCCGTAGCCGTATTCGGCGTTGTCTTCAAAGAGGGAGTTTGCCCAAGCCGGACCCTTGCCCGCCTTGTTGGTGGTGTAAGGAGTCGAGGGAGCCGAACCGCCCCAGATCGAGGAGCAGCCGGTGGCGTTGGCGATATACATTCTGTCGCCGAAGAGCTGGGTTATGAGCTTGGCGTAAGGAGTTTCGCCGCAGCCGGCGCAGGCGCCCGAGAATTCGAGGAGCGGCTGCTTGAACTGAGAGCCCTTGACGGTGGTCTCCTTGAACTTCTCGTGGACCTCGGGCTTATCGGCGAGGGTGAGAGCGTAGTTGAAGACCTCCTGCTCGGCGAGCTGCTCGTCTAAAGGTCTCATCGAGAGAGCCTTGTTGCCCTTCTTGCCGGGGCAGACGTTTACGCAGCTTCCGCAGCCGGTGCAGTCGAGAGCCGACATCGTCATAACGAAGTGGTAGCCGGGCATACCGGTCACGGGAACGGCTTTCTGCTTTGCAAGCTCGGGAGCGGCTTCAAGCTCGGCGTCGGTCATAACAACGGGTCTGATGACGGCGTGCGGGCAGACGTAAGAGCAGAAGTTGCACTGAATGCAGTTTGCGGAATCCCAGGCGGGAACGTCGATGGCTATGCCGCGCTTTTCATAAGCGGCGGAGCCCTGCGGGAAGGTGCCGTCGGCGGTGTCGACAAAGGTGGAAACGGGGAGCTTGTCGCCCTGCTGTGCGTTGCAGGGAATGAGAACGCCGTTGATGAACTTGACGAGGGTCTCGTTGTCGCCGGTGACGGCGGGCATACCCATCGCGGAGTCGGGAGCGTCCTTCCAGGACTCGGGAACGTCGATCTTAACGATGTTCTTATAGCCGGCGTCGATGGCGTCGTGGTTCTTCTTAACGACGTCTTCGCCCTTCTTGGAGTAAGAGGCGGTGGCGGCGTCCTTCATATACTGAAGAGCCTTGTCGAACGGAATGATGTCGGCAAGATAGAAGAATGCGGACTGAAGAATCGTGTTGATCCTGTTGCCCATTCCGGTCTCGATGCCGAGCCTTACGCCGTCGACGGTGTAGAAGTTGATGTTATTCTGAGCGATATATCTCTTTACCTGACCCGGGAGCCTCTCTTCGAGCTCTTCGGGAGACCACTGGCAGTTGAGAAGGAAGGTTCCGCCCGGCTTTACGTCCTGGACCATATCATACTTGGTGATATAGGACTCGTTGTGGCAGGCTACGAAGTCGGCTCTGTTAATAAGGTAGGTCGACTTTATCGGGGTGTCGCCGAAGCGGAGGTGAGAAACGGTTACGCCGCCCGACTTCTTGGAGTCGTAGCTGAAGTAAGCCTGAACATACTTATCGGTGTGGTCGCCGATGATCTTGATCGAGTTCTTGTTTGCGCCGACGGTGCCGTCGGAGCCGAGACCCCAGAACTTGCAGGAAACCGTTCCGGCGGGAGCGGAGTCGAGCGCGCCCTCGGTCTTGAGGGAGAGGTGGGTAACGTCGTCGTCGATGCCGATGGTGAAGCGGGGCTTGTAATCAGCCTTGCAATGGCAGTTGTCGTAAACGGCTTTGATCTGGTCGGGGGTGGTGTCCTTCGAGCCGAGACCGTAGCGTCCGCTCGAAACGGGAACGCTCTCGAGCTCGGTGCCCTTGAGGGCAGCGACAACGTCGAGCCAGAGGGGCTCGCCGATAGAGCCGGGCTCCTTCGTTCTGTCGAGAACGGCGATCTGCTTAACGGTCTTCGGGATAGCGGCAAGGAGCTTGTCGCCGCGGAACGGCCTGTAAAGGCGGACCTTGACGAGACCGAGCTTTTCGCCCTTGGCGTTGAGGTAATCGACGGTCTCTTCAATGGTGTCGCATACGGAGCCCATAGCAACGATGACCTTTTCTGCGTCGGGGGCGCCGTAGTAGTTGAAGAGCTGATAGTTGGTGCCGATCTTCTTGTTCACGACGTCCATATATTCCTCGACGATGCCGGGAACTGCGTCGTAATAAGTATTGCAGGCTTCACGTGCCTGGAAGAAGATGTCGGGGTTCTGGGCGGAGCCGCGGAGAACGGGGTGCTCGGGGTTGATGGAGCGGCTGCGGAAGGCCTCTACGGCGTCCCAGTCGATCAGTTCCTCTATGTCCGACTTGTCCCAGGTCTCGATCTTCTGGATCTCGTGAGAGGTCCTGAAGCCGTCGAAGAAGTGGAGGAAGGGAACTCTTGCCTTAATGGTGGAGAGGTGCGCTATGGTGCCGAGGTCCATAACTTCCTGCGGGTTGGTGGAGCAGAGCATCGCATAGCCGGTCTGACGGCAGGCATAGATGTCGGAGTGGTCGCCGAAGATGTTGAGAGCGTGGGAAGCTACGCATCTTGCCGAAACGTGGATAACGTTGGGCAGGAGCTCGCCCGCGATCTTATACATATTCGGGATCATAAGAAGAAGTCCCTGCGAAGCGGTGAAGGTGGTGGTGAGAGCACCTGCGGAGAGCGAGCCGTGAACGGCGCCCGCGGCACCCGCTTCGGACTGCATCTCGGCGATCTTTACGGGCGTGCCGAAGAGGTTGGTCTGCCCCTTGGCGCTCCACGCATCGGTCACCTCGGCCATTACCGACGACGGGGTGATAGGATAGATGGCAGCCACTTCTGTGAACGGATACGACGCCCACGCGGCGGCATTGTTGCCATCCATGGTTTTCATTTTTCTTGCCATTAAAACATCCTCCTTAAAAAGTAAGTTTAAAATAGATTTATGGCGTTGCGGTTGCCCGCATAACTTTGCACCCTATATATTAACACCTTTTTTGCGTTTTGTAAAGAGGAAATTTGAATTTTCGCCCGCTGCCCGAATCTTCTTTCAGAACACTGCCTATATATAAAGGTATACGCGAGGTAAGCGCCGCCCGATTTTGAGCCTCGGAGAGATTTTCGGAAGCAGGGTTTTGAGGCTGTCTTTTGAGCGCAAAAAGGCGTAAGCGCGACGGCATAAGTTTTTACTTCCACACCCCCTAATCCCCCCTCTCCCTCAGAGAGGAAGAGGGGGACTTCACCCTATCCCCTGGTCGTTCACCGTTCGGCGAACGACACGACCCCTCCCCTCGAGGGGAGGGGTATTTGGGCTCCTCGAAAGAACTTTCGGAAGCATCTCTCCGCCTCGGGTCTTGCATTTTTCGGCGGGGTGTAGTATAATATCATAAGATGCGATAAAGGAGTGAAGCGTATGCTTTTCGGAAAAAAGAACAGAGCGCCTGCCGAAGCCCCCGTCGGGCTGGCAGACCTTCACTGCCATATTTTAGCCGGCGTTGACGACGGCGCCCGCGACGACGAGCAGATGTATGACCTTATCCGCCTCGAGTATGACTGCGGAGTGCGCCACCTCTGCTTTACGCCCCATTACAATCCCGCGCTCTTTAAGCCCAAGCCCGAAAAAATCGCGGAATCCTTTGAAAAGGCAAAGGCTTACGTCGCCGCCAACCTCCCCGATATGAACGTATACCTCGGAAACGAGGTCTTTATGCGTCCCGACACTATCGAGCGCCTCCGCGACGGAAGCTGCCGCCCCCTCGCCGGAACCAGAACCGTTTTGACCGAATTTCTGCCCTCGATGAGCTTCGACGAAATGCGGCTCTACGTTGTAAAGCTCCTTTCAAACGGGAAAACGCCGCTTTTGGCGCATATCGAGCGCTACGAAAAGCTCACCGATTTCGACGAAATTATGGAGCTTAAAAGCCTCGGCGCAAAGTTCCAGATAAACACCGAGGCGTTTAATAGCCCGCACAAAAAGCTGATCGCAAAGCTCGTCGAGCAGGGAATTATAGACGTTGTAGCCGACGACAGGCATAACCGCACCCGCGGCGACCCGAATCTTGCGGAAAGCTATGCCTTTGTTGCGGAAAAATTCGGCGAAAGAGCCGCTCATGCGCTGTTTATCTCCCGTCCGCTAAGCATTTTGAACATAATCGAAAAATGAGCGGTATCGTTTTTGGTCGATTTGACGAAATTGATGAAAATTTACTTTAAAGGCTTGACATAAACGGGGCGGTGGGTGTATTATAAGCGTGGATTCACTTCGGGGCGTAAATTTTATTGACGCCGTGCAAGTTGAATTAACGGCACGGAACGCCTCAAAAAGTTCCGAAGAATTTCAAATTTCAATGTAAATGAAAGTGGGGAAATTACTCATGAAGAAAATTCTTGCACTCGTCCTGGCTTTATGCCTGACCCTCTCGCTCTGCGTTGCTGCTTTTGCGGCAGACGGCAGCGGTGCTGTTGACCCCAGTGGTGAAGTCACTCCCGGCTCTACTATTCCTTCCGATCCCGGCGCCAGCAAGACCACCTATTCTGCGACCGATTCGCAGGGACGTCCTGTCAACTCCAACATCGAAGTTCAGACCAGCGGTCCTCTCTTCGAAGAGCTCAAGGAAAACACTCCTGTAGCTGTCTATGCCATCACTCTTACCAGCTCCGTCGACGGCAACGTCACCTTTGATGTTTACGCTCCCGGCGCTTCCAGCGGCGACATCGTTCTCGTCCGCGATGAGTGGGAAGTTCTCGAAGGCGCTAACCTCACGGTCAGCGGTGCCAGAGCCAGCTTCACTGTTCCCGCAGAGACTGTAAGACAGTGGAAATATTTCGCTATCGTTAAGAGCTTCAACACCGTTGAGGTCGAGGATCCTAAGCAGGGAACCGATCAGGACGGCGAATCTGAAGGCGAAGGCGACACTATGGTCGCCGGCGACGATGAGACTCCTGCCGAAGGCGAAGGCGACACCACCACCACTCCCGAGCCCGAGCAGACTCCTGCTCCCTCCGAGTCCGAGAACCCTCCTACGGGCGTAGTTCTCGCGGTTGTTCCTATGATCGTTGCTGCTGCGGCTATCGTTGTCTCCAAGAAGAGATAATTCCGAGCTCAGTAAAACAAAACAGCTAATGAAATCAGCAAGCCCTTCCGCTTGCTGATTTCAATAAGTGCAGATTTTGAGGTGTTTCATGGACCAGAATCAATATCAGACCGACGCTGCGCTTGCAAGGCGCAACGCCGCGGGAGGCGCACAGGCTGACGATACCCAGGAAATCGACCTTCTGATGCTCTTTAATGCGCTGAGAAGGCATATCCTCATCATCATCGCCGTTGCGCTGGTATTCGCCCTTGTTGCGGGAATAGTGGTGCAGTTCTTCATCACCCCCCTCTACGAGGCGACAACTTCCACCTACCTCGTTTCTACGAGCGGTTCCTCGGGCGCCATAGGTCAGCTGCTTTCCGCCGCCGACCTCAGCCTTTCCAACAGCATCATAGGAGACTACTCCGATATCATCAAGAGCCGGACGGTCCTCGAAGCGGTTATAAATAAAATGAACGCCGAATACGACGCTCAGGTCGCCGCAGGGGTTCCCACCTCGATGAAGGAGCCCCTTGATTACGAATACGAGGAATTCTACGAAAAAATCGAGGTAACCAACCCGACGGATACCCATATTATTAAGATCACCGTCACCGATGCCGACCCGATCTTGGCGCGCGACATCGCCAACACCCTCACCTATTACGTCGTCGACCGCCTTGCCGATATAATGGGCATTTCGGTCCCTAACGTATACGACCAGGCTGTAGTGCCCGAAGATCCGAGCTTCCCGAGCCTGACCAAAACCGTCGTCATAGCATTTGTTTTGGGCGCGGTCCTCGCCGCGGGCGTTATAATCTTCATCGCCGTGATGGATACCACCGTCAAGACCGCTGAGGATATCGAAAACCGCTGCGGAATGGTCACCCTCACAAAGGTCTACTACGAGGGCGGAAAGAAAAAGAAGGGCTACGGCTACGGATACGGCTACGGTTACGGCTACGGCTACGGTTCGCATAGCGGCGACGGCTCGAAGTCTCATTCCGATAAGGGCGCAAGAAACGATAAGGACGGAGGTGCGAAGAAATGAGAAGCGTAACTATTTCCGAATTGAAGGAACCTTCCTATGAAATGAGCGAAGCTATGAACGTCCTTCGCACTAACGTTTCCTACTCGGGCGAAGGCGTAAGGCTCGTCGCGATAACGAGCGTCGACGAAAACGCCGGTAAGTCGATCGTCTCCTTCGAGATGATGCGCAACTATGCAAATGCCGGTCTCAAGACGCTGCTCATCGACGCCGACCTCAGAAAGTCGGTCTTCTCGGCGAGATACGGCGCGACCGTCGACGACGGGCTTCAGTTTACCGGTCTGGCGGACGTGCTCTCGGGCAAGGGAGAAATAAACGACGCCGTTTATAAGACCAATATCCCCAACGCCTATCTTCTTCCCGTCGGCAACTATGTTCTCAACCCGACCCCGCTCTTCAGCGGAAAGATATTTACGGCGATGCTCGACGTTCTTAAAAAGGCGTTCGACTTCATCATTATCGATACTCCCCCGCTCGGCAGAGTTATCGACGCCGCCATAATCGCTCCCAACTGCAACGGTGCAATTATCGTTGTAGGCGCCAACGAAGTCGACTACCGCCAGGTGAACGACGCTAAGAATCAGCTTCTGAGAGTCGGAGCAAACGTATTGGGCTGCGTGCTCAACAAGGTCGGCGGCGAAAACGCGGGCTATAAGCACTACAACAGATACGGGTCTGAATATCGCTATTAAAAGCAGGTGGTAATATGGCAAAAGCCAAACAACCGAGAAAACGCGATTTTCTGTGGGCGGCAATAGCCGTAGTCGCGGTGCTTGCCGTTGTGGTAATAGTTGCGAATGCAGTTGAAGGCAGCAGGTCAAGACCGAAGGTCGATCTCGGAGACATTACTACCGGCGCGACTTCTTCGGAGCCTGCGGCAACTACCGCAGCGACCGAGGAGACCACCGTCTCCGAGACCGAGCCCACCGCTCCGCCTACGTTCACGGTGACCGAGGAAACAACCGAGCCGCCCGTAACCGAGGCTCCCGAGACCACCGTTACCGAGGCTCCGGCTACCGAAGCTAAGGTCACCGAGAGCAAGCCGTCGACGACAGCCGAGCCCGCTAAGGACCTCGTTATGCCCGAGGATACCGGCGCTCCGCCGGACGCGCGCCCCGTTGCCGTCACTACTAAGGCGACCGAAGCCGCCGAAGCGACTATAGCCGACAATTACTCCGCAACGGGATATAATCACAACATAAAGAACATCGTGCTCCTCGGAATAGATAAACAGGAGCTCGTTGAAAACCCGATTTTCAGGACGGGCGGGCAGTGCGACCTTATCCTGATAGTCTCGCTGAATCTCAAGACAAACGAGTACTTTATACTCGACATAAACAGAGACCTTTGCGTTCCGGTCGAGAATTATTCAAACGTCGGATACTCCTACGGCTTTGTCGATGAGCAGATCGAGCTTTCCTACGGATACGGCGACGGCAGCCGCCTCAGCGGACGGAATACCCTCCAGTCGCTTCATGCGCTTTTGGGGGACGAGCTTTCGTTTGAGGGCTTTATCGCTGCTCCGATACCGATAGTCAGGGTCCTTGCCGACGCCGTCGGAGGCGTTGAAGTCACGATAAAAGACAACTTCGAGGGAGTCGAGGACGACTTCAAGATGGGTGAAACGGTGCTTTTGAAGGGCGCTCAGGCGGAGACCTACGTCCGTTCGAGGATGCTGATGCCTGACGATACTCATAATTCGGCAAGAATGACAAGGCAGATCGACTTTATGACCTCTTTTGTCAAGAAGGCGAAGGAGACCCTCACCGCCGACGAAGCCGTAGATATGTTCAACGACATTATGGATATGACGGTAACCGATATGAGCGCTTCCGAGATAACGAAGTGGATACTCACCGGCTACGACTATCAGTTCAAGGGCTTCTACCGCATCGACGGAGCGGAGGGCGAGCGCAAGAATAACGCACGCTGCACCTATCCCGACTACGACGAGGTCAACGAGCTTGTTCATGAGCTTTACTACAAATAAAACCCAAGAGGGGACCGAAAGGTCCCCTTTTTGCGCACCTTTTTCCTTGACAACCGCGCGGGTTTGCGCTATACTTTAGAAAAACCGAAAAAGGAGAAATAACTATGAAAGCTTCACTTTTGGTGCTTGCGGCAGGGCTCGGCTCGCGCTTCGGCGGCGACAAGCAGATATCTCATGTCGGACCGAACGGCGAGTTTTTAATGGAATATTCCATTCACGACGCTCTTAAGGCGGGCTTTGAAAAGGTCGTTTTTATCCTAAAGAGCGAGATGGTAGAGGCGGTAAAACGCGAGGTCGGCGACAAGATATCGGATAAGGTCGAGGTCTGCTACGCCGTACAGGACTACTCCACTCTGCCCGATTGGTACAGCATTCCAGAGAAGAGGGTCAAGCCCTTCGGAACGGTCCACGCCGTTCTTGCGGCAAAGGAATTTCTGACCGAGCCGTTCGTCACCGTCAACGCCGACGACTACTACGGCGCCGAGTGCTTTGAAATAATGATGCGTATGCTCCCGAAGACAAATTCGGGCTGCGCCGCTATGGTCCCCTATATCTTAAAGAACACCGTAAGCGAAAACGGCGGCGTAACGCGGGGCGTCTGCAATATCTCCGGCGGCAGGCTTATGAGCGTGAACGAGACCGGCGGGATAATCCCGAAAGACGGAAAAATCGTGAGCGAAAACGGCGAGATCGATCCCGAGTCGCAGGTATCGATGAACTTCTGGGGCTTCAGCCACGAGACCCTTCCCGCGATGGAGCGCTATTTTGAGGACTTTCTCCGCAGAATCAAGCCCGAGGAGATAAAGGCTGAGTGCCTCCTGCCGATAATGGTGAACGATATGCTCGCGGCGGGCAGCTTCGAGGTTTTGGCGGAGCCTTCGAGCGACAGGTGGTTCGGCATCACCTATAAAGAAGACAAGCCCGATACCGAGCGCGAGCTCCTTAAGCTCCACGCTTCGGGCGCCTACCCCGCAAAGGTCCTCGGATAAACAAAGCATCTGTCCCCCTCGCTGAGGGGGATTTTTTATGCCCCCGTGCGCCGTCACCGCGTCCGCCGCCCGCGCATATCATGCTCTTGGGGAGACCCGAAAGGAGCGGCGGTATGATAAGCCTATGTATGATAGTCCGCGACGAGGAGCTCGCGCTGCCCCGCTGTCTCGACAGCGTTGAGGGGATTTTCGACGAGATAATAATCGTAGATACGGGCTCAGCGGATAAAACGCGGGAGATAGCCGAAAAGCGCGTCGGGAAGGTCTATGATTTCGAATGGATCGACGACTTTTCGGCGGCGCGCAACTACGCGCTTTCGCTCGCGAAGGGCGACTGGCTGATGTGGCTCGACGCCGACGACGTTATAGAGGGGGAAAACCGCGAGCTTCTGAAAGAGCAGATTGCTTCGCTCGACACCGAACAGCCCGACGTAGTGATGCTGCCGTATAACGTCGGCTTCGACGAATGCGGCAGGGTAACGCTGAGCTATGAGCGCGAGAGGATATTCCGCGCGGCGGCGGGGCTGAGGTTCGAGGGCGCGGTGCATGAGGCCGTAGCCCCTCGCGGGAAGGTCGTTCACGGGCAGGCGGCGGTGTCGCACAGAAAGCTCCGCCCAAATCCTATCGGCAGAAACCTTAAGATACTCGAAAAGCTCGCGAAAAACGATCTCGACCCGCGAATGAGGTATTACTACGCCCGCGAGCTCGCCGAGGCGGGAAGGTTCGAAGAGGCGGCGGAGAATTTCAGACTTTGCGCGGAGGATGAATCCGCGTGGAGGGAAAACCGCCTCTCGGCTCAAAAGGAGCTTTCGGACCGCCTTCTTGCCCTCGGGAGGCGTGAGGAGTCGGATATTGCGCTGTTTAAGGCGCTTATGCTCGGCGCTCCGCGGGCGGATCTCTGCTGCGAGATCGGGCGGCGGTTCCTCGAAAAGGGCGAGCTTTACGGCGCGAAGTTCTGGTATGAGCTTGCGCCGAGGCAGTATGCCGAGAATAAGGGCGGCTTCGTTCATTCCGACTGCGGGGGATACCTTCCCTATATGCAGCTCTGCGTTATATACGACCGCCTCGGAGAACATTCCTCAGCCGAGCTTTATAACGAGCTCGCGGGGAAAATAAAGCCCGAAAGCGAGGCTTACCTTAAAAACAGGGAGTATTTCGCCGCTCTGAGGTCGGGCTCCCCCGAACGGAAGTAAAAGCAAAATCTTCACAAGGAGGAAAACAAATGGCAAACAACAACTGCCCCAACAACTGCGCCCCGAACCTCCCGAACGGCACGAACGTCTATAATTTCGGCTGCGGAGGAGGCTGCGGCTGCGGCGGGGGTATGGTTATAGGTCCCACGGGCGTAACGGGTCCCGCAGGGGCAACAGGCGCTACGGGCGCGACCGGTCCCATCGGTCCGATAGGACCCACCGGAGCAACCGGTGCCACGGGAGCAACCGGCGCCACAGGTCCTGCGGGGCTTTCTGTAGCAGGTCCGACCGGAGCGACCGGCGTTACCGGACCTACGGGTGCTACGGGAGCAACTGGAGTTACCGGACCTACCGGTCCCACAGGCGCGACCGGCGTAACGGGAGCTACAGGTGCTGACGGTGCTATTGGACCGACAGGTGCTACTGGTCCGACCGGTCCTACGGGTCCTATCGGTCCCACGGGTCCGACAGGTCCCACCGGGGCCACAGGTCCTACCGGCGCGGCGGCGCCGGCTGCCCTCGCAAGGCTTTACAGCACCGACGCGCAGAGCGTCGCCCCGGGCTCGCCGATAGTTTTGGCTCAGGAGGGCGCCTCGACCTCGGGGATATCCCCCGCCGCGGCTTCCGACGGTTTGGTCCTCGCAGAGGGCGGGACCTATATCGCCTGGGCTCAGGTGAACGGCACCGACGCCGGACCCTTCGCGCTAAGGCTCAACGGCGCCGATATCCCCGGCGGGGTGCTGCCCGTAAACGGCGGCTCGGCTTCGGGTCTCGTTGCGTTTACCGCCGCCCCCGGCGACACCCTTACCCTCGTCAACGCTTCTTCGGACACCGCCGCCAACCTCACCGCCGATCCTGCGGGCGCGGTCAACGCCTCTCTGCTCGTGAGACAGGTTGCTCCTGCAGTCTGATATTTTCAGCTAAAAGCCGTCCGATTTTGTCGGGCGGTTTTTAGATTGCTTTTTGTGATTTTTTACTAACAGAAATCGCTATCTTTGGTCAAAGTGATGATTGTAAACCGTTAAAATATATGTTATAATATATAAGTCAAATCGCAGTGATACGCTCGCGCGGTTTGGTTTTCTTAACCTAATTTTACAGAAAGGCAGGAAACTATGAAAAGAATTATTGCTATAGCGCTGACTCTCGTGCTCATCGTTGCCCTCGTAGGCTGCGGCAGCAACAAGCGCGAGCCCATTCAGCTCACTCTCTCGACCGAAGACTCCGAGGCGATACTCAACGCCGCGGGCGTCTGGCTCCCCGATCCCGAAACCGCTCCCGGCGCGAATTCCGTCGTAAAGTGGCTCGGCTGGTTCGACCCCTTCCAGAACTACAGCAAGGACGAAATCGTCCAGACCGGTTATTGGACCTTCCAGCAGAGATACGGCGGCAGCCTCTCTTATGAGGAGACTACATACGAAGACTTTACCGACAAATTGGCGCTCGATATCACCAGCGGAACTCCTCCGGACCTCACCCTTATAGGCATCTCCCAGATCCATGTCTTCCCGATGCCCTGCGTTAAGGGAACCTATCAGCCCGTCGACAAGTATATAGACTACGAGAACGACCCGCTCTGGAGAGAAATGAAGGACGCCGCAGAATACTTCGCCCTTGGCGACCGCCACTTCGGCATAGTCACCGACCTCATCTTCAAGGACATCGTCCCCTATAACCGCAGAGTTATCGAGGAATACGGCTTCGACGATCCCGCTCAGCTCTATGCCAACGACGAATGGACCTGGGACGTTGTGACCGAGATGGCTCTCGACTTCTCAGACCCCGACGACGACCGCTTCGCCTTCGACGGCTGGTATGTCCCGAATGCCTGCGTTGAGCAGTCGACCGGTCATTACCTCATCGAAAAGGACGAAAACGGGCATTATTACTCCAATATCGACGACCCGCTCATCGAGATCGCCGAGAACCTTGTTTACTCTTGGGTAAAGGACGACCTCTTCTACCGCGAAGGTACCGACTACTGGGCAAACCGCAACGAAGCTCAGTACGGAGCCGGCGTTAAAGACGGCAAGTGCCTCTTCTGGATCTGCGACACCAGTATAGGCAACTTCACGATGCCTGTTGCCGAATTCGAGCAGGTCTGGGGCGACATCACCAACGAAGAGGTTATGTTCGTTCCTCTTCCGAGGCATAAGGAAGGCGACGGTATCTATTACCTCTCCGCCAACCCCGACGGCGCGATGCTCGTAAACAACGCGCCTAACCCCGAGGGCGCTATGCTCCTCGTTCAGTGCCTCAGATTCAAGATCATCGACCCGAACGTCGTAAATATCGACAAGAAGCAGCTCAAGGAAATTTATCACTGGAGCGACGAAATGCTCGATATGTATGACCACTGCAAGGAGCTCGTTGAAGCCAACCCGAGGATATTCAACACCGGCGCTATCAACGATAACCTCCGCACTGCTTACGACCAGCTCGACTGGAATATCCGCCGTTCCGGCGCTTCCCAGACCTGGGCTCAGCTCAGAGAGAGCTATGCAGAGCAGATGGATTACTACTGCGAAGAGATGAACGATATCATCGACGACTACATCAACGGCAACGGATAACAAGCCGAAAAACCGAATATCCGCCCCCGAGCTTCGGTTCGGGGGCGTTTATTTATACGTTGGAAAATATATGAGAATATGTTAAATTCTATCGGTAGACTTTCGCGTTTTTAGCAGTGTAGACAAAACCCCGCATTAAAAAATGTCAATAATTACTCTTGCGGCTTTAAAATAATAATGTTATAATGACAGTGGTATTTTGTCACCAATATCAATTACCCGAAAATCAGGAGGTCATTTATGAAAAGAATTCTGTCGCTTGCGTTTGTCATTGTAATGATCGTAGCCCTCGTCGGCTGCGGCAGCAACAAGCGCGAGCCCATCAAGCTCACCCTCTCGACCGAGGACTCCGAAGCTATCCTGAAGGCTGCCGGCGTTACGCTCCCCGACAAGAGCGAAGCCGCAGGCGCCGAATCCACGGTAAAGTGGTTCTGCTGGGGCGACCCGTTCCAGAACTACAGCGACGATGAGATCGTCAACACCGGCTTCTGGACCTTTACCGAGAAATACGGCTGCAGCCTCGACTATATCGAGACCACTTACTTTGACGCTGCCGACGATCTTGCCGCGGCTGTTGTCAGCGGGACCCCGCCGGATGTTATGACCGGCGGCGTAAACTCTACCGCTTCCTTCCCGATGAGAGCCATTCAGGGAACCATTCAGCCCATCGATCCTTGGATCAGCTACGACGATCCGCTCTGGGCTCCTATGAAGGGTCTTGCCGAGAAGTTCGCCATCGGCGGCAAGCACTACCAGATCTGCATCGAGACCACCCCTGCGAACGTTGTCCCCTATAACCGCAGAGTTATCGAGGAATACGGCTACGACGATCCCGCCGAGCTCTATTACAACGATGAATGGACCTGGGAGAAGTTCTATGACATGTGCGTCGATTTCTCCGAGCCCGATGAAGACCGCTTCGCACTCGACGGCTATGCCTTCGAGGGTATGTTCGTTGAATCTACGGGTCAGCAGATACTTATGAACGACGAGAACGGCAGATATTACTCGAATCTCGACTCGCCCGAAATCGAGCGCGGTCAGGATTACCTCTATAACCTTCTCAAGAACGACTGCCTCTACGGTCGCGGCGGCTGGAGCCTCAGAACCGGCTCGGGCGACAACTGGGGCGCCGGTGTTAAAGACGGTCTCTGCCTATTCTATGTTATAGGCGAAACCTTCTTCGAGAATACCGTTGAGCTCGTCTCCGCCAACTGGGGCGATATTGCCAACGGCGAGCTTATGTTTGCTCCTCTCCCGCGCGACGAAAACGGCGACGGCATCTACTACTGCTCTTCGAGCTTCGACAACATCAAGGGCGCGATGGTCATCATCAACGACGCAAGGAACCCCGAGGGCGCTGCGCTTCTCGCCTCCTGCATCCGCTTCAAGGTCATCGACCCCGTTGTTCAGCAGATCGACGAGAGGCAGATGAGAGAGAAATATCTCTGGAACGACGACATGATCGAAATGTCCAAGGAATGCCAGAGGATTGCCGACGCCAACTTCATCATCGACTACTCCGGCAACCTTCCCGACGGGCTTCAGACTGTTTACGGCAACCTCGCCCGCAGCATAGTCCGTTCCGGTCAGAACGCCTCCTCCTGGGCTCAGCTCAAGGAAGCTAACCGCGAGAGCTTCGAGTATTATATCGAAGAGCTCAACAACATGATAGAAGAATTCGACTCATAAAAATTACTCCGCCATTTAGATAAAGGACATTATATTATAGGTGAACATTATGAAAAGAGTTTTTGCTTTAGCACTCGTTATACTTATGATCGTAGCCCTCGTGGGCTGCGGCAGCAACAAGCGCAAACCGATCCAGCTCACTCTCTCGACGGAGGATTCCGAGGCAATACTTCAGGCGGCGGGCGTAAGGCTGCCCGACGCCTCGGTAGCCGCGGGAGCCAACAGCGTCGTGAAGTTCTTCGGCTGGGGCGACCCGTTCCAGAACTACGACGAAGACGAGCTCGTCAGTCTTGCTTACTGGACCTTCCAGAATAAATACAACAGCTCGATAGAATACGTCGAGACCACTTACTTTGAGCGCAACGACGACCTCGCGCTGTACCTCTCCTCCGGCAACCCGCCGGATATGTGCATCGGCGGCAACGGCTCGACCGCTATGTATCCGATGAACTGCATAAAGGAAATGGTACAGCCCGTCGACCCTTGGATCGACTACGACGACCCGCTCTGGGCTCCTATGAAGGAGCTTGCCGACTTCTTTATGCTCCACGGCAAACACTATCAGATCACTATCGACACCGCTCCCTCTAACGTAGTCCTCTATAACCGCAGAGTTTTGGAGGAATACGGCTACGACGACCCCGCCGCACTTTATTGGAACGACGAATGGACCTGGGACGTGTTCTACGACATGTGCGTCGACTTTTCAGACGTTGATGAAGACCGCTTCGCCCTCGACGGCTACCCCTACAGCTCCGCGATGATCGAAGCTTCGGGCGAGCAGCTTATGCAGGTCGACGAAAACGGCAAATTCTACTCCAACGTCGACAGCCCCGCTATCGAGCGCGCTCAGGATATTCTTTACGAGCTCTGCAAGAACGACTGCAACTACCGCGACGCGAGCGGCGACCACTGGGCTCGCCGCGACCAGGACGGCGGTCCCTGCGGAATGAAGGAAGGCAAGCTTCTGTTCTACATTCTCGGCGAGAGCTTCTTCCAGCAGCCCGTTGCGGATATAGAAGCCAACTTCGGCGCGATCTCCGAGGGCGAGCTTATGTTTGCTCCTCTCCCGAGAGACCCTAACGGCGACGGGACCTATTACCTCGCATCTTCCTTCGTCGATATCTACGGCTGCTACTGCATAGTAAGCAATGCGCGCAACCCCGAGGGCGCGGCTCTCCTCGCCGCCTGCATTCGCTTCAAGGTCATCGACCCCGTTGTAAGCACCATAGCCACAAGGCAGCTCAAGGAGACCTATCTCTGGAGCGACGAAATGGTCGCTATGTCTGAGGAGTGCGACGAAATAGCCGCGGCTCACCGCGTATTCGACCTCGGCGGCAACCTTCCCGATAACCTCGGCAACGCCCTCAACGGCATAAGCTGGGCTATAGCGAGATCCTCCGATCCTCAGTCCTGGGGTCAGCTCAAGGAGCAGTATAGGGATCAGATAGAATACTACATCGAAGAGCTTAACAATCTGATAGAAGAAACAAACGCTTCCTGAAATAGCGGAAAGGAGTAAACAATGAAAAGATTCGCCGCTATTGCCCTTGCCCTGCTTCTGATAGTTGCGTTAGTCGGCTGCGGAAGCAATAAGCGCCAACCCATTCAGCTCACCCTTTCGACCGAAGACTCCGAAGCCATCCTCAAGGCGGCGGGCGTAAGGCTCCCCGATAAGAGCGAAGCCGCCGGCGCGGATTCGACCGTTAAGTGGCTCGGCTGGGGCGACCCCTTCCAGAATTACGACGACGACGAAATAGTCAACACCGGTTTCTGGACCTTCCAGGAAAAATACGGAGGAAAGCTCGACTATATCGAGACCGACTACTTCGAGTGCTCCAACAAGCTTTCCGAGCTTATCGTCGGCGGAACCCCTCCGGATATCATGACCGGCGGTTATTCCTTCCCGATGGGCGCCATCAACGGCACCATTCAGTCGGTAGACCCTTGGATCGACTACGACGACCCGCTCTGGGCTCCGATGAAGGACCTCGCCGATAAATTCTCGCTCGGCGGAAAGCATTATTACGTCTGCCTCGAAACGACCCCCTCGAACGTTTGCGTTTATAATCGCAGAGTTATCAGCGAATACGGCTACGACGACCCCGCCGATCTCTACTGGAACGACGAGTGGACCTGGGACGTCTTCTACGATATGTGCGTAGATTTCTCCGACCCCGATGAAGACCGCTTTGCTCTCGACGGCTATGCCTTTGCGGGAATGTTCGTTGAGGCTACCGGCAAGCAGATACTCGACAGAGACGCCGACGGCAACTTTATTTCGAGCATCGGCGACCCCGAGATCGAGCGCGGTCAGGATTACCTCTATAACCTCCTCAAGAACGACTGCACCTACGGGCGCGGGACCTGGGCTTTAAGAGGAGATTTCGGCGAGGGAATGAAGACCGGCAAATGCCTCTTCTATATCATCGGCGAGGTGTTCTTCACCAACACCGTTGAGATCGTAGATTCGCTCTGGGGCAGTATGGAAGACGGCGAAGTTATGTTCGCTCCCCTTCCGAGAGACGAAGCCGGCGACGGCATCTATTACCTCACCTCGAGCTTTAACGACATCAAGGGCTCTATGGTCCTCATAGAAAACGCCCCCAACCCCGACGGAGCTATGCTCCTCGCCTCCTGCATCCGCTTCAAGGTCATCGACCCTGTTGTTCAGCAGATAGACGAAAAGCAGCTCAGAACCATCTACCTCTGGAACGACGATATGATCGAAATGTCGAAGGAATGCCAGCGCCTCTCTATGGAGCACTTCAGCATGGGCGTCGGCGGAAGCCTTCCCGACGGATTGCAGTCGGTAATTTCGAGATTCCAGGACAGCATCGTCCGCGGAGGCTCTAACCCCTCGACCTGGGCTCAGCTCAAGGAAGCCAACAGCGACAGCCTTGACTACTACATCGAGGAGCTCAACAATATGGTCAAAGACTTTGTGGCGGGAGAAGGATAATCCCGCAAAAAGGAGATCAAAATGAAACGATTCTTGGCAATAGCTTTGGCGCTGGTGCTTGTCGTTGCCTTTGCGGGCTGCGGCAAGAGCAAAAAGCGCGTGCCTATCGAGCTCACCCTCTCAACCGAAGACTCGGAAGCTATTCTTAAGGCTGCGGGAATAAGGCTGCCCGACGAGACAACCGCCCCCGGAGCAGGAAGCCATGTTATCTGGTATGCCTGGTATGACCCGCTTCAGAACTACGAAGAAGACCAAGTCGTGAATACCGGCAACTGGACCTTTACCCATAAATACAACGGCTCGGTCGAGTGGCTCGAATGCGTTTACGAAAACTATTACGACGACCTCGCGATGTATATCTCTGCCGGAACCCCGCCCGACGCCACTCAGGCGACCAACGGCGTTATGGCGCTTTACCCGATGAACTGCATCAAGGAAATGATACAGCCGGTAGATAAGTGGATAGACTTCGACGACCCGCTCTTTGCGCCTATGAAGGGCGCCGCCGATTACTTCACCCTAAGAGGCGAGCATTACCACATAATCACCGACATCGCGGTAAGCAACGTTGTGGCTTATAACCGCAGAGTTATCGAGGAATACGGCTACGACGACCCCGCGACCCTCTATTGGAACGACGAATGGACCTGGAACGAATTCTATGACATGTGCATGGACTTCACCGACCCCGACGCCGACCGCTATGCCCTCGACGGCTATGCCTATGCCGGCGGTCTGATGGAATCTACCGGTCAGATGTTCTTCGGAATCGACAACGAGACCGGAAAGTTCTACGCCAACATCGACTCGCCCGAAATAGAGCGCTCTCAGGACGTCATCTATAACCTCGTAAAGAACGGCTGCACCTATCAGAACGGCGGCTGGGCATTAAGAGGAGATTTCGGCACCGGAATGAACGAAGGTCTGACCCTCTTCTACATAATTGCGGAATGGGGCTTCACCGGAAGAGTTGAAGAGATCGCTCCCGTTTGGGGAGACGTCGGCGCGGGAGAGCTTATGTTTGCCCCGCTCCCGAGAGACCCTAACGGCGACGGCGTCTATTATATGCGCGCGGGTATCGAAGGCTACAGCATTGTTGAAAACGCAAAGAACCCCGAAGGCGTCGCGCTTCTGGCGATGTGCGACAGGTTCAAGAAGATAGACCCTGTAGTTATCCAGATAGACGATAAGCAGCTCAAGGAAAAATACCTCTGGAGCGACGAAATGATCCAGATGCATAAAGAATGCTACCGCCTTGCTGCCGCCAACCCCGTGCTCGATATCAACAACAACCTGCCGGATAACCTCGGCAACGCCCTCGGAAACCTCACCAACGGCATTATCCACGGCGGCTCGAATCCGTCGTCGTGGGCTCAGCTTAAGGAGAGCTACCGAGATCAGATAGAGTATTACGTTGAAGAGCTCAACAACAGCATAAGCGATTTCAACAACGGATAAGCATTTTGCGCCCCGCCTGCCGAAAGTCGGCGGGCGGGGTCTTGTTTTAAGGAGGAGAACATGAGAAAGCTCTTTGCTCTTTTGGCGGCGCTCGTTATGGCGGCGTCGCTCGGTCTCAACGCCTTTGCCGCCGACGAAGACCTCGTAAAGATAGATTTCGGCAAGACCTATCAGACCATTGACGGCTTCGGCGCTTCATATACCTGGTACGGCGACTGGCTCGCGACCAACGTAAACGCCGAAGAGGGGTTCGACTGGATATTTAACGACGCCGAGTTCAATATTCTGAGATTCCGCGACCTTAACCACGTCGGCGAGGAATATCAGAACGCCCTCAACGGCTACCCCGCCTATTATGCCTATTATAAGGCCGCCGTAGACCGCGGAGTAAAGCCGATAGTTATGGTGACCTCTTGGGGTCAGTACGACCGCGACCTGCCCTGGGTTTCTTACACCGAGAAGTCGGACAACGGCTACAGCTATTTCACCCTTGCCAAGGACGAAAACGGCGAATATATGTATGACGAGCTCGCCGATTTCTGCGTCGAGTCGATAAAGCTCTTTTTCGACGCCGGTATCCCGGTCGATTACTTCTCGATCTCAAACGAAATAGAGCTCCAGGAGCGCCACGTCGACGAGCAGGGTAACCAGCGCAGCGACGCCGGATTCTTCTTCGGGCAGGAGGAGAACGAGTATCACTGCGCCTACTGGAAGGCTCATATCGCCGTCTACGAGGCGTTTAAAGAAGCCTTCGGCGAATACGCCCCCAAGCTTTTGGGCGCCGAGACTATGGCGGGCTACCCCGATCTCTTGAAGGGCTATCTCGACCCGGTTATCGAGAACTGCCCCGAGAGCCTCGAAGTCGTTGCGCACCACCTCTACGGAATGGACCTCGGCGAGGGGAATATGACCGCCGTTAAAAACGCGATGGACGGCTACCGCATCTGGGAGACCGAATGGTATAACAGCGACTTCTTCGGACACGCAGAGGTCGTTATGGACGAGCTCATATATGAGAACGTCAGCGCATATCTTTACTGGAACGGCGTTTGGATCGCCGACCTCGGCAACTGCCTTATCGAAATCGGCGGCGCCGACGCAAACGCCTCGATTCAGCGCATCGGCAACCACTACATAATGATGCACTACTCGAAATTCATCAAGAACGGCTATCAGCGCGTCGACGTTGAGGAGAGCCTCGGCTCGAAGGTCGCGGCGTTTAAATCGCCCGACGGCTCAAAGCTCGCGGTCGTGGTCATGAACCCAACCGAGAAGGACGAATATATGACCCTCGACCTCGGCGGGAAGACCATTCTCGACTCCGCCTGCTGGCTCTCGACCGAGGGCGAAAACCGCTTCGCGAACGACTATATGATGGACAACGGCAAATATGAAGACGAGCTGTTTATCCCCGCGCGCAGCCTTATGACTATCGACATCGACCTCGAAGCCGACCCGAATTACGTCGCGCCGGTAGTTGAAGAAAAGGTCAATCCGTTCGTAAAAGACCCCTCCGCCAAGAGCGCGGGGCTCTCGACTCCCGTTATAATTGCGCTTGCCTGCGCGGGAGCGGCAGTAGTCGTCGCGGTGATACTGACGGTAGTCATCACCTCAAAGCACACCAAAAAGATAGCGAAAGCCGAAGAAAACGAGAACAAAGGAGAATAGTATGAAGTTTGTATGCTACACCCGCAAGCCCGTAAGCGAGGCGGAATATGCACCCCGCCTCGGGCTGAGTATGCACCTCGGTTATGAAAAGAACGGCGCCTTTGAGCCGCTCAACCATAACTACGGAGTTCTGTTCGTCAAGGCGACTCAGGACCCCGAAAGCCGCGCGCTTCACCCCAAGAGCCTGAAAAAGCCGTTCGTTATGCCCTGCGAGGGCGGGTTTAAGATCATCGCGATACGCACCGAAGCAAACGGCGAGCCCGACCCCGAGTCGAAGGGCTGCGCGGTCGTCTTTGAGACCGCGGACCTTGTCCATTACACCGAGCTGGGGCTCTTAAAGCTCTGCGACGACTACCTTGACGACGTTATGCTCAAGGTATGCCCCAACTGTCAAAGCCTCGTCGCGAAGTTCGAGGTCGGCGGAAAGGTCTACCGCCGCAAGCTCGCCTCGGTGACCGAGCCCACCGACGACGTCAAGGAAGTCGGGAACGGCGGCTGTCATCACCACGAGGGCGCGCACTTTGAATATACCGAAACAGGTATTGAGGGCGCTTATGACGCGAGGGAGTTTGAAGTTTCGGACGAAAAAGCCGATTACGCCCTTAAAAAGCTCCTGACTCCGGTTGCGGTCTCGCTCGAATACGAAAAAGAGGTCGAAGCCGACAAGCTCGGCGATTTCAGGGTGACCGTCCGCTACTCCGACGGCTCGTCCCATTCTAAGCGCGTCGATTGGGAGGCTCCCGCCAACGGCGAAGTAAAGGGACGCATCCACCTCGACCACTACGACTTCCCGATAGCCGTGAACCGCGCCGACCCCTGCGTTTACCGCTATAAGGGCGACTACTACTTTATCGCGACTAACGACGCCGACGGCAACCACACAATCTATGTCCGCCGCGCGAAGACTATCCCCGGGCTTGTGAACGCCCCCGAAAAGCTTATTCTCGACTCGGTCACTTATCCCCACGTCGGCGGTCTGCTCTGGGCGCCCGAGTTCCACAATGTCGCGGGGAAGGAATATATCTTCCACGCCTGCACCCCGAAGGAATTCGGCGACGAGCAGTCACACGTTATGGTATTGAAGGACGGCGGCGAGCTCGACGACCGCGACAGCTGGGAGGCTCCCCGCAGGGTCCTCAAAAAGGACGGCTCCCCGCTCTACGACAAGGGCATAACCCTCGATATGACGACGATAGAGAGCGGCGGAAGGGTTTACGTCGCCTGGAGCCAGAGGCAGTTCAACCCCATAGACCTCGGCGCTTGGGTATATATTGCCGAAATCGACCCCGCCGAGCCCTGGAAGCTCATAAGCGACCCCGTTCTGCTCACGCTGCCCGAATACGGCTGGCAGAATAACCACACTCTCGTCGACGAGGGACCGTTTGCCCTCTACCGCGACGGTATGATCTACCTTACGTTCAGCTCGGCGCTCGTCGACACCACCTACTGCGTGGGTATGCTCACCGCGAAGCAGGGTGCAGACCTTTTAGACCCGACCGTATGGTCTAAGGGCAACTACCCGCTGATGCATTCGCTCGTGGCTCCCGGCGAATACGGACCCGGTCACAACGCCTACGTCACCGACGAATACGGCGACGTTTGGAACACCTACCACGCCCGCCCCGGCATTCACGCGCCGCGCTCCTCGGGGATAAGAAGGGTTCATTTCGGCTTCGACGGCGAGCCCGTGCTCGATCTGACGGAGGAAAAAGACCTGCCGGAAGATATGAGGGACATAACCGTAAAGTTGAAATAACAAGACAGTCCTGCCTAAATGCAGGGCTGTTTTATGCTCATCAAAAAACTTCATCTAAGACGATTGCCGTGTCTCTCAGACGGTGCCAGTAATGCGAACCCGTGGCGAGCTTTGCCGACTGAAACAGTGCAAAGAGATCGGGAAAATGACCGAACTCAATGTAATACACCCCTCCGCCGTCCGAACTGTTAATTTCAAGCGCGACAAGAGTGTCGAGCGCGTCCAAGACCTCGTCCCCCGAAAGCCCGGTCGTCTCACATATCTCCGCCGCGGTGTGACCGATGTCGCCTGAGGTATAGTCGTTTCTCGCAACCGTAAAATTGTACTCATACTCAAGCACCCTGCGGACGCTTTTTTGAAACAGCTTTGATACCGCTCGAGCGGTGTAGTCGTTTTCAAATATTTCACCGCCGTTGGGCGTTTTAAATGAGAGGTCGATAAAGGCAAACGGTCCCGCTGCCGCAGTCATGCAGCCGTGGGTGTTGGAAACACAGGAAAGTCGCCAAGCCTTGAGCCAAGTCTTCTTTGCTTCTGCGAGCGGCGAAAGCTTCCAAAGCTCAGAAAACGTGTGATAAAGGCGTTTAAACGCCTCTTCGGGGAGATCGTCGGCGCTGACGCGCTCGGGCTGACTGTCATCACGAACGCCGAAGAACTGTTCAAGACTTATGCCGAGGGCTTCGGCAAGCGCGGGAATTATTGAAATATCGGGCGAGGAGGTGCCGTTTTCCCACTTTGAAACAGCCTGATTTGTCACCCCGACAAGCTCGCCGAGTGCTTCCTGAGTGAGATTTTTAGCCTTGCGGTATTTTGAAATAGTGCCTGCTATGTCCATAATAATGCTCCTTTTTCGTTTTTCGGATCCGTTGAGTTTATTTTACCAAATGCACGGCGGATTGTAAACATATCGGTTGGACAATTCGGGGGTAAAAAATTCTCCGTTTGGTTGGAAAGCAAAAACGCAAAGAAAAAACTTCTTGAAAGCGTTGACATTTTTGCAAGAATGTGATATTATATTCGAGCGGTATTACGCCGCAAATATCGAGGTGTGGCTCAGTTTGGTAGAGCGCCACGTTCGGGACGTGGAGGCCGTGGGTTCGAATCCCGTCACCTCGACCACGTCGGAGCAGAGTTCGCTTTGCTCCGACGCTTTTAATTTCCTGCGAAAAAAGAGTCGTCAGCCTGCGTCTGTCTTGCGGTCGCGACTGTTCAGAGGGATTTTTGATAAGATTTAAGGCTCCGATATTTGTCGGAGCCTTTTTGCGCGCTACACCCAAATCTTCACTTTAACGTCCTCGGTCCCGACATCGACAAGGGGCATACCGCGCAGCGACTTTTTCGAGCGGCTGAGCACTTTCAGAGCGGCGTAAAGCTCGGCTTCTGTAAGGTTGAGGTCGGAATACTTGGCGATGATTTTTGCCGCGGCGCGGCTGCATATAAACGCGGTTGGGAAGACTATCCGTATCGGAAAATGCCCTTTTGCAGCGACGGATATCCTCATATAACTTCGACCACGATGCGGCAGTCGTCCGACTCGACCTCCACCAGCCGGCCTATCGCGCCGTTCTCCACTAACTTTACGATGGACTTAAAGTCGATGCTCGAGAGGACAATGCCGTTGAACTCTATGTCCCCCTGTCCGCTTGAAAGCCCGAGCTCAAGTAGCGTTTTTACAAGCAACAGCGGTAAATTTACGTTGATCTTGCTCTTGTCGCTGTCGTCGTTTACGGTGATTTTGAGAATCGCGCTCTCAAAGTCGCGCTTTTTCTCGGGGACGTATTCGACTATAGGGGATTTTTCGCGCCCGAAAAGGCTGTCGATAGTCGTGTCGAACAGCTCGGCGAGCTTCGGGAGCAGCGCCACGTCGGGCATAGATTCGCCGCGCTCCCACTTCGACACCGCCTGCGCCGTAACGTTAAGAGCCTCGGCAAGGGCGTCCTGAGTGAGACCCTTCTTTCTTCTTAGTTCAAAAATCTTTTCTCCAAAGTCGTTCATAATTTATCTCCTTTCGTTTTTCGTCGATCGACAGCTATATGGTACCACGGTTTTTCGCGGCTGTGAAGCGACCGGCGGTTTAAATTCGCAATTTTTGTGAACCGCAGGTTGAAAATTCGCTAAACTGTCGGTTGAGCGGCGTAAGCTTCGGTGAAAAAGAGCGCGGAATGACGGGGTAGCCGCAGTTTTGCGGGCGAAGCCCGCCGCGCACGGAGTGCGCGGGCGCCGTTATAAGGGGGCGCCTTCGGCGCCCCCTTATAACGCGCAGCCGCTTTCAGCGGCTCGGGCTTCGCCCTCGAAGGCGCAAAAGCGCGCTCCCCGAGAAAACCGGAGAGCGCCGAATTATCATAAGCTTCGTCAGGGCTTCTTCCCCCGAGGCTTTAGCCTTGACTGTATCGCGGTAAAAATCAGCCCGTTCAGCGCTCCGGCGGCAGTGCCGAAAATCAGCAGCGCGGGGAGATAAAATACCAGCGCGGGCGTACCAGTGAGCAGCGCGGCGACGCATATCTGCCCGATGTTGTGCGCCGCTCCTCCCAAGGCGCTCACCCCGATAGGCGAAAAAGCCCCGCTTTTTTTGAGAAGGAGCATCGCCGCGAAGCTCAGCGCCCCTCCCGCAAGGCTGTATAAAAGTCCGGAGAAGCTCCCGAAAAGCAGCCAGTTTAGCGCAATTCTTATGAGATTTACAGCGGCAGCCTCGCGCGCTCCCAAAAGATAGAGCGCCGCAACGACGCAGATATTCGCGAGCCCCGCTTTTATTCCCGGGACGCCTACGGGCAACGCAGGAAGCATCAGCTCGATATACGAAAGCCCGAAGCAGAGCGCCGCCAAAAGCCCCAAAAGCGCTATTCTGCGCGTTTTTTCAGACATAGAAGTCGGCGCCTCCCTCCCCCGAGACCCTCAGCGTTACGCCGTTGGGCAGGCAGGCTATTGTCTCGCCGGCGCGGCTTATCGGGCGGTGGTTTTCGCAGATCTTGTTTCGGCAGGTCGAATTTTTCACAAACGCCTTCCCGTTTTCGACGACTACCGTGCAGAGCCCCTCGACGTCGAGCTCGGCGTTTTTGTTCAGCGGAAGGACGGCAAAAAGCTCCCCGCGGAGCCTGATCTCAACGCTTTCGCCGTCCTTTTTAAAGAGCGCGAAGGCTCCCCAAAGCGCGAGCGCGGCAATAATTATCGCAAGAATGAGCGCAAGGTCGCGCTTAAAAAGCTTACTCATAATCGGAAAAGCCCTCCGTTCTTGTGACGGTTCCGTCGGGCGAGACCCAGAGCGCCTCGGCGGAGAATTTCTCCGCAAGAGCCTTTCCCTCGTCGAGCGGCATAAGAAACAGCGCGGTCGAGAGTGCGTCGGCGTCGTCGGAATTCTCGGCGATAACGGTCACGGAGCGCCAAAGCGACGCGGGATAGAGCGTATTCGGGTCGATTATATGATGATACCTCACCCCGCCGACCTCGTAATACCGCTGATAATCCCCGCTCGTTACGACAGCCTCCCCCGCGACCTTGACCGTAGTCAGAATGCCGCCGTCGGGGTCCTGAATGCCTATTTCCCATTTTCCCGAGGGCTTTTCGCCCCGCGTGACGATGTTCCCGCCGACCGAGAGCGCAAAGCTCTTTCCTCCGAGGCTCTCGGCGAGCTCCGCGGCTTTCTGGGCGGCATAGCCCTTAGCCATCGCCCCGAAATCGAGGCTCATAGCCGGATCGCCCAAAGCGGCGCTGTTGCTGTCGGTTTCAACGAGCGATATGTCGCAGTGCTCCGCAAGCTCTTTGAGCAGCTCGGGGTCGGGCAGAACGCCCTCCTCGCGGCAGCGGTGCCATTCAGAAAGCACGCTCCCGAAGGCGATGTTAAGCCTCCCGCCCGAGAGCGTATGCCATTTAATTCCCGAATCAATAAGCCCGACGAGCTCTTCGGGCAGCGCGACGGAATTCCCCGCAGCGTCGTTGAGGGTCTTGGCGTTGTCAAGACCCTCATAGCTGTTATATATGTCGAAAATTTCGTGCAGGCGCTTGAGCTCGCCGTGAACGGCTTCCGAAAGGGCTTCAAACTCCTCCTCGGCGCCGCAGTATGCCGTAAATTCGGTCACGGTGTCGAAAACGTCGGTATAGGTCGCGCTGAAGCGCTTCGGATAGGCTTCGCAGCCTGTCAGCATAAGCAGCGCGGCAGCAACGCAAAGTAATTTTTTCATCAGATATTACGCATAGTAATGATTTTGCAGGGGCATTTTTCGGCGCACTTGCCGCAGCCGGTGCATTTTTTGTAGTCTATTCTGGCGAGGTTGTTTTCGACGGTTATCGCGCCGCTCTCGCATACCCTCGCGCACATCGAGCAGCCGATGCAGCCGGTGTCGCAGGCGGCTTTTACGTCCTTGCCTTTAGAGCGCGACGAGCAGGCTACGGCGTAGGGCGCGGTATCGGGGATTATCTCAATGAGGTGGTTCGGGCAGACCGAGACGCATTTTCCGCAGACCTGGCACTTGGTGCGGTCAATTTTTGCGAGCCCGTCGACTATCCTTATTGCGTCGTAGGGGCAGACCGATGCGCAGGTTCCGAGACCGCAGCAGCCGTAGACGCATTTTTTCGCGCCGTGTCCGGGAGCGGAATAGGCTATGCGGCAGTCGCGCTCGTCGCCGTAATTGTAGTTGCAGCGGGTGTTGCGGCAGTTGCCGTTGCACTTAACGAACGCGGTCATCTTAGGTCCGTCGATAACGCAGACGCCCATAACGTCGCCTATGGTCTTCTTGTCGGAAGAAGGGCAGAGGTTCATCGCCGCGCCCTCATAGACTATCGCGTGGGCGTAGGCGTCGCAGCCGGCATAGCCGCAGCCTCCGCAGTTTGAGCCCGCGAGGCAGTCGCGAATCTGAGACTCGCGCGGGTCGACCTCGACCTTGAATTTTTCGGACATAAACCCGAGGAGAACGCCTATTGCGATGCTTATAACGACGATGACGGCGGCGGCGAGTAAAATTGCGTTCAACATATTCTCCGCCCCCTTACGCTATGGTTCCCTTGAAGCCGAAGAAGGCTATTGCCATAAGCCCTGCGGTAACGAGGACTATCGGCATGCCCTTGAAGCTCTCGGGAATGTCGTTGTTTTCTATCCTCTCTCTTATGCCCGACATCAGAACGATGGCAATAAGGAATCCCACCGCCGTGCCGACGGAATATATCATCGTTTCGGCAAAGCTGTAGTTTTTCTGGGCGGAATCTATCGCAACGCCGAGGACCGCGCAGTTGGTGGTTATCAGCGGGAGGTAAACGCCCAAAGCCTTATAGAGCGAGGGAATCTTTTTCTTGAGGATTATCTCAACCGTCTGAACGAGCGCCGCGATTATGAGGATAAAGATTATCGTTCTCAGATAAACGAGCCTGTCGCGGAGGATAAGGTGGTCGATAACGTAGGTTATCGCGGAGGAAAGGGTGATGACGGCGATGACCGCGGTACCCATTCCGAGGGCGGTAGAGGTTTTCTTTGAGACCCCGAGGAAGGGGCAGAGCCCTAAAAAGCGGCTCAGAACGACGTTGTTTACGAGCGCCGCCGAGATTATTCCGATAAACAGAGTTGAAAGAAAGTTCACTTTTCATCTCTCCTTTCGGGGATATTGCAGGTTTTGTCCATACAGCCGGCGCAGTTGCCCGAGCAGAATTTATCGCCTTTATTGGTCGCGGAGGGCGCCTTGAATTTATTTTGGAGCGCCGTAAGCACCGCGAGGACGAAGAACGCCCCGGGAGCCATTATCATTATTGATATAGGCTCGAAGGCTTCGGGCATAACTTTGAGACCGAAGAGCTCTCCCGCGCCGAGAAATTCGCGGACAAGACCGATTATCGTGAGCGCGGCGGTAAAGCCGAGCCCCATTCCCAAGCCGTCGAAGAACGAGGCGAGAGGCGGATTTTTCGAGGCATAGCTTTCGGCTCTGCCCAAAATGATGCAGTTTACGACAATAAGCGGGATATAAAGCCCGAGAGCGGAATAGAGCGAGCGGAAATAAGCCTGCATCAAGAGGTCGACGACCGTAACGAACGACGCCACGACGACGATATATGCCGGCATTCTCACTCTGTCGGGAATGAACTTTCGGAGCAGCGAGATGAGCAGGTTAGACATCATCAGCACCGCGCAGGTCGAAAGCCCCATTCCGAGGCCGTTTATCGCGCTTGTGGTGACCGCGAGGGTCGGACACATTCCGAGCATAAGTACAAAGGTCGGGTTTTCTTTGATAACGCCGTTATAAAGGCGTTCCAACGGTGAATTCTGTTTCACTGCGCATCACCTCCGTCAAAGAGTGCAGCCGCGGTGCTCAGGGCGCCGTTTACGGCTTCGGTCACGGCGCGGGTGGTAAAGGTCGCGCCTGATATCATATCTATTTCGTTGGGGGCGGATCTCCCGTCCTTCACATATTCGACTTCTCCCGCAATTCCCTTGAATTGCTCCTGGAAGTCTTCGTCCTGGCAGTGCGAGCCGAGACCCGAGGTCTCGCTCATAGCGGTTACAGTCATTCCGGTCACAGTGCAGGAGGAGTCTATTCCGACGGAGAGAGTAATGTCTCCGCCGTAGCCGTTGGCTGAGGTCGCCGAGATAACGCAGCCTATTCGCTCGCCCGAGGAATTTACGGCATAGAGCAGCTCGCCTATCGATACCCCCGCGGGGAGCTCGGGCAGCGGATAGTTTTCAGCCGGCTCAAACGACGAGGCTTCGGGGAACACCTGCCGATACGACGCCGCGCGCTCCTCGGCTTCAGCGGTCTCGATGGTCTCGGCAGTTATCTCGTGGACAAACGAGAGGCAGATTGCGGCGCAGAGGGTTATAACAACGAGCCGCAGGGTGTCTTTAACTATCGTTTTCATCATTTTTCCGCACGCTCCTTTCTTACTCCGAAAGGCTTCGGAGCGGTGAGCTTTTCGATAAACGGCGTCAGCAGGTTAGAGATGATTATTGCGTAGGAAACGCCCTCTACTCCTCCGCCGACGCAGCGGATAAGCGCCGTTATAAAGCCTACGCAGCAGCCGAATATGACCTGACCCCAAGGGGTAACGGGGGTCGTTGCGTAATCCGACGCCATAAACACGGCTCCGAGGAGCATTCCGCCGCCGAGCATCTGAACGGCGAGGTAGTTAAGGGTTATCGGTATGCCCTGGATCAGGCTGAAAAGCGTTACGAAAACGCCGGTCGAGAGAATGACCGAGAGCGGCTCGCGGGGCTTTATAACTCCGCGTACGCAGAGGTATATAAAACCGATTATTATCGCTACGGCAGAGGTCTCGCCGATGGTCCCCGAGTGGGTGCCTATCAGCAGGTCCTTTATCGGGACGACGGTCCCCTGCTTTGCGAGGACGAGCGGGGTAGGGCTCGAAACGCCGTCGATTTGAGGGTAGTCGGTCATAATTCGCGAGAAGCTCAGAAGCAGGAAGCACCTTGCGGCGAGCGCGGGGTTCATAAAGTTCTGCCCGATTCCGCCGTAGAGCATTTTTACCACGATTATCGCGAAAGCTCCGCCTATAATAGGCAGCCACCAAGGGGCGGTAGAATAGAGGTTTACCGCGAGGATAAGCCCCGTTACCACGGCGCTGAGGTCGGTTATCGTTACCGGCTTTTTGAGGAGCTTTTCGTATATGTATTCCGAGGCGACGCAGCTCGCGACCGATATAACGGTTATTAAAAGAGCCTTGAGCCCGAAAACATATACCCCGACGGCTATCGCGGGAATAAGCGCGATTATAACGTCCGCCATTATCGAGGCTGTGGTCTCGCGGGCGCGGATATGCGGCGAAATAGAAACGTTTAAGGTCTTGCTCATTTTGCCGCTCCTTTCTTTTTCTCGGCGAGAACATAGCGCTTCGCCATCGTTATTGTCTGTGAGAGCCTTCTGCGCGCCGGACAGACGTAGGTGCAGCAGCCGCAGCCGATGCATTCGAGCCCGTGGGCAGCCTCGAAGGCGGCGTAGTCGCCCGCGTCGGCGGTGTTCTTCAGCTTTATCGGCATAAGGTGCTCGGGGCAGGCGTAGAGGCACTTTCCGCACCTTATACATTCGGTGGGCTCGAGCCCCGCGGTCTCGTCCTTTTTGAGGGCGAGAATGCAGGAGGAGGTCTTTGTTATCGGGAGGTCGGCGGTGTAGACCGCGGCGCCCATCATCGGTCCGCCGAAAATCAGCTTTTCGGGCTCTTCGGAATATCCCCCCGCAGCCTCGATGAGTTCCGAAGCGCTTATTCCTATCGGAACGTCGAAATTCGAGGGGTTCTTGATTGCGTCGCCGGTAACGGTCACGACTCTGCGCACGAGCGGGATATTCTTCGTAACGGCGTCGGCAATAGCTATGAGCGTGGAGTAATTGACGACCACGCAGCCGGCGTCGGCTGGGAGCATCTTCGAGTTGATTTTCCGTCCGGTTATCGCCTTAATGAGCATTCGCTCGCCGCCCTGGGGGTATTTCTTTTTCAGCGGGACGACGCTTATCCTCTCGGAACCCGCGCAGGCTTCTGCGACGGCGGCTATTCCGGCGGGCTTGTTGTTTTCTATCCCGAAAACGCCCGAGGCGTTCTCAAAGAGCTTTAAAAGTATCTTCATTCCCGTAACGGCGTCGTTCGGCTTTTCGAGCATCAGCCTGTAGTCGCAGGTTATATAGGGCTCGCATTCCGCGCCGTTGCAGATAACGTAATCGATTTTGGAGTCGTCCTTTACGGTAGCCTTTACCGCCGTCGGGAAGCCCGCGCCCCCCATTCCGACGATCCCGGCGTTTCTTATCGCCTCGCGAATCTCCTCTTTTGACATCGAGGCGTAGTCGCGGGGCGCTCCGAAGCCCTCGACGGCTTCGTATTCGCAGTCGTTCTCGACGGTTATAGCCATAGCTTCGTCGCCCGACTGGGTCATTTTGAGCCCGACGGCTTTCACGACCCCCGAAACCGAAGCCGCTACCGAAGCCGAAACAAATCCGCCCGCCTCGGCTATGGTCTGACCGAGCAGAACGCGGTCCCCGACGCTTACGAGCGGCTTTGCCGGCGCGCCGATATGCTGGTTCATAAGATATGTAAGCTCGCCCTTTGCCTCAAGCCTTACCGTTTGGGAGTTTTCCGAGAGCTCTTTATGTGCCTTCGGGTGGACTCCTCCGTTAAAGGTTTTTGCAAACACGTTATTACCTCCCCGTATGTAAAATATATAGGTATTCTTTAATTATATATAAACAGTATATCATAGAATCGTATAATAATCAACGTTAATTTGCAAAATCGGAAAAAATTTTTGAAATGAGCGCTTCCGGTGGGGACTCGGTGACTTTTAGACACGGCGATGCGCATTCGTGTCAAAAAGAGTGGCGCCGAATCCACACGCTCAAAAGTTTCTCGGAGAGTTTGATACCCCTCCCCTCGAGGGGAGGGGTCGGTCGTTCGCCGAACGGTGAACGACCGGGTGACAGGGTGGAACCCCCTCGCCCTCTCTGAGGGAGAGGGGGCAGGGGGTATGGAAGCAAAAATCGTAATTATAATCACTTTTGACGCTTTATTTGCGCCTTGACACTTTCACAATATGGTTGTATAATATCATAAAAGGTAATAATTTCAAAGGGAGGTCAAAATATGAGTAGCTATGTTATTTTTGCGGATACCGGAGCCGACATTTCGCTGTCGCTCCTCGGAGAATGGGGCGTAAAGCACTGCCCGCTTACGTTCGCCTTTGACGGAGACGGCGTTTCGCACGGCGGCGGGGATATGCCCGTAAAGGAGTTTTACGACAGAATGAGAGCCGGAGGCGTTGCGAGGACTTCGGCTATGAACATCGAAACGGCGAAGAGCTATTTCGAGCCCGAGCTAAAAGCCGGAAACGACGTCTTTTACCTGACGTTTTCGTCGGGGCTCAGCTCGACCTACGCCTCAGCCTGCACCGCGGCAGAAGACCTTGCCGAGGAATATCCCGAGCGGAAGGTAGTCGTGGTCGATTCGCTCGCGGCCTCCGCGGGATACGGGCTGCTCCTCTGGCTCGCCGTAAAAAAGAGGGACGCGGGCGCGACTATTGAAGAGCTCGCGGAATACTGCGAAAACATCAGGCTCAAAATATGCCATTGGTTCACCGTCGACGACCTCGTTTACTTAAAGCGCGGCGGAAGAGTTAGCGCAACGGCGGCGCTCGCCGGAGCGGTCCTGGGAATAAAGCCGATACTTCACGTCGACGACGAGGGGCATCTGATAAATATGGCAAAGGTAAGGGGCAGGAAGGCTTCGATAAAGGCCCTTGCCGACAAATACGGGGAGCTTCGCGACCCTTCGGAGGACGGCACCGTTTTCGTCTCGAACGGAGACTGCCCCGCCGACGCCGCAGCTCTTGCGGATCAGCTCAGCGAAAGGTTCGGCGTTAAGGTCGAGCTTATAACCGACATCGGACCGGTAATCGGAGCCCATTCGGGTCCCGGAACGCTCGCGGTATTCTTTGTCGGGACACACAGGTAAACAGGCGGCTTTGGTTTTTGTCCGAAAGGAGAGGTAAATATGGAAGGCTCGGGAACGGAAGAAGTCCGCGAGGAAAGGCGCCCGAAAAGCGCTGCCTCGGGCAGCAAACAGAAGAAACAGCAGACGGTGCTCCTGATACTTCTTATTTTGGTAGTCGCGGGGGTAGTGTTCATATTCTACCGCAACGGGACTATCGGAGGAGGCTCGGGCGAAAAGCCTGTAGAGCAGTATCTTCAGGCAATAGCCGACAAGGATTTTGAAGCCTATACCTCGGCGATGCTCCCGCTTATGGCTGAGGACTACCGAAACGACCTCGAGGAGCGCGGGATCACCCCGACGGAATATATGGAGCTGCTTTACAGCGACTATTACGGCGAATTCGGCGACGACCTGAGCATCGACATCAAGATAACGGGGCGCTCGCGGGTCGACTCGGAATTTGTGGATATGTTCAAAGAATCTTATGAAGACATCTACGGCGAGCCGCCGAAGCTCGGCAGAGCGCTCGAGATCGACGTTGCGGCGTATTTCAGCGGCTCGAAGTCCTCAGACCTCATCGAGCTCGAATGCTATGCCGTAAAGAGCGGCGGCGAATGGTATATCGCCGGCTGCGAATATAAAACCGAGGACGCAAATCTCTCCGCCGAGGAATAAAAGCGACGGTAATGCGGGAAAGCGGGAGTGGAGGCGGAATAATGGCGTCAAGCAAAGAATATTTAGAGTTTATTTTAGGGCAATTATCCGAATTGGATGAAATTACATATCGGGCTATGATGGGAGAATTTATCATCTATTACCGCGGCAAAATCATAGGCGGTATCTATGATGACAGGCTGCTTGTAAAACCGATAGAAGCAGCAATCAGCTATATGCCGACAGCTCAGTATGAATTACCCTATGAGGGAGCAAAAGAGATGTTGTTGGTAGATGAAGTAGACAACAGAGAGTTTTTGACAGGCTTATTTAATGCCATGTATGAGAAACTGCCGGCGTCAAAGCCGAAAAAGATTAAATAGGCAGCTTCCCGCTTATCTTTCGGACGGGTTTTAAACAAACATCAACATGCAAAAAAGCAGACGAATTTTCGCCTGCTTTTTCCGTTTTATGCGTTTTTTCGTGCGCGGCTACTTATTCAGCACCGCGACGCCGATATTCAGATAGAGCGCGAATAAAAGCCATAAGATATAGGGAATCATAAGCCTTCCCGCGGTTTTGTTCACGCCGAAGAACTGCACCGCCGTGCCGACTGTCAGTATCAGCAGCGCCGCCAGGACGACCGCCGCCGCGGTGTAAAATTCAAACCTGAAGAACACTATCGACCAGCAGAAATTAACGAAGAGCTGGTAGAAAAAGCACTTCATCGCGTCGTTTAAAAGGCAGTCGCAGTCGCGGTATACAAGATACGAGGCAAAGCCCATCATAAGATAGAGAACTGTCCATACAACCGGAAACACCCAAGCCGGCGGCGAGAGCGGCGGCTGTGCGTAATCCTGTTTCGACATATCTCCGGCTATTGCCGCCGAAAGCGCCCCGACTACTACCGGCAGAGCGGTCAGCAGCGCGGCTTTAAGCTTGTTTTCGCGCTTGATTTTTGTTGCAATATCCATATAAAATTACCCCCTTGAGATATTTTCCCCGAGAGTAGTTTATGCCGCTTTGTCCGCGAAAATACATAAAAAATCGGAGCATTGAAAACCCCTCTGAGCTAAGAAAACAAAAGTGCCCTGCGGGCACCGCGAAGCGCCGCAGAATTGCGTAAAGCCGTCAGATTCAAGGCGGCGGCTCGCTCGCACTCCTTTGTGGAATGCAAGAGCCGCCAACGATGAAGCCGGCGGCTCTTGCGTTAAATTCTGCGGGTTTGTTTTCTTAGGGAAGAGGGGGTAAAGCCCCGATTTGATCTGTTGCCTTCTTGAAATCCTTCGGTTTTTGTGCTATACTTGCCTTACTGCTTCTGATTGAGGCTTTTTATCCTCGATTCGCTGTTCTTTATAAGGTTCACCATCGAGGAATAATACCTCGGATATTCCTCGGCAAGGCTCTGGGTGTTTGCCGAAAGCTCGTCGGAATTCTGAACGCAGTCCTCTCCTTCGAGAACGCTCCCCGTCGTTGCGGCGGCGATCTTTGCTTCGCAGACGTTCATCGCGGCGTTTGTCCCCGAGGGAGCGGCGGCGGGATCTATCATAAAGAAGTTCTGGTCGTTTTTGGGATTTGCGGAATAGAGATAGCGGAACATCTTATATACCGCGAGCATCAGATACCCGGAGGTTTCTCTTACCATCGTCGACGAGCGGCACTTTGTCAAGAGCGAATAGAAAACGCTGAGCGAATTGTTTATAAGCTTTTTGTTAAAAGCGATCATAACCGAGTTGGGCGTTACCTTGTCGCGGCTGTTCGGGTCTTCTTCGGGGATATCGTCGATAGAAATCGTCTTCCCCTGCGGCTCGGGAGAGCGCCCCAAAAGATAGTCGCAGCTTACGTTGTAGTAATCGGCGGCGCGCACCAAAAAATCGAGCCCGCATTCGCGCTTGCCTTTTTCGTAATGCGAAAGAAGCCCCTGAGAAACTCCGAGGTCTTCGGCTGCCTTTTTCTGCGAGAGCTTGCGCTCCTTTCTCAACAGAGTCATGATTCTTGCAAATTCGGTGTTCACAGTTTTCCTCCGAGGTAAAATAATAACGTACCGATTATTATACACCCGATTTTACTCTTTGTAAAACAGTAGATTAAATGAATTTTCAACCGAATTTTTGTTGAAAAACGACAAAATGCGGCAAAACCTGCCGCGATGGAGGTATATATGAAGGGCTACAGGATACATTTCATCCGTCATGCAATATGCGAAGCCAACGAAGAGGGGCGCTATGTCGGCATAACCGAGTCGCCGGTCTCGGCAAACGGCAGAAAGGAGCTCGCCGAAAAGGCGGAGCGCTATGTATATCCCGAGGTCGACAAGGTTTATGTCAGCCCGCTGAGAAGATGCATCGCCACCGCCGCGTTTTTATATCCCGAGGGCTATGCGCGGGTCGTTCCCGAGCTTCGCGAAATGAATTTCGGCGAATTCGAGGGCAGGCTCCTTTCGGACATAAAGGACACCCCTGAATACAAAACCTTTATTAAGGGCGGGCTCGACAATCCCCCGCCAGGCGGCGAAAGCCTTCGGCACGTTGTGCAGCGCTGCTTCGAGGGGCTCGACTTCATAGTCAACGACATGATGAAAAACGGCTATTCGAGCGCGGCGGTCGTGACCCACGGCGGGATAATTATGAATATGATGTCCTGCTTCGGACTGCCGAAATACTCCCCCAACGACTTCGCCTGCGACTTCGGCGAGGGCTTCACCGTCCTCGTTACGGCTCAGATGTGGCAGCAGTCGGGCGCGTTCGAGATCCTCGGGGCGCTGCCCTACAGCAGAGAATAAAGAAAATAACGGGCGGGCGCGTCAGGATCGGCGCGCTTTTCGCTTATATGGTGTCCCGAAGGCGGAGGGCATACATTCTTTGGCACTTGATTTTTTCGTTGCGCCGTGATATAATGATATAAATTTGTTACCGTTTTGTAATTTTTCGGAAAGGAGTGCGGGAATATGGACGAAACGCTTGAAGAAATCAAGCCCGAGGAGCAGGCAGCCGAAAGCGCCGCAGAGAAATCCGTCGGGCAGGCAGAAGAAGCCGAGCCGGAGACCGTATCGGCGGAAGAAGCAGAAGAAGTCTCGGAAGAAGCCCCCGAAGCCGAAAGCGCGCCCGAAGAAGCCGAAAAAGCCGAAGAGCCCGCGTCCTCCGAGAAAAAGGCGGAGAAAAAGAAGCGCAGGAGCGCAGCCGAAACCGCCGCCGCAGCGTCGGCGCAGCTCGGGAAGTGCGCAAAAGCGTCATATAAAAACGTAAAATACAGTCTATTAAAGATATTCCCCGCGCTTGTCGGCTTCCTTGCCGGAATAGGCTCGGCGGGATGGCGCGCCGTTTGCAGGATAACCGCCGCGGCGGCTTACGGAAGCGTTACGGCTGTAATTCTGCTTTTCCGCAGAATAGAGCGGGAGCTTGAGCTTATCCTCCCCGAAGCGGTCGGGTTCCTTGCCGGGCTCGGTCGGAGCGCCTGGGGAGTTCTGCGCGATTGCGCGGCGTTTCTCTTCCGGCTTGCCGCGTCGTTCATCTCGGCGACCGTCGGCAAGGCGTTCCATTGGTTTGCAAAAAAGCTTAAGCAGCCCCTTTACGACGTCTGGTGCTTCCTTCTCACCCCGTTTGCCCACACTTACGGCGCTTTTGCGGAATGGGGCGGAAAATTCAAAAAAGCCTGCCGCAAGGGGGTCTTCCCGGCGGTCGGAGCGGTGTTCTCGGGGCTCTGGAGTCTTATCTGCGGGATATTCGAGCTTTTGAGATTCGGCTTCAACTATATCGCGCCCGCGGTGTCGGTAGTGTTTCTTATCGCGCTCGTCAGGTATTCCTCGACGATACAGTATGCGATAAACCTTGAATACAACGGCAGCCAGATAGCCACAATAGAGAGCGAAGCGGCTTATAACGAGGCGCAGTCGCTCGTTCAGGATAAGATAACCTTTACCGAAAACGACCAGCCTATCCTGACAACCCCGAGGTTCACGGTAACGGTCAGAAATATGGAAGATCCGCAGGAACAGCCCGTTTCGGATATCGACGCCCTCTCGGAGCTTATGATAGAGACCGGCGATGTACCCGTCGTTTACGCCTACGGGCTTTATATCAACGGCGAGCTCATCGGAGTTTATTCCGACGAGGATATGGAGACGATCCGCTCGGCGCTCGACGACAAGCTCGAATATTACACCGAGCCCAACTCGGTAAACGTATACTTTGAGGACGACATCTCGATAACTCAGGGAAGATTTATAGCCGACGTTTTAACAACGCCCGAGAGCGCCCTTGAGCTTATAAACGGCTCGACCGAGGTCGAGGCGTATTACGTCGTAAAAAGAGGAGACAGCATCACCTCTGTCTGCGACAGCCTCGGGATAACCCGCGAGGAGTTTGAAGCCGACAATCCTTCTTTGGCGGGAGGGCTTAAGACCGGCGACATCGTTACATATCACTATCTCGAGCCGCATCTCAACGTTCTTTCCACGCATTACGAGAACTACGGGCAGGTCATCGAGCGGACGGTACAGTATGAATACAACTCCCGCCGCGAGCAATACTGCGAGGTTCTGAGGCAGCACGGCTCTGACGGCTATGAAAACGTGACCGCGCTCGTCACTTCGACCAACGGAAAGGAATCAGACCGAGTTATCGTTTCGAGAACCGTCACCGAGGCGATGGTGCCGATGATAATCCGCACGGGGACGAAGGAAAACACCTATATCGGCGACGACACCGATATTCTCGAAACCCTCGGTACGTTTATCTGGCCCGTCGGCGACGAGGATTGCTATATAAGCTCGACCTTCGGCTACCGCTCCTGGGACCATTCAAACCACCGCGCCGTAGATATAGCGGGAATCCCCCGTGGGACCGACATTTATGCCGCCTGCGACGGAAAGGTCACGTTCTCGGGCTGGTACGGCTCTTACGGAAAGCTCGTTATAATCGACCACGGACACGGCTACGAGACCTATTACGGGCATTGCAACGATCTGCTCGTCGAGGAGGGCGACAGGGTCGAGAAGGGCGACGTTATCGCGAAGGTGGGAATGACCGGCAACGCCTCGGGGTATCATCTGCACTTTGAAATGCGCCATAACGACACGCGCATCGACCCGCTGATAGCTCTCGGAGGTCCCGGAGGTCACAGATATAATATGGCGTAAGCAATTCGGGGGAGCCCTCGGCGGCTCTCCCGAAAATAACTCAAAAAATTTTTTCAAACCCCTTGACAACGCCGAAAAGCGGTGCTATAATATGAAAGCTTTCTTTGAGCGATATATGCGGCAGTGCTGGAATAGGCAGACAGGCACGTTTGAGGGGCGTGTGTCGAACGACGTATGGGTTCAAGTCCCATTTGCCGCACCAAATAAAAATCCGCGCAAGCGGATTTTTTATTTTGCTCTTTCTGTCACGCGCTGCGCCCCGCCGAGATTTTAAGGCAAATGCAGGTTTTCCCCGCTTGCATTTTCCGCGGGAATCCGCTATAATAATCGCAAGCGATTATTATATTTTATTTTAGTCGCCCTTTTGCTCCTCGGCTTCGCCGAGAACCGCAAAAGATGGCTGATTATAGCACAAAGCCTTCGGCTTTATGCTATAATATATCCGACAGATTTCGGGAGGAGGAGCCTTATGCCTGCAAAAACATCCCTAAAATCCCGCGCGGAGGAGATAGTGAGCCGCCTTGAAAAGGTCTACCCCGAGGCGCAGTGCTCGCTCGTATATGAAAAGCCCTACGAGCTTCTTATCTCGGTCAGGCTCTCGGCGCAATGCACCGACGCGCGCGTGAATATAGTCACAAAAGAGCTCTTCGCGGCGTTCCCGACGCTCGAAAGCTTCGCTTCGGCAGAGCTTTCCGAGGTCGAGCGGATAGTCAAGCCCTGCGGGCTCTTCCGCACAAAGGCAAAGAGCATAATTGAGCTCTCGCAGAAGCTTATTTCCGACTTCGGCGGCAAAGTCCCCGACAATATGGAGGACCTGCTCTCGCTCCCCGGCGTAGGCAGAAAGACCGCCAACCTTATTCTCGGCGATGTTTATAAACAGCCCGCCGTCGTTACCGATACCCACTGCATAAGGATATGCGGGCGCCTCGGGCTCTCGGAGGGGACCGACCCCGCAAAGGTCGAGAAGCAGTTAAGAGAGGTCCTGCCGATGGACAGGGCGTCGGACTTCTGCCACAGGCTGGTGAATTTCGGCAGGGACACCTGCTCGGCGCGAAGCCCGAAATGCGGCGACTGCCCGCTTTCTGACCTCTGCGGATACAAAAAATAAGCCCTCGGGCGCTCAGACTTCCGAAAAATCACGGTTTTGTGTGAAATTTCCGGCGGTTAGCGCCCGCTTTTTTTGTTTTTGCTCTTGATATTCTCGCGGCGATATGTTATACTCCTATTGTATGTATACCGCAAAGTACGACATTTTTAAATATTTGAAAGGATGGATACCATGAAAAAACGCGCAAGCACAGTTCCCTTCCGCGGCACTCCCGAGCAGGAGGCTAAGCTCAGGGCGGTAATCAACGAAAAGAAGCATGTAGAGGGCTCTCTTATGCAGGTAATGCAGGAGGCTCAGGAGATCTACGGCTACCTTCCCCTTGAAGTCCAGACTATAATAGCCGAGGGTATGGGCGTATCGGTAGAAGAGGTCTACGGCATCGCCACCTTCTACGCTCAGTTTGCACTTTCTCCCAAGGGCGACCATCAGATCTCGGTCTGCCTCGGCACCGCCTGCTATGTAAAGGGCTCTCAGCAGATCCTCGACAGGCTCACCGAGGTCTTAAAGATAGGTCCCGGCGAATGCACTCCCGACGGAAAGTTCTCGCTCGAGGCGTGCCGCTGCATCGGCGCCTGCGGACTTGCCCCCGTTATGACCGTCGGAGAAGACGTTTACGGAAGACTTACCGCCAACGACGTAGATACCATTCTGGCAAAATACGCCTGATAACCGGCAAAGACATTTAAGTTGAAGGGGAGAGCCTTATGAAAATCTCAGCAATCAGATCCCTTTTGGACGCGAACGTCGTATGCGGGGAGGAAAACCTCGACCATGACGTTTTTTCCGCCTGCGGAAGCGACATGATGAGCGACGTTCTGGCTTATGTTAAAGATCAGGCAGTGCTTCTTACCGGTCTCGTCAATTCTCAGGTCATACGCACCGCGGAGATGATGGATATGGTCTGCATAGTTTTTGTGCGCTCAAAAAAGCCGACGGCCGATATGATCGAGCTTGCGCGCGAGAGCGGGATAGTATTGATGAGCACCGAAAAGAGAATGTATGAAGCCTGCGGTCTGCTCTACACGAGCGGGCTCGTCGGAAACGGAGTGAGGTCATGAGCGAATCCCTGAGATTCCATTTCAATGTCGACGGCTCCAACTTCACGACTGCCGGTCAGGCGTCGGTCCAGGTAAAAAAGAACCTTCGAGAGCTCGGCATACCTGCCGACGCGATACGAAGGGTCTCCATCGCGATGTACGAGGGCGAGATCAATATGGTCATTCACGCCCACGGCGGCGAGGCGGACGTTGTCGTTTACGAAGACAGGATAGAGATAATCCTCAACGACCACGGTCCCGGCATTCCGAATATAGAGCTCGCGATGAAAGAGGGCTATTCCACCGCGCCCGACAATATAAGGTCGCTCGGATTCGGCGCCGGAATGGGTCTCCCCAACATGAAAAGATATACCGATAAAATGGACATAGAGACTGAACTCGGCAAGGGCACCAAGATCACTATGTGCGTGAATTTCTGATAAAAAGTAAAGCCGCTGAAGTCTGGTGGTGAAATGATGAATACATACGAACACTCGGTTTCGCTCGACGAGTCGCGCTGCACGGGCTGCACGACCTGTATAAAGCGCTGCCCCACCGAGGCGATAAGAGTGGACGGCGGGCATGCCGTCATAAATTCCGACCGCTGCATCGACTGCGGCGAGTGCATAAGGGTGTGTCAGCACCACGCTAAAATAGCGACCTGCAACAAGCTCGACCACCTTTACGACTATAAATGGCGGATAGCCCTTCCCGCGCCCTCGCTCTACGGGCAGTTTGAAGGGCTCGAAGACGTCGACTACGTTTTGCAGGGGCTCCTCGATATGGGCTTCAATGACGTTTATGAGGTCTCTCAGGCTGCGGAGATAGTTTCGGAATACACCCGTTTATATCTCAAGACCGAGGGGATAAAAAAGCCGGTCATAAGCTCGGCCTGCCCCGTTATCGCGAGGCTGATAGCGCTGAGGTTCCCCTATCTTAAAGACAACCTTCTGCCTATCCTCCCGCCGATGGAGATAGCCGCCATCGAGGCGAGAAAGCGCGCAAAAGCCGCTCATCCCGAGCTCAAGGACGAAGACATAGGCGTATGCTTCATCTCACCCTGCCCCGCTAAAACGAGCTATGTAAAGAACGGCTTCGGCGAATATAAGTCGAATATCGATCTCGTAGTTTCGATGAGCGATATCTACTTCTCGCTTCTTAATCTTATGAGCCGCGACAAGGTGCCTCAGCCGGTGTCGAACTCCGGAATGATAGGCATAAGCTGGGCGGCTTCGGGCGGAGAGGCGACCGCCATATTCAACGACAAATACCTTGCGGCGGACAGCATTGAAAACGTCGTCGAGATGCTCGACCAGATAGAGAACGGAACCATCCCCCAGCTCGAATTTATCGAGCTCAACGCCTGCACGGGCGGCTGCGTCGGCGGAGTTATGACCGTCGAGAACCCGTTTATCGCAAAGGCAAGGCTCCAGACTCTTCGGCGCTATCTCCCCGTTTCTCAGAATTTCTTGACCGACGACAAAAAATACATCCCGCCGGAATACTTCTTTGAAGACATTCCCGACTATAAGCCGATGAACCGCCTCGGCAGCTCTATCGGCGAGTCGATGAGAATGATGTCGGACATTCAGAAGCTCAGAGACGGGCTCCCCGGAATAGACTGCGGCTCCTGCGGCGCGCCGAACTGCCGTGCGTTCGCCGAAGACGTCGTTAAGGGCGAGCGGAGCCTCGAAAGCTGCATCATAAGGACCCACCGCATTCAGAACGGCGAGCCCGTGAGAAAATTCGACCCCTCTGAGCGGAAGGAGGACGGAATATGACCGTAAAAGAGCTTTGCGAAAAAACCGGCTTTAAGGTCGTATGCCTTCCCGAGCCGGAGCGCGAGGTGTCGGGCTGCTACTGCGGCGACCTTCTGAGCTGGGTAATGGGAAGGGCGTCTTCGGGTCAGGCCTGGATAACGATAATGTCGAATATAAACATCGTCGCCGTCGCTACCCTTTGCGACACCGCGGTTATTATCCTCTCGGAGAACGTTGCGCTCGAAGAAAACGTCGTGAATACCGCCGAGCAGCGAGGCGTGAACATTATTTCCGCCCCGATGCCCACCTTTGAAGCGGCGAAGGCGATAGCCGACCTCGTATGAGCAGATATTACTACGATCTGCATATCCATTCCTGCCTCTCCCCCTGCGCCGACAACGATATGACCCCCGCCAACATCGCGGGGACTGCGACCCTCGCGGGGATACAGATAATGGCTCTTACCGACCACAACGCGGTAAAAAACTGCGCCGCCTTTTTCAAAGCCTGCAAGCGCTACGGCGTTATCCCGATAGCGGGAATGGAGCTCACCACCGCCGAGGATATCCACGTCGTATGCCTGTTTGAGGAGCTCGAAAAGGCCCTCGAATTCGGCGAAGAGGTCGATTCGCGGAGGATAAGGATACCCAACAGGGTAGATATCTTCGGCGACCAGCTCATTATGGACGACGAGGAGAACGTGATCGGGACCGATGAGTTTATGCTCCCCAACGCGACCGAGATAACCGTCGACGAAGCGCCCGAGATCGTAAAAAAATACGGGGGGATATGTTACCCCGCTCATATCGACCGCCAGGCGAACGGGATAATCGCCGTTCTCGGAACGTTTCCCGATTATCCGAAATTTACCTGCGCCGAGCTCCACGACAAGGAAAAGATAGCCCCTCACCTCGAAAAATACCCGATTTTAAAGGATAAGCAGATAGTTATAAGCTCAGACGCGCATTACCTCTGGGATATCCGCGACGCCGACGCTTATTTCGACCTCGACGACGAGCCCTATTCATCGGCGCTCGTTAGAAAGAGGCTCTTTGAAAAACTCAGACGGGAGGAATGACCTTGAAGGAGCTTTCGCTCAACGTGCTCGACATAGCGAAAAATTCCGTAAAAGCGGGCGCGAAGAACGTCGTGATCTCGATAGCCGAGACTTCGGATACCCTTGAGCTTAAGATCTCTGACGACGGCTGCGGAATGACGCCGGAGTTCTTAAAGAACGTTACCGACCCGTTCTGCACAACAAGGACTACCCGCCCCGTCGGGCTGGGGCTGCCGCTTTTAAAGCTCGAAGCCGAGCAGACCGGCGGCAATATGTCGATAGAATCGAAGGCGGAGGAGCTCTCGCCCGACGACCACGGGACCGTTACCCGCGCGCTGTTCTATAAAAACCACATAGATATGACCCCGCTCGGGGATATATGCTCGTCGGTCGTAACGCTTATTCAGGGCAACCCCGACATAGATTTCCTCTTTACGCATACTTCGCCGGAATTTGAGGTAAAGCTCGATACAAAGGAGCTCCGCGAGGTCTTGGGCGAAGACGTTCCGCTCGACAATGCCGAGGTCCTCGTATGGATAACCGGCTACCTTAAAGGGCAGTATAACGGCGAGGAATAAATTTGTTTGCAATTTAAATTCACTATAAATTTCGCAGAAAGGATAGAGTTTTATGAAATCATTAGCAGAACTCGCAGCAATCAGAGAAAAGATGAAAGACAGAGTCGTTCTCCGCGAAGGTCAGGGCGATATCCGCGTTGTAGTCGGAATGGCGACCTGCGGCATCGCGGCGGGCGCGCGTCCGGTCCTCTCGGCATTTGTCGAGGGAGTAGCCAACGAAGGTCTTTCCGACAAGGTCACCGTCACCCAGACGGGCTGCATCGGCATCTGCCAGTACGAGCCCGTTGTCGAGGTCTTCGAGGCGGGCAAGGAGAAGGTCACCTATGTAAAGATGACCGCCGAAAAGGCAAAAGAAGTGATCGAAAAGCACCTCAAGGGCGGCTCGGTCGTTTCGGAATACACCATCGGCAGCAACCAGTAACCCAAGAATATCATTAGGAGGTATATAAAATATGATTCGTTCACAAGTGCTGATATGCGGCGGTACCGGCTGTACCTCGTCCGGCTCTAAGGCGATCCAGAAGGCTTTCAACGAGCAGATAGAGATCGCCGGACTTTCGGAGGAAGTAAAGCTCGTGCAGACCGGCTGCTTCGGTCTCTGCGCGTTAGGTCCTGTCGTTATCATCTATCCCGACGGCACGTTTTATTCGAGGGTAACTCCCGACGACGTTCCCGAGATAGTATCCGAGCATCTTCTCAAGGGGCGCGTTGTCGAGCGCCTTGTCTATGCCGACACCGGCGAGGAAAAGGTCGAAAACGTTGCCGACGTCTCCCTTTCCGACACCGCCTTCTATAAGGCGCAGCACCGCGTAGCGCTCCGCAACTGCGGCGTTATCAACCCCGAAAACATCGACGAGTACATAGCTATGGACGGCTACGCCGCTCTCGGCAAGGTCCTCACCGAAATGACCCCCGAAGAGGTCATCGACGTTGTCCTTAAGTCGGGTCTTCGCGGACGCGGAGGCGCAGGCTTCCCGACCGGCAGAAAATGGTCTATGGCTCGCACTCTCGTTCCCGACGCCGACCAGAAATACGTCTGCTGCAACGCCGATGAAGGCGACCCGGGCGCATTTATGGACCGTTCCGTCCTTGAGGGCGACCCTCACGCCGTCCTCGAAGCTATGGCTATAGCCGGCTACGCCATCGGCGCAAATCAGGGCTTCATCTATGTAAGAGCCGAATACCCGATAGCCGTCGCAAGGCTTAAGATCGCCATTCAGCAGGCCCACGAATACGGGCTTCTGGGCAAGAACATCTTCGGCACCGGCTTCGATTTCGATATCGAGCTCAGGCTCGGCGCGGGCGCTTTCGTCTGCGGCGAAGAGACCGCCCTTATGACCTCTATCGAGGGCAAGCGCGGCGAGCCGAGGCCCCGTCCTCCGTTCCCGGCGGTAAAGGGACTCTTCGGCAAGCCCACCATTCTCAACAACGTTGAAACCTATGCGAATATCCCCCAGATAATCCTCAAGGGCGCCGACTGGTTCGCCTCTATGGGTACCGAAAAGTCGAAGGGAACAAAGGTCTTCGCGCTCGGCGGCAAGATCAAGCACACCGGACTCGTTGAGGTCCCGATGGGAACCACCCTTCGCCAGATAGTCGAGGAGATAGGCGGCGGCATCCCGAACGGCAAGAAGTTCAAGGCTGCCCAGACCGGCGGACCTTCCGGCGGCTGCATCCCCGCGGAGCATCTCGACGTCCCGATCGACTACGACAACCTTATCGCCATCGGCTCGATGATGGGCTCGGGCGGACTTATCGTTATGGACGAAGACAACTGCATGGTCGATATCGCCAAGTTCTTCCTCGAATTCACCGTCGACGAATCCTGCGGAAAATGCACCCCCTGCCGCGTAGGCACCAAGAGGCTGCTTGAAATGCTCACCAAGATCACCGAGGGCAAGGGCACCCTTGAAGACCTCGACAGAATGGAGGAGCTCTGCAACTACATCAAGCAGAACGCCCTCTGCGGACTCGGTCAGACTGCTCCTAACCCCGTTCTCTCAACCCTCCGCTACTTCAGAGACGAGTATGTTGCCCACATCGTGGACAAGAAATGCCCCGCCGGCGTCTGCAAGAGCCTTCTTTCATACAAGATCGACCGCGAGAAGTGCATCGGCTGCGGAATGTGCGCCAGAAACTGCCCCGCGAACGCGATCTCGAAGACCGATTACACCGCTCCCGGCAAGAAGCTCCCCGCTATGGCAATCGACCCCCAGAAGTGCGTGAAGTGCGGCGCCTGCATGGCGAGCTGCAAGTTCAAGGCCATTTCCAAGGAATAAGGAGGAAGCAGCTAATATTATGGATAAAATGATAAATCTTAAGATAGACGGCGTCGCCGTCAGCGTGCCCGACGGCACGACTATACTCGAAGCCGCAAGGCTTGCGGGAATAAACGTCCCCACCCTCTGCTATATGAAGGACCTCAACCAGATAGGCGCCTGCCGTATCTGCGTAGTTGAGGCAAACGAGGGCAGAGGCTTCCGCACCGTCGCCTCCTGCGTATATCCCGTCACCGAGGGAATGGAGGTAAGAACCAACTCCGTCGCCGTTCAGAAGTCGCGCAGGACCACCCTCGAGCTCCTTCTCTCGACTCACGACAGAAAGTGCCTCTCCTGCGTTCGCTCCGAAAACTGCGAATTCCAGAAGCTCTGCCGCGACTACGGCGTTGAGCAGGAAGACATATTCGACGGCGAGAAGCCCGTTTACGAGATCGACGAATCCGCCCCGCATATGATAAGGGACAACAATAAGTGCGTCCTCTGCCGCCGCTGCGTCGCCGCCTGCAAGGCTCAGCACGTCGCGGTAATCGGCACCAACGACCGCGGAATCGACACCAACGTCTCCTGCGGCTTCGGTCTCGGTCTTGCCGACGTAGGCTGCGTAAGCTGCGGACAGTGCATTATAAACTGCCCGACCGGCGCCCTCAGAGAAAAGGACGACACCGACAAGGTCTTTGCCGCCATCAACGACCCGAAGAAATACGTCGTCGTGCAGACCGCTCCGGCTGTCCGCGCGGCTTTGGGCGAAGATTTCGGAATGGAGATCGGCACCGGCGTAGAGGGCAAGATGGTCGCCGCTCTGCACCGCCTCGGATTCGACAAGGTATTCGACACCGACGTAGGAGCCGACTTCACCATTATGGAGGAAGGCACCGAGTTTATCCACCGCCTCAAGAACGGCGGAGTCCTCCCGATGATAACCTCCTGCTCTCCCGGCTGGGTCAAGTTCTGCGAGACCTATCACCCCAATATGATTCCCAACCTTTCGAGCTGCAAGTCGCCTCAGCAGATGTTCGGCGCTATCATCAAGACCTGGTATGCCGAAAAGAACGGCATCGACCCGAAGGATATAGTTTCCGTCTCGGTAATGCCCTGCACCGCGAAGAAGTTTGAGATAAAGCGCGACGACCAGTCGGCTGCGGGTCTGCCCGACCTCGATATCTCTATCACCACCCGCGAGCTCGCAAGAATGATAAAGCGCGCAGGAATCGACTTCAAGAACCTCCCCGACGAGCAGTTTGACAATCCTCTCGGCGAAGGCACCGGCGCCGGCGTTATCTTCGGAGCAACCGGCGGCGTTATGGAAGCCGCTCTCAGAACGGTTGCCGAAGTCCTCGAAGGCAAGGTCATCGACAATGTTGACTACCACGCCGTCCGCGGGACCGACGCCATCAAGGAAGCCACCCTCAACATCGCCGGAACCGACGTTAACATCTGCGTTGTCTCGGGTCTCGACGCCGCCCATAAGGTCCTCTGCGCCGTTGAGAACGGTGAGAAGAACTACCACTTCATCGAGATCATGTGCTGCCCCGGCGGCTGCGTAAACGGCGGCGGACAGCCTATCCAGCCCGCGAGCATCCGCTCTACCGTAGACATCAAGGGCAAGCGCGCAAAGGCTCTTTACAGCTACGACGCCGCAAACGTAAAGCGCAAGAGCCACGAGAGCGAAGCCGTCAAGACCGTTTACGGCGAGTTCTTCGGCGAGCCCGGAAGCCACAAGGCTCACGAGGTCCTGCATACGAGCTATGTAGACCGCTCCAAGAGCGTCGTGAAGTAATCAAACATAAAAAATCCCTTCGGTCAAATCCGAAGGGATTTTTATGCCTATAGGTTCAGAGGATCTCGTTTTCGTCGATGTCGAAGCCGTCGGGGGTAATGTCTTCCCCGAGGATAACGCGCCTGAGCGCGTCGAATTCCTCCTCCGAGAGGGTAATGCCCTTGCCCATGCGCTGGTGGTCGGGCGACCATTCGCGAATGTCATACTTCGGCGGATAGTCGTTCCAGCTCACCTTGTTGAGCTCCTTTGTCCACCCGCGCGAGCTTTCGCCCAAAACCGCGATGTGCTCGGTTATCTCGTATTTGAGTTCTGCCATCTGTAAATCACTCCTTTTCGGCAAAAATTTCGGTTTTATTCAGGAACGGCAGCTTTTCCCTCAGCTTTTTCGGAAGGATAAAAGCCGCTATTTTAAGAAGCTGACTGAAATTGAGCGCGAGCACCGCCGCGAAGAGCGCCGCGAGCGCCGCATATACCCACCAACCCGAAAACTGGTTTATAACCGCCATAGCGGTCATAAGCAGGGTGTTGATAAGTATTTTCGGAAGGGAGAATTTAAAATGAATGAGCCTCGGCGTGTCGAACAGGCGGAAGAAGAACACCGCGAAGTAGGCGGCGAAGGTCGCGCCGGCGGCGCCGTAAATTCCGAAGCGGGGGATAAGCGCAAAGTTGAGAATTATGTTGATTATCCCAGCAGCAAGCGAAGTTGCAAATGAGCGCTTCGTCCGCTTTTCGGCGATATATACCGAGCCCAAAAAGACGTTGAAGCAGGTAAAGACCGTCGCGAGGGTGAGTATCGGGGAATAGAGCATCGCCTCGTGGTAGGCGGGATTGACCCAAATATAGGTCAGAGGGCGGTTTATAAGCAGTATCCCCGCCGCCATAACATACATAAACGACTGATTCAGCGAAAATACCTTTGTATAAAAATCCTCCCGCCCGACCGAGTTGTTCTCCTGGATAGCCGACATATTCCAAGCCTGAGAAAACATCGTGAATATAGTTGTGATGATGGTGGGAATCTTATAGGCAACGGTGTTTATTCCGTTCATCGCCTCACCGTGGAAATAGGTGATTATAAAGCGGTCGGAGATAGAGGTTATCAGCCAGAGGATAGTAGTCGGGACGAGCGGCGCGCAGTATTTCAGCATATCCCGAAGCGCCGAAAGCGAAAAGCGCTTTATGTTTACATGCTTATAAAGCCCCGCCGCAAAGAACAGGAATACGCTTGAGCTGAGGTCCGAAAGGATTATCGCGAGGAGATAGCCTATCATTCCCCATTTGAATACAAGCAGGAAGAGAATGTTGAGGAGTATCATCGCGAGGGTGGTAAGTATTCCGTCAAGCGCGAAGAGCTTTACCTTTTCGAGCGAGCGAACATAAGTGGCGTTGAGCTGCTTAAGCGCTGCGGTCCATACATATATATAAAGTATGACGGTAAAGCCGTCGAGGTAATCGAACAGCGACAGCAGCGGGAAGATCGCCGCCATTATTGCGAGCCCCGCGCAGACGACGGCAAGGCAGGTGGTGTAGACGGTCTGGCGCTTTTCGAGGGTATCGGCGTCGAGCCCGAACCTCAGCGCGGCCTCGGCTACCGAGAGAGTGAAGATGGGCAGCAGGATATTGGCGGTCTGGGCTACGAGGTCGACCGAGCCGTACTGCTCCGGCGAGAGCGCCGCGGTATAGAGAGGAACAAGGATAAGCACCAGCAGCTTTGAGCCGAAGGAGCCTATCGCGAAGATAAGGGTATTTGAAAAGAGCTTTTTATAACTCTGCTTTGACACCGCCACTTTCTCACCGCCTTTCGCATGTACTATATTATAATAGACGGCGAGAAAAAAATCAATATTTTCCGGAAAAGTTAAGCAAATGACCGCATCGGAAAATTAAAAAGTTTTCGGTCGAGCCTTTTTTAAAAGGCTCGCGAGGGTTAAGGGGCGAGAAGCCCCTTACCGCGCCCGCAGGCGCGGAATCTTTTTCAAACAAAGCGCAGGACAGGGAATAAAAACTGTCCGGTGGACAGTTTTTATTGGGGAGACCCTCGCCGGGGGTCTCCCCATTTGCCGAACGGTGAGTGAGGCAAAAAATTTTTTCGGCAGTCGCCTTTAAATCCTCTTCCGCCCTTGCAAAAATCGGAAATTTGTGGTATAATATTTTCAATAGCTTCGTCTTGTCTTGAAAGGAGCAGTGTTTTATGAAAAAAGTGTTGAAAATTGCCGCGGCGCTTGCAGCCATAGTCGGCGCTGCGCTGCTTTTAAAGCTTGCGGCTGAGGTGCTAGGCTCCTGCTCGCATAAGTATTTCAGCGTGGACGACTGCGGATGAAATAATATTGCAGGGAAAAGCAGTCCTCTCAAAACCGAGAGGGCTGCTTTTTCGGCTCAAGAGCAAAAAACGTGGTCGCCGATCGTCGTTATAACGGGGCGGGAACGTATCCAGCGGTTGCTGGTCTTGGCGGGGTTGTAATAATAGATCGCCCCTCCCGAAGGGTCCCAGCCGTTTAAGGCGTCGCGCGCGGCGTTATATGCCGAAGCCGCCACAGGCTGCCAGAACTGCCCGTCGTTTACGGCGGTAAATGCGCCGTTCTGATAAATTACCCCCGAGATCGTATCGGGAAACGAGGGGTGCTCAACGCGGTTCAGAACAACAGCCCCGACGGCTACCTGCCCCGTGTAGGGCTCTCCCCTCGCCTCTGCCGAGATTATTCTCGCCAAAAGATTTATATTCGCTTCCGTCGCCTTCGGGACGGTTCCCACGCTTATGCCGAGCGCTCCGAGAGTCTGCGGACCCGCTATGCCGTCTACGGTCAGACCTTTTTGCTTCTGAAACTTGCGGACTGCCGCCTGAGTCTGGGTGCCGTAATAGCCGGTTATATCGGAATTGAACAGACCTCGGTCCTTGAGCGCCTGCTGAATGGCAGAGACTTCCTTGCCGGACGAGCCGACCTTGGAAAGAACCTCCTGCCGCTCAAGGTTTTGACAGATCAAAGAAATTAAAGACATACATATCACAAACGCCGTTAGTATATAATAAAAAGACCGGCGCTTTGATTTTGTCCGAGTTGAAGTCGTCATTTTATTTCTCTCCTTTTTGAGGTGTTTGCAGATATTATTTCCGCTTATTTCCCCGATAATCCTCAAATCGGCAGGAATTTAATTCCTCGGCGGGCATATTCTGCACATTTTTTTGCGGCGCCCGTCGGGGGATTTTGTGCAGGTAAACAAATTCAAAAAAAGGCTTGACAACTGTCTTTGAATATGGTATATTAACGAAGCTGTCCCTTGGGGTGAAAAGCGTGAGAGCTTTACAGCCGATGAGGGTACTTAAAAACTTTTGAAAAAAAGTTCAAAAAAGGTATTGACAAGAGGCTTCGAATGTGATACAATAATCGAGCGCCTTTTGAGAAGGGGCAGACAGCAGCTTGAAAATTGAACAATAGAACGAAATACAA
>CANQXS010000013.1 GCA_947627875.1 uncultured Clostridia bacterium
CGAAGCGTGTGCCGAACAGTTCAGAAACTTTGTTACTGAATGAACAACGTGGCACAGCAAACGAAGTTTGCGTGCCGTGTATGGAGCCAAACGAAGATTGGCGACAGACTTGTCGGTGACGATTGCGGTGAGGTCCCACCTGTTCCCATGCCGAACACAGAAGTTAAGCTCACTCGCGCCTACGATACTTGCACGGCGACGTGTTGGGAAAATCGGTGTTGCCGACACTCAAAACACTATAAGCATAAGCGCAGGCTTATGCTTATTGCCTCTTAGCTCAGTCGGTAGAGCACATGACTGTTAATCATGGGGTCGTCAGTTCGAGCCTGACAGAGGCAGCCAATATGAAAACCGTGGGGCAATAGCTCTGCGGTTTTCTTTTTCTTTACCGAAAATTAAGATTTTCTTAATAAAAAGCCCCTTTTATCTTAATAATTGCAGCGCTATAATCGTTGCAGTCTGATAGGAGGGGTTTTATGCTTATAAATCTTATAAACTACGCTATCGCCGTCATCTTCTGCATATGCTACGCATACCAGTTTCTCTATCTGCTCGTGCCGTTTTTGATAAAAAGGCGCAGGCGTTCCGAAACGGTGATGCATAATTTCGCAGTGCTAATATCTGCCCGAAACGAGGAGACGGTTATAGGACAGCTCCTCGAGAGCATACGCGCTCAGACCTACCCCGCGGACAGGCTTACCGTTTTTGTCTGCGCCGACAACTGCACCGACCGCACGGCAGAGGTCGCGGCTGATGCGGGAGCAGTTGTTTTCGAGCGGCGGGATATGAGGCATATCGGCAAGGGCTACGCGCTCGCGTTCCTTTTGAGGTCGATAGCCGATTACTACGAGCCCGAATGCTTCGACGGCTTTTTCGTCTTCGACGCCGACAATATCCTCGAGCCGGATTACATCGAGCGGATGAACGAGACCTTCAGCGAGGGCTATAACATCGTCACCGGCTACCGAAATTCCAAAAACTACGCCGACAACTGGATCTCGGCGGGGTATTCGCTCTGGTTTTTGAGGGAGTCGCAGTATCTCAACCGCTCGCGGTACCTATTGGGGACGAGCGCGGCGGTCTCGGGGACGGGCTTTATGTTTTCGCGGAAGATCGCCGAGAGAAACGGCGGCTGGAATTACTTCCTGCTCACCGAAGACATTGAATTCACGATAGACAGCGTTATCTCGGGCGAAAAGATAGGCTATTGCGAGAAGGCGATGCTCTACGACGAGCAGCCGACGAGCTTTAAACAGTCGGTCAGGCAGAGGCTGAGATGGGCGCGCGGGTATATACAGGTCTTCTGCGGCTACGGCGCATCGCTGATAAGAGGGATATTCTCGAAAAAATTCTTTTCCTGCTACGATATGACTATGGCGATAATGCCGGCGATGGTCCTTTCGCTCGCGAGTATGGCGGCAAACGCCGCGACGCTAATCCTGAATATTCAGAACGCGCAGGTCTGGCAGGAGGTCGCGCTGTCGCTGGCGCAGTCGGCGCTGAATGTTTATCTGACGTTTATCCTCATCGGCGGGGTCACGCTTATGACCGAGTGGAAAAAGATTCACGCGGGCGCGCTCAAAAAGGTGCTCTATCTGTTCACCTTCCCGCTGTTTATGCTGACATACATACCGATATCCGTTGCGGCGCTGTTTATCGACGTCGAGTGGAAGCCGATAGTCCACAGCCGCAGCCGCACCCTCGCGGAGATAAAGAGGGATTAGGCAAAAAATAAGCCGTCCGTTTTTCGCGGGCGGCTTTTTGCGCGTTTATTCGCCTAACATTCTCTCGGCGGAGGCGACCTTTACCGCAACGCAGAATATCTCCATAGCGGCTTTGAGCTCTTCGAGCGAAGGGTAGGTCGGGGCGATCCTTATGTTTCTGTCCTCGGGGTCGATACCGTAGGGGAACGTAGCTCCCGCGGCGGTGAGGGTGACTCCGGTGTCTTTGCAGAGCTCGACGATACGCTTCGCGGTCCCGCCGATTCCGTTGAAGCTCACGAAATAGCCTCCGCGCGGTCTCGACCATTCCGCTATTCCGAGCGGCGCGACCTCTTTATCGAGCGCGTCGAGGACGGCCTCGAACTTCGGCTTAATAATTTCGCGGTGCTTCTTCATATGCTCGAGAATACCCTCGTAGGTCTTAAAGAATTTCGCGTGCCTGAGCTGGTTGAGTTTGTCGTAGCCGATGGTCTGATAAGCCATCTGAGCCTTCATAAAGTTGATGTTGTCTTCGCTCGCGCCGATTATCGCGACTCCCCCGCCCGGGAAGCTTATCTTCGAGGTCGAGGCGAAGATGATGACCATATCGGGGTTGCCGGCGTGCTTGCATTCGTCGAGGATATTGAGAATGCTCGGGACCTCGTCGTCGAGGCTGTGGACGCAGTAGGCGTCGTCCCAGAAAATGCGGAAGTCCTTTGCGGCGGGCTTGAGGTTGGCGAAACGGGTTATGACCTTATCGGAATAAACCACGCCGGTCGGGTTGGCGTAGCGCGGAACGCACCAGATCCCCTTTATATCCGGGTCGGAGCTAACGAGTCGCTCGACCATATCCATATCGGGACCGTCGCAGAGCATCGGGACGGTTATCATCTCGATGCCGAACGCCTCGCAGATGGCAAAATGGCGGTCGTAGCCCGGCGCGGGGCAGAGCCACTTGACCTTTTCGCAGCGGCACCAGGGCTTTTCGCTCCCCTTTACGCCGAGGAGCATAGCCTTTGCAAGGACGTCGTACATCATCTGGAGGCTCGAATTTCCGCCGATGATTATCTCCCAGCGCCCTACGCCTATCATCTTCATAAAGAGGCGCTTTGCCTCGTAAATGCCGTCTAAAACGCCGTAGTTGCGGCAGTCTATGCCGCTTTCCGAGATGTGGTCGCCGTCGAGGCAGTGAGTGAGCATTTCGTTAGAGAGGTCGAGCTGTTCGGGCGAGGGCTTTCCCCGCGACATATCGAGCTTCATTCCGCGGCTCTTATATTCGCCGAGGAGTTTGCGCTGCTCGTTCAGGAATTCCGAGAGCTCCTCCCTTGAATATTCGGAAAGGGTCATTTTCATTACTCCTTATCTAAGTATTGCGGTCTTGCACTATATTATATTATACCCGAGAAAAAATTGCAAGTGCAAATTGCTCATCTTGCAAAATTCCCGCCTTTTGCACTACAAAGAGGCGATTTTTGGGCGGGAAATAACCAAAATGCACTATGAAAATGCAGCGAGAAGCGCCTCAGGGAGGAAGCTTATGCGCTCCGATACGGGCGAAGCCCGCCGCGCGGCTGCGCCGCGCGGACCGCTTTACGAGGGGGGCGGGGCGTCCCCGCTCCCCCTCGTAAAGCAAAGCCCGTCCCGAAGGGACGGGCTCGGGCTTCGCCCTCACCAAGGGAGCTCAGCCTAAAGATACTTTTTGACCAGCGCCTTCACCTTTTCAACGCTGCGGCTCAGCGCCTCCAAGTCGGGGACGCCTTCAGCCGTGAAGGAGTTAGCCTCGACGGTGAAGTCCCCGCAGTAGCCGACTTTTTTCAGCCCCGAAAAAACGCCGTCGAAATCAACGTCGCCGTCGCCGATGTTGAGCGTACGAATGCTCGACCAGTCGCGGTAGCCGCCCGCGCGGTCGTTGATGTGCATATGCCTTACGCTTCCCCAGATAAAGAGATTTTCCCGGGAAAAAGCCTTTTCGTTCTCAAGGTCGAACTGCGCCATTTTGGTGTCGTAGGTAAACAGCGCGTCGGGCGAGGAGGAGAGCAGCCGCCGCCAGAGCGTAAGCGGGCTCGAGCCGTGAGCGATTACGTTTTCGGCAGTAAGAGTGATCCCGTATCGCTCCGCAGTCTCGACAAGAGCGGGGTAAGCCGAGAAATTAGCGCCGATGTTGGAATCCGAGATGATTCCGTTCCAGAGGTGGAGGACCATAAGCTTTGCGCCGACGCTCTTCGCGGTGAAGCAGTTCGCCTCGAACTTTTTAAGCGCCTCGTCGAAGCGCTCTTCCGCCAAAAGCTCGCCTATCCGCTTTTCGCAGTGAAACGTCGGGAACTTTAAATCGAGCGAGCAGAGAAAGTCCGCGATCTCGCGCTCTTTGCCGTACCAATCCTCGTAAAACATAAGCTCGAAGCCGTCGCAGCGGACCTTCGGCGCGAGGTCGGCTATCAGCCTGAAATCCCTGCCGTTCGGTCGGCCTATAAAAGCGCCGGTCGAGGCGAAAACCCTGTGCATAATATCACCCTTTTCTGAGCGTTACCGAAACGACCTCGGGGCGGTTGTTTACCCTCAACGGCAGCAGGCTGTTGCCGAGGCCGCGGCTTATAACCGTCGCGCCGCCCGCAAAGCGGTGTACGCCCTCGTAATATTTCGGGAAGAGATACTGATCCGGCGCGATGACTCCCCCGATAAACGGCAGACGGATCTGCCCGCCGTGGGCGTGCCCCGAAAAGGCGAGGTCGAAGCCCGCTTCGGCGTATCCTGCGGCATATTGCGGTCGGTGGTTTATCAGAATGTTGAATGCGCCGCCTGAGATAAGCTCTTTAGCTTCCGATACGGTGAAATAGCGGCTGTCTTTGAAGCCGGCGATGCTTACCTTGCTCCCGCCGACGGTTACAGTCTCCGCGTTTCCGTCTAAGATATGCGCTCCGAGCGACGAGAGATTTTCCATAACCGATATGTAAAGCTCCCGCGGAAGGCGTTCCTCGTGGTTGCCGGTAACGTAGTAAACCGGCGCTATCGGGGCGAGCCCGCCTACGAGCTCATAAGCCGCCTCGGGGTCGGGATGGCGCGAATCGACGAGGTCTCCCGAGATAACGATGATATCGGGAGACTGCTCCGAAACGAGCTTTATCAGCCGCGAATTGCCTTTTCCGAAGCGCTTTCCGTGGACGTCGGAGAGGTGAACTATTTTAAAGCCGTCGAGCTCAGCCGAAACGCTGTCGGCGCGGTATTCGTATTCGGTCAGCATAAGCGCGTTGTTTTCAAAGGCGAGATACGCCGCCGCCGAGATAACGGCAACCGCCGCGCAAGCGCAGATAGTGGTCCTGCGATTCATTTTGCCGCTCCTTTCATAAGCTTTATCACAGTAATTTTAGCATAAAAAGCCGCGGCAGTCAAGAAAACGAGAATCGACAAAGATCAAAAGCTTTCGGTAAAGCATGCTCGCCGCCAAAGCTCCGCAAAAAACTCACACAAAAAAGCAGACGCGAGCCGCGCCTGCTTTTTGATGTTTACCGTGTGTATCAGACCCCGTACTTCGCGGTGTTGCACTTGATACCTACGCCCATAGTGGACGAGATAACGATGCTCCTGAGATACTGACCCTTTGCTGCGGCGGGCTTTGCCTTTACAACCGCCTCAACGAGAGTCTCGAAGTTTTCGGTGAGCTTATCCTTGCCGAAAGAAGCCTTTCCTATCGGGCAGTGAATGATGTTGGTCTTGTCGAGACGGTATTCGATCTTACCGGCTTTGGCTTCGGTTACGGCTCTCGCAACGTCGGGAGCAACGGTTCCCGCCTTCGGGTTCGGCATAAGTCCGCGGGGACCGAGGATCTTACCGAGGCGGCCGACAACGCCCATCATATCGGGCGAAGCGATAACAACGTCGAAGTCCATCCAGTTTTCCTTCATGATCTTGTCGACATATTCCATTCCGCCGACGTAATCCGCTCCGGCTTCCTTTGCTGCGTCGTATTTGTCTTCCTTGCAGAAGACGAGGGTGCGGACGGTCTTGCCGGTTCCGTTGGGGAGAACGACGGCGCCGCGGACCTGCTGGTCGGCATGGCGCGAGTCGACTCCGAGGCGGATATGGACCTCGATGGTCTCGTCGAACTTCGCCTTGGCGTTGGCTGCGGCGAGCTCGCAAGCCTCTGCGGAATCGTAGAATTTGGTTCTGTCAACAGCCTTTAAGCTGTCAATATATTTCTTTCCGTGTTTCATAGCAATATAATCTCCTTCAAATTAAGCTGTGGTGTCGCCGCGCAGCGATTGCGCGGCATAGCGGAAAAGGATATTCCTCCCACTTTTGAATCATTCTTACCGTCAGTCGACAACGGTAACGCCCATCGAGCGAGCCGTACCGGCGATCATGCTCATAGCGGCTTCTACCGAACCCGCGTTGAGGTCGGGAAGCTTCTGCTCGGCGATCGCTCTGACCTGCTCCTTGGTGATGGTCGCGACCTTGGTCTTGTTGGGAACGCCCGAACCGCTCTCGATGCCGCAGGCCTTCTTAATGAGGACTGCCGCCGGAGGGGTCTTGGTGATAAAGGTGAACGAGCGGTCGGCGTAGACGGTGATGACTACGGGGATTATAAGACCGATATCGTTTTTGGTTCTTTCATTGAAGTCCTTGGTGAACGCCACGATGTTGACGCCGTGCTGACCCAGAGCCGGGCCTACAGGCGGTGCGGGAGTGGCTTTGCCCGCGGGGATCTGCAGCTTGATAATGCCTGTCACTTTCTGTGCCATAATTAAACCTCCAAAAAATGTGGTAAATGATGAACCGCTTAAAAAATTTCGGTTCTCCCACTTTCGCGCCGCTTTGCGCGAATACGCTTAATCCTCCGACTTTTTGACCTGCGAAACAGGCAGAGTCGCCGGGGTCTCGCGCCCGAACATCGAAACAACGATGTCTACAGTCTGCTCTTCGAGATTGATAGCCTTTACGGTTCCTACCCAGCCGTCGAACGGTCCTCCCAGAACGGTGACTTCGTCGCCCGCCGTGAAATTAACGCTCGTCTGGATCTTTCTTACGTCGACTCCGAGAGCCGCGACCTCTTTATCCGAGAGGGGGACCGGCTTGGAGCCCGGACCGACGAACCCCGTTACTCCGCGGGTGTTCCTGACTATATACCAGCTTTCGTCGGTCATAACCATTTTTACAAGGACATAACTCGGGAAGAGCTTTGATTCGGCTTCCTTCTTGTTTCCGTTGGCGTCGGTCTGCTCGACGATCTCAACGGGAACGCGCACCTGCTGAATGGTGTCCTGAAGCCGGCGGTTTTCAACGACCTTTTCAATATTCTGCGCCACCTTATTCTCGTAGCCGGAATAGGTGTGGACCACATACCACTTGGCGCTCAGTTCAGCATCCATAATTCACGTTTCCTTTCGTATCGGTTTGACCTTTGCGAATGGAATCAGGCTCCGAAGAGAAGCCTGTTAAGAAGCATGAACACCGAGTCGGCCGCAACGAGGATAACTCCGCATATTGCGCACAATACGAGGACTATGCCGGTATTGTTGATCACCTGCTTCTTGCTCGGCCAGACTACCTTTTTGACCTCGGCTAAAAGGTCGCGGAAGAACTTGCCTATCGCGCCGAAGAACCGCGCGAAAACATTCTTTTTCTCTTTAGCCATTTTCTACTCTCCCCTCTTACTTTGTCTCTCTGTGGAGAGTGTGCTTGCGGCAGAACTTGCAGTATTTATTCATCTCAAGCCTGTCGGGATCGTTTTTCTTGTTCTTTTTGGAACAATAGTTTCTTTGCTTGCACTCTGTGCATGCGAGTGTGATTTTAACCCTCATTTCGGCACCTCCTGACGAAATTTACGCTTTTACGGGTAAATTAAAAGCGCTGTCCGTATCCCTTGGGGATACTTTGCCTCCCTCCGAGGCAGAACCCTTCGGCAACTGACCGCCTTAAGGCAAAGCCCGCCGCCCTGATTAACGGCGGTTTGCGGGAGCGCGCAGGCAAAAAAGGCGCGCCAAAAAAACACCCCGCAAAGAGGTAAAGCTATTTTAACACTCTCAAAGCGCGTTGTCAAGCCCTTTTCGGGAATTTTTCGCGATTTTTTGCTGATTTTTTGATGGGAAAGACGTTGAGAAGCGCTCGAGGCGGGGTTGCTTGATCTCTGCGGCTTAAGGTTGGAAAGTAAAAACCTGTGATCAAGCGTTTTTCTCTCTTTACAACTCCGAAAAATTGCGCTATAATATAAAAAACAAAGGAGGAATATTTGACCTATGAATACAAAAATCACCGAAGACATCAGATACATCGGCGTAAACGACCACGAGATTGACCTTTTTGAAGGTCAGTATGTCGTGCCGAACGGAATGGCTTATAATTCCTACGCCATTTTAGACGCTTACGTCGCGATTATGGACACCGTCGATATCCGCTTCGAGCATCAGTGGCTCGACAACGTCGCCGAAGCCATCGGCTCGCGCAAGCCCGATTACCTCATCATTCAGCATATGGAGCCCGACCACGCCGGCAACATCGCCAACTTTATGAACATCTACCCCACTGCGAAGATAGTTTCGTCGGCGAAGGCGTTCACGATGATGCAGCAGTTCTTCGGGACGGATTACGCCGACCGCAGAATTGTCGTCGGCGAGGGCGACGTCCTTCCCCTCGGAGAGCATAACCTCACCTTCGTCACCGCGCCTATGGTCCATTGGCCCGAGGTCATAGTCACCTACGATTCAAAGGACAAGGTCCTCTTCTCTGCCGACGGCTTCGGAAAATTCGGCGCCAACGACGTTGAGGAGGAGTGGGACTGCGAAGCCCGCAGATATTACATCGGCATCGTCGGGAAATACGGCGCTCAGGTCCAGAAGCTCCTTAAAAAGGCAGCCGAGCTCGATATCCAAAAAATCTGCCCGACCCACGGTCCCGTTCTCACCGAAAACCTCGCCCATTACATCAACCTCTACGACATTTGGTCGAGCTACCGCCCCGAGTCGGAGGGCATAATGATAGCCTACACCTCGGTCTACGGTCATACAAAAGAGGCGGTTCAGCTTTTGGCGAGCAAGCTCACCGCGAAGGGCTGCCCTAAGGTGGTCGTGACCGACCTCGCCCGCGAGGATATGGCTGAGGCTGTCGAGGACGCTTTCAGATATAACAAGCTCGTCCTCGCCACTACTACCTACAACGCCGAAATATTCCCGTTTATGCGCGAATTCATCAACCACCTCACCGAGCGCGGATATCAGAACCGCACCGTTGCGCTTATGGAGAACGGCTCCTGGGCTCCGCTCGCCGCAAAGACGATGCTCAAGATGCTCGAGCCCTGCAAGAACATCAACTACGCCAAGACCACGGTCAAAATTCTTTCTGCCCTCAACGGCGACAGCCGCCGAGAGATAGAGGAGCTCGCCGAGGAGCTCTGCCGCGACTACATTGCCCAAAGCGCCGAGACCGCCAACAAGCAGGATATGACCGCGCTCTTCAAGATCGGCTACGGGCTTTATGTCGTCACCTCTAACGACGGCACCAAGGACAACGGTCTTATAGTAAACACCGTAACCCAGCTGACCGACAACCCCTACCGCGTCGCCGTGAACATCAACAAGTCGAACTATTCCCACCATGTCATAAAGCAGACCGGAAAGATGAACGTCTGCTGCCTTTCTACCGAAGCCCCCTTCAAGGTGTTCGAGACCTTCGGCTTCCAGAGCGGCAGAGCAGTCGATAAATTCAAGGGCTGCGAGGTCCTCCGCTCGGACAACGGGCTCGTGTTCCTGCCGAGGTATATCAACGCCTTCCTTTCGCTGAAGGTCGAGCAGTATGTCGACCTCGGAACTCACGGAATGTTTATCTGCTCGGTGACCGAAGCAAGGGTTATCTCAGACGCCGAGACGATGACCTACACCTACTACCAGAAGAACGTAAAGCCGAAGCCCAAGACCGAGGGCAAGAAGGGCTGGGTCTGCAAGATATGCGGATACGTCTACGAGGGCGACGAGCTCCCCGAAGACTTCGTCTGCCCGCTCTGCAAACACGGCGCAGCAGATTTCGAGCCGATAGAATAGCATAAAAAATCCCCCGCACCCAAGCAGTGCGGGGATTTTTTGCCCGAATCAGTCCTTATAGAGCGGAGCCTCGCCGAGCGAGAGAAGGAGGTCGTTTGCCTCGCGCATTGATTTTCCGTTTTCTATGCAGAATATTATCGCGGCGTCGCGGCGTATCTTCACATAAAGCGTTCCCTGCTGAGCCAAAAGGAGCAGGCGGTTGGTCTCGGCAAGATCAGCCCCGATGCAGAGCGCTATTCTGATGACGATGTTGCGCAGGGGTATCTTGCTTCCGCTGAGTATGTGGTAAAAATAGGAGCGCTCCATTCCCGAGAGCGAGATAACGTCCTTCGGGCGCATTCCGTGCCTCGACATCGTGTCGTAAAGGCAGTGGCAGAATTCCGTTGAGCCGACGCATTCGCGGAGGATCTCGTCGACCTCGGAGAAATCCGAGGAATTCTTAATCATCGACATAAGCTGAGTGGTGTTCATTTTGTCTTTGCTATCGGTGCTCAATTCCAAACCCTCATTTCCGATTTTTTCGCACTATTGTGCAAAAGTATGGTATAATTATACTATAATCTGACATAAAAGTAAAGCTTTAACGGGCATAAAGACAAAAATCTTTTTTCAGTAGACAATGCGGCGTCGGACGTTTGTTCAAAGCTGAACTGCCTGCACGCCGCATCGGCTGAGCCCTTCGGGCTCGCTCAAACTTCTCTGCGGAATCAACGCGGCGTCAAAATTTTGTTCAAAGTTGAACTGCCTGCACGCCGCATCTGTCGTTCGCTTCGCTCTCGACCAAACTTTCGTCAGAAGAAAATGAAAATTTTGTTCAAAGCTGAACTGCCTACACGCCGCATCGGCTGAGCCCTTCGGGCTCGCCTGTTTTTACTTCCACACCCCCTAATCCACGCATCTGATTGCGGAGCAATCAGATTGCCCTCAAAGAGGAAGAGGGGGACAAGCGACGCCATAACCTTGTTGTAAAGGAAAATATAGTCTGCGTCGCTGTGTCGTTCGCTTCGCTCTCGACCGAAATTCTGTGTACGGTCGTTCACCGTTCGGCGAACGACACGACCCCTCCCCTCGAGGGGAGGGGTATTTGGGCTCCGTGAAAGCACTTTTGAGGTTAAAATCGCAGGGCATTGTGCCATTTTTCTCCCTTCCCTTCATCTTTTTCAAATAATCCTTGCAAAAATGAATCTTATGTGATATAATATAAATGAATATATCATATCAGAAAGCCGTGCTTTGCGGCGCGGCTTTCGGGAAGGATAAATAATGTTGCACGAAAAATCCTGCGGCGCTATCGTCTACCGCAAGTTTCACGGCAATACCGAGATACTGCTGATAAAGCATATCAACAGCGGTCACTGGTCGTTCCCGAAGGGTCATGTCGAAGCGGGAGAGACCGAGGTCCAGACCGCCCACCGTGAAATTCTTGAAGAGACGGGTATCGACGCAATCATTGATTCGAGCTTCCGCGAAACGGTGAGCTATTCGCCGAAGCGCGGGACCCAGAAGGTGGTCGTTTATTTTCTCGGCAAAGCCAAGAATACCGACTATGTCCCCCAAGAGGAGGAGATCGCCGATATAAGGTGGATCGAGATCGACAGGGCGCAGAACGTTCTTACCTATGAAAACGACAAGAGCATCGTTAGCAAGGCGAGAGCGGTAATAGCTTAGCGTCAGCTTCGGGAGCCGTCGGCGCCGCTTGATTCGGCGGTCGCGACGGCTTTTCGTCAGCTCGGAGCAACCTCGCTCAGAGCGCGGTAATAAGCCGAGAGTATCTCCCCCTCGATTTTTTCGCGGGCTTCCGAGGTTATCGGGTGGACGATGTCGCGGAATGCGCCGGAATCGTCGCGGCGCGAGGGCATCGCCACAAAAAGCCTGTCGTCGCCCTGAACGACCTTTATGTCGTGGACGGCAAAGGCGTCGTCGAAGGTAACGCTGATTATTCCCTTCAGCCTGCCTTCGGGGATTATTTTTCTTACCTTGATGTTTGTGATTGTCATATTGCGTTCTTTCCTTTCCGTTAAGCCTGAGCTTTTGTTTGCATTCATATTTTTGGCAGAAGGTTCAGTATTTATGCAGGCTCGGCGGTAAAATCCGTAAAATCGGAATATACTGTATATACAGTGATTTTTGTGAGGTTGATTTATATGTTCCGTAATTTTCTCGACGGCAAAAAACATATCCATTTTATAGGAATAGGCGGCAGCGGAATGTATCCGCTCGCGCAGATACTTCATCAGAAGGGGTTTTATCTCACAGGCTCGGACAACAACGAGACCGAGACCCTTCAGGCCGTCCGCGATATGGGGATACCCGTCCGGCTCGGTCAGAGGGCTGAAAACGTTTCCGGCGCCGACCTCGTTGTGTATTCCGCAGCGATAATGCCGGATAATCCCGAGCTTATGGCGGCAAGGGCATCTGGCGCAGAGGTAGTCGAGCGAAAGGACCTCCTCGGGCTTGTCACAACTTGGTACAGCAACGCCATATGCGTTGCCGGCACCCACGGCAAGACCACCACCACCGCTATGACCGCCCAGATACTCTGCGGGGCGGGGGTGGATATAGGCTGCGTTATCGGCGGAAAGCTCCCGCTTATAGGCGGCTCGGGCAGAGTCGGCAGCTCCGACGTTATGGTCTGCGAGTCCTGCGAGTTTGTGGACACCTTTTTGAAGCTCAGCCCCGACATCGCGGTTATCCTCAATATAGACGCCGACCACCTCGACTACTTCAAGACGATGGAAAATATGAAGAAGTCCTTCCGCAGGTTCGCCGAGAACGCCTCTAAATGCGTTATCTACAACGGCGAGGATAAAAACACCCTCGACGCCCTCGAGGGCATCTCGGGCAAGGAGCTTATAACCTTCGGTTGGGGCGAATCCAACGACTATTACCCCGTTGTAAAGTATCATAAGGGGCTCTCGACCCGCTTCGAGGTATATTTCAGGGGCAAAAAGCTTTTGGAGACCGAGATGCACGTCGCGGGGAGGCATAACGTTCTCAACGCCGTAGCCGCGATAGCCGCCGCGGAATACGTCGGCGTAAAGGCGGATAAAGCCGCCGAGGGGATAGCGGGCTTCAACGGCGTTATCAGGCGGTTCGAGAAGATAGCCGAAATTAACGGCGTGACCATAGCCGACGACTATGCCCACCACCCCGCCGAGATAACCGCCACCCTCACCGCCGCCAAAGAGCTCGGCTTCAACAGGATAATCGCGGTCCACCAGCCGTTTACCTATTCCCGAACCTACCGCCTGCTCGGCGACTTTGCAAAGGCACTCTCGATCGCCGACGAAGCCGTTCTGACCGAGATAATGGGCTCGCGCGAGAAAAACATCTACGGTATCAAATCGGGCGACCTCGCCGCGATAACCCCGAACTGCACTCTCACCCCGACCTTCGACGAATGCGTAAACTACCTTTCAGGTCATGTTAAAGAGGGCGACCTCGTTATAACTCTCGGCTGCGGAGACATCTACAAAGTCGCAAAAAGCCTTGCGAAAGCACTTGAAAAAAGCTCCGGAATCTGCTAAAATAAAGGTGAACGTTTGTTTTTCGACAGAAAGGAATCGCTATGGAACTCAATGAAAAGGACAGGGCTGTATATGAATTCGTAAAGTCGCGGATCGGCGACGGCTATACTCCGTCGGTCAGAGAGATCTGCCAGGAGCTCGGCTTCCGCTCCACCTCGACGGCTCACCGCTGCCTCGAAAGGCTCGTTGAAGCGGGACTTATTGAGAAGCAGGGCAGCAATCTCAACCGCGCGATAAGGCTCAGAGGGAGCGAGAGCGTGAGAGTCCCTATTCTCGGGACGGTTACCGCGGGTCAGCCCATAACCGCCATCGAGCACATCGAGGGCTACCTCGGCTTTAAGCCCAAAAAGCATTACGACGGCGAGCTCTTCGCGCTGAAGGTTAGGGGAGAATCGATGATAAACGCCGCGATTTTAGACGGCGACACCGTTATCGTCGAGCAGACTCCCTATGCCGAAAACGGCGAAATAATCGTTGCGCTCACAGCCGAGGGCGAAGCCACGGTAAAGCGCTTCTTCCGCGAAAACGGTCATTTCAGGCTCCAGCCCGAAAACGACGAAATGGAGCCGATAATCCTCGACGAGGTATCGGTGCTCGGAAAAGTCGTTGCGGTTCTGAGATATATCGACTGACGCGTTTGGGGGGAATCAGAATGGACGACAGGCATTTATTTGAGGAGACCGTTTCGAGCGAGCGGATTTTTGACGGCAGGGTCGTGAAGCTCTACCGCGACGAGGTCATCCTCGAAAACGGCGAAAAGACTATCCGCGAGGTCATAAAGCACCCGGGCGGAGTATGCGTGCTCCCCATAGACGGCGAAGGCAACGTTTATATGGTGAAGCAGTTCCGCTACGCCTTCGGAACGGTGCTGCTCGAAGCCCCCGCCGGAAAGCTCGAAGCGGGCGAAAACCCCATCGACTGCGGCATTCGCGAGCTCAAAGAAGAGGTCGGCGCCTCGGCTGACGAAATGATGTACCTCGGTAAGCTTTACCCTACCGTCGCCTACGACACCGAGATAATTTATATGTATCTTGCCCGCGGGCTTCATTTCTCAAATCAGAGTCTCGACCCCGAGGAATTTCTCGACGTAGTGAAGCTTCCTTATAATGAGGCGTATAAAATGGTGCTGCGCGGCGAGCTCCCCGACGCCAAAACTCAGCTTGCGGTACTCAACGCAAAAAAATTCACGGAAAAATAAAATTTTTCTTGACAACCGGTATCATATATGATATAATCCCTTTTGCACCGGTCTAAAGACAGTTGGCACAAAGGTAAGTCCAACCGAGGAAAGGGTTTTATATTGACTTTCACGTCCCTTTTCTCTTTATGCGAAAAGGGGCTTTTGATTCGGGGCATAATTCCGTCTTAAAGAGGTGAAACAGATGCCAAATCAGAACATTCTCAACGAGAAGAAGCAGAAGGTCGCTGAGATCACCGAAATGCTCAAGGGCGCCACGGCAGGCGTTCTGGTCAACTATTCGGGTATCTCGGTCGAGGACGACACCAAGCTCCGCAAGGAGCTCCGCGAAGCGGGCGTTAAGTATACCGTCGAGAAGAACACTCTTCTCAGATTCGCTATGCAGGGCGCCGGTCTCGACGATCTGACCGATGTTCTCTCGGGGGCTACCGCAATAGCAATTTCTCCCGACGAAACCTCGGCTGCCCGTATTCTCGGCAAATACGCTGAGGAGCACGACCACTTTGAGCTCAAGGCGGGCTTTATCGGCACCGAGCTCTTCGACGCTGCAGGCGTTGCCGCCCTCTCGAAGATCCCTTCGAAGGAAACTCTTCTCGCCCAGCTCGTCGGCTCCCTCCAGGGTCCGATCCAGAAGCTCGCGGCTACCCTTCAGGCTGTCGCGGACAAGAACGAGGAAGCCGCCTAAGCGCTTCCCGAATCCAAAAGAAGCCGCATAAAATATACGCGGCGTAAAATCATTACAACATATTACAAAAAGGAGATTTATTACTATGGCTTCCGAAAAGATCACAAAGTTTGTAGAAGACATCAAGGCTCTTTCCGTTCTCGAGCTCAAGGAGCTCGTTGACGCTATCCAGGAGGAATTCGGCGTTACCGCCGCTGTTGCCGCCGCTCCCGCTGCCGGCGCTGCTCCCGCCGCTGCCGAAAAGACCGAGTTCGACGTTATACTCGCTTCCTTCGGCGACAACAAGATGAGCGTTATCAAGGCTGTAAAGGATATCCTCGGTCTCGGGCTCAAGGAGTCCAAGGAATTCGTCGAGGCTGCTCCTAAGGCTGTCAAGGAAGGCGCTTCCAAGGCTGAGGCAGACGAGCTCAAGGAAAAGCTCGAAGCTGCCGGCGCTACCGTCGAGATCAAGTAATTTTTTCTCAGCGACGAATCACAAGGCACCCTGCGGGGTGCCTTTTTCGTTGGAGGCGTGGGAGGAAAAGGCACTTTGAATGCGGTTTTATTGCGGTATGTGACCGCAACGGGAATCGTGACCCAAATATAAGCGTTGCTTTCAACCGCTCGCCTGCCCTCGGCAAACAAAGCGTTAAAACTTGCTTTTCGCCTTCCCTCGGCGTTTGGGATTGCCTCGGTCGGCTCAAAGAGTTTTAATCGCGTTGTTAATCGGATTGCCTCGGTTGGCTTGCGGGAAAGCAATCGCATACGCGTATAAGCGTTATTTCTTGCCGTTCGCTCTCGCTCGCCGTTACGGATTGGCTCGCGGAGCTCACGGAGAAATAATCGCTTATGCTCAAAGCGCCCGAACCTTTGCGGGGTTTGAGGGTTTTGTTGTTGCCCGACTTTCTGCGCTTTTCGGCATTTCGGGGCGCTTTGAATGCGATTTTATTGCGGTATGCGACCGCGACGGGAATCGTGACCCCAGCGTATGGCTATATTATTTCATCGCGACGGGAATCGTAACCCAAATATAAGCGTTATTTCTTGCCGCTCGCACTTCGCGCCCGTTTCGGATTGGGCGCTCGTGCTCACGGAGAAATAATCGCTTATGCTCAAAGCGCCCGAACCTTTGCAGAGTTAGAAGACTTTGCTGTTATCAAATTTCCTGCGTTTTCCGGCATTTCGAGGCGCTTTGAATGCAATTTCTCGCCCATACACTAATTCCAAAATAAAAGCACCCCGTACGGGGTGCTTTTATTTTGGAGCAAGCGACGGGAATCGAACCCGCACGGTCAGCTTGGGAAGCTGAAGTTCTACCACTAAACTACGCCTGCATATTGAGCCGGAAGGCTGTGGAGCCGGAAACGTGACTCGAACACGCGACCTGCGCATTACGAATGCGCTGCTCTACCAACTGAGCTATTCCGGCACTGCACTAATCATTATATACGGAAAGTTCGTCTTTGTCAACAAAATAACGCCAAAAAATCTCACGAAAATTTTTGCTTAAATCGACAAAAATATTTGCTTTCTGTAAAAAAGTGTGCTATACTAATAAACAGGTATGCGCCCGACAATTTTTCGGGCTGTGGAAATGATATTTTACTGCCAACTTATGTTGAAAGGATTGTTGTTATGTTTCAGGAAAACAGCGCAAAGCGTTCGCCGATGCAGATAATCGGGATAATCGTTATCTTTATCCTTGCGGTCCTTATCGTCTGCACCTTCGTCATCTTCGGTGTCTTCAAGGATTCCGGCTCGGCGCCGAAGCTCTTCGGCTCGAGGGTATACGTCGTCACCAACGACCTTATGAGCCCGAGGATACCCAAGGGCGCGGCGGTATTCGTCGAGGAGGGCACCCTGCCCGACCCGTCCTCGCAGAGCGTTATCCTCTGCAATATCGACGGCGGGCTCTATGTAATAGGCTACGTCGGAACGAGTACGACCGAGAGCGGCGAAACGAGCTATATAGTCAGATACGACAACGCCACCGACGACCGCACCTGGGGAATCTCTCAGGGCGACATAATCGGCGTCGCCAAGAGCTACGACAAATTCGTCGGCGCGGTCATCCGCTTCGCCTCCTCAAAGGCGGGAATGATGATAATCGTTATAATCCCCTGCGCGCTCGTGATAATATATGAAGTCCTTATGCTTGTGCTTTCGCGCGGGCGTTCGGGCAAAAAGACTTCCCGCCGCGAGCCCGAAACCGCTCCCGAAAAATCGTCGTCGGCGAAGTCAAAGAAGACCCCCGTCCGCAGAGTCAGCGTTGCTCCCGAGATCGAAGACGTTTCTCCCGAGCGCGAAGATATCGCCGTTCCGGTAAATCCCGCAGTTGAGGAGCGCTTTGTTGAGAAGCAGCTTCGCCGCGCCAACGACAAGCTCAACACCGCCGTTTTAGAGACCTCCGGAGTGGTCGAGGCGCCCGAGATAAACCTTTCTCCGCTCAACTTCGAGCCCGAGCCTATTATTCGCAGCGCCGAGCCCGAGATATCCCCCAAGCCCGCAGAAGAAAAGAAGCCCGAGCCCGAGATTCCCTCCCTTTCTATCGACGACCTCTCGCCCTCGAGGATAGACGAGCTTATAAAGCTCCTTGAGGAAGAAAAGAAGCGCCTCGGCGATAAGTAAGCCCCAAAATCGCATAAGAATATAAAAAGAATCGGTACTTTCGGGTGCCGATTCTTTTACTTTATGTATAATTTAAGCCGATTTTACTCTTTGTCGTCGGGAATTTTGAGCAGGACCGAGACTATCGCGCAGGCGATGCCGCCCAACGGAAATACCGCCCAGCTCGGGTCCCATATGTCCCAGATAAACCCGATGGCAAGGAAAAGCGCGGTCGCCGAGAGCATTATCGTCCCGTTGATTTTTCTTATCAGAGCCCTGCGCTTTTTTCGGGCTGCGGCTAAGGGGTCGGCTGCGCTGTCAGGCGCGTCGTCCTCGTCGTGATCGCGGTTGTAGGAGTCGATGTCATATTTCGAGTGCTGGAGACAGGCGTAGGTCATCATCGCGGCGGCTATGCCGGTGAGCCCGAGAAACGCGGCGGCAGACCAAATATACAGTGAGGGAATAATGGTAAGCACCAGCCCGATGAGGATAAGCGCGATGCCTCCGCCTATAAAGCACGGGAAGACGCGGGTGTTATAGCGCTCTATTTCGTCGGCGGAGTAAATCTGCGGGACGATGGGGTGGCGCTTCTCAAAGTCGGAGTGTTCGAGCCCGCCCGCGATAAACAGCGGCACCGACGCGGCGATAAACAAAAACATCGCCGCCGTCCCGATAATGTACATAAAATCACCTTTAAAATGACCTGCGTCGGCAAGACCGAAGGACAAGGTCGAGAGCGCAACTCCCTGAATAACAAGCATTACGCCGGTGGAAATAAGCTTTGAATAGCGGTTGAAATGGGAATCGTAGCGGCGGCGCTCGTCGTTTTTGTCGGAAGATACGCTGCCCTTCACCAACTCGTCCATCGTGCAGCCGAAGAGGTCGCAGAGGGCGATAATTTTATCGATCTCGGGGTAGCCGCCGTCGGTCTCCCATTTCGAGACCGCCTGCCGCGATACGTCGAGCCGCTCGGCGAGCTGCTCCTGAGATATCCCCGCGGCTTTGCGCAGGGTCTGAAGATTTTCGCTGAAACTCATTTTATTACCTCCAAAGGGAAAATTTATGAGAAAATTATACCCCCGACTATATGATAACACCACCAACCTGCATTTGCAACCGCAAATTTCTTTGCCACTTTCGGTTGCATCGGCGGCTAAGCGGGGATTTCAGGGCTGATTTTTCCGGAGAAAAAGCCCGAACGGAGCTCTAACTTCTCATAAAAATCCGTATGCGGAAAAATCTTAAGCGTTGCAAAATTTGTCGGAATCCCGCAAAAAGATATCGTTATAATGCTTAAAACCGATTTTCACATTTTCTGCAAACCCGCGATATAAAAGCGTTTGGAGCAATTCTCTCGGCGGGTAAGAATGTACTTTGTAATATTGTATGAAATACAAATATTACAACAAAAAATCATCAGGTTCCCTTGAGGGGACCGGTTTTTATTATGAGGGAATCCCAAACGGGATTTCCAAAAAGACAACAAAAAAATTCGGGTGTATATTCGGAAAAAACGACAAGAAAATTCGGGTGTAAATCCGAAAGACTACGAAAGGAGACTGAAAAAATGACGGAAAACTATACGTCAGGGACGGATATGCTGACCGAAGAGTCGCTCGACGACCGAACGCTTGACGGCAGGCTGAACCGCCTGCGAAATTCGCTGCCCTCTTACAGCGGGTTTACAAGACAGCTTGCGGGATATATCGACGAGCTCTGCAAAACTCCGCTCGAGGAATTCGTCCGCTGGTACGGCTGCACGACAACGGACACGGAGTTCTTCAGAACGAATCTTAAGAACGCCGCGGAAGCCCTCGGCAAAAGCGAATCGGCTTATTCCTGCGAGACCTACGGAGACGTTATCAAAAGCTGCGCCGACATCTTCGCGGAAGCGCAGAAGTTCACTTTGGAAGAAAAGCGCAAATCAATCGAGAAATATTGCAGGAACCTGCTCTTAGAGCTTGCGGAGCCGATAAGAAGAAAGCTGTATAACGGTCCGTCGCTTTTCCCGACGGGGTCAAAAAAGCGGGACGACGAGCGCGGAGAGCCTCTCCGTCTGACGGGAATCAAGTTCCCGCAGAAGGGCGAACCCGCCTGTATGCTGCTGTTTGACCTGCCGCTCTCGTATTACTACGCCGCGGCAAGCCTGCGCGCGGGGTGGGGCAGCTGCCCCAACAGCTACCCCTATGAGCTCTACAGAAGGATAATATGCCCGCTCCTGTCGGATTACGAGCAGTATTATTCGCTGCCGTGTATTGCGGAATACGCCGAAAACAGCTACGACTCCGGCGAAGAAGACGAGCCGCTCGAGATTTTGATGGCGCTTTTGGTCGACCCGATAATAATCCCCGAGCAAAACAGAAAGGAATGATATTTATGACAGAACCGAGAATAATCAAGGAAACAAGCAGCGGAACCTCGTTCAGCGAAATTCGGGACGAGATGTTTTCAGACCGCGAAATACTCTGCGTAGGCGAGATAAACTCGGTGACGGTAAACTCGCTGATAAACCAGATAAGGTATCTCGCCAAGTCAGACCCCGAAAAGGAGATAACGATGTATATCAACAGCCCGGGCGGCGAGGTTTCGAGCGGGCTGGCGCTCTACGACGTTATGAAGGCTGTGAAATGCCCGATAAGAACCGTCTGCGTAGGCACCGCGGCGAGTATGGCGGCGGTGCTGTTCGCCTCGGGAAGCGAGCGCGATATGCTGCCCCACGCGCGAATTATGATCCACGACCCGCTGATCATCGGCGGAGCAGGCGGCAGCGCGCTCGCTATGAAGCGCCTCAGCGACGACCTACTACGCACCCGCGAAATTATGTGCGGCATACTCGCCGAGCACACCGGCAGAACGCTTGAAGAAATTTACGAAAAAACAGCCTCAGACAGCTTTTTCTATGCCGACGAAGCGATAAAATTCGGTCTTGCGGATAAAGTCGTCGAAAGCCTGTAACACTGAAAGGAAAATAACTATGACAAAAGAAAACTTAAGAATACTCGCTAAGGGCGAGACGATAAGCAACGACACCCGCGCCACCGGCTTGAACAACAACGACCTCGTCATCGGTCCGAGCGGCGCGGGGAAGACCCGCGGATACGTCAAGCCGAACGTGCTCCAATGCAACGGGAGCATGATAATCGCCGACACCAAGGGCGACCTCTCGGGCGAGCTCGGTCCGTTCCTGAGAAAGAACGGCTATAAGATTATAAACATCGACTTCAAGAACCTCGACAAAGCCTACGGCTACAATCCGCTCGATTATATCCGCTTCAACCCGAGGACCGGAAAATACAGAGAACAGGATATCCTCACGGTCGCGAACACCATAGTCCCGCTCCTCACGAAAAGGGACCCTTTCTGGGAACAGGCGGCGAAGATGTATCTTGCAAGCGCAATCGCCTACGACCTCGAAGCCCTCGGCAAAAAGGAGCATAACCTTGTAAAGGTCACCGAGCTCTGCTCCGAGCTCTCGACCGGCGCGTTCGCCCGCCTTATGGACGAATTCTCAGCTACCCGCCCCGACAGCTACGCAGTCAGGCTTTACAGGCTGTTCCGCTCAAACTCGGTAGCCGACAGGACCGAAGCGAGCATTATCGCCATTCTCAACGAGAAGTTGGAGGAATTCACGATGGATTCCACGGCAAAAATGCTCAGCTCGGAAAAAAGGATAGACTTTAAAAGGCTCGGGTGGGAAAAGACCGCCGTATTCCTGACGATAAGCGACACCGACCGCTCGATGGACAGGCTTATAAGCCTCTTTTACACCCAGGCGCTCCATGCTCTCTGCGACAGCGCCGATAACGACTATCCCGACCACCGCCTGAAGGTCCCCGTAAGGTTCATTCTCGACGACTTCGCGACCAACGCCGTAGTTCCCGACTTTCAGAACATAATCTCGGTAATACGCTCACGCGAGATATACGTCAGCGTCATACTCCAGAGCATAACCCAGCTGGACGGTATCTACGGTCCTTCAAACGCAAAGACTATCGTAAACAACTGCGACAACCTTCTTTACCTCGGCGGGCAGGACATCGACACTGCGAGGTATATAAGCCTTAAGACAAACCGCCCGCTCTCGGATATACTCGATATGCCGCTCGACCGCTGCTGGCTGCTCACAAGGGGCAGGCGCGCAAGGCTCGTCGAGAAATTCGACCTCAAAGAGCATTCGAGCTACCGCGAGCTCTGCGAAGACCGCCGCTCATGCTTTACCGAGTCCGGCGAAGACTTTTACGCGATTTTTGGCGAGCCCCAAACTGTCACCCCGTACTGTAAGCCCTGAATCCTCATATTCTCCTCTCTTTTATATAAAGAAGCCTCCCGACCCCGAAAAAGGGTTTGGAGGCTTCTTTTTTACAGTTCAAACGGGTCGGCTATTTTTCCTTTGACGGTAAAAACGCCGTCTTTCTCGGAAAATCCCTCGATATAGCCTATCCGAACGTAATATCCGAGTATCTCCCCGACGGTCTGGGCGATGTCGCGGCATTTCGCGTTCCAGACCGCCTCGGAGGAATAGCGCTCTCTGTCGGCTCCTATTTCAGAAAGCATTCCCCTGTCGCGGCTGCGGGGAAGGGGTATGCAGCGTATCCTCATATTTGAAGCCGAGCTGCTCGTGTTGCGAAGGACCTCGAGCCTGCGGATAAGATAGCGCTTTATTTTGAGCGTTTCGGCGGTGTCGCTGAGCTTTTTGCCGCTTTCGCTCTCGGCGTTGAGTAGAATTTTCGGGAAGGAAATGATCCTGCGGGTCATTTCACTGTAGCTGCAAAGCGGCATCGGGTGGACGCCTTCAGCGAATTTATATGAGCCGTCGGGCTGTAAAGACGCGTTCAGCAGGGCGCCCGAGATATTTTCGTCTGCGATTAGCTCCCTTGCGGCGGCGTATTCCGAGCAGTCTATCTCGATTTGTGCACGCCTCAGCCGCTCCACCGATTCGCGGAGCTCGTTCTTTTTCTGCTCGGTCGCGGTCTGGCGGCTGTCTCCCGAGAGGGCGCGCATAAGCTGTGGCAGGGTAAAGCTGTCCTTCCCCGAGATATAGAGGGTATAGACGGCGTCGGCGACGTCGCAGTCGAAGCAGCTCAGCTCCTCGGAAAGGCGGTAGCGCGTTACTATCGGCTCTTCGTTTCTCCCCGAGACTACCGTTTCGCAGAGCTGCCCGGGCGGGGCGAGGCGCTTTCTTATCTCGTTGGCGACCTTTGTATTGATGATGTATAGCCTGTCCTTGGAATGCCTGTCGGCGCGGGGCTGAGGCTTTTTTGGCTCGGGCAGGCGGCTTTTTGCGGGTTCGGCAGAGGGCTCCTCCCGCTTTTCGCGGCGGGGCTCGGAGTATTCCTCGAAGCAGTCGAACTCCGCGTAATAATTGAACCTTACCGCGCCGCCGCTCGCGCCGTAGCGCTGCTTCAGAACGACGATTTCAACGTCGCGGGGGAAGCGGTTTTTTTCGGCGGTAACGTCGACCTTCTCGGCGCCGTTCCCCGTGAATTTCAGCCCCAAGAGAACGTCGGCGGAATATTCGATGCCGCCGGTCTCTTTAAATGCGTCCATCTGGAGGGAGTTTGTGGCGTAGCTGCTGCGGTTGAGCGAGCTTATCAGCAAAACGGGTATCCCGCTGCGGGCTATTTCGACCATTTTTTCGAGGTTGCTCTCGACTACCTGCCTGTCGGAAAGGCGGCGGCGGAGCGATTCTCCGTCGGGGCGGAGTATCTGGAGATAATCGACGATGACAAACGGCGGATTTCCGCGCCTGCTCTCGGCGAAGCGCCTTACCGTTTCGCAGATCTTTTCGGCGGTGTCGGCGTCCTCAATGACGTATATCCCGCCCCCGTCTATCTCCTTTTTGGCGCTTTCAACGAGCTCCCACCTGTCCGAGAGCTTCCCCGAGGCGTCGGGAGAAAAAAGCCCCTCGGCGGTAACACATCGGCGGAGCATAGCCTTGCGGTCCGAGAGCTCCTCGGGCGCGAGCGAGGCTTTTACGTCTTTAAAAACGCGCCTGCTTATGAATTTCGCCGCGATGCTCTCGGCGGTCATTTCGAGCGAGAAGCAGAGCACCTCGGTGCCGTCGGCGGCGATATTTTCGGCAAGCTGAAGGGCAAACGTGGATTTTCCGAGCCCCGGGCTCGCTCCGAGGACTATAAGCCCCGGGGATATACCTCCGCCGAGGACGGAATCGAGCCGCTTAAAGCCGGTCTTCTTGCGCTCGGGGCGGCTTTTTACCGCCTCCTCCGAAAAGCTGCCGTCGATAACGCTTTTAATGCTCTTGAGTGCCATTTTATCTCCCCCGTAGCCGTTTTTTTCAGTATACATCACGGCGGCAAAAAAATCAAGACGGAAGGCGGGCTTGCCGCTTTCCGTCCTGTTACGGGCTTATTCCGCCGGGTTGTTCACAATTCCCGCGAATAGCAGAGCGCCGCCCTCGCCGGTTATCGCGAAGATAAACGGGCGGTCTGCAATAAAATCAACAACAAGGTCTGCGCCCCCTTGAGAGGTTGGATTTGCCAGCATAACGGTATATGCCGCAGCTTCGACGCCCTCTTCGTCTACGGTAACTCTTGCGGCGTGCTTCGCTTCGTCGAGATAGGCGTTCCCCTCGGTAAACATCGGCGAAAAATCGGACCTTTCTTTGTCTAAAACGTCGGTGACTCCGAGCGCCTTGAGGCTGTCGGCGAGGTCGATGTCGCTCGCAACGTCGAATTTCGGCAGCGAGAGGTTTATAATGGCAAAGCTTCGATTTTCCCAAGAATTAGAAGAATCCGAGAACGACGCCAGAAAATCGCCCACCTGACCGCTCGCAAGCAGCTCGTCGACGCTCACGCCCTCGTCGGGGAGAATGATCTTCATACTGCTCCCGCGCATGTTCTTCTCTATAGCCGAAAAGCCCTCGCCTCGGTAATAATCAGCGTCGTCGATGCGCTGATGCATAAAGTCAACGGTGATGTCTCCGCCTTCGGCGTGGAATACGTCGGGAGCGGTGTTTCCCTCTACAAACGGTTCGTTCCATCTGCCCTTGAAATATACCGTTGAAGCGAGCCCGAGGACCGTATCCTGAGGGAATTCGAGCCCGTTTGCCTGCTCTTCGAGCCTGCCGCCGGTATTGTCGTTTATCCATTTGCGGAGCATTTCGTTGTAGTCCTCGTCGCCCATAGTCCCGCAGAACGAATCCGCGTAATAAACTTCGGCGAGGGTTTTAACGGTCTCGGCGTTGTAGCTGCCCAAATAGGCGCTGCTGAGCCAGAGCGAGTTGGCGAGCAGAGTTTTGTCGCGTCCGTCGTCGATATAGTTCGACTCCCAGACCGCCTCTGCGCGGGTCCTTACCTCTTCTATGCTCTCGCAGCCCAAAAGCTCGAGTATCTGCCCGCGGCTCGTCCCGTCGGTGGTCTCGGCGAGCATCGAAAGCGCGAGATAAAGGCTTGTCGGCGAGCAGACGCGGTTTTCGTTCCCCGCGCCGGAAAGAAGCTGCTCCGCCACTGCGCCGTTGAAGCCGTCGAGCGTGCCTTTGTATTCCGAGGAGAGCTCTCGGCGATTGCGGTTTTGCTCGAGCCAGAGTTTTTCCAGCTCGTTGTATTCATCCACCGCAGCCCTAAAAGCCTGATAATCCTCGTCGGAACCGTCCTGCGGGTATTCAGGATATGTCGGCTGCTGCGCCTGCTCCGGCTTCTCTGCCGACGCAAGCTGCCGAGCCGCAATATGCTCTATCGGCAGGGTCGTTTTCGGCGCGGTGGTCTGAGCAGTAGTGGTTTCGGGGGCTTTCGTCGTGGCGGGAGGCTCGGTCGGATATCCGCAAATATCATGCTCGGTTTCGGGGGCCCGAGTTGTCGGGAGGTTGGTGGTCGTCTGCTCGGGAGCGGCCGCGGGGGGCTCGGTCGCTGCGGGACTCCCCTCGGTGTCGAACATACCGTATGCGGTTTCGTCGCCGTGCGCCGAGGTGACGATCGGAAGAGTGGAGACCTCGGTTTCCTCAACAGTCGTAGTCCCGACGGGCTCGGTATCGGTTTTTACGGGCAGCCTGCCGTCGGGCTTAAAAAGCGCCGCCGAGGTCACTACTACCGCGAGCATCGCAGCCGCCGCTACGAACCACCCCGCAAGCCTCGGCTTTCTGCCCTTCGGGGACTTCTCCGCGCCGTTTATCTGGTCGTCGCGGATATCGGTAATGCCGTCATAAATGTCTTCACTGTTCATACTTCAAACCCTTCTTTCTCCAAAATTTCTTTAAGACTGCGCCTGAGCCGCTGCATTCTCTTTGCCGTCTGATTCGGGGTCTCGCCGAAGTCCTCGGCAAGCTCCTTTACCTCGTCGCCGTACCAATATCTGCGGACGAACATCGCGCGGTCGTCCTCAGAAAGCCCGTCGAGCCAGCCCGAGATAATTTCCGAGAGCAGGCTGCGCTCTATTTCGGTGTCGGCGGCGCTGTCGGGGATACATTCCTCGAGCTCGCCGAGCATAATTTCTATCCCCGCATAGCGCTTTGCGGCGCGGTTTCTGCGGAATCGGCTTATCGAGATGTTGCGGGTTATCCTCCCGAGAAAAGCCTTAAGCGAAGAAGGTCTGTCGGGCGGCATTCTGTTCCACGCGGCGAGATATGTATCGCTGACGCACTCCTCGGCGTCTTCGCGGCTCGAGAGGATATTAAGCGCCAGCCGACGGCAGAAGCCGCCGTGTTTTTTGTCGGTCTCGGAAATGGCGTTCTCACTTCTTGAATGATACAGTCCGATTATTTCGTCGTCGGTCATGTCTTCCCCTCCCTCAATAATATAAGTCGCAAAACGCCCCGCGGATATGCCGAGCCTTTTTAATATTATAGCAGATGGGTTTAATGATGTAAAGGGAGGAGGGGCGCTCAAAAATTTCCCCTTTACAAAAAAGAACATATGTGCTATAATTGTATCAGAACAAACGTTCTTATATGGAGATGAGCAAAATGAAAGACATTCTTCACTGCGACCTCAACAACTTCTACGCCTCGGTCGAGTGCCGCGACGACCCTTCGCTTATCGGCAAGCCTGTGGCGGTGTGCGGCTCTCAGGAGGCGCGCGCGGGGATAGTTCTGGCAAAAAACTACGAGGCGAGGGCTTTCGGGATAAAAACCGGCGACAAGATCTTTGAAGCGAGGCAGAAATGCCCCGATATAGTTATCGTTCCGCCTCATATGGAAAAATATTCGGCGATATCAAAGCAGGTGAGGGCGATATATCGGCGCTGGACCGATTTGGTCGAGCCGTTCGGGATGGACGAATGCTGGCTCGACGTTACCGGCTCTCATTACCTCTTCGGGAGCTCTGAGGAGATAGCGAATAATATCCGCGAGACCGTAAAAGCCGAGACTGGGCTCACCATTTCCGTCGGGGTGAGCTTTACAAAGGTCCTCGCGAAGCTCGGCTCGGATATGAAAAAGCCCGACGCCGTTACCGTTCTTCCCGCCGAGAGCTTTAGGGAGAAAATTTATCCGCTCGCGGTAAACGAGATAATTGGCGTAGGTCCCGCGACCTTCAAGCGCCTGCAAAAGCTCAGGATTCACACCCTCGGCGACCTCGCAAAGACCGACCCCGACGCGCTCGTAAGGCTTCTCGGGAAGAGCGGGATATGGCTCTGGCGGGCGGTAAACGGTTATGACGACGCCGAGGTCCACGATCAGGACTATAAGCGCGAGATAAAATCGATCGGCAGCTCGACTACCCTTCCCCGAGACCTCTATACCGACGCCGAAGTATGGCGTACGCTTTTGGGACTCTCGGAGGAGGTGACGCGGCAGCTTCGGCGCGAGGGCTTCTGCGCGGGCGGGGTAACTGTGAGCGTAAAGACAAACGACCTCTCATACCGCGAATACCAGACGGTCCTGAGCGTTCCTATGCGCTCGGCTCAGAGCTTCGCGCGGGCGGGCTTCGAGCTCTTTAAGGCAAGATTCGATTGGCGCCTGCCGATAAGGGCGGTTGGAATTAGGGCGATATATCTTTACCCCGATTCACTTGCGCGGCAGGACAGCTTTTTCTGCGACTGCCGCAGGCTTGAGCGCGAAGAAAAGCTCGGCGAGGTATCGGACAGCCTGCGCGAGCGCTTCGGGCGGGATATAATCTTCCCGGCGAGGCTCAAGAACGGGCTTGAGCTCACAAGAGAAAAGGTCAATATTTTTCAGAGCAGCCACGGCTATTCCTGAGCAAACCGCGCATTTTCGCCAATCATCACGCCCCGAGGGGTTTTCACTTCTGTTAAAAATTCCTATTGATTTGCTTTTTTCGGGATAGTATAATACTAATTTGGAATAAAGTAAACCAAGGAGAGATAGATTTGGTAAGAAACGATTTAAGAAACGTTGCGATAATCGCTCACGTCGACCACGGAAAGACCACCCTTGTCGACGGAATGCTCAGGCAGAGCGGCACGTTCCGTCAGAATCAGGTGGTCAACGAGCGCGTTATGGACTCGAACGACATCGAGCGCGAGCGCGGGATAACCATTCTCGCAAAGAACACCTCCGTCGTTTATAAGGACGTGAAGATAAACATCGTCGACACCCCGGGTCACGCCGATTTCGGCGGCGAGGTGGAGCGGATTCTCAAAATGGTGGACGGCGTTATCCTTCTTGTCGACGCCGCCGAAGGACCTATGCCGCAGACCCGCTTTGTTTTGCAGCACGCCCTCGATCTGGGTCACCGCGTTATTATCGTCATAAATAAGATAGACCGCCCCGACGCAAGGATCGACGAAGTCATCGACGAATGCTACGAGCTCCTTATGGACCTCAACGCCTCGGACGAGCAGCTCGACAGCCCTATCCTCTTCTGCTCGGGCAGAGACGGCACCTGCTCGGAGGACGAGCATGTTCAGGGGACCGACCTAACCCCGCTGTTCGACAAAATCCTCGATTACATTCCCGCACCCGAGGGCGACCCCGACAAGCCGCTCCAGATGCTCGTAAGCTCTATCGACTACAACGATTACGTCGGCAGAATAGCGATAGGAAAGATAGAGCGCGGTTCGATAAAGGTAAACCAGGAGGTGATGATAGGCGACTATCACCACACCAAGAAGGAATACCGCGGAAAGGTTGTTACGCTCTACCAGATAAACGGGCTTGAGCGCACCCCCGCCGAGACCGCCACCGTCGGCGACATCGTTTGCATCAGCGGCATAGAGAACATCACTATCGGCGACACGATATGCGACTGGCAGAATTTCGAGCCGCTTCCGTTCGTAAAGATAAGCGAGCCGACAGTCGAGATGACGTTTTCGGTCAACGATTCGCCTTTTGCCGGCAAGGAGGGAAAATACGTCACCTCGCGCCATCTCCGCGAAAGGCTTTTCAGAGAGCTTTTGAAGGACGTTTCGCTCCGCGTCTCGGAGACCGATTCGACCGACGCCTTCAAAGTCGCGGGAAGGGGAGAGATGCACCTCTCAATTCTTATAGAGAATATGCGCCGCGAGGGCTACGAAATGGGCGTCTCCACACCGAGAGTGCTCTATAAAGAGGTCGAAGGCAAGCTCTGCGAGCCGATAGAGGAGCTCGTTGTAGACGTTCCCGAGGCGTCTGTCGGCGCGGTAATGGAGAAGATGGGTACCCGCAAGGGCGAAATGGTCTCTATGACCCCTATGGGTTCGAGAATGAGGGTGGTGTTCCACGTCCCCGCGAGAGGTCTTTTCGGCTACCGCAACGAATTCCTGACCGATACCAAGGGCGAGGGAATCATGAGCTCGGTATTTTACGGCTACGAGCCCTATAAGGGAGATATTCCGCGGAGGACATCGGGCTCGCTCGTTGCTTTTGAAGCCGGCGAAGCGGTCACCTACGGGCTTTACAACGCCCAGGAGCGCGGCGCGCTGTTCATCGGCGCGGGAGTGCCGGTTTACGAGGGAATGATAGTCGGCGTTTCGCCGAAGCCGGGCGACCTCGTTGTAAACGTATGCAAGCGCAAGCACCTCACCAACACCCGCGCGAGCGGCTCGGACGACGCTTTGAGGCTCATTCCGCCGAGGATATTCAGCCTTGAGGACAGCCTTGAATTTATAGCCGACGACGAGCTCGTAGAGGTGACGCCGAAGAATATCCGCCTTCGCAAGAAAACGCTTTCAAACGTTCAGCGCGCAAAGGACAGCGCAAAGCTCAAGTAAAATAAAACAATACTGGCGCCGAAATTACTCGGCGCCGTTTTTTATGCAAAAAGCAAGACCCGCCGAAAGGCAGGTCTTGTTTCGGATTCAATTTCAAATTACTCTTCTGCGGTAGGATCGCCGAAGGTGTAAGAGATGCCGGACTGTCCGCCGAGCTCTTCAAGACCCTCGAGCTGAACGAAAGCGTTATCGTTAGCCATGTAGCCGCCGAAGCTTTCGATGGGCTCGGTAGCTCCGTCGGGAGTGAAGTCAATATAGAAGGTGTTGTCTTCCTCGCTCATAACCGCAACCGAGAACTTGCCGCTTACGGTAGTGGAGGTATCGATAATGGTGAATGTGATGGAAAGGTCGCCGACGTTTTCTTTGGCGTCGTAATTCGAGAAGACAGCCTTGTAGGTGCCGGACTCGGTGGAATATACGCCGTCAGGAGCCTTGAGCTCTACGCCGCAGGCGGTGAGAAGACCCATAGCCATAACCAATACCAGTGCCAATGAGAGAATCTTTTTCATAGTAATTTATCCCCCGATAAAAATAGTAGTCGATTTTGCTAATCGCAAGTTTATTATAAACCCGAGAAAATAACTTGTCAATAAATAATTGAAAATTGATTTTAAACATTGTAATAAATGTACAGTTTTGCCCGCTGATTTTGTTGGTTTTTACAACTTTAGCAGACGGAAACCGCCCGTATAAGCCTATTTCACGGCGCGTTCCGACAACAATCTCGGCTCGGCTCTGCTAATATTATTCCCGGGGCTTTGCGGATCGCTCGCCAACGAAGTATTTTATTATATTCCTTCGGGTGACGATACCGATATATCCGCCGTCGTCGTCGGTCACGGGGACGAAGTTCTGGTCCATCGCGAGCTTTATCAGCTCCTCGCGGGTGGCGGTGATACCGGCGGACTTGAATGGGCGCGGGCGCTTGCGCTCGAGTATCTCCTTAAGCTTCAGCTCCTCGGCGTCGTGCATAGATACCCCGCCGCGGTCGAGCATAAACCAGAGAAAATCCCCCTCGGCGACTACGCCTATATATCTGCCCTCGCGGGATATAACGGGGATCCGCGTATAGCCGTGGGCGCGCATCTTTTCGAGAGCCTGCCGAAGGGTGTAGTCGTCATATAAAAAGGCGGTGTCTTTTTTCAGAGTCAGAAAATACGCTATGTTCATATTTCACCTTCCGTCCGTAATTCAGGTCATATTCTGACCGATGTATTCCTCGAGGCAGAGCCCCGAAGCCATAACCGCCGAGGCGTATTCCGTTCCGACATAGCGGTAGTGCCACGGCTCGTAGATATAGCCGGTTATGTCTTCCTTGCCCTTTAAATAGCGGAGGATAAAGCCGTATTCGGCGCAGTGGGCATAGAGCCATTCAAACTCCTTCGTGTCTTCAAAGGCGGTGTAGGTGTCCCAATGATTTCTGTCGATGATATCGACCGCGAGACCGGCGTTATGCTCGCTGCCCCCGGGAGGGGCGATGTTTATAGAAACGTCGTAATAGGCTTCGTCGTAGGTCATTCCGTCGTCCTCCATACGGGAGTTGACGTTGCGCTCGAAGAGCTTTTTCTGGTAGTCCACTGTCCTGTATGCCGAGAGGACCTTTAGGTCGATGCCGTCCTTTTCGGCGGCGGCTATCATATCCTTGCAGTGCTTCGCCGCGACTATCTCGAGCTCATAGCTTCCCTGAACGAAATCAGTCTCGATTGCGTAGTCCTCGGGCAGGAAATTCTCTTTATTTACTATAAAGAAGTAGTCGGAGGGGCTCGAGAAATAATACCCTTCGGGTATAACAACGTCCTGCTCGGGGAGCTCGGGCTTTATTTCAGAGAAATACTCGCCGAAAACATAAGCGGTAGCCCCGTTATAGCTTATCCTGAGCCAGCCGGTCGAGGTGTAGCCGGTAACGTTTGCCTCGTCGCCGGGGTTGAACTGCCCGACCACCTTGCTCTCGGTGCTCGGGAGCTCTCTTATGTTTACCGTATCGGTAGAATATCTCGTTTCGCTGCGGTCATACACTGTATATCCTTCTCCGGTCTCGGTGGCTGTTATAACGCTCTCGGGTCCGCCCGTGGTTATCGGAGCGGTGGTCTCGGGAGCGGCGGGGGTCGTTTCGGGGGCGGTCTCCTCGACGAACGCAGAGGTGACCGCCGGAACGGTGCCTGCGGGGGCGTCCCCCGACTGAAGCTTTTCTTCGGTCTGCCTTCCCGCACACCCGCTCAGGGTGACCGCCGCAAGAACCGCGGCGGCGGCGCGTTTATATTTCAGCCGCATATCTTTCACGTCCTTATCAGTTTATTAAGCCGGCGGCAAAAATAGAAGCAATTTATTCCGCCGATACTATATTACCACATATTTTCGGGAATTTCAATAACACTTCGATTACATTCGGTTACAATCCGATAAAAAATTTATTAAGAAAGAGTGATAGCTATGAAGAATACGGGACGCAGAGCGGCAGACCTTGCCGCCGGAGGGATAACGGCGCTCGCGATGTTTGCGGCGCTGACGCTTTTGGGCGGAGCGGTTTTTTCGTCGCCCGATTCGCGCTGCGCCGAGGGGCTCGCGGTCATCTCGGCAAAGCTCAATTCCCTCGGAATGGCGCCGACCGAAGCCCCGGAGCCCGCCGAAGAGCCCGAGGAGGAGCAGCCTTTTGTAAGCCCGAGGCTCGCGGGCGAGCTTATAAGGCTTTCGGGCTTCGGAGGGCGCGACATCGAGGCTGCCCCCGACGAAACCGAGGAGGAAAATTCCGACGGCTCGGAATCGGAGGAGCCGCAGGGAGAAGGGCTGCCCTACCCCGACGAGCAGGAGCAGCGCGGCGGAAAAATAATCCGCAAGACATATTCCTACCGTCCCTCGACTACATATCTCGAGCTGCCCGGGGGAGGGCTTCTGCGCAACTGCACCGATATCGACCCCGATTATCTGCTCGAACAGTGCGCCCGCGAGCCGGATTTTGATGTCGACATCTCCGCGGGCCCGCTCGTATTGATAATGCACACCCACACCACCGAGAGCTACGAGCCCTATGAGCGGGATTTTTACGACCCGTCGTTTTCCTCGCGGACTACCGACCTCGAAAAGAGCGTTGCGGCAGTCGGCGGCGCTATCGCTTCGGAGCTCGAAAAGGCGGGGATAGGCGTTATCCACGACGAGACCGTCCACGACTACCCGCAGTATACCGGCGCTTATGACCGCAGCGCAAAGACCGTCGCCGAATATCTCGAGGAATATCCGAGTATAAAAATAGTGATAGACGTTCACCGCGACGCGATAGAGGAGGATTCCGTCCGCTACGCGCCCGCCGTCGAGATAAACGGGAAAAGCGCGGCGCAGGTGATGATAATCTGCGGCTGCACAAACGTCCCGCAGTATCGCTATAACCTTAGGATAGCCTCGCGGCTTCAGTCGCAGATCGAGAGCGACTGGACGGGGCTGACGCGTCCGCTGCTTTTCGACGAGCGCAACTACAACCAGGAGATGACCCACGGCTCTTTTCTGATAGAAATGGGCTCTGACGCAAACTCGCTCGGCGAAGCGGTATACAGCGGAAGTCTCGTCGGGCAGAGCCTCGCGGAGGTTATAAAGGAGCTGGGGCTGAGGTAGGGGTGCAGCGCCGGCTGCCGAGCGGCAAAAGTGCGCGCCGCCTGTCGGCGGGTCAGTTTCGGCGGACGCCGTGCGTTTTTTGCTTCCATACCCCCTAATCCCCCTCTCCCTCAGAGAGGAAGAGGGGGACTTCACCCTACCCCCTGGTCGTTCACCGTTCGGCGAACGACACGACCCCTCCCCTCGAGGGGAGGGGTATCCTGGCTCCTTGAAAACAAGTACAGCAGGCTGAGCCCTATGCGCTTTTATGCGCTTTTGGTCCTTTCGGCATATTGACAAATCGACTGTTTTATGTAATAATGTTCCCTGAAATTGCGGGCGCGCGGCTTTGCGCAGCCTCAGAAACATTAAATTTATCCGGAGGTCATAGATATGAAAGCGGTAATTTCTGTTATCGGCAAGGACGCCGTAGGCATACTCGCAAAGGTCTCGACGATCTGCGCCGAATGCAACGCCAACGTCACCGAGGTAACTCAGTCGGTATTGCAGGACGTATTCGCGATGGTAATGCTTGTCGACATAACGGGGCTCAACATTCCCCTGAGCAGCCTTGCCGACAGGATGACCGAGCTCGGCAACTCGCTCGGGCTGTCTATTTTCGTTATGCACGAAGACATTTTCAATACAATGCACCGCATTTAAAGAGAGGTATAATTATGATAAACCTCAGCGACATTCTCGAAACGATAAGAATGATCCAGGACGAATGCCTCGACATAAGAACGATAACGATGGGCATTTCGCTTCTTGACTGCGTAGACAGCGATATCGACCGCGCCTGCGAAAAGGTATATAAAAAGATAACCTCCCGCGCAAAGGACCTCGTTAAGGTCGGCGAGGAGATAGAAAAGGAATACGGGATACCTATTATAAACAAGCGCATATCCGTCACCCCGATAGCTATGGTGGCGGCAGCCTGCCATCAGAACCCCGTGAAATTCGCGCTCACTATGGATAAAGCCGCCGAAGCCGTCGGAGTGAACCTGATTGGGGGATATTCCGCGCTCGTTCAGAAGGGCTTCGCCGCCGGCGACCGCGAGCTTATAGAGTCCATTCCCGAGGCGCTTTCCAAGACATCAAGAGTATGCTCGTCGGTAAACATCGGCTCGACCAAGACCGGCATAAACCTCGACGCCTGCAAGCTTATGGGCAGGATAGTCCGCGAGACTGCCGAGGCGACCGTCGATTCAAACTGCTTCGGCGCGGCAAAGCTCGTCGTGTTCTGCAACTCGGTCGACGACAACCCCTTTATGGCGGGAGCGTATCACGGAGTAGGCGAGCCCGACTGCATAATAAACGTAGGCGTATCGGGTCCGGGCGTTGTCCGCGCGGCTTTGGCTAAGCACCCCGACGCCGATATCAACGAGGTATGCAACATAATCAAAAAGACCGCATATAAGATAACCCGCGTGGGTCAGCTCGTCGGCGTTACCGCTTCGGAGCGCCTCGGCGTTCCCTTCGGCATAGTCGATCTTTCCCTCGCGCCGACCCCCGCGGTAGGCGACAGCGTAGCGCATATCCTTGAGGAAATAGGGCTCGAGCAGTGCGGCGCCCCCGGCACTACCGCCTGCCTCGCGCTTTTAAACGACGCCGTTAAAAAGGGCGGAGTTATGGCGTGCTCCTCGGTAGGAGGGCTTTCGGGCGCGTTTATCCCCGTCTCAGAGGACGCGGGAATGATAGCCGACGCCAAGAGCGGCTCGCTTACGATAGAAAAGCTCGAAGCTATGACTGCGGTATGTTCAGTCGGGCTCGATATGATAGCCATTCCCGGCGACACCACCGCCGACGCGATAGCCGGCATTATCGCCGACGAAGCGGCGATAGGAATGATAAACTCCAAGACCACCGCCGTGAGGGTGATCCCCGCGATAGGGCGAACGGTCGGCGAGGAGCTCGACTGGGGCGGGCTGTTCGGATACGCGCCGATAATGAAGGTGAATAAAATGTCGCCCTCGAAGTTCATCAACCGCGGCGGTCAGATACCCGCGCCGCTCCACAGCCTTAAAAACTGATTCCGCTCCCCCGACGCTCAAACGTCGGGGATTTTCGTGCGAAAAATCCCCGCCCTCATACTACATCTTGTGTCATAAAATATCATTCGCCGCTACATTTCGACATTTACCTGCAAATCAAAGCCGAAAAATTCAGCACGGTTTTGTATATTCCTCCGAAATTTCGCTTTTCGCTTGATTATTTTCCTAATTTCTGGTAATATATAGGCAGATGAGGAAAATATTGTAAATTTTCTCAAAAAGAACGGAGGATAATTATGACAAAGAAAATCAAAGTTTTGATCGGAGACGATTCAAGGGAATTCGGCATAGCCGCCGCAGACGTTTTGAGGGGAATGGGATTTTTCTGCCTTACGCGCCCGAAGGACGGCGGAGTGCTTTTCGACGCGGTTAAGGACGAGTCGCCAGATGTTGCGATAGTCGACCTTTCGATGCCGAACCTCGACGCCATCGAGCTGATGAAGAAGCTTGGCAGGGCGGGAATAAAAAAGCCGGTGTTTATCGTAACGTCGCCCTGCGACAACGCCTTTGCTCAAAGGCAGGTAATGCAGGCGGGCGCGGCGTATTATCTGATAAGACCGTTTGACCCGAAGATACTCGGCGACAGGATCAACGGGCTTTTGGGCTACGACTTCTTGGAGGATTCTTCGGCGGCGCTGCCCGCGGCGCGCGAGCTGAGCCTCGACGTAGTCGTGACCGAGATGATACATCAGTTAGGCGTTCCGGCGCATATCAAGGGGTATCATTACCTGAGGAGCGCGATACTCCACTGCATCGACGACAGCGAGATGCTCGAATGCGTTACAAAGCTGTTATATCCCACGGTCGCGGAGGAGTTTCAGACGACGCCTTCGAGGGTCGAGCGGGCGATACGCCACGCGATAGAGATAGCCTGGGACCGCGGCGACATTGAAACGCTGAACTCATACTTCGGATTCACCGTAAACACCGGCAAGGGCAAGCCGACGAACTCGGAATTCATCGCGCTTATAGCCGACAGGATAAAGCTGAGGTATAAAGAAGCGGTGAAGGCGTAATTCGCACGAGCGGAGAAAATAAAAGTTTTCGGTCAAGCCTTTTCCAAAAGGCTTGCAGGGTCGAGGGGCAGAGCCCCCGTCGCGCTCCGCAGAGCGCGAAATCCTTATACAAACAAAATCAGGAAGGGAAGCATAAACAGTCCGGTGGACTGTTTATGCGCGGGGAACCCTATTAAGGGGTTCCCCGTTGCCGAGCAAGGCGAGGCAAATGAAAGACTTACTGCCGAATTGCCCCCTCCCTCTCCTCCCTCCCCAAATGGGGGAGGGCTCCATCACTTTTCTGCTCGTGCAGAAAAGTGAAGCGAAAAGAGCACGCCAAAGGGGGATTGCGATTTCCCCCTTTGGAATCCCCTTAAAACGCTTACGGCAGCCGCGCCTTCCCATGGGCTTTTGCCGAATGGGTCACAGAGGGAAACGGCGCGGCGATGCGCATACGCGCCGAACAGAGGCGCACGCACTTTTTACCATTGAAATAATCTTTGAGAATATATAATACCCCTCCCTTAGCGGAGGGGTATTTTCATCCTTCAAATTATGTATTTCTTATATAAATTTTAACATTTTATTGACTTTACAGTGCAAATGTGCTACTATAAATAAGGAAATTTTATGGAATAAGACCGTTCAAAGGAGATGCTGTTATGGACCAAAAAGCCGTAAAGGAACAGATCTGCGACGTATGTCACAAAATGTGGCAGCTCGGCTGGGTAGCCGCAAACGACGGCAACGTTTCGGTAAAGCTCGACGACGGCAGCTTTATCGTCACTCCGACGGGGATAAGCAAGAGCTTTATCACGCCCGAAAAGCTGATAAGGATAAATTCCTCCTGCGAAATTCTCGAGAGCGAGGGGGAATACCGCCCCTCGAGCGAGATAAAAATGCACCTGCGCTGCTATGAAAAGCGGAGCGACGTGGGCGCGGTCCTTCACGCTCACCCGCCGACGGCAACCGGGTTCGCCGTCGCCCACCGCCCGATGGATATGTACAATATGATAGAAGACGTCGCGGCGATAGGCTCGGTCCCGCTTACGCCTTACGGTACTCCGTCGACCTCCGAGGTCCCCGACGCCATAGAGCCGTATCTCAACGAGCACGACGTCATGCTCCTCGAAAACCACGGCGCATTAACTATGGGCAGCGACCTTTTAACCGCATATTACCGAATGGAGAGCCTCGAGCTCTGGGCAAAGATAACCCTCAACGCTATCCTTCTCGGCGGAAGCTACGATATCAGCCGCGAAAATATCGACAAGCTGATAGCGCTCCGCCCGAATTACAAGATCACCGGCAGACACCCGGGATATAAAAAATATCCCCGCGGCGGCGGAGAGCCGACCGACAAATGAGCGGCGGGGCGCGGGTGCTCGCTTTCGACCTCGGCGCGTCGAGCGGGCGCGGAATAATGGGAATATACGAAAACGGCTCGCTGAGGGTCGAGGAGATATGCCGCTTTAAAAACGAGCCCGTTTTTTCGGGCGGACACCTTCGTTGGGATTTCGGGCGGCTTCTCTCGGAGATACGCCGCGGGATAGACAAAGCCGGAAGCTTCGACAGCCTCGGGTTCGATACCTGGGGAGTAGACTTCGGGCTGCTCGACGGCAGCGGCAGGCTTATCGAAGACCCCGTACACTACCGCGACGGGCGCACCGAGGGCGCTTGCGAAAAGGTGTTTGAAATTATACCTCCCGAGGAGCTTTACGCCGCGACCGGCAGCCAGATAATGCCGATAAACACGCTGTTTCAGCTTATTGCCCTCAAAAACGGCGGAGGAATACCGAAAAACGCCGAGCGCCTGCTGTTTATGCCCGACCTCTTCGCCTACGCCCTCTGCGGAAACGCCGTCTGCGAGCAGACTATAGCCTCTACGAGCCAGATGCTCGACCCCGTTTCAAAGGAATGGAACCGAGCTCTTCTTGAAAAGCTCGGGCTGCCCTCAGGGCTGCTTCTGCCGACTGTTCCGAGCGGGACTCGGGTAGGAACGCTGAAGCTTAAGGACGGTTCAACGGCGAAAATAACGGCAGCAGCGGGGCATGACACCCAGTGCGCGGTCACGGCGATGCCGTCGCAGAGCGAAAGCGCGGCTTTTCTCTCCTGCGGAACCTGGAGCCTCATAGGGACCGAGCTCGACGAGCCCGTCCTGACGGCAGAGAGTATGGAACTCGGGCTTTCAAACGAGGTCGGCGCCGACGGGAAAATAAACTATCTCAAGAACATAATCGGGCTTTGGCTCATTCAGGAGTGCCGCCGCTGCTGGAACGAACAGGGGCTCGATATAGGCTTCGACGGCATAGCAAAAGAGGCGGAGAGCGCGCCCGCGCTGCGCTGCTTTATCGACCCCGACGCCGCGGAATTCGTCCCGCCGGGGGATATGCCCGCGAGGATACGCGATTTCTGCCGAAAAACGGGGCAGTACGTCCCCGAAACGGTCGGCGAGATAAGCCGCTGCGTCTACGAGAGCCTTGCGCTGAAATACCGCTTTGCGCTCGATCAGCTCAGAGAGGCGACCGGAAAGAGCTTTTCGGCGCTGCATATTCTCGGCGGGGGCTCGAACGCCCCGCTTTTATGCCGAATGACCGCCGACGCCTGCGGTATCCCCGTTATCGCCGGACCTGCCGAAGCGACAGCTCTCGGAAACATTATAATCCAGCTCTGCGCGCTGGGGTGCGTCGGGAATATCGCCGAGGGAAGGCGGCTCGTCGCAGAAACTCAGCCGGTAGTCCGCTATGAGCCCAGCCCCGAAAGCGATATCGCGAAAAGCTATGAGCGCTACCTTGAGCTGCTGAACACGCATAACCGCCCGTGATTCGGGCTTCGGAATAAATAAAGGAGGAAAAATTATGATTTATCCGAAAATAGGGATACGCCCCGTTATAGACGGCCGCTGGGGCGGAGTAAGAGAAAGCCTTGAAAATCAGACGATGACGATGGCGAAAGCCGCCGCAGAGCTTATCTCGGGAAAGCTCAGATATCCCGACGGAACGCCCGTGCAGTGCGTTATCGGCTGCACAACGATAGGCGGAGGAGCCGAAGCGGCAAAGGTTGCCGAGCAGTTTTCCACCGAAAACGTAGTCGCGACGCTCTCGGTCACGCCCTGCTGGTGCTACGGGACCGAGACCTTCGATACGGACCCGAACACGGTAAAGGCGGTCTGGGGCTTTAACGGTACCGAGCGCCCCGGGGCGGTGTATCTTGCCGCGGTAATGGCGGCACACGCCCAGCGCGGGCTTCCCGCCTTCGCCATCTACGGCCACGACGTTCAGGACGCGGGCGACGCCTCCGTTCCCGCCGACGTCGCCGAAAAGATACTTCTGTTCGCGAAGGGCGCCGTCGCCGTGGGCTGGATGCGCAACAAGGCCTATGTGAATATCGGGGCGGTGGCTATGGGAATAGCCGGAAGCTACTGCGACGCCGACGTTATGCAGAAATATTTCGGGATCCGCGCCGAATGGGTCGACGAGGTAGAAATACTGCGGCGCATAGTTATAGGCATATATGACCATGACGAATACGAAAAGGCGCTGAAATGGGTAAAGGAAAACTGCCGCGAGGGGTTCGACTGCAACGCCGGCAAAAACCTGCCCGAGGTAATAACCCGCTCGAAGATAGTTCCCCCCGACGGCGACTGGGAATTCGTGGTAAAAATGACGATAATAATGAGGGATATACTCTTCGGCAACCCGAAGCTCGGTGAAATGGGCTGGCACGAGGAGGCTCTCGGGCGCAACGCCGTTGCGGGAGGATTCCAGGGGCAAAGGCAGTGGACCGACTGGCTCCCCAACGCCGATTTTTCCGAGGCTATCCTCGCCTCGACCTTCGACTGGAACGGCGCGAAGACGCCTACTCCGTTCGCGACCGAAAACGACACCTGCAACGGCATTTCGATGCTCTTGGGAACACTCGTTTCGGGCAGCGCGCCCTGCTTCCACGACGTAAGGACATATTGGAGCCCCGAGGCCTGCGAGAGGGTCACCGGAGTTAAGCCGACAGGCGTCGCAGAAAACGGGTTTATCCACCTTATAAACTCCGGCGCTACCGCTCTCGACGGCTCGGGAGCGAGCAAAAACGCCGAGGGCAAGGGCTGTATGAAGCCTTTTACCGAGATGACCGAAGCCGACATAAAGGCCTGCCTTGAAGCGACCGATTGGTGCCGCGCAAACTACGAATATTTCAGGGGCGGCGGCTTCTCGAGCCACTTCCGCTGCCGCGCGGAGATGCCGGTGACTATGCTCAGGCTGAATATAGTTCAGGGGATAGGTCCCGTTATACAGCTCGCCGAGGGCTGGACTGCTGACCTTCCCGATAAAATCCATACGACTATCGACCTCAGGACCGACCGCACCTGGCCGACTACCTGGTTCTGCCCGCGTTTAACCGGAGAGGGCGCTTTTAAGGACGTCTACAGCGTTATGGCGAACTGGGGCGCGAACCACGGCGTTACGGTTTACGGACATGTCGGCGCGGAGCTGATAACCCTCGCTTCTATGCTGAGGATTCCCGTGACGATGCATAACGTCGCGTCCGAAAAGGTCTTCCGCCCGCACGCGTGGTCAGCCTTCGGGACTGCCGACGCCCAGGCTGCCGACTATGCCGCCTGCCGCAGCTACGGTCCGCTCTACCGCTGACGGTTAGGGCTGTGAAAAGCGGAATGAAAAGGCTTTTTTGCCTGATTTTGATAGCTGCTCTTGCGCTCGGCGGATGCTCGTCGGGCGCAAAAGCCGAAAAATACGGCACCGGCGAGGCTTATGCCGAAAAGCTCAGCCGAGGCTTATGCGCGTTCGTCTCAGACGTCGGGGCGACGGTATCCTGGAGATTTCTTGCCGACGACCCCGACAATGCCGAATTTCTTCTCTACCGCGACGGCGAGTTGATTTATACTTCGGGCTCCGACGGCGCGACCTGTTTTCTTGACCCCGAGGGGAGCGAAGGCTCGGTCTATCGGGTCGATATGCTCGAAAGCGGGAACGTTGTTTCGAGCGACGGCTGCGAAATTATGATCTCGGGGAAGAGCTTCGAGATACCGCTCGACCCTCCGGGCGAAAACTATTCGCCCAACGACTGCTCGGTCGGCGATGTCGACGGCGACGGGATCTACGAGATATTCCTCAAATGGCAGCCCGACAACGCGCGGGACAATTCGCAGTCGGGAATAACCGACAACACCTATATCGACTGCCTCCGACTCGGCGGCGAAAGGCTCTGGCGAATAGATTTCGGCAGGAATATCCGCTCGGGAGCGCATTACCTGCAATTTCTTGTCGCGGATTTTGACCTCGACGGCAGAGCCGAGATGACCTGCAAGACCGGCGACGGAACCGTAGACGGTCTCGGAAACGTTATAGGAGACCCCGAAGCCGATTACCGCAATTCCGACGGGCATATAATCACCGGTCCGGAATACTATACACTCTTCGACGGCCTGACCGGCGAGGCGCTCGACACCGTTGATTACCGGCCCGAGCGCGGCAGCCCCTCCCTTTGGGGAGATAACTACGGCAACCGCTGCGAGCGGTATCTCGGGGCTGTGGCATATCTTGACGGAGTAAAGCCCTACGCGGTGACCGTAAGAGGATATTATACCCGCCTTACTGCCTGTGCCTATACCGTAAAGGACAAGAAGCTCGTTGAATACTGGCGGTTCGATTCGGGATTTGACCCCGAAAGCGACGGCTACGGCGACGGCAACCACAACTGTATGCCCGCCGACGTCGACGGCGACGGAAGGCAGGAGCTCTGCTTCGGCTCGCTCTGCCTCGACGACGACGGGACCGTTCTTTGGAACCTCAACACCGGTCACGGCGACGCTATGCACCTCGGCGACTTTCTGCCGAACAGGGACGGGCTCGAGCTCTGGATATGCCACGAGGAGGAGCCCTACGGCGCTTCGCTCGTAGATACCCGCGACGGGAGCGTTATTTTCAGAATTGAAGGCGAAAAAGACACCGGCAGAGCCTGCGCGGGAAACGTCTGGGCAAAAAACGCAGGAGCGGAATTCTGGAGCTCGGCGAGCGGCGACGTTTATAACGGCAAGGGAAAAGCGGTCGGGCTCAAGCGCCCCGCCGTGAACTTCCTGATATACTGGGACGGCGACCCCGAGCGCGAAATTCTCGACGGCGGGAACGAATCGCCGATGACGGTTTCAAAGCCGAACGCCGACGGCGAGCTCGAAACGCTCAAGACGACGTCGAGGTGCCTCAGCTGCAACTCTACAAAGGCTACGCCCTGCCTTTCGGCGGATATTTTCGGCGACTGGCGCGAGGAGCTGATAGTCCGCTCCAACGACAACCGCTCGCTCAGGATATTCGAGACCGCTTATTCCACAAATATCCGCCTGACAACTCTTATGCACGATATACAGTACCGCGCGCAGGTCGCGGGGCAGAACAACTGCTATAATCAGCCGCCCCACCCGAGCTTTTATCTCGGCTCCGACGAGCCGCTCCCCGCAAGACCCGCAGTAAAAATCGTCGGAAAAGAATAAACAATCAAGGACTGCCTCGGCGGTCCTTTTTTATGCGGAAAATTTTCCCGAAAGCCTTGAAAACCGCGCGGCAATATGCTATTATGTTCGCGTATTCCGATGCCCTTCGGCATCTTAAAAATCAACGACACTATAAAGAAAGGAACAGACCCCCATGGACTTAAAAGCGATATCGGCGAGCGGCTCTCAGCGCTCGGAAATGGTCTTTCACGAAGACCCTCATTCGCTCCACGTCGGAACCCTGCCGCCTCACCCCTATTTCATTCCCTTTGAGCCCGCGCAGGACCCCTTTGCCGACAGAAACGGGAGCGGGCGTTTAGAGCTCCTCAACGGGGATTGGGGCTTTACCTACCGCGGCAGCGTTATCGACCTCGGCGACAATTTCTGCGACCTCGCCCCAGAAACGACGATCCCCGTTCCCTCTAACTGGCAGCTTCACGGCTTCGACAAGCCGCAGTATACCAACGTCTGCTACCCTATCCCCTATGACCCGCCCTTTGTCCCCGACGATATCCCCGTCGGCGTATATTACAGGAATTACAGCTATCTCCCCGACGGAATGCGCAGGATACTCTGCTTCGAGGGCGTCGACAGCTGCCTCTATCTTTACGTCAACGGCAGGCTCGCGGGATATTCTCAGGTCTCGCATTCGACCTCGGAATTCGACGTCACCGATTTCCTCAAAGAGGGCGAAAATAGGCTCTGCGTCGCAGTTCTAAAGTGGTGCGACGGAACATACCTCGAAGATCAGGACAAGATACGCCTTTCGGGTATCTTCCGCGACGTTTATATGCTCTCCCGCCCCGAAAAGCGCCTTGAAGACTACCGCGTAAACACCTCGCTCGACCTTGCAAACGGCTCGGCATCGCTTTCGGTCAGCGTAAAGGGAGCTTCGGCGAAGCTTTCGCTTTACAGCCCCGAGGGGAAGCATGTTGCCGAGGGCGAAGCCGCGGAGGGCAAGCCCTTTAGCTGCAAGGTGAACGACCCTGCGCTTTGGTCTGCCGAGAGCCCGTCGCTCTACCGCCTTGTCATCGAGACCGACGGCGAAGTTATCGGCGAAAAGGTCGGCTTCAGGGAGATAAAAATCGAGGACGGCATAGTAAAGGTCAACGGCAGGCATATAAAAATGAGGGGCGTAAACCGCCACGACAGCTACCCCGAGAGCGGATATGTGAGCTCGGTAGAGCAGTTGAAGCGCGACCTTTATCTTATGAAGCAGCACAACATCAACGCGATACGCACCTCTCACTACCCCAACGCGCCGATTTTTTATAAGCTCTGCGACGAGCTCGGCTTTTACGTCATCGACGAGGCAGACCTCGAGTCCCACGGCTGCACCGACGTTTACCAGAACTTCCGCTGGAACCGCGAGGGCGGCTACGGCGGCATATCGCTGATGGTGATGAACGAGGACTACCGCGAGGCTATCCGCGACCGCCACACCCTGCTCTATACCCGCGATTTCAACCGCCCCTGCGTTATGATGTGGTCCCTCGGAAACGAAGCCGGCTACTCCGACATCATGCGCGACGAGGTGAATTGGCTCAAAGCCGAAGACCCCTCGAGGATAGTCCACTACGAGAGCATGCACCGCCTCGACCAGAAGGATACCCATGAGCTCGACATAGTTTCGAGAATGTACCCCTGGACGGGCTACGTTGAAAATTACCCCGAAAGCGAGGGCGACGCCCACGGTAGACCCTTCGTTATGTGCGAATACTGTCACGCTATGGGCAACGGTCCCGGCGACCTCGAGGACTATTGGGAGATAATCTATAAAAAGGACAACGTCCTCGGCGGATTCGTTTGGGAGTGGTGCGACCACAGCCTTCCCCTCGGAAAGACCGCCGACGGAAAGATAAAATACGGCTACGGCGGAGACTGGGGCGAGCGCCATAACGACGGCAACTTCTGCTGCGACGGGCTCGTTTACCCCGACCGCACTCCTCACACCGGTCTTAAGGAATTAAAGCAGGTCTACCGTCCGGTAAGAGTTGCAAAAACCGGCGACGGCGAATTTTCCTTCAAGAATATGCTCGGCTTCGTCGACTGCGGCGAGCTTTTGGACTGCCGCTACGAGATAACCGAGCGCGGCGAAGTTATCGCCGAAGGGAGCGTTGAGCTGTCTGTACCCGCGGGCGGAGAAATGAGCGCCGTTATCCCCGAGGCAAAAGTCGAGGAGAAGGCCGGAACGATCACCGAAATTCGGAGCCGCTATATCCGCTTTATATTCACGCTGAAAAAGGATATGCCCTGGGCGGAAAAGGGCTTTGAAGTATGCTTCGACCAGCTCGAAATCGCCGAAAAGAACCCGAAGAGCCTTCCCGTTCCTGCGGCGGGCGAGGTGAAGGTTTCGGAAGCTCCGCTTGAATACAGAATAAGCGCGAACGGCGTAAATTACGTCTTCGACCGCAGGCACGGCGAGATAAAGAGCGCAAGTAAAAACGGCGTAGAGCTTATCGACAGACCTATCCGCTTTAACTTCTTCCGCGCGCCGACCGACAACGACTCTCAGCGCGGCGACTGGCACCGCCTCCACCTCTGCGACTACGACGTAAAGGTCAGGGAGACCTCTGTATCCTCCGAAAACGGCTGCGCGGTCATAAGCGCGAAGCTCTCGTTCGGCTGGAACATTTTGCAGCCCTTCGGCGAGATGACCGCCCGCTTCAAGGTATCCCCCGACGGCAGTCTCAACATAAGCGCCGACCTCGAAGCCGGCGAAAAGGTAACGATGCTGCCCCGCTTCGGAATAAGGCTGTTCGTTCCGAAGAGCTTCGGCGAGGTCGAATATTACGGCTACGGTCCTTACGAAAGCTACGCCGATAAGCACCGCGCCTCATATATCGGCAAATTCAATGCAAAAATAGAGGATATGTTCGAGGACTATATCCGCCCTCAGGAGAATTCCTCGCATTGCGGCTGCAAATATTTAAGGCTCATCGGCGATAAGGCCTCCGTGAGGTTTGAAGCCGACGGCGATTTCAGCTTCAGCGCTATGGAATACACCGAGGAGGAGCTCTCCTCGAAGCGGCACAGCTTCGAGCTCGAAAAGTGCGAGTCCAACGTTATCTGCGTAGACTCGGCGATGGCGGGAGTAGGCTCGAATTCCTGCGGTCCTGCGCTTTTGGATAAATACCGCCTTCCGCTCCCGAAGCTCAGGCTCGATATAACCCTTGCGTTTGAATGATTTTTACCTCTGTCGGGAAGACCCTTTGAACGGGGGTCTTCCCGATTAAGCAGCTAAACGGTCAACCCCGCTAAACAAGTGTTGACAATTCGCGGGCGCGTGATATAATAGATAAATCAAAAGAACATAAAAGCGAGCTTTGGCACGGCGTGCCGCGATGCAACGACGTATCGCGCCGATGTTTGGAGCCGTTTTTTGTATAATGGGCGGTGATAATTTGAGTAAAAAGCAAAAAATTGTGAGCGCCGTTATCTTCTCGGTGATAATCCTTGCCCTGCTGATAGGGTCGCTACTTGCGCCGACGCGCGAAAAGGAGCCGATAAAAGAGGCCATGCGCGAGGCGGTGCTCCATGAGCACACAAAGGTCAGCCTGTTCGGACTCTTAGACGTCAATCCCGCGGTGATATCCGCCTTCGCGGTAACGGCGGTGATAACCGTGTTCTGCGTTTTCGTGAGGATATTCGCCATTCCGAGATTCAAAGAGATCCCCGGGAAGTTCCAACTGCTGTTGGAGCAGGCGGTGAAGTATTTCTCGAACCTTGCGAAAACAAACAGCCCCCACCGCAACAATCTCCTCGGGGCATACGTCTTTGCGGCGGGCGTTTACGTCTTTATAAGCACTCTCTGGGAGCTTTTGGGCTTTCAGGCGGTCTCTACCGAGGGAAACCCCGTAACGCTTGCGGCTCCCCTTGCCGATATAAACGGCGCGATAGCTATGGGCTTTATGTCGTATATGTTCATACTTATAAGCGGAATAGTCTGCGGCAAGGCTCACGGCGCGATAAACGCCCTGAAGGACTTCTCGCTCCCGATATCTATGAGCTTCAGGCTTTTCGGAGCCCTTCTGAGCGGCGCGCTCGTTACCGACCTCGTTTACCATTACTTCGCGCTGAACTTTGTTCTGCCGGTGTTTATCGGAGTAATGTTCACCCTGCTCCACGCGATAATACAGACCTATGTTTTAACGATGCTCGTAAGCGTTTTCTACGGCGAGAGCACCGAGCCCCACGAAAAAAAGAAGAGAAAAAAAGCTTCGGCTTAATTATAACACCGTTTATCTGAAAGGACCTGATAATATGAAAATATTAAGAACCATTCTCGTGTTTACGACCGTGCTGCTTATGGCGGCGCTTATGAGCGCAAACGTATTCGCCGAATCCGAAACCCCTGCCGACGGAACCGTCGCCGTCGACGGAGAAAACACCGTCCGCGACTACAAGGCTATTTCGGCTGCCGTTATAATCGGCATAGTCGCCGCATCGGGCGCAATAGCTATGGCGCTGACGATCATGAAGACCATAGACGGCATCGCCCGCCAGCCCGAGGCTGCGGGAAATATCCGCGGCGCTATGATGCTCGGTCTCGTATTCATCGAAACTGCTATAATCTATGCGCTTATCGTCGCCATTCTCGTTGTGTTCGTGCTATAACCGAAAAAGGAGTGCCGAATGAATCTTCCACTGAATATTGATTTACAGCAGATACTGCTGCATATGTTCAACTTCGCGATACTCTTCGCGGCGCTCTACTTTTTGCTCTACAAGCCTGTGAAGAAGTTCATCGACGCCCGCGAAGGCGAATATAAAAAAGCCTCTGACGAGGCAAAGCAGAAGCTTAAAGAAGCCGACGACGCCAAGGCAAAGCTCGGCGACGAGCTTTCTAAGATGAGAGAAGACGCGAGGCGGGAAAGCTCCGAAATGGCGCAGAACGCCCAGAAACAGTATCAGAAGAGAATTTCCGACGCCGAGGAGCAGGCCGCGAGGATAATTTCCGACGCCGAGGAGCAGGCTGCCGCAATAAAGCGCAAGGCTCTTAAAGACAGCGGAAAGGATATCGCCGAGCTCGTTAAGGAATCGGTCGGAAAAGTCGTTATGGGCGGAACCGACGAGGCTTTTGAAGCCTTCCTTTCGTCGGTCGAAAAGGGCGGAGAAGATGAGTGACAAAAAGTTTTCCGCAAGGATATATTCCCCCGAAAAGCCGAGCCGCGAACAGCTCGAGCGCTTTGCAGGCTTCATAAAGCAGCGCTATAAAAGGGACTGCACCCCCGAATGGATCTGCGACGATGAGATAAGCGGCGGCTTTAGGCTCGAGGTCGGCTCCGACGTTTACGACTGGAGCGTTGAAGGCAGGCTCTCTCAGCTACAGGAGGCTATAACCTCGGCTGCTGCGGCGGGAGGAGACGTTATCCCGCTGCTCAAAAGCGCGGTCGGCGACTGGACCCCTAAGGCTCTTTCGGAACAGACGGGGACGGTTGTTACCGTCGGCGACGGCGTTGCGACCGTAAGAGGGCTATACGACGCCGAATACGGCGAAATTCTGCTCTTTGAAGGCGGAGTGAGGGGAATGGTGCAGAACATCACCCCAAAAAGCCTCGGCTGCATGCTCTTTGACGACGGCGATTCGGTAAGGGCGGGAGGAAAGGTAAAGCGCACCGGAAGCTCGGCGGGAGTACCCGTCGGCGAGGGCTTTATCGGCAGAGTTACCGACGCTCTCGGCGTTCCGATAGACGGCAAGGGCGAGATAACCGCCTCGGGCTACCGCCCTGTTGAGAGCCCCGCGCCCGGAATAGCCGCGCGCCAGCCCGTCAACTGCCCGCTTAAAACGGGCATACTTGCCGTCGACGCGATGTTCCCGATAGGAAGAGGTCAGCGCGAGCTTATAATCGGCGACCGCCAGACCGGAAAGACCGCTATCGCGATAGACGCTATACTGAATCAGAAAAACAGCGGAGTTATCTGCATTTACGTCGCGATAGGGCAGAAGGCGAGCTCCGTCAGGCAGATAGTAAAGACCCTCGAGGAAAACGGCGCTATGGAATACACCACCGTTGTTTCCGCCCCCGCGAGCGACCCTGCGCCTCTGCAATACATCGCGCCCTACGCGGGCTGCGCTATGGCGGAATACTTTATGAACAAGGGTCAGGACGTTTTAATAATCTACGACGACCTCTCGAAACACGCAGTAGCATACCGCTCTCTTAGCCTTGTCCTCGGGAGGAGCCCGGGGCGCGAAGCCTACCCCGGCGACGTATTCTACCTTCATTCGAGGCTTTTGGAGCGCTCGGCAAGGCTCGGCGCGGCTTACGGCGGAGGAAGCATGACCGCGCTGCCGATAGTCGAGACCCTCGCGGGCAACGTTTCGTCATATATTCCTACCAACATCATCTCGATAACCGACGGGCAGATCTTTCTCGACACCTCGCTTTTCAGGGCGGGTCAGCGCCCTGCGGTAAACGTCGGGCTTTCGGTTTCGCGCGTAGGCGGCGACGCCATGACCCCCTGCCTGAAATCCGTTTCGGGAACGCTCAGGCTGGAGCTTGCGCAGTACCGCGAAATGAAGGTGTTTACGCAGTTCGCCAACTATCTCGACGACGAAATGCAAAAAAGCCTGCGCTTCGGCGAAATCCTTATGAACATTTTAAAGCAGGAGCAGTACCGCCCCTATGAGGAATGGGAGCAGGCGGTAATAATAACCGCGGCGGCTTCGCGGGGGCTTGATTGGCTCCCCGACGAAGACTTTGAGGATTCGCTGAGAGAGATATGCCGCAGCTTTTCTGAAGCCCGCCCCGACGTTATAGAGCGGATAAACAGCGGCGCGAAGCTCTCTGAGGAGGACCGCGCGGCGATAACGGAATTTGCAAAGGCGGCGCAAAATGCTTAGCGAATTTGAGCTCAGAAGCCGCATAGCCTCGATAGGCGAGACCCAGAAGATCACCGGCGCGATGTATCTTATCGCCTCAAACGAGCTCAGGCGCGCGAAGGATTCCTTCGACGAGACCAGACCTTATTTCGAGCTTTTAAGGGCTCAGATAAAGAGGATATTCCGCTGCGTCGGGAACATCGAGAGCCGCTATCTCTACCCCGCCGACGGCAGCCATATCCCCGACGGCACCAACGCATTGCTCGTTATAACCGCCGACAAGGGGCTCGCGGGGTCGTATAATATGAACGTATTGAAAGAGGCGGAGCGCGCCCTTAAGGAGCACCCGAATTCAAAGATCTACGCTGTGGGCAGCTTCGGCAGAAAGTATTTTGCGGCTAAAAAAATAAAGACAGAAGACGGCTTTGAATATTCCGCCCAGAATCCGACTCTTCACAGAGCAAGAAAGATGGAGGCCTTCCTTCTTGAAAAATTCGGGGCGGGAGAGTTCGACAAGCTGTTCGTCATCTACACCCATTTTCACAACGACGCGGTGATGGACGTCCGCTGCGAGCGGATACTTCCCTTCCACCGCGGCGAATTCGACGACGGCGTCGGGCCTGCGCCCGAGAGATTCTCGTTTTACCCGTCGCCGAAAACGGTCCTCGAAGCGACCGTTCCGAGCTATGTCTGCGGATATATCTACAGCGCGCTGAGCGACAGCTATTTAAGCGAGCAGCGCTCGAGAATGTCGGCTATGGAATCTGCCGACAAGAGCGCGAGGGATATGCTCGACGAGCTCGATTTTGAATACAACAGGCTCCGCCAGAGCGAGATAACCCGCGAGATAACCGAGATATCCGCCGCGGCGAGATTCCAGCGCGAGCATAAAAAGCCCGAGGAGGTATGAACCCAATGTTGACCGGAAAAATAATTTCGGTGTCGGGCTCGGTTGTTGACGCCGAGTTTGACGGCGGACTGCCGAGGCTCCGCGAGGCTCTTACCGTTGATATCAACGGTAGAGAGTCGGTTATGGAGGTTGCTCAGCACACCGGTCCGAAGACAGTAAGATGCATAATGCTTGCCGCGAGCGAGGGCTTGAGCCTCGGCGCGGAGGTGACCGCTAAGGGTCACGAAATAAGTGTCCCCGTCGGGAAAGACGTGCTCGGCAGGGTGTTCAACGTCCTCGGCGAGACGATAGACGGCGGCGAGCCGCTCCCGAAGAACGTTCAGCGCAGCCCGATATACCGCAAGCCGCCCGCATTCTCGGAGCTCGGCACGGGAGTAGAACTCCTCGAGACGGGAATAAAGGTTATCGACCTTTTGGAGCCCTACCCCAAGGGCGGAAAGATAGGCTTATTCGGCGGCGCGGGCGTAGGAAAAACCGTCCTTATTCAGGAAATGATCCATAATATCGCGATGGAGCGGCGGGGCTATTCCGTTTTTGCCGGAGTAGGCGAGCGCTCGCGCGAGGGCAGCGACCTTTGGAACGAAATGAAGCAGAGCGGCGTTTTAGACCGCACCGCGCTCGTATACGGTCAGATGAACGAGCCGCCGGGAGTGAGAATGAGAGTCGCGCTTTCGGGGCTCACTATGGCAGAGCACTTCCGCGACGAGGAGCACCGCGACGTTCTGTTCTTTATCGACAATATATACAGATTCGTCCAGGCGGGCTCGGAGGTTTCGGCGCTTTTGGGGAGAATGCCCTCGGCTGTCGGGTATCAGCCTATGCTTGCCGAGGAGATGGGCGCGCTTCAGGAGCGCATAGCCTCTACCGTGAACGGCTCGATAACCTCGGTCCAGGCAGACTACGTTCCCGCCGACGATCTCACCGACCCCGCCCCCGCAACGACCTTTACCCACCTCGACGCGACGACCGTTCTGTCGAGAAAGATAGCCGAGCAGGGAATATATCCTGCGGTCGACCCGCTCGAAAGCTCCTCGAGGATACTCGAAGCCAAGATAGTCGGAAAGGAGCATTATAAGATCGCGCGGCAGGTCCAGGAAACGCTTCAGAAATACCGCGAGCTTCAGGATATAATCGCGATTTTAGGCGTTGAGGAGCTCTCGGACGAAAACCGCGAGGCGGTAATGCGCGCAAGAAAGATACAGCGGTTTTTGTCGCAGCCGATGTTCGTCGCCGAAAAATTCACCGGAGTCGAAGGAAAATACGTCCCCCTCTCGGAAACGCTGAGGGGCTTTAAGGCGATAGTTTCGGGCGAGGTCGACGACCTTCCCGAGGCGGCGTTTTACAACGTGGGAACGCTCGACGACGTATATAAAAAAGCGGAGAGCCTAAGATGAACGGGCTGTTTGACCTCGAGATCCTTGCGGCGGACAGGGTGTTTTATCAGGGGAAGTGCCGCTCTTTGACCGTTCCGAGCACCGACGGCTCTTACGGCATTCTTGCCAACCACGAAAACGCGATAATAGCCGTTGCGATAGGCATCGGCGCAGTCGCCGAGGAGAACGGGAACCGCTTCGAGGCTGTTTTCAGCTCGGGGATATGCATAATCGAGAACAACCGCGTTACGGTTTTGGTCGAGACCGCCGAGCGCCCCGAGGAGATAGACCGCCACCACGCCGAGCAGGACGCCGCCGAAGCAGAGGATGCGCTCCGCAACCGCAAGAACATTTCGGACATAAAGCGCGCAAAGGCGAAGATGGCCCGCGCCGCCCAGCGCCTGAGAGCTAAGGACAGGACCGAAATAGACTGATAATAATTTGACCCCGTGTTTTTGAAGCACGGGGTCTTTTTTCAGAAGCACCTTTCGCAGCGCTCTTTTTTGCAGGTCTCTATCCTGCCGCAGCGGTAACAGAGCTCGTTGTCGCATATCCCTTCGCCGAAGAACGAGGCGATGTTGTTTACCGTTGTTTCGGCGATGTTGTCGAGCGCCTCCTCCGTGAGAAATGCCTGATGAGAGGTAACTATTACGTTGGGCATCGAGATGAGCCGCGCAAGCACGTCGTCGCTCATAATATGCCCCGAGAAGTCGCGGAAGAATACGTCGGACTCCTCCTCGTAAACGTCGAGGCAGGCTGCGCCGACCTTCCGCGATTTTATTCCCTCAAGAAGCGCCTCGGCGTCTATCAGCGCGCCTCTTGAGGTGTTGATTATTACGGCGCCCTTTTTGAGGCGCTCTATCGCCGCGGCGTCGATAAGGTGGTGGGTCTCCTCGGTGAGCGGGCAGTGGAGCGAGATAATGTCGCTGCGCTCAAAGAGCTCCCCGAGGCTCACATATTCTATGCCGGAATTCTCGGCGGGAAATTTGTCGTAGGCGATGACGTTCATTCCGAAGCCACGGCAGATGTCGATAAACACCCTGCCTATCCTGCCCGTGCCGACGACTCCTACTGTCTTTCCGTGGAGATCGAAGCCCGTGAGACCCGAGAGCGAGAAGTTGAAATCCTTGGTGCGGTTATAGGCCTTGTGGATACGGCGTATAGAGGTGAGAAGCAAGGCAATCGCGTGCTCGGCGACGGCATAAGGCGAATACGCGGGGACGTGGACGACGTGGAGCCTGCCGAACGCGTGCTCGAGGTCGACGTTGTTATATCCCGCGCAACGAAGCGCAACGAGCTTTACACCGAGCCCGCAGAGGCGGTCGATGACCGGCGCGTCTAAAACGTCGTTTACAAAAACGCACACCGCTTCGCAGCCCGCCGCGAGCGCGGCGGTGTTGATATTGAGCTTGGTATCGTAAAAGGCGAATTCCATTCCGCGCTCGGCGCCGTATTTTTCAAAGGCGGGGAGGTCGTAGGGCTTGGCGTCGAAAAAGGCGATTTTCATATTTTATCTCCTTCGTTTTTTATTATTGTAACACGAAAGCGGGGAAATATCGGGAAAGCGGCGGAAAAATCCGCCGCGCTGCATTTAGGCTAAAGAGCGTCGGTTTTTTTTCGGGCGCGATAAAAGTCCGACGCAGCCCTCGAGCCCGATCCTGTCCTCCTCGGTGAAATGGGCGGGAAGCACGCTGTCCATATCAAGGACGCCCCAAATCTCGCCGCCTTCCCAAAGAGGGACGACTATTTCGGAATGAGTGTTGCAGTCGCAGGCGATATGCCCCTCGAAGCACTCGACCTCGTCAACTACTATCGACTCTTTGCGTTTCCACGCGCTTCCGCAGACCCCGCAGCCGTACCCGATGCGCATAACGGCTGGTCTGCCCTGAAAAGGTCCGAGCTTGAGCTCGTTTTTATCGACAAGGTAGAATCCGACCCAGTTTGCCTTCGGGAACGCCTGCGCGATGACCGACGAGGCGTTGGCAAGGACCGCGGTGAGGTCGGGCTCGCCGCGGGTGTAAAGCTCAAGCTGTTCCCTGAGCATCCGATAGAATTTTGCCCCGCGATCGGGGTAGGTTACTTCGATGTAGCTCATATTTTGCTCCTTTTTGCGGAAATTTCGGTTCGGCGCTCCGAATTATTGCCTTGGAAAGAAGGCGCACAGCTTCACCTTTGCGCCTTCGAGGGCGAAGCCCGCCGCGCACTTCGTGCGCGGCGTTCAAGGCGCGCCCGCGGGGCGCGCCTTGAACAGGGACCGCCGCAGGCGGTCCCGGGCTTCGCCCGCACCGAGGCGCGGAACCCTGTTACTCCTCCGATATAACGAATGTCGTTACGCTCTCGGGTGGGAGAACGTAGGTAAAGCCGCTGCCGTCTAAGGCTATGTTGCCGGTGTGCTCAAGGTTGTGAGTGCCGTCGGTGGTGTATGCCTCGACAAAGCTTAATCAGTTCTCCGTTTATGTTCCGTAAATGTATATTTATTCTAACACAGCCGCGCGCTCTTTGCAAGCAGGGGCATACCGCCCCGAGCGCCCGATATGACAAACTGCAAGCTTTTGAAGCAAAATTTCGGTCTTTCAGCCAGATTTTTTTCGTAAATTTTTAAAAAACGGTTGAAATCCGAATCAAGGTGTGGTATAATTCAATAGTAAATTAACATAGCAAACATAATTAACGAAACCGGAGGCATTGTTATGGCAGCATTTGCGCCTATGGGCTTCTGGGGTCCGCCCGGCAGTGCGACGGAAAAGCTTAAAGAACCGCCGCCGAAAAGCCTTAAAGAGGTCCCTGACTATCTTCACCGCCTGCTCGGCGGCTTCTTCTCAAGACTCAGCTATATCGTGAGGCTCGTCTGGAAGGCGAAAAAATCTCTCCTTCTGATGATGGTCTTTATGGCTGTGTTCAACGGCGTTTCGCCGGTGATCTCGGCATATATCTCGGCAAACCTTCTGAACCATATAGCCCTTGTGCTTGCTCTTGATTCGCCCGAGTTCGCGCTTATAACCTCTACCCTGCTGCCGGCGATGCTTTTGCAGTTCGGCTATATGTTCTTCGTAAACCTTATAAACGTCGTCAGCAATATGATAACCCGCACCTCGAGCGAGATAGTTACCAATCACGTCAAGTGCAAGATAATGAACAAGGCGAAGGAGATAGACATCGCCTCGTTTGATATGCCGGAATTCTACGAAAAATTCGAGAACGCCAACCGCGAGGCGGGCAACCGCCCGATCGAGGTCATACGCTCCACCTTCGGCATCGTCAGTACGCTCATTTCGGCTATAAGCTTTATTCTCATTCTTTCCGCGGTAGCTTGGTTCGCGCCGCTCATAGTCATCATTCTTTCCGTCCCGAGCGCGATAATAACGTTTTCATACCGCCGCAAGAACTTCCGCTATATGCGCCGCCACTCCAAAGAGCGCAGGCAGATGTCGTATTATTCCGATATGCTCGTAAACAAGGATATGGTAAAGGAAATACGCCTATTCGGGCTTTCCGATACCTTTATCTTCAACTACCGCAAGGTATTTCAGCGCTACTTTGCGGGCATTCGCCGCCTTATAACCGTAGAGGGGATATGGAACATCGCCATTTCGCTTGTAACGACCTCTGTCAACTGCGCGCTGTTCTTCTTCATCGCCTACACGGTGACAGTCGGCAGCGGGCAGATAGGCGACTACTCGCTCTATACCGGAGCCCTTACCTCTATCGCAAACTGCGTTGCGGGGCTTGTTGCAACGAGCTCGAGTATCTATGAGGGAACGCTGTTCATAGACAATATGATAGTCTTTATGAACGAGAAAAAGCATATAGTCGCCCTTGCCGACGAGCCGCTCCACGTCACCCGCCATATCGGTCATACGATAGAATTCAAAAACGTTTCCTTCCGCTACCCCGGCACCGAGAGAGACGTCTTAAAGAACATAAGCTTTGTTATAAACCCCGGCGATACCGTTGTGCTCGTGGGCTTGAACGGCGCGGGCAAGACCACGCTCTTAAAGCTTCTGACCCGCCTCTATGACCCGACCGCGGGGACTATCCTCCTCGACGGGCAGGATATCCGCAACTACGACACCGACGAGCTCTATGCGATGTACGGCGTTATCTTCCAGGACTTCGGAAAATACGCCTTTACCGTCAATGAGAATATCTCCTTCGGCGAGATATCAAAGCCGATGGATCAGGATAACATAAAAGCCGCCGCGACAGCCAGCGCCGCCGACGAATTCATCACTCACCTTCCCGACGGCTACAACACCCCGCTTATGAGGGTGTTTGAGCAGAACGGAATAGAGCCGTCGATAGGACAATGGCAGAAGCTCGCGATAGCGAGGGCGTTCTACTCCGATTCTGATATACTTATCCTCGACGAGCCGACCGCCTCGCTCGACGCCATAGCCGAGCAGGAGATATTCAATCAGTTCGACCGTCTCCGCAAGGACAAGACCACCTTCTTTGTATCGCACAGGCTTTCGAGCGCCACACTTGCGAATAAGATACTTGTCCTTGAAAACGGCGTCCTCGCAGAAATGGGTACCCACTCCGAGCTGATGAAGAAGGAAGGCATATATTACGAGCTGTTCTCGACCCAGGCGGCAAGATACATAAACGCCGAGGCGGAATGAGTTGAGATGGGATTTACGGCAAAAGAGGAAAATAAACCATAAAAAGGACTTGCTTTCGCAAGTCCTTTTTATGGTGCCGGAAGCGGGGGTCGAACCCGCACGGTATCTCTACCACCGGATTTTGAGTCCGGCACGTCTGCCAATTCCATCATTCCGGCGCAAGGGCTATTATATCAAATCCCGACTTTAATGTCAAGAGGAAATCCGAGCGAATGCTCGCCGCCCTCATTTTTTCATCTTCGCGTTCACCGCGCCGAAGCATTCCCCGAGGAAGGAGCAGCCCGCCGCTATTATCGCATATATCCACGCCGTAACGTTGTAATAAACGAACATCGGCAGCAGGAACAGCGCCGCGCTCATAAGCGGCATTATCGGGTCGCGGTTCGCCTTTTTTCCGTAAAGATAGCCTATTCCGAGGGCGGCGCAGCAGATCGCCGCAGGAGAAGCGTTAAAGAGCATTCCCGAGCCGTTGGCGGTGTAAAATTCTATCAGTATCAGTACCGGCGGTATCAGAAGATAGAGCGTTGCAGTCGCGATTATGTATGGAAGCGCCTTTTTAAATCGCGGTCCGAGGTTTGATTTCATAGCGTTTCACTTCTTTCCGAGAGCTTCGGCGGTCTCGCTGTCCGGCGTGACGTAAAGCGTCTTCTGGTTGGTGTATATTACCATTCCGGGCTTCGCGCCGGAGGGCTTTTTTACATATCTTACCTGAGTATAATCGACCGGCACCGACGAGCCGTTCCTGCCCGAGGAGTTGTAAGCCGCGATAACTGCCGCCTCCGAGAGGGTTTCTTCGTCGGGTTTTCTGCCCTCACAGCAGATTATAACGTGTGAGCCGGTTATGTTCTTGACGTGGAGCCATACGTCGGAGCGGTCGGCAAGCTTAAGGGTCAGAAGGTCGTTCTGGCGGTTGTTCCGCCCCGCGAGTATCTTAAAGCCGGTGCTCGAGCGGTATTCGAGCGGAGGGAGAGCCTTCGGCTGCTTCTGCTTTCCGCGGCTGCGGCGGATATATCCCGAAGAGGCGAGCTCTTCGCGTATTTCCGAAAGCTCGCTTTCGGTCGACGCGCGCGACAGGGCGTCGAACACCGAGTCGATGTATTTTTCCTCCTCTTCGCCCGAGGCGATGAGCTTTCGGAGCATTTTGTCGGCGGTATCCGCCTTTCTGTACTCCGAATAGTATTTCTGGGCGTTCTGAGAGGGAGTAAGGCGCGGGTCGAGCTTTATCTCGACCTCGGGGGAGCCCTCCTCATAAAAATTCTCGACCGAGACCTTGTTCATTCCCTTCTCTATCCGGTAGAGGTTCGACATAATGAGGTCGCCGTTCACGCGGAAGGCGTCGCGGTTTTTGCAGTCCTCGAGCTCGAGCTTCTGAGCCGATACCCTGCGGCGGATCCTCTCGCTGAGCGAGATAAGAAGCTTAAAGAGGTCGTCGGCGCGCTGCTTTGTCTGCGCCAAAACGTCGCGTTCGGAATAAAAACAGTCCAGTAGCGCCGAGGGTGAGCCGAACTCCCTGACTGTCATAAGGTCGCCGTAAAAGGTTATTTTTGTGAAGCAGAAGTCCTTCATAAGACCGCTCTGCTCGCGGAGTATGCAGTATTTGTTTTCGCCGCGCTCAAGCTCTCCTGCGACAGCTTTCAGATAGCCGCAAAGCCTCTGCGCCTCGGTTTCCGACAGCTCGTCGGAGATAATTTCCGCACCTTTCGATGCCTCAAAAGCCGCCTGTTTCGCGAAAACCGGAGATATCCCCTCGATGCATTTTACGAGCGCCTTCGAGAGCTCCTCTTTGCGCGAGCGGAGCCTTGAAACAAGCTCGGCTTCGTCGAAATCCGAAAGGCTCAGGCGGTCGTCTCTCGGCGGAAGGCTGTACTGAACCCCCGGGAGTATCCGCCTAACGCGGGACATATCCTCGCTGACCCGCTTTATCGCGTCGATAACGCGCCCGTCCTGTGAAATCAGAAGGATATTCGAGCAGCGCCCCATTATCTCGCAGGCGAGGGTAAGGGTTATCCTGTCGCCGAGGTCGTCGGAAGCCTCAAAGTCGAAGAAGAGTATCCGCTCGAAGCCGTCCTGGCGGATAGCTATGAGCTTTCCGGACGAAAGCCGCTTTCTTAGGAGCATACAGAACATCGGCGGGGTCTGGGGGTTTTCGGGCTCGCGCTCGGTAAGGTGGACGCGCGCCGTTCCCGCCGACGATGAAAGAAGGAGCTTTTTTACTCCGAAGCCCTGAGTTCGCAGGGTCATTACAACGCTGTCGCGGGAGGGCTGATGTATTTTATCAACGCGAGCGCCGATGAGCAGCGGCTCGAGTTCGTTTTTTATCCGGCTCAGAAACACGCCGTCAAGCGCCATGACCGCGCCCCCTTTTTAAAATCAGATTCCCTTTACTATACCGTCGGTATGGGAGATAATGCATTCGACGCCGAATTCTCCGGCTATTTTATCGCGAAGATACGGCAGCGCGATGACCTCGGTCTCGTAATGACCGGCGTCGATAAGAGTGATGCCGAGGTGCTCGGCCTCCAAGAAGCGGTCGAGCTTTACGTCGGCGGTTATTACGGCCTGTGCGCCGAGAGCCTTTGCGTATTCGGTTATCTCGGAGCAGGCGCCCGAGCCGCAGGCGACCGTTTCGATGTCCTGCCCGCCGTCGACCCATCTTAACGCGGCGCTTTTGAAACGCTCCTTTGAGAGCTTTGCGAGCTCCTTCGGCGACATTTTCGGGCATCTCGCCATAGCGCCGTAGCCCACGGGCGCGCCCGTTTCGGGGTCGCGGCGGTTGATTTCGGGGACGACGCCGAGATTCTCAAAGCCGAGAAGGTCGACCATCATATCGCTTACGCCGTAGGGCGCGGAATCGAGGCTGGTGTGGCAGCCGATGCAGGCAATGCCGTAACTAAGCGCAAGCGCCGCGGGATACTGCGGATCGAGCTGCTTTGTGGGGTGGAATATCGCGGGGTGGTGGGTTACTATAAGCTCGCAGCCGAGCTTTTTCGCCTCCTCGACTACGCGGACGGTAGCGTCGAGCGCGAGGAGGACTTTTTTGACCTCCCAGCTGCGCGAACCGACGCTCAGCCCCGAGTTGTCGAAGCCGTCCTGATTGCGAAACGGCGCGAAGCCGTCGATGAAGTCGTATATCTGTCCGACAGTTGTCATATCTGTTCCTTTCCGGGCGCCTGTGTGCTCTTCGGCAGGGCGAAGTGCGGAGCCGCCGCTTTGCTGCTTTTTTAGGCAAACCCCGACACCGCCCCCCTGCGGGGGCGGTGAGGGCGCGCCTTTGGCGCGCCCGCCCGCGCTTCGCGCGGGCGGGGTTTGCCGTCAAGGCGGGGCGTTTCGGCGCCCTATTTCCCGCTTATGTATTTCTCGATATCCTGCGCGGCGGCGAGCATACGCTCCGCCTCGCGGCGCTCCTCCTCGGAGGCGGCTTTCGCCATTCCCGATGCCGCCGCTCTGAGGGTGAAAGCCTCCTTTTCAAGGTAAGCTCTCGAATTTTCGTCGCGCGGGTCGAGCGCCCCGACAATGCTCTCGGTCTCGCCGAGCTCGCGGCAGACGCCCGTATAGCGCGCGTTTATCACGGTGTAGATGAATTTTCCTTCGCGGGCGGCTTTTTCCGAGCAAAGCTCATACCCCGCCCCCCACAGATACCGTCTCAGAAACAGAACGCGGGTGTTGGGCTGTAAAATGAGATTCGCGCCCTCTGGGAGCTTTCGCCCCGAAAGTATCCTTGCGATGAGCTCTCCGCCCATTCCCGCGATCACGACGTCAGTCGCGCGGGCGACGACCTCTTCGGGAAGGTCGAGCAGCCCGTCGGACTTATACAGAGCTATCTTTTCCGCAAGCCCGCATTGCTCCACCGTCCTTCGGGCGGCGCAAAGAGGACCTTCGGCTATGTCCGACGCCGCTGCGCCGCTGCATATCCCGTTTCCCACCAAAAAGCAGGGGAGATATGCGTGGTCGGTCCCGACGTCGAGGACAAAGCCCCCCTCGGAGACCTCACCCGCGCAGAGCGCCAGCCTTTCGCCGAGCTTAAGCGTCATTCTGACCGAAATATTCGCGGAGCTTTTTGACGAGCTCCTCGGGGTCGGTGCCGTGGACAGCGCAGGCCTCGGCTATTGTCTCTCCCCTTGCCGAAGGGCAGCCGAGGCAGTGCATACCCATCTCCAAAAAGAGAGGAGCGCAGCCGAAATCGACGTCAAGAACGTCGCCGATGATGGAATCCTTTGTGATCTTCATAGTTTTACCTCCGTTTTGATATGGTGATATTATTCCCTGTTTATCATTATAATACAAAAAATCGCGTTTTGCAATAGCAAAGCCGCGGCAAAATAGCGATGCGCCCAAAAGCTCTCGGAAAGAATGCGCAGGCTTTTCCTTTTGTGCTGCGAGGGCGAAGTCCGCCGCGCTCCGCGGGGGGCGGGCTCGGGCTTCGCCCGCACCAAGGCGCGTTTTTCCGAAAAAGAAGAAGCGCAGCCCGATTGCTCAGGCTGCGCGGAAAAGCTCCGATCAGTTTTCCTCTTTCATCTTGGCAAAGCACTCGCTGCAATAGACCGGACGGTCGTCATGCGGCTTGAAAGGTACCTTTGCTTCCTTTCCGCAGGAAGCGCAAACGGCAGTGTAGAACTGCTTGCCCTCTTCCTTTTTCTTCTTGCGGCATTCCTTGCACATTTTAGGCTCGTTTTCAAAGCCCTTTTCGGCGTAGAATTCCTGTTCGCCCGCTGTAAAAACGAATTCCTTTCCGCAGTTACGGCATACTAATGTTTTGTCCTCATACATAGAGAGTCCCTCACTTAAATTGATTTGCCGATCAGATGTTTCACCGACGAATGCGGAAACATAGCGGTAAAGAGCCAAACGGCATTTATATAAAAACCCTTTCGGGATTTTATCTGAACTTTTTTCTGAGCCTTCGCCTTACCCGCGAAAGCGCGTTGTCAACTGCTTTGCGGTCGATCCCGAGGCTTCGGGTTATGTCGGCGTAGGAGGCGCCCGAAAGATACAGCCCGATGACCGAGCGCTCAAGCTCGGAGAGATTTTCGGATATCTCCGAGAATATCTCACTCAAAAACTCGCGGTCTAAAACTATCTTTTCGGGGGAAGACCCCTCGGGAGCGCTTATGTCTTCAAGCGTTTCTTCGCGGCTCCTTATCCTTGCAGATTTTTTCAGCGAGGAAAGCATACGGTTGTTCATGCATGTCCCCGCATAGGTCGAGAAGCTCGCGCCCCTGCCCGCACTGAAGGTTTTGACCGCGCTGAGCAGCCCGAGTATTCCTTCCGAGACGAGATCGTCGCGGTCGGCAGCGCTTTTGGTGTACATTCTCGCGAGACGCCTTACCGAAGGCAGGTATCTCGAAATCAGCGCGCTGCAGGCTTCGTCGTTTTCGGACGAAGCAACGGCAAGCTCTTCGTCCGACAAAGAGGCGTAGTCAAGCTTCGCCATTTATACCACCCCGACTTTTTCTGCAATATATATAATAGCATCGGTCAAGCCCGCTGTCAAGTAAAAATTGCAATTTTTAACAGTTTTCGTCTAAATACACAAAATCAATCTTGTTAAACACTGCAAAAAGCCAAATGACGCTTTAACGCGCAAACACCGCGGTTTTGCATGATCCGAAAATCGGGCAAAATTTGTTTTTGCTCTTGAAATCCGAGGGCTTTTGTGGCATACTCTAATCAGAGAACGGTGGCGCCGTTCATATTATGCAGGATTGCGAGGTAAAGCTTATGACTGACATCAAAAAACTTCTTTCGGAGCTCACGCTCGAGGAAAAGGCTTCACTGACCTCGGGGGAGGACTTCTGGCTCACAAAGGCGGTGGAGCGCCTCGGCATCGGCTCTGCGCGAACCTCCGACGGACCTCACGGATTAAGAGCCGACGACTATTCCCGAGAAGACCACGCCACAATGCCGGCGGTGTGTTTCCCCGCGGCGGTAACGACCGCTGCGAGCTTCGACCGCGAAATGCTCCGCGAGCTCGGCGAGGAGCTCGGCAGGGAATGTTTGGCTTACGGGGTCGACGTTCTGCTCGGACCGGGAATAAACATAAAGCGCTCTCCGCTCTGCGGGCGCAATTTCGAGTATTTCTCGGAAGACCCTTATCTTGCGGGTCAGCTCGGCGAGCAGTTTGTAAAGGGAGTTCAGTCTCAGGGCGTAGGCACCAGCCTCAAGCACTTCTTCGCCAACAGCCAGGAGACCCGCCGCTTCACCTCGTCGTCGGATATCGACGAGCGCGCTATAAGGGAGATATACCTTGCGGCATTTGAAAACGTCGTGAAAAAGGCTCAGCCTTGGACAATTATGGCTTCATACAACAAGATAAACGGCACCTACTCTACCGCGAACCGCTATTACATAGACGAAGTCCTGCGCCGCGAGTGGGGCTTCGAGGGGCTCGTAGTGAGCGACTGGGGCGCTACTCACGACCGCGTCGGCGCGATAGAGGCGGGGACCGACCTCACGATGCCCGCCGAAAAGCACTCTGACAGATGGGTAGCCGAAGCCGTAAAGAGCGGCAGGCTCTCCGAAAAGGCGCTCGACCGCTGCTGCGAGCGGGTCCTTCGGCTCGTTGAAAAGGCGGAAAAGGGGCGCGTAAAGAACGCCGAATGCGACAAAAAGGCGGCTCACGCCCTTGCGCGGAAATTCGCCGCAAATTCGCTGGTGCTGCTCAAAAACGAGGGCGGGCTGCTCCCGCTCAAAAAGACGGACAAAGTTGCGTTCATAGGCGCTTTTGCGGAAAATCCGAGGCTTCAGGGCGGCGGTTCGAGCCACATAAGAGAGACCGAGATAACCGGAGCCCTCGGCGCCGCGCGCGAGGCGGGTATAAACGTTATATACGCCGCAGGATATGACCGCGGCAGCGGCGAGACCGACGAAGGGCTTATCCGCGAAGCCGTGGAAGCGGCGAGGAACGCCGAAAAGGCGGTTCTGTTCATCGGTCTGCCCGACAGCTATGAATCGGAGGGCGGCGACAGAAAGCATATGCGCCTGCCCGAGGCTCATAACAGGCTCGTCAGGGAGGTATGCGCCGCGAATCCCGATACCGCGGTTGTCCTTCATAACGGCAGCCCCGTCGAAATGCCCTGGATAGACGAACCGAAGGCGGTGCTCGAGGCTTATCTCGGCGGTCAGGCTGTGGGCGGAGCCGAGGTCGATATCCTCTTCGGCGACGTAAACCCCTCGGGGCGGCTTGCAGAAAGCTTCCCGAAGCGGCTCGAAGACAACCCATCTTACCTTTGGTATTTCGGCGAGGGCGACAGAGTGAGCTATAACGAGAGCATTTTCGTCGGCTACAGATATTACGAGACCAAGAAGCAGGAGGTCCTGTTCCCGTTCGGCTACGGGCTGAGCTATACCGAGTTTGAATATTCAAATCTAAGGCTCGGCAGAAGCGAGATGACCGAAGACGATCCCCTCGAAGTGAGCGTTGACGTTAAGAACGTCGGCAAAACTACGGGAAAAGAGGTCGTTCAGCTCTACGTCGCATCCGAAAAGGGAATGGCGATACGCCCCGTCCGCGAGCTCAAGGAATTTGCAAAAATCAGACTTATGCCCGGCGAGACCAAGACCGTGAGCTTCACGCTCCAAAAGCGCGCGTTTGCGCATTGGGACTCCGAAGCCCACTGCTGGGAGGCAGAGCGCGGAAATTACGGTATACAGATATGCAAAAACGCCCACAAGGTGATTCTGGAAAAGAGCGTAAGGATAATTTGACTTTTTCTTTGATTTTTTGACGTTTAATATAGATTGGCTATTGACAAAATATCATATATATGTTAAAATTAACATATATTTTTGAAAGAAGGTCATAATATATGATTTGTTCAAATTGCGGAGCAACCATTGAGGACGGCACCAAGTTCTGCCCCGTCTGCGGAGCGGCACAGCCCGAACCTCAGCCTCAGCCTCAGCCCCAGCCCGAGCCTCAGCCCAAGGCAGCTTTCTGCCCGAAGTGCGGTCAGCCGGTAGACCCTAACTCCTCCTTCTGCGCCGCCTGCGGTCAGCCCCTCGGAGCACAGCAGTCTCAGCAGAATCAGCAGTATAACGCCGGCGGTCAGTATCGCACCGGTCCCGATATCGGCAGCTACTTCCCCTCCTCCCAGAACGGCGCTATTCCGACGAGAAGCATAGGGCTTTATATCGTCCTCAGCATCGTCACCTGCGGTCTGTTTATGATCTACTGGATGATCGTTCTCGTAAACGACCTCAACCGCGCCGCTGATACCCCGAACGACACCAGCGGCGGAGTTGTTTATCTTCTCAGCCTCGTTACCTGCGGCATCTACGGCATTTACTGGATGTTCAAGGCAGGCGAAAAGGTCTCTGTTATAAGGCGCAAGATGGGCGTTCCCGACAGCGGCAACAACGGTATCATCTATCTGATACTCCAGCTTTTGGGCTTCGGAATCATCAACTACTGCCTCATTCAGAACGAGGTCAATAAATACGCTCAGAGCCGTCAGTGATCTTATGCTTCGGACCGACTCTGCAAGGGCGCGGCTTTTAAGGCTTGCGCTTTGGGCTTTTGCGCTTGTTTCGGCGGGGCTCCTCTATGCGCTGTTCATCAGGGCGACGGGGCTCGGCATACCCTGCATTTTCCACGCGGTTACGGGGCTCGACTGCCCGGGCTGCGGGGTCAGCAGAATGTGCCTTGCGCTCCTGCGGCTCGACTTTAAAACGGCCTGGAGCTCAAACCCCGCGGTAATGGCGCTTATGCCGCTTTTCGGAGCGGTCGCCGCGGATATGTCGGTAAGATACGTCAGGACGGGAAAAGCCGCGGAAGACGGCTTCTGCCGCGCCGCGCTTATCTTCTCGGCAGCCGTGCTTACGCTGTTCGGAGTCCTGAGAAACATAATCTGAAAGTATCGGCGGAGAAGCCCCTCTGAGCCAAGAAAACAAAAGTGCCCTGCGGGCACCGCGTAGCGCCGCAGAATTGCGCAAAGCCGTCAGATTCAAGGCGGCGGCTCGCTCGCACTCCTTTGTGGAATGCAAGAGCCGCCAACGATGAAGATGGCGGCTCTGCGTTAAATTCTGCGGGTTTGTTTTCTTGGGGAAGAGGGGCAAAAATCCGCCGATTTTTCACGCAGATTTCTCATTACCGTGTTGTAAATTTCAGCCCGATGTGGTATTATAATGTCGGAATAAACGCATAAGGAGCGTGCTGTATGGAAAAAAGAGACGGTTTCATTCCGAAGGAAGATATAGAATTCGAGCGCGAGCTCCGCAGGCAGGAGCAGGAGGACGCCGCCGAGCGCGAAAGGCTTGAGCAGGAGCGCCGCGAAGCCGAGGAAAAGCAGCGCGCCGAATACGAAAAGACCCTTCAGGACCGAAAAATAGAGCTTATGAAGCTCAAGCAGGGCGTTATCGAGAGCTCCGACACGATCAAAGAGGAAGGACCCTCGGCGAAGGAAAAGCGCAATCTTTTCCAGCGCGTTTCCGACGCTTGGTACCGCTCGAAGTGGCTGATAATCTTCGCCGCGGTTATGATATGCGCCTTCGCATATATAATGTATGACACCCTTACCGCCGTTCAGCCCGACCTGACGGTGCTCGTCGTCTCGTCGGACAGCGCGCTCTATTACCGCAGCGTTGAGTTGGAGGAATTCTTCGAGGGCTACTGCGACGACCTCAACGGCGACGGCGAGGTAAACGTTATGATATACAACATCTCGACTGATTACGAATCCGACCTCACCACCTCGACCGCCTCTCAGGCTCAGCTTATGAGCCAGCTCCAGAGCGGCGAGAACGTCCTTCTCGTCTCTGACCAGCCGACCGACTTTGTTCTCACCGATTTCAGAGAGCAGTATCCCGACGATGAACATTTCAACGAATACGGTCTGCTTTTGAACTGCCGGCTAACCCGCGACGCGCTCAAATGGGAGGCTATGCCCGATAACCTTTATCTCGGAGTAAGGAGCGCGGCAAGGCTTCTCTCGACGGCGAAGGATCAGATGCAGGCGAGGGTCGACGAAGCGATGCCCGTATTTGAGCGGATCCGCGAGGCTGTAGAAGCCTCGGAGGAATAAAAATTTCCGCGGCGTAAAATTTTTTTGAAAAAGCTCTTGACAAGCGCGAAAAGGTACGCTATAATATTCAAGTCGCCTCGGATAGAGGAAGGCTTTAAAGCGCGCCTGCGCTTGCCGGAAGCATAGCTCAGCTGGGAGAGCACTTGCCTTACAAGCAAGGGGTCATAGGTTCGAGCCCTATTGTTTCCACCATCCGGCCCGGTAGTTCAGTTGGTTAGAACGCTAGCCTGTCACGCTAGAGGTCGTCGGTTCGAGCCCGATCCGGGTCGCCAGCCTTTTTTCGAGTGCGCATGCCTCTGTAGCTCAGTTGGTAGAGCAGGGGACTGAAAATCCCCGTGTCATTGGTTCGATTCCGATCGGAGGCACCAAATAGTTTCTAGTTTGATAGTTGCTGGTTTCTGGTTAATACTAGTCACTGGTAACTATTCACTAGCAACTACCTGCGGATTTAGCTCATCCGGTAGAGCGCCACCTTGCCAAGGTGGAGGTAGCGAGTTCGAGCCTCGTAATCCGCTCCATCAATTTCGTCGTGGGAATACCTGCGGCGTTTTTGTTTTGTAAAAACAGCGTAGCGAAGGGATTCCGCCCCCAACGACTTTAGCAAAATAAAAAAGCACCTTAGAGACGGAGTGAAGGGATTTGTCACCCCAATGTAAGCGTTATTTCTTGCCGTTCGCTCTCGCTCGCCGTTTCGAATTGGCTCGCGGAGCTCACGGAGAAATAATCGCGTACATATCCAAAGCGCTCGGACTGCCTGCGGTTTAATGGCTTTTGTAATCTTCGCGCTTTTCTGCGGTTTAGCCGTTTTTGCAGCGCTTTGGGTGGGGCTCTGCACCCAACGGACTCAACCCAAATAAAAAAGCACTTTAGAGACGGAGTGAAGGGATTTGTCACCCCAATGTAAGCGTTGCTTTCAACCGCTCGCCTGCCCTCGGCGTTTGGGATTGCCTCGGTTGGCTTGCGGGAAAGCAATCGCATACATATCCAAAGCGCTCGAAGGTGCCTGCGGTTTAATGGCTTTTGTAATCTTCGTATTTTTCTGCGGTTTAACCGCTTTTTCAGCGCTTTGGGTGGGATTCCGCACCCAACGGACTCAGCCCAAATAAAAAAGCACCTTACAGGTGCTTTTTTATTTGTGTTTGCACGTCACTATGGAGGCGCAAAAGTGGGCCGTGCAGATTTTTCACGGCAGCACCATTTTACATTATGGATGAGTGAGAGGAATAGATGATGCACCAATTTTGAGATTGTGATGAGGCAAAATGCCAAACATGCACCAATTTATCTCTTATGTGTTCAATAATCTTTTCACCTTGGTTTCGTTTCCTATCCAAAGCCTCATTGCTTGTGAGACGTGATATTTTGATTTATCGCTCTGCAGGACAAAGGCTGCAAACTCTCGCTGTAGCTCCAAAGAGGGTAGGATCATAGGCAGCGTTTTCATCTTTGCCTGTGTG
>CANQXS010000014.1 GCA_947627875.1 uncultured Clostridia bacterium
AATTACAACGTAGGTATCTATGCGCGGCTGAGCCGCGACGATGAAAGAGCCGGGGAATCTGTTTCAATCGAAAACCAAAAGGAACTGCTGACCCGGTATGTCAGAGAGCAGGGCTGGAATCTCTATGACTACTACTGTGATGATGGCGTTTCCGGGACGACGTTCGACAGACCGAGCTTCAACCGGCTGGTGCAGGACGCAACGGACGGGAAGATCAACCTGATCCTCACGAAGGATCTCAGCAGGCTGGGGAGAGATTACATCGAGGCTGGCCGATATACAGATTTCGTTTTTCCAAGCCTCGGCTGCCGGTTCATCGCACTCAATGATGGCGTGGATACCATGCACAAGAATAATGAAATGCTGGTCATTCTGAAAAATGTGATGAACGACCTCTATGCGCGGGATACCAGCAACAAGATCAAGGCGGTAAAGCAATCCACGTTCAAGAGCGGCAAGTATGTCGGGTGCTACGCTCCATTGGGCTACAAAAAGAGCGCGGACGACAAGCATGTTTTAGAGATCGACCCGGTGACCGCGCCGGTGGTACGTCACATTTTCGACCTCAGACTGCAAGGCAACGGATTCCGAAAGATAGCGATACAACTCAATACAGAGGGTGTTCCTGCTCCGAGAACTTTCTACTATATGGCTGAGGGTAAAGAAAATCCTCGCGGCGAGACCCCGTACTGGAATGACGTGACTGTAAAGACGATTCTCCGAAACGAGGTTTACATCGGTCACATGGTACAGAACAAGACAGGTACGGTGTCTTACAAAAACCATAAGCAGGTCAGCAAGCCGAAAGAGGATTGGATCAAGGTTGAGAATACCCATGAGCCTATCATCTCTCAGGAAACGTGGGACGCCGTTCAGCGGATGGACAACCACCCGTCCAGAAGCAGGACGGGCAAGAGCGGAACGATTGCTCTATTCGGAGGACTTCTGCGGTGCATGGATTGCGGATCTTCTTTTCGCTTTGTGAGGGACTACCGTACAAAGCGAAAAGCATCCGAGTATAGGGCTTATGCCTGCAACCGTTTTATGTCGGGTGGCAAAATTGCCTGTTCCTCGCACTACATCAACGAGAAAGCTCTGGTATCTGTGGTGCTGACCGATATTCGGAACAAAGCGTTCTTCGCCCAGCAGAGCCGCGAAGCCCTTAAAGAGCGGATACTCGCTAAGAAAGAATCTGTTAACGCAGAACGGGCGAACACTCTGAAAGCAGAGTTGTCCGCACTGGATAAACGTCTTGCCGAACTTGAAAAGCTGATTCAAGCCGCCTATGAGGATAAGGTTATGGGACGTATCCCGGAGAGTGTCTGTATCCAGCTTCTGAACAAGTACGAAGCGGAACGGACGGAGAAGCTGGAACACAAAAAGGACATCTCCGCAAAGCTGGCGACCCGCCAGGCAAACGAGCAGTCGGTTGACGATTGGCTGGACATGATACAGGACTACACCCAGCTTGAGGAACTTGACCGTCCCACCCTTGTCCGGCTTATCCAGAAAATCGAGGTCGGCGAGAAATATCAGGTGAATGACCACATGGAACGGGACATCAACATCTACTACAATTTCGTAGGCTTTGTGGAACTGTAAACCCGTCATGCTTTATGCAAGGTTGACTAATGAATGGTACGCCAAGGACACCTCGAAGAAAATCCGTGCCGTGATGAAGTCAAAGGGAGAATCGGGTGAGTATCTCTGTACGAATCCTCCGTATGGATACTTAAAAGACCCCGACAATAAGAAACGGTGGATCGTTGATGAGGAAGCTGCTAAAGTCGTCGAGGATATTTTCAGCCTCTGCGTAGCAGGCAACGGTCCGTCTCAAATTGCAAGGATTCTAAAAAATCAGCAAATTGATACTCCAACAATTCACTATCAGAAAATCGGAAAACCCATCAAGAATTGTCTTCCGATGAAAGATTATGATTGGGATCAGAAAACGGTCAGCGAAATTCTCGAACGTCCCGAATATCTGGGTCACATGGTCAACTTTAAGACGCATAAGCAGCCGTACAAAATAAAAAAGGCTGTTGACAATCCCAAGGAACAGTGGCGAATTTTCCCTAACACTCACGAGCCGATTGTTGACGAAGAGACATTTAACCGCGCTCAGGAGCTTCGCAAAAACAAGCGCCGACCGACGAGAACAGGCAAGACTAATATGTTCTCGGGCATTGTCAGGTGCGCGGATTGCAGGGCAAAAATGTACTACTGCACGACCAAAAACTTCGAGAAAAGGCAGGATTACTTTATCTGCTCGACGTCGAGGGCAAAGGGCAAAGAAGTCTGCGGAAGCCATTTCATTCGAGCGGTTATCTTGGAGCAAGGCGTTATTCACCACATTCGGACAGTTATGTGGCTTGTCGCCAATTATGAAGAAAAATTTAGAGCCGCGCTTGGAGCTATGCAAAAATCCGAGATGAAGAAAGCATTGGCAAGCAAAAAGAAACAGGTTAGCCATATTGATCGCAGAATCGACGAATTGGATAGGCTCTTTAAGAAAGTTTATGAGGATTATGCAAATCAAAGGCTTTCGGAAGCGCGATACGAAATGCTTTCAGGCGACTATGAAACCGAACAGTCTGAACTTCGTGAAAAACTGCAAGCGTTGACAACGGAGATCGAGCAGCAGGAGGAGCAAGCGGAAAACATCGACAAATTCATCGCTAAAGTCAAGAAATATTTGGAGATGACCGAGCTTACACCAGCGATACTTAATGATTTAGTCAAGGCGGTATACGTTCACAAGTCTAATAAAGTCGATGGCAAGCGTGTTGTGGACATAGACATTTCCTATGATTTTGTAGGAATCCTGCCGAAAAGCCTGTTTGAGGACATAAAAAACGAACCGATGCAGTGATACATCGGTTCGGAAAACAATCAAAAGTTGTTTTATTAGGGGCTACCATTAAGTCTGCTTTTTCTGTTATTTATAGCCGAGTTTAATCGAATACGCCGGGGAAGGCTTTCTTCGCGGCGTAGCGCTTTACCGCCCTTGCGTTCTCCTCAACGCTGTAGGTCTTGAGCCTGTCGTTGATGAGCTTGGTGTAATCTTCGTCGAACAGGTCGGTGAGAATGTGGTCGCGGTATTCCTCATAAAGACCCTCGCGCTCCAAGATGTCGAGCCTGTCGACGAGATAGAAGCAGGTGTCGTCCTGAATAACGGTGAATTCGCCCACGGGGCAGGTCGTAAAGACGTAGTTTACAAACTTCTCGGTGGGAGAGGTGCTCTCCTTGCTGAGAATTACTTCGTTGGGATATTCGTCTTCGGTCCCGTCCTCGGCGGAGACTTCCTCGCTGTCGGTTTCGTCGGCGGCTTCGGTATCGTCTGCTGCTGCATCGTCTGCGGCAGCGTCGTCGGCGGTTTCATCATCGTCGCCTGCGGCTTCTCCGAGGGCTTCCTCTTCGGCTATTTCGGCAAGATACGCGTTGTATTCGTCGATTAGGTCGTCCATCGATTCTCCCGCCGCGGCTCTGTCGCGATAGGAATTAACGAGCTCGAGCTGAGAATTCTTTCTCGCCTCGTCGATGGCGTCTTCAACGCTGTCGACATACTGGAAGGTCATATACTTTATTCTCGCGTAGTTGTCGGAGAAATAAGCCTCTATCTCCTCTTCGGTGGTGCCGTTAAGACCGCCGATCTCGTAATAGGCGTCGAAGACCTTTTCCTCCTTGCGGGCGGCATAAACAGCCTTCTCGAAGGAAGCCTGGCTTACGCCTATCTCCTCCCAGGAATCGCCGCTGCTGCTCCAGGAGTTGCGCATCTGGCTGTCGATAAGAGCCTTTTCGTCGTCGGTGAATTCAAGACCGAGCTCGTCGAAGAGCCTGTCGATGACTACCGACTGCTTGCACATATCCATCGCATACTGATTGATATATTCCTCAACGGTCTCGCCGCTCTCGAGGGTCATATCAAACAGGGTGGGCTCTACATATCCGTAGTTCAGATAATAGAGGTAATAGATTAGATTGTCGCTGTTCTCCTGATAAAGCTGCTGAACCGCGGCGCCGTAGCCCTCGGTCTGGTAATAGATATACAGACCGCTCGGCACAACGTCTTCGCCGTCAACTCTGGCGACCCAGGTGGTATCGCCGCAGCCCGCGAGCGTGAGCGCCATACAGAGAATGAGCGCCGCCGCGATAATTCTTTTTAACAGATTCATTTTCGGTATTCCTCTTTTCAAAAATTTCGGTAATTCCGCCGACTTTCTCGGCATACTCGACTATTATACAATAAAAATGCGGATATGTCCATACTTTTTTAAAAAGTTTTTTATTCCGGCTTTTCTTCGCCGTAGGTCGAGATGTAAACCTCCTCGAAAATTATGTCCTCAGAGGGCTGAGAGGTCGAGAGCGTTTCTGCCGACATTATCTTTTCAAATACGTCCCAGCCGTCGTAGATCTGGGCAAATATCGTGTATTTGCGGGAGAAGTTGGGTATTCCGCCCTTCTCGGAGAACACCCCGCCGAGCTCGTCGCCGTAGGCGCGCTTCAGGGCTTCTTCGTCCATATAAGCCTCGTTTACCTCGGTGACGTCGTTTATGAATATCATACTCGAGCCGGCGTAGCTCTTTCCGAGGCTCGAACCGATAAACGAGCATATCGAGCCCTTTAGGGGCCAGAGGTCGTCGGATATTTCGGCTTTGATCTGGGTCATATCCGAGTCCTCGCCCGCTTCTGCTTCGGGAGAGGGCGATTTGGTCCCCCCGAGGGCATAGGCTCCGTCGACCACGGCGCAGACGTAGGTACCGTCGTAGTAGCCCGATTCGACGAGATCGCGGAAATAGGTGTAATACTGCGGGACCTCCTCGGGGTAGAGCACAGCCTTTACCGTCCCGATATTGGTCTCGTAAACGACTACCGGCGCGCTGTCCTCGGGGGTCTCGAGCTGGATAAAATCTATCTCGTCTGGAATGTTGCCCTGCTTTCCGCCCGCAGCCCATACAAAGAATATGAACGCCAGAATGACGAATATCGCGACCATGGAAAACCCGAGATATTTCTTGAAATAGGGGTTTTGGAGCGGATTCGGCACTTTTTTGTTGGGATTTCTGTAATCATCGGTTTTCTGTTCCATTTTCAAATCTCCTTATCGGTCCTGACCCAAAAGCTGTTCATTCCGTGCATATATGTCTTCGCGCCCTTCGGCACCTGAGTAAGGCAGTTGAAGACGTTCATATAGTCCCCGCCGCCCGCGCCGATCGCAAGAGCGCCGAAGTATCCTAAAAACGTGAGGCTTGGGAATATGAGCCATATTATAAAAGGGATAAAGCCGAAAACAAGGTTCGGAAGCAGGCACATAAGCACAAACCTCGGCTTGCTCATCAGCTCGGGTCCGACAACAAAGCATGCGCCCTTATTTAAATAGGTATACATATATACGTCGCTTTTAAAGCAGAGAGCGTGTAAAAACTCGTGAGGGAATATCGACACAAAAAACGCCGCAAGTGCAAACCATAGCGAAATAATATGAATTGAGCCTCTCAAGGTATCAACAGCCGTCACCCAGATTATAAGCGGGACCGTTATCACTAACGCGATTACGTTTATAACGATCATCAGCTTTTTTTCGCTCGGCTCTTTAAAGGGAACATACCCCTCCTCGTGCTCGCGCGAGGGCAGGCTTTCGGGGTTGCCGTCGAATTTGCCGTTGTAATGGAATTTCATACCGTCACGTCCTTTCGGTCAAAGCTTTCTGAGCTTTGTCCCTTCGCGGGTCTCCTCGACCGCGTAGCCGAGGGCTGCGATCTTATCCCTCAGCTCGTCGGCAAGGACAAAGTTCTTTTCTTTTCTTGCGGCTTTTCTCTGCTCCAAAAGCTCGGCTACCTCGGGCGGGATATCCTCTCCGCCGCTCTTCGAGGCTTTAAGCTTTTCGGCGGCGTTTATAAGCCCGAGCGAGAGCACCTCGTCGAAGTCGGCGATGAGCTTAAGCTTACCCGCGCCCGAGAGCCCCGATTTCAATACGTCGTAGAGCGCGGTTATCGCGAGCGAGGTGTTGAGGTCGTTGTCCATAGCCGCGGCGAAAGCCCCGCGCAGGCGGCTGTATTCCGCCTCGTCGATGCTGCCGGAATTTTCGAGCTGGGCTATCTTCGCGACGAGCTTTGAATATGCCGCGGCGGCGTTGTCGAGGTTCTCCCAGCTGAACATAAGCCCCTTGCGGTAGTGGCTCTGGAGGCAGAAGAAGCGGTAGGCAAGCGGGTCGTAGCCCTTCTGCTCCAAAAGCGAGACTGTCAAAAACTCCCCTTTTGATTTTGACATCTTCCCGCTGTCGGTGTTGAGGTGGTGGACGTGGAACCAGAAGCCGCACCAAGGGTGACCGAGATAAGCCTCCGACTGCGCGACTTCGTTGGTGTGGTGGGGGAAGGCGTTGTCTATCCCGCCGCAATGAAGGTCGAGGTATTCGCCGTTGTTTTTCATAGATATGCAGGAGCACTCTATATGCCAGCCCGGGTAGCCGAGTCCCCAGGGCGACTCCCACTTCAATTCCTGGTCCTCAAACTTCGACTTTGTGAACCACAGGACGAAATCGGTCTTGCTGCGCTTGTTGCCGTCGGCTTCAACGCCCTCGCGGACGCCTACGGCGAGGTCTTCCTCGTCGAAATCGTTGAAGATATAGTATTTTTCGAGCTTCGAGGTGTCGAAGTAAATGTTCCCGCCCGCTTCATAAGCATAGCCCTTTTCGATTAGCGAGGATATAACCTTTATAAATTCGCCGATGCAGCCCGTCGCGGGGACTACGGTATCGGGCTTGCGGATATGAAGCTTTTCGCAGTCGGCAAAAAAGGCGTCGGTATAGAATTTAGCTATCTCCATAACCGTTTTATGCTCGCGCTTGGCGCCCTTGAGCATTTTATCGTCGCCTGTGTCGCCGTCGGAGGTCAGATGCCCTACGTCGGTGATGTTCATAACGCGGTTGACGGTATATCCCGTCCACTTAAGATACTTTTCGAGGACGTCCTCCATAATATATGTGCGGAGATTCCCTATATGGGCGTAGTGATAAACCGTAGGTCCGCAGGTATACATCTCGACCCTGCCGGGGGTATGGGTCTTAAATTCGTCCCGGCTTCTTGTCAGACTGTTGTAAAGCTTCATATTTTACTCTCCTTTTTCTTTCTTAAGCCGCTCAACTTCGGCTTCGAGCTGTTCTATCATCGCGCGCTGGCGGCAGAGCTCCTGTGAAACGGGGTCGGGGATATGGATCTGGTCGAGATCGTTTACCCTTACGCCGTTCCGCCTCACTATCCTTGCAGGAACGCCCACCGCGGTCGCGTTTGCGGGCACGGCGTCGAGCACTACGGCGTTCGCGGCTATCTTTGCGTTGTCGCCTACCTTGAACGGCCCGAGCACCTTCGCCCCGCAGCCGACCATTACGTTGTTCCCGAGGGTCGGGTGGCGCTTGCCCTTGCCCTTGCCGGTGCCGCCGAGGGTCGCTCCCTGATATAAAAGGCAGTTGTCGCCTATTTCTGCGGTCTCGCCTATTACTACCCCCGCGCCATGGTCGATAAAGAGCCCCTTGCCTATCTTCGCGGCGGGGTGGATCTCTATTCCGGTCAGGAATTTCCCGAGCTGCGAAAGAGCGCGCGCGGTGGTCTTAAAATTGTTGATATAAAGCCTGTGGGCTATGCGGTAGATGATAACCGCGTGGAGCCCCGAATAGGTCAGGAGTATCTCAAGCCCCGAACGCGCTGCGGGGTCGCGCTCGCGGACGGAAGCTATCTCCTCTTTTAAACGCTTATACATATTTGAAAGATACAAAGCAATTCTCCTTTGCCGACCGCGCGAATACAAAACGCCCCTCACCCCGGGGTCTCCGACGTATGAGAGGCGCAAAAGCGCGGTTCCACTCTGATTTGTAGCTTGAATGCCTTAACGCGGCAGACGCGGCGGGATACTTTTGTTCCCCCGCCGGGCTCGCGGACGCACTTCGCCGGCGGCGCAATACGGGGCTTCCACCTCTCCCCGCTCTCTTCAAATGCGCACAAGGGCTACTCTTTCCGTTCTCGGCTTTTCGGTATTATATGCAGTATAGCACAGAGGCGTGAAAAAATCAAGCGGATTTTTATGCGGCTGAGATTTTTAAAAAATTTTTTGCGGCTTTGCAACATTTCGGGCTTTTAAAGCGTATTACATGTGAAAGAACAAAAACGTAACCGAATTTTAAACATTTGTTACCGAAATGTTCTTGAATTTCACGGGAGAGGGACTATTATTTAAGTATACCCCCGAAAGAAAGGCTGGTAAATATGAAACGCAAATTTGCAGTTATCCTTGCCGTTATAACGGCGATACTTCTCCTTGCGGGCTGCAGCGCGGAAGCGACCGACGGCGCTATGGCGGTTTCCCCCGAAAACAACGGCTACTACGGCTGGGACGCCGTTCCCGAAGAGAGCGAAGATGTTTTGTATGACTACGACATGGAAGTGGAAGCTCCTGCCGAAGGAGGCGTTTACGACGAGCCGGCGGTTCCCGCAACGGGCGCCGAGGCGGACATATCGGAAGTCCCCGAGGATTACGAGAGAAAGCTCATCAAAAACGGCTCATTAGACCTCGAGACCACCGAATTCGACGCGCTCATCTCGGAGCTTGAAGCGAGCGTGAGCACATACGGCGGGTACATACAGAATTCCTCTTCGAGGGGCAGCTCGGACAGCGGCGACCGCTATGCAAACTACACCGTGAGGATACCCGCGAGCCGCTACGAAACGTTTATGAACGCCGTAGGCGATATGGGGACGGTCGTCAGCTCGAACGAATACGTCGACGACGTCACTCTTGAATACATCGACGTTGAGGCGAGGCTTTCGGCTCTAACCGCCGAGCGCGACAGCTTTATGAAGCTTATGGACCGCGCCGAGACCGTCGACGAGATACTCCAGATACAGAGCTATCTCACCGACGTAAACTATCAGATAGAATCCTACACCTCGCGCCTCAATTCGCTTAAGAATCAGGTCAGCTACAGCACAATAAACATTAGCGTAGACGAGGTCAGAAGGGTTACCCCCGCCGCCCCGAAGACGGTAGGCGAGAGGATATCGCAGAGGCTCGAAAACAGCCTGTACAACATCAAGGAAGGCGCCAAGGACTTCTTTGTAGGGTTCGTGGGCTCGCTGCCTTACCTTGCGATTTATGCGGTCGTCATTATTATAATAGTTATAGTCATAACCGCGATAGTTAAATCCCGCAGACGCAAAAAGAACGCCCGCGCCGCAAGCGAATCGGAAGAAAACGAAAACAAGAAGTGATAAAGATAAATTCGGGAGCCGCTCTCTGCCGGGGGCGGCTTTCTTGCATTATAGTCATTATTTATTGCACTATAGTGAAATATTTTTCGGGGGTATTGCTATTTTTGGTCAAAAAGTATATAATTATTTCATTAAACCCCCAAGGAGGTTATTTATTATGAACATTATAAAAAGACTGTCGGCGATTATCGCGGCGGCAGTCATCGCCGCGGCTGCGCTTACCGCCTGCTCCGGCGAGGCTGACATCAATTTCGACAGACCTCTCGGGACCGAGACCTTTGTCGCGACCGCCGAGCAGCCGCTCAGGCGCGCGGTTTCGCCCGAGCAGCCGATGTGGATAGTCCACATTGATTCGTGGGTCAACGCCGACCCCGAAAAGCTCATCGACGCAATCCCCGAAGACATCAGACCCTTCGTTGTTTTCAATATCTCGATGTCTATAAGCTGGAACGAGGACGAACAGCGTTTCACCCTCGTCGAAAACGGCTACGAGCTCGCAAAATCCTGGCTCCGCGCCTGCGCCGAAAAAGGCGTTTGGACTATGATCCAGCCCGCGAGCGGCGGTCCCTGCCACTTCCCGGATTACGACCCCGCCGAGATCGACTACGACGACACCCTCTTCGGCGAATTCTTCCGCGATTATCCCAACTTCATCGGCTTCAACTACGCCGAGCAGTTCTGGGGCTTCGACAACTATGTAAAGGGCTTCCCGGTCACCGCCGAGCAGCGCTATATCCACTTTGCGGGGCTTTTAGAGCTCTGCCACAAATACGGCGGCTACCTTGTCGACAGCTGGTGCGGAAACCAGTGGGGGCAATCTATAAACCCGCTCGCGATGATAAAGCGCATACCCGAATTTGAAGAAGCCGCCCGCCTTTACAGCGACAACTTCATTCTCCTCGAAAAGTATACCCAGACGGGCTATCAGAGCGATATGGAGAGCCTTGTGCTCGGAACGTATCTCTCGGGCTACTGCGGCAACTTCGGCATCCGCTACGACGACTCGGGCTGGACCGACGATAGCGGCGAAGGGACCGGCGGCTATGTAGTCGCGACGGGGCTCACCATCAACTTTGAAAGATTCATTCTCAACGGAATGACCGTTATCGACGGACCCGAGCTAACCTGGGTCGACGATATCCTTGAGACCAACCCCGAGGTCGACAAGAAGGGCTACTCCATAAGAAAATGGGAGCCTACCCCGCAGTTCACCAACGTTATGGTGGATATGTTCCGCAAGATAGTTGACGGCGACTACCGCATTCCCACACGCGAGGAGGTCATCGCCCGCACAAAGCTCATTCTTGTGAACGACGTAGAGACCGGCAAGGACGACGACAAATACTGCACTCCGAAGGACTTCTTCGACGGCGTATATAAAATGGAGAACGACGGCTACCTTCAGGACAACCATTCCTTCTATAAGTCCTCGGGGCGCTATCCCACCCTCCCCACCACCGCGGGCTTTGCCGATAAGAAATACGAGGACCTCTTTGAAAAGGTGATCTACAAGTCGGAATACAGCGACCTCTGGCCGACTATCGACGACAAGGTCGCAGACCTTAACGATATGTTTGAGGAGCAGTATACCGGCGACGCCTACGCGGGCAGATACGAGAACACCTGGGTGACCTACAACCCCTATAAGAGAAATCAGACCGCGAGCTCGACCATAAAGCTCAAATACAACACCGCCGAGAGCATTGGCGTTTCTTACCCGCGCTATTCCACCGGAATAATCAGAGAATACGCCGACCATATCGACCTCTACCTCAACAACTTCAACGAGGATTCGCCTGTCCAGTATAAGGACGACGTTATAACGATAAACGGCGCCTCGGAGCAGCCGACCTATGAGCTCACCGACAGAGGCACCGCCACGATGCAGCCGAAGGTCACCGAGGAATGGTCGAACGGAGTTTACACCCTGACCGTAAGCCATAACGGACCGGTAGACGTTACAATAAACTGCTCAGGTTCTGCAACCGGCAGGCTCACCGACTACACCGACGCCGAGCTTACCCCGCCCGACTCTCCGCCGATATATGTAGGTCAGCTCCAGCACGAGGGCGAGCTCTTCGACACCCTCAACACCGAGCAGATAATCAAGAACGGCGCAAACGGCAATATAAGAAACTACCTCGGTCAGGGCTATCTGCTTATGGGTATGTATAAGGGCATAGCCGCGCGCGACAGCGTTATAATCTATCAGCCCGGGACCTATATGCTCACCCTCCGCTACCGCGCCGGCGGCGGAAACCTCAACGTTTACGTCAACGGCAAAAAGGTCGGCACGGTCGAGATGAACGACACCGACGGAGCCTGGGACATCGCCGCGCTCAACGTCAACCTGAAAAAGGGCGAAAACACCGTTGAATTCCGCGTCGACGAGGACCTTCCCTCGAAAATGTATATCGACTGCTTCACTCTCGACCTGATTTAGCTTCCCTCACGCAAGCTATATTGCACGAAAAGAGCCGACTGCAAAAATTTTCAGTAAAATTTTGGCGCTTTCGTCTATGGATTTGTGAATAGCGTTAAAGTATAATATTATTATCGGACAATATCCGAAACAGATAAAAAGCTGTTAAATTAACCACAGGAGGATCACTATGAAAAGAATTATTGCACTTGTCCTCGCTCTGGCTCTCGCCATGACAATGGCGATGCCGGTATTTGCGGCGGACGAAATCGAAATCCCTCTTGATGCTGATCATCTCGATCTCATCAGCGCCGATCAGGCGACCTTTGCCGACGGCTCCGTAACCGTCAACGAAATCAACCAGTTCGCTTTCCTTCTCCCCGAGATGGTAGATATGGACCAGACCGTTGTTATCCACATCAAGGGCACCAGCGAAGGCGACTTCCGCGCTTGGCTCCTCGGCGCCGGAACCTCTGAAGAAAAGGGCTCCGCCGCTACCTTCTCCAACCAGTGGAAGGCTTCGGACAACGGATTTACCGCTCCCGCCGAATTCGAGAAGTATATCGAGCTCACTGCCGAAGACTTCGACTCTCAGGGCTTCACCTCTGCCAACAGAGTCAACTTCAAGGCTCCTTCCTACGACTCCACCCTCGTAAACTTCACCCTTACCTACCTCGGCGTTATCTACGCCCCGATGTCCGAAGTTGAGGGCAACGCCGCCGAAGAGCTCCAGCCGTTTATGGACCAGTCCAACGCCGCTCTTGAGGCTGCCAACGCCGCCACCGACGACGCCGGACGTCAGGCCGCTCTTGCCGACGCTCAGGCCGCCGCAGACGCCATAGCCGAAAAGGCCACCCTCGGATTCCCGAGCGTAAACGAGCTCCTCAAGGCCGCCAACGACAACGTAAAGGCTATTAACAACGCCATTACCAACGCCGCCTCCGCCGCCGTTATGGAAAGCATTCAGAGCTACATAGACACCGTAAACAACGCTCTCGAGACCGCTAAGGCAGCGGGCTCCGACGTAGCCGCCGTTGAGGCTGCTCTCGCCGAGGCTCAGACCGCCTGCGACTATGTTGAAGGCGTTGCCAACGATAATAACTACGATTCCGTCACCTCCGCTTCCCGCGAGCTCAAGCTCACCGTCCGCGAGATCGAATCCGTCCTCGAGGATTCCAAGAAGCAGAAGGCTGACGAAGAAGCCGCAGCCGCCAAGAAGGCAGCCGAAGAAGAGGCAGCCGCCAAGCGCAGAACCACCACTATCATCATCGTTGTTGTAGTTGTTGTGGTCGTAGTTGTAGCGGTAGTCGTTATACTCGGCGTTCTCAAGAAAAAGAAGAAGAAATAATCTTCTCAACTGAACCAAAATAAAAGCAGTCCCTTCAAAAGGGGCTGCTTTTTTCGTCTCAGTATATTTTCGCGGGAACAGGGCTCGCGCCCAGAGGCCCGACGTCGAATATCGACTGCGCGCCGTCTCTGCCGACTACAATGTGGTCAAGAAGTAGGATACCCGCCTCGCGGAAGGCCTCTTCGAGCTTTTTCGTTGAGGCTATATCCGTCGCAGAAGGGCGGCAGCTCCCGCCCGGGTGGATATGCGCCGCGATGCACATTCCGCAGCCAGAGCTCTCGGCTTTGGCTACCATCTCGCCGATGTCCACGTTCACGCCGTAGGTGCTGCCGCTGCCGACGGTGAAGCATTCCGCGACTGAGAAATCGCCGTTTAAGCAGCAGACCTTGAACAGCTCGATGTCGGCTCCGCGAAAGCTTCGGATAAAATACTCGCAGGCGGCGTGGGAATCGGTGAGCCTGAGCTTTTCGTCGCGGATAGCTCCGCCCGCGGAATAAAGCCCCGAGAGAAGGCAAATCAGCGCGGCGGCGTTGGGGGTCATTCCCTCGACTGCGCAGAGCTCGCCGTAAGAGGCGTTGAGGATTTTTTGCGCGCTGCCGAACCTTTCAAAAAGCGCGTTTGCGGCGGTATAGACATCGTTCCCGCTGAGCGCATAGCCGAGTATCAGCTCGACGGCGTCGCGGGGCATAAGCCCCTTTATACCGAGCTTCAAAAAGCGGCTTCTGAGGTAATTTTCCCTCGAACGCTCGGATTTTTCCGTGATACTCAGCTCCTTTCCGATAACAAACGCCGCCGCAAGCAAAAAACGCTTGCGGCGGTGCTCTCTGGTGAGCCATTGGAGATTCGAACTCCAGACCCTTTGATTAAAAGTCAAATGCTCTGCCGACTGAGCTAATGGCTCTTTTGCTGAAAACAGCTTCAATATTATAGCAGACGCTTTCGCATTTGTCAAGACATCTATTGCTTTTATTTATTTGTTTTTCCGCCGAGCTCGCCGAGGAGCTTCAGCTGACCTATCGCGCACTTTCTCATCTCGGGGCTCATCGTCCCGAGAAGCTCAAGAGCCTCTCTTATTTCGGCAGAAGACGGCTTTTCGCTGCCCGAATCTCTGCCGAAGCCGGTTTCGAGCAATATGTCTCCGGAGGTATGCAGAATGTCGGCAAGGCGCTTTATCTTGAGGACGTCGGGCTGGCGCTTTCCCGTCTCGTATCCGCAATAAGTGCTGCCCGTTATGCCCATAGCCTCCGCGACCTGCTGCTGCGTCATTCCCGCAGCGAGCCGCGCCCTCTTAAGCTGTTCGGCAAATCCCATACAACATACACCCCGTTTAGTCAATGCGGCGGTCTGTTTCCTCCGCCGCTTATATTGTATCACGATGTTGGCGTTTCGTCAAGAATTTCTGAAAAGCCCTTGACTTATTGGCGATATGTTGATATAATATATCCGTAACTTGGCAAAGCGCCAATATTTAAAGGGGTGTCGGGAATGTTTCCTAACCTTATGGGAATGAAAGCATATAATCACCTCACAGACGAGGATATGGGCAGGATAATCGGGGTAAGCCGCTCGGCGTTCGGGCAGAAGATGAAGACCGGAAAGTTCCTGCCCGACGAATGCCGCGCTATATGCCGGTATTTCGGCATGCCCTTTGAGTATCTGTTTGCGCTCGCCTCCGAAAATTCAAGCGAAAAAACAGCCTGAATATACCTAAATGCAGCGCCGCGCGGCTTGAGAGTGAACGCGTGGATTGATATTATGGAATGACCGTTCGGCTCTGCACACTCCTAAAAAAGCCTCCCGAAGCAGCGGGAGGCTTTTTTGCCGCAAAAAATTACAAAAAATAGATTTATAATGAATATCCGGCAGGCAGAAAGGCATAATATTCGCGAGCAAGAAGCTCGAGCTTAAATCTTCCTAAAGCGAAAGGATATACTATGAAAAGAATAATTGCTTTGATCATTTCCCTTGCGCTCGCCGCCTGCCTTCTTTCGGCCTGCGGCGACGACGAAACCTACCGCCAGCCCGGGAACGGCACCACTCTCGGCGGCAGCATTACTACCGCGCCTATTGCCGACGACGACAACGGCTCATACAGCGCAGGTCCCGACGGCGACGTAAGCCAAACCACCGACGAAAACATTCTTGAGGACGGCGTAAACGACCTCGAGGACGGAATGGATAAAGCCGAAAGCGGGATAAATCAGGGTCTCGACGACCTTGAGGACAGCCTTGACGACTCGGAAGACCGCGACGGCGCCGCAACAGGCAGCTCGGATTAGTTATTCACACTGCGGCAGAGTCCGCATAAACTATACGGGTATTGCGGAGGGGACCCGGGCTCCCTCCGCGGGTACATAGTAAAAGGTTTGCCTCGACTTACGAATACAAAAAAGCGCCGGTTACCCGACGCTTTTGCTTTGATTTTACTCTTATGCCGCCTTTGCCCCGTTGAGCCTTACTATGCTCAGAATGCGCACGATAACGGTGCTCAGGCAGAGATTTATCGCCGACTCGACAAGGAAGTTGAGCCCGACCAGCCCCAAAATCATAAAAGCGAAGGTGTTGGTGTAGCCGTTTGCGGCGCCGAGCTCGGATACGGTGTTGAAGAAGAACAAAACGCAGCCGAGAAGGAAGATACCGGTGTTCACTATCGGTGCGACGAGCCCCGCGGTCACAACTGCGGCGAACTTGTTCTTCTTAGCGATTGCGTTGTAAACTGCTCCCGCGACGAGACCTGCGGCGGTTCCCTTGACGAGAACGACGAGAATGGTGGCGGGCGCGCTCACGCTCATAAACAGCGCGGTTGAGGGTTCAAACAGAACGACGAAGCTGAACACGAAGCCGAGCCAGGCTCCCGCCTTCCAACCGTAGAGAGCGGCGCCTATAATAGTAGGTGCGAGCGCAAGAGTGATGTTGAACGGACCGAATCTAATCCCGACGAATCCCGCGAAGAGCTCCAGCGCGACGGTTATCGCGGTCAGAATGCCCATTACCGCGAGCATACGGGTTTTTTCTTTTGTGTTTGTCATAAAAATTCCTCCTGATGATACCGGTTTCCCGGGTGATTTATTAAAAACTTGCGTTTTTACGGTAGATGTCGTAAAGGCCGTCTAAGAGCAGCCTGTCGTCGCGGATGATGCCTTCCGTCCTGCAATAGGGGACTATAAGCCCTGCGAGCCCGCCCGTCGCGACTACCTTTGCGCCGCCGAGCTTTTTGCGGAATCTCTCGATCATTCCGTCCATCATCGAAGCCGTCCCCAAAAGCGAGCCGGAGCGCATACATTCGGCGGTGTCGAGGCTTATCGGAGAGATGTCGGAGCCGTCGGGCGAAATGTCCTGCAAAAGGGCGGCAGACGAGCTGAGCGCCCGCAGCGATATCATAACGCCGGGGATTATCGAGCCGCCGATGAAAACGCCGTCTTTATCCACTGCGGTGATGGTCGTGGCGGTGCCGAAATCGAAGATAATGAGCGGCGCGCCGTATTTTTTTATCGCGCCTACAGCCCCGCAGACGAGGTCGGCGCCTATCGCGCTCTCGTCGATCCCGTCGATTTTCAGACCGCTCTTTATCCCTCTGCCGACTGTCATAGCCTCAAGCCCGAAGAGGAGCTTTATAGCCGAGCCGAGCGAAGTTACGAGCGCGGGGACGACGGTTGAAATTATCGCGCCGTTTACCGCCTCGCGGGATACTCCGTATAAATTCAGTATATTTCCTATCTCCGCCGCATATTGGTCCGAGGTGCGCAGGGGGTCGGTGGCTATCCTTGCGGTAAAGAGGAGCTCTCCCGAGCCGTCAAACGCGCCCAATACGATGTTTGTGTTGCCGGCGTCGATTGCGAAAACCATTTTATTTGCCCCCTTTCCGTTGTCTTTTGGTATTATAATACGTTGCTCCGCGGTAATCAAGGGGTAAAAACCAATTTCGTAGCCCTACACAATTTTTGCACAAATCGCCCCGCTCTTTGTGTACTTTTCAGAGATGAATATACATTTTTATGCATATTTATGCAGATAATATGCAAAGAGCCGAATCCCCTCCTCCTTGACATCTCCCCGCTGCGGGGATATAATTCTAAAAAAGGGGTGACGCTATGCTTTCCTGGATATTATGCGCCGTTTTCGGCTCGGCGGCGGTCTTCTTCGGGGTGAGGCTTTATCTTGTCCGCAAAAGCCTGACGGATATCTGCCGCGACCTCGGCGGGCTCTTAAAAGAGGACACCAACGCCCTTATTTCGGTCAGCACCGGCGACAAAGCCGTCCGCGCGCTCGCCTCCGAGCTCAACCGCAATTTAAAGGAGCTCAAGCGCCTGCGCAGGCAGTATGAAAGCGGCGACAGAGAGCTCAAAGACGCCGTTACCAACGTTTCTCACGATTTAAGGACCCCGCTGACCGCCATCTGCGGCTATCTCGAGCTTTTGGAGCGCGAGCCGAAGAGCGAGGCTATAGAGCGATACGTCGGGTTCATACGCGACCGCACCGAGGCGATGAAGCGCCTGACCGAGGAGCTTTTCCGCTATTCGGTCATAATCTCGACCTCTGAGGATATGGCTCTTGAGGATATCGACGTCGGCGCGGCACTCGAAGACAGTATTGCCGGATTCTACGCCGCCCTCACCGAGCGGGGCATCGAGCCGCAGATCACAATTCCCGAAAACGGGGTCGTAAAGCGGCTCAACCGCGAGGCACTCTCGAGAATTTACGGCAACATTTTAAACAACGCGCTCAAATACTCCGACGGCGACCTTTACGTCACGATGACCCCCGACGGCACGACTGAGTTTTCAAACACCTCGGCGAATCTCGGCGGGGTAGACGTCGGCAAGCTCTTCGACCGCTTCTTTTCGGTAGAGGCGGCGCGCAACTCAACGGGGCTCGGGCTCGCGATATCAAAGGCACTCGTCGAGCAGATGGGCGGGAGCATCGGCGCGAGAATGGACGGCGACCTGCTCACAATAAGGATAGAATGGGGAGGATAAGGGCCTCCCTTTTCTCAATTCGGTTGAAAAATTCTCACAAAATGAGTTATTGATTCAGCCCTGCGGGCGGGTTATACTTAAACCGTCGACAGCAAAGCTCTTTGCAGAGAGAAAAAATCAAAACCGATTTAAGGAGAGAATTACTATGAAACTTACTTTGGGAGAAAACATAAGAAGACTTCGCCGCGAGAAAAATATGACTCAGGAGCAGCTCGCCGAGGCGCTTGCGGTATCGTTTCAGGCGGTGAGCCGCTGGGAAAACAGCGCCACCTACCCCGATATTGAGCTTTTGCCCGCGATAGCCGAGCGGTTTTCGGTCTCGGTCGACGAGCTTCTTGGGGTTCCGGAGTCGGAAAAGGAGAAGCAGGCGGACGCGCTTTTAATGCGGTATGCAGACATTCTCAATTACGAATACCCGTCTGCCGATGAGGAAAAGAAGGTCGAGCTTCGCGATGAGCTCGCCAAAACCGTCACTGCCCTGCGGCGCGATTTTTCGTCTACGGAAGCCGCAAGCGCCCTTTTTACATCGCTCAGCGACGTCCAGATGCAGGAGCCGATTTTATCGGAATGCCGGCTTTTGGCAGAAGAAATACTGAAAAGGGATCCGGATAACTACGCCGTGATCTCCGGATTTTCACAAATTGAGGAGGACAGCAGGATCGAAGACTTTCTCGACAGATATTCCACGTCCTGCGATACGAGCCGCGATTCGCTTCTTTTAGAGAGATATCTCTCACGGGGCGACGCCGAAAAATACGAACCTCTGCGGCAGAAAGCGCTGTATAACGCCGTCAGAGAAGCAACGTCCCGGCAGCGATTTAACAGTATGAACGGCGGCGGCATAAAGGAATCGGTCGAACGCATTAAAACCTGTCTCGAAATTATCCACACATTTGAGGGCGAAACGCCCACCGCAAAGCACCCCGTGAGCTGCGACGGAACTCCCGACTGCTGGATTTATGAAAAGGTCTGGCATGGGCTCAGGCTTTCCTGTCGCGAAGCTGTGCTCGGAGAAACCGAGGAGGCTCTGACAGCGCTTGAAGATGTCGTCGGGCTGCTCGAAAAAGCCGAAAATCTTCCGGACGGTGCAAAAATCAAGAGCTCGCGCTTCCTGCCGAATTTAAGCTGGAGCAAAACCGTCACCGAGTTCGATTGGGGCAAGAGCTTCCATTTCAGCGCCTTAGAGCAGAAATGTTGGACGATCCCCTTCGGCGCCCGCGATGTACTTGCCGCCCTTGCCGATACCGAGGGCTTGGCGTGGTTCGACCCGATAAGAAACGACCCGCGCTATCTAAGCTGCACCGAGAGGGTAAAGGCTCTTGTTGAGACCCGCTAACAGTTAATATGCAGCTAAAAAGCACCCCAACGGCAGGGGTGCTTTTTTATTCTTCCATTTTTTGCCGCAAATACAGCAGCACCTTTTTCTCACGCCGCGAGACCTGGACCTGGGTCATACCGAGCTTTTCGGCGGTCTGCTGCTGAGTAAGATTTGCAAAAAACCGAAGGTATATAAGCCGCCTGTCCCGCCCGTCGAGCCCCTCGAGCGCCTGCGACAGCGCTATCGAATCGGTTATCCTTACGTCCGGCGCGTCGACGGGTATGTCCATAATTTCGTCGCCGTCGTCGGTCTCGCGGGTAAGGCTGACCACCGGCTGCATCACGCATATCGCCTCGGATACGTCTTCTGCCGAGAGCCCCGCCGCCTTGCTTATCTCCGAAACGGTAGGCTCTCTGCCGAGAAGATGCTCTAATTTCTGTGCCTCACGGGATATCTTCATCGCGCGCTCCTTTAAGCTCCGCGAGACCTTTACCGCCCCGCCGTCGCGGAAGAGCCTTCTTATCTCACCTAAAATCACCGGAACCGCGTAGGTCGAAAACCTCACGCCCCGCCCGCTGTCGAACGCCTTTACCGCCTTCACGAGACCCATACAGCCGGCGCTGTAAAGCTCTTCATATTCTATTCCTCTTCCGCGGAACCTCCCCGCGCAGAGCCTCACGAGCCCGAGATTTTCCTCGACCGTCGCTTCGGCGGCGTCGGCGTATGCTTCGTTGGTAATATACATAAAGCCCTCATATTCTCGACCTGAGCTTTTTTATCATAACCACTGTTGTGCCCGAGCCTGCTCGGCTCTTGACCGTAACGCTGTCGGTAAAGCTCTCCATTACAGAAAAACCGAGACCCGAACGCTCCTCGCCGGGAAGGGTGGTAAATAGCGGCTCCATCGCCTTTTTAACGTCCTCTATCCCGCAGCCGCGGTCCCTGATTTTTATGTATACGCCGTCGTCGGTTAGCTTCGCGGTCAGCTCAATAAGCCCCACGGTGTCGCGGTAGGCGTGGACTATGCAGTTGGTGACTGCTTCGCTCACCGCTGTCTTCAGCTCGTTGAGCTCGTCCATTCTCGGGTTTTTCGGGCTGATAAAGCCCCCTACCGCTACCCTCGCGAGGCTCTCGTTCTCCGAAAGGCTCGGGAATATGAGCTTCATTTCGTTCTGCGCTTTCTTCATCTTCCGTCACCTCCCGCCGAGAAGCCTGTCCATTCCGGCAAGCGTCATTACCTTTTCTATATATTCCGGCATATTCTTAAGCTCAACGCTGCCGCCGCGCTCCTTCATATTCTTATATCTGCCCATAACGAGCCCCACGCCCGAGCTGTCCATAAAGCTCACGCCCGAAAAATCGAGGATAAGGCGGCTCGGCGACCTGTCCTGAATAGCTGTGTCTATATCTGCGCGGAGCCAGCGCGCGGAATGGTGGTCTATTTCTCCGGTTATTCTTGCCGTAAGGCAGCCGTCGCCGGAATCGGTCATATATACGGCCATACTGTCGGGAACCTCCTTTTTAAAAGACGGAAATCACCCCGAAGGGCTCCCCGCTTCGCCTTTTAAAGATATCAGCGCAGGAGCGAAAAATCTGTCGGAACTTCGGCGGAAAAATATTTTTTAAAATTTTTTCAAAAACACTTGACAACCGGAAAAAACGGGGTATACTATATTTAGCACTCAAATTTGACGAGTGCTAACAGACTGCCGGCTTAACTGCCAGCAGAGGTCAGGGGGTATTCCTATGGACGACAGAAAGCTGAGGATCCTTGCCGCCGTCGTCGACGAATATATCGTTACCGGCGAGCCTGTCGGCTCAAAGGCGATAATGAAATATATCAACGCCTCGAGCGCAACCATCCGCAACGAGATGGCGGAGCTTGAAAAGCAGGGATATCTCGAACAGCCCCACACCTCGGCGGGCAGAGTTCCGACCTACAGCGGATACCGCCTTTATGTCGACCGCCTGATGAAGACAAATCCCCTCTCATCTGAGGAGATGAAGCTTTTGGACGATATGCTCCCGAAGGACGAATATTCCGAGGAGGGCATCGTTAAATCGGCTTCCAACGCCTTGGCTGAGCTCACTAAATACGCGACCTTCGTTTCGACCGAAAGCCCGAAATTCTCGGTGATATCTAAGGTCGAAGTCATACCGACGGGAAAGCGGCTGTATGTCCTTCTGATGATAGCCTCGAACGGTATCATAAAGAACCGCACCTGCCGCGTTGAGATCGACCTCACCCAGGAGCACCTCGATTACTTCTCGAAATTTTTAAGGGAAAACCTCGAGGGAGTGCCTATCGACCTGCTGAGCGACGAAATGCTCTCGAAGCTCGAAACGGCTATGGGGACATATTTGCTCACTCTTTCGCCGCTCGTGCGCGGAGTGTTCGATATGACCCGCGAGATGGCGGAGCGCGAGATAAACATAAGCGGAGTCGGGAATCTTCTTCAATGCCCGGATATCGACAATAACGACATCGTTACCTTTATCGACCGCCGCAACGATATTCGCCGCCTTATGGACGACAGCTTCAGCGGGATACACGTTATGTTCTCCGCCGAAGACGACGATTTCGTCATCGGAAATTCGAGCCTTATAAGCTCAAACTTCCTGAAAAACGGCAAGGTCGCGGGTCATTTGGGCTTGATAGGACCGATGAGGATAGATTACCGAAAGGTGATCCCCTATGTCGAATACTTCGCCGAGAAAATTTCGCAGATGCTCTCTTCAGACGACGAGGAACAGCTGACAGACAGCGAAGAGGACAATAATTTTAACAGTGAGGATAAATTATGACCGAAGAAGAAAAGAAGAAGAAAAAAGCCGAAGAAAAATCGGCTGAAAAAGCAGAAAAAGCAGAAAAGGCAGAAAAAGCAGAGGAGGCAGCGCAAGCCCCCGAAGAGAAAAAGGCTGAAGAGCCCGAGAGCGAGCCGAAGGAAGAAAAGCAGCCCTCGGAGGAGGAAAAGCTCAAAGCCGAAAACGCAGACCTGCGCGACAAATATCTGAGGCTCCTTGCGGAGTTCGACAATTACCGCAAGCGCAGCGTAAAAGAGCGGCAGGAAATTTATCCCGACGCGACGGCAAAAGCGGTAGAGGCGTTCCTGCCCCTGGCGGATAACTTTGAAAGAGCCGCAAACGCCGAAAGCTCCGACGAAAAATACAAGGCGGGCGTTATGATGATCTACGACCAGCTCGCGATCGCCTTCAAAAAGCTCGGAGTAGAGGAAATCTCGAGGGTCGGAGAGCAGTTCGATCCGTCGCTCGAAAGCGCGGTGAGCCATATCGAGGACGAAAACCTCGGAGAAAACACAGTGGCACAGGTCTATCAAAAGGGCTACAGGCTCGGCGATAAAATAATCCGTCCCGCAACGGTGGTAATCGCAAACTGAGCTTGCTATATGTCAGGCAACATCTAAATAAAATATAAATACAAAGGAGTAATTATTATGTCTAAAATCATCGGTATCGACCTCGGTACTACCAATTCCTGCGTAGCCGTTATGGAAGGCGGCGAGGCAGTAGTAATCCCCAACAGCGAAGGCGCAAGGACCACCCCCTCGGTAGTAGGCGTCTCGAAGAACGGCGACAGGCTCGTGGGTCAGGTCGCAAAGCGTCAGGCGGTCGTCAATTTCGACAACACCGTTATCTCCATAAAGCGCCATATGGGTTCGGACTATAAGGCTCAGATGGGCGGAAAGTCTTACACCCCGCAGGAGATCTCCGCGATGATACTTCAGAAGCTCAAGACCGACGCCGAGGCTTATCTCGGCGAAAAGGTCACCGAAGCCGTAATCACCGTCCCCGCCTACTTCACCGACGCCCAGCGCCAGGCGACCAAAGACGCCGGACAGATTGCCGGCCTCAACGTACGCAGAATCATCAACGAGCCCACCGCGGCAGCGCTCTCTTACGGAATCGACAAGGAAGAGGACCAGAAAATTATGGTCTACGACCTCGGCGGCGGCACCTTCGACGTTTCGATAATCGAAATGGGCGACAGCGTTACCGAAGTCCTCGCGACCGCCGGCAACAACCACCTCGGCGGCGACGACTTCGACCAGAGGATAATCGACCTTCTCGTTTCGGAGTTCAAGAAGACCGAGGGCATCGACCTCTCGACCGATAAAATGGCGATGCAGAGGCTCAAGGAAGCCGCAGAGAAAGCGAAGATAGAGCTTTCAAACGTTCCGTCCTCCAACATCAACCTGCCGTTCATTACCGCCGACGCCACCGGCGCCAAGCACCTCGACTACACCCTTACTCAGGCGAAGTTCAACGAGATCACTGCCGACCTCGTTGAGATGACTATGGGACCCGTCCGCCAGGCTCTCTCCGACTCGGGGCTCAGCACCTCTCAGATAAACAAGGTCCTTATGGTCGGCGGCTCGTCGAGAATTCCCGCCGTAGTTGAAGCAGTTAGAAAGATAACCGGCAAGGAGCCCTTCAAGGGCATCAACCCCGACGAATGCGTCGCGCTCGGCGCGGCAATTCAGGGCGGAATACTCAACCGCGATATTGATTCCAGCCTCGTCCTCAACGACGTTACCCCGCTTTCTCTCGGGCTCGAGACCCTCGGCGGAGTATTCACCAAGATAATCGAGCGCAACACAACTATCCCCTGCGGAAAGAAGCAGGTATTCTCCACCGCGGCAGACAATCAGACCGCCGTTGACATCAACATTCTTCAGGGCGAGCGCGAATTTGCCCGCGACAACAAGCAGCTCGGAATGTTCAGGCTCGACGGCATAGCTCCCGCGCCGAGAGGCATCCCTCAGATAGAGGTGAGCTTTGACATCGATACCAACGGCATCGTTCACGTTACCGCGAAGGACCTCGGCACCGGCAAGGAGCAGAACATAACCATCACCTCCTCCTCGAATATGTCGAAGGAAGACATCGACAAGGCGGTAAAAGACGCCGAGCGCTTCGCCGCCGAGGACAAGAAGAAGAGAGAAGACGTTGAAGCCCGCAACCAGGCGGACCAGATGGTGTTCCAGTGCCGCAAGTCGCTCGAGGAATTCGGCGACAAGGTAAGCTCTTCCGACAAGGCAGACGTCGAATCGAAGATCTCCGCCCTCGAGGAAGCCCTCAAGGGAACCGACATCGAGCTTATAAAGTCGAAGCAGAAGGAGCTTGAGACCGCTTTCGGCGCCGTTGCGACAAAGGTTTATCAGGCGGCTTCGCAAAACAATCAGCAGGGCGGCAACCCCGGAGCTCAGGGCGGTGCGGGGCAGAATCCCGACGACTACGTCGACACCAATTTCAACAACTAAAATAAAGAGCGGAGGCCGCCTCGGCGCGGTCTCCGCCCGATTCCGCAAAATACATTAACGGAGTGTATATATGGCAGACAAAAGAGATTATTACGAGGTCCTCGGAGTGCAGAAGGGCGCTTCGGACGACGAGCTGAAAAAAGCCTACCGCGCGATGGTAAAAAAATACCACCCCGACCTTCACCCCGACGACAAGGAAGCTGAGGCGAAGATGAAGGAGGTCAACGAGGCCTACGACGTCCTCTCGGATAAGGATAAGCGCGCCAAATACGACCAGTTCGGCTTTGCCGGAGTAGACCCCTCTTACGGAGCGGGTCAGGGCGGCGGCTATTCCGGGGGGTATTCCGGCGGCTTCTCGGGCGACTTCGGCGGCTTCGGCGATATAGGAGACATCTTCGAGAGCTTCTTCGGGGGCGGATTCGGCGGTCAGACCCGCTCTAACCCCAACGCGCCGAGAAGGGGTCAGGATATCCGCACAAGCGTTCAGATATCCTTTATGGACGCCTGCAAGGGCACCGGCGTTGATATAAGGGTCAACCGGCTCGAAAAATGCCCCGACTGCGGTGGCACCGGAGCGAGAGCGGGCAGCTCTGCCGAGACATGTCCCGACTGCCGCGGCACCGGCACCGTGAGGATAAATCAGCGCACGCCGCTCGGAGTTTTCCAGACCACCAAGACCTGCGAGCGCTGCGGAGGCAGAGGAAAGATAATCCGCGAGGTCTGCCCGAGCTGTCAGGGTCAGGGAAGAGTAAGAAGAGTCCTCTCGAAAAACGTCAATATCCCGCAGGGAATCGACGACGGTCAGACCTTAAGGATAACCGGCGAGGGCGACTGCGGCGTCAACGGCGGTCAGTACGGCGACCTCATAATAAAGGTGAACGTAAAGCCCGACGAGATGTTCGAGCGCGAGGGATTCGATATCTACACCGAGGTGCCTATCTCATATCTTCAGGCGGCTCTCGGCGACGACATAGTCGTACCGACCATTGACGGCACGTTGAAATACAGGATCCCCGCGGGGACCCAGAACGGCGACACCTTTATGCTCCGCGGAAAGGGCGTTCCGAAGCTCTATCGGAGCGGCAGGGGCGACCAGCACATAAGCGTTAAGGTAGAGGTGCCGAAAAATCTCAACAAAAAGCAGGCAGAGCTGCTGCGCGCCTTTGACGACTCTCTCGAGGACCGCAACAGCGCAGTGAGAAATTCCTTCTTCGATAAGATAAAAAAGAAATTCTGATAAACGCAAAAATCCCGCTTTATGCGACGGCATAAGGCGGGTTTTTAAAAGAGTGCGGACAGTTCAGCGGCGCTCCGCGATATATTTTTTCAGGGCGTTAAAGGTTTCGTCCGAGATATCGTGCTCGATTTTGCAGGCGTCTTCGGCGGCGGTCTCGGCGCTTACGCCTATCTGCTCGAAAAATCCCGAGAGAACGCGGTGGCGCTCATAAGTCCTCTCGGCAACATAGCGCCCCTCGTCGGTGAGGGTTATAAAGCCATCGGAGTCGACGTCGATATACCCGCCGCTTTTGAGGATTCCCACGGCGCGGGAAACGCTCGGCTTTGAATAGCCCATATATTCGCAGACGTCTATCGAGCGGACGTCGGGCTTTTTCTGCGACAGGATAAGAATGGTTTCGAGATACATTTCGCCGGATTCCTGAAGGCTCACCGTGAATACCCCCTAAAAGCTGAATCATTATTTACAGTTTAACATAATATTTAAAAAATTTCAAGAGGCAAAACGCAATTTTAAGAACGGCAAACTTTTTATTTGCCTCGCCCTGCTCGGCAAACAGGGAACCCCTTAATAGGGTTCCCTGCGCCCGAACCGTCCACCGGACGGATTCGGGCTACCTTCCTGATTTTTTTGCGCAAGAGATTTCGCGCTCTGCGGAGCGCGACCAGAGGCTACTCGCCTCTGGACTCATCGCCACCCTTTTGAGAAAGGGTGGACCGAAAACTTTTAAGAATTATATGCCCAAATTGGACATATCTCCCTCTCCTTGATTTGTTGACAACCCCCGAAAAAAATGCTATTATAAAGGATAGCGCAAATATCGACTGTTTTTGCGTCAATGTTTTCAAATCGCGGAATTACGTTATTTTACATAGAAAGGATCGGCGAGTGATGGTTTACAGAGCCGGAATAGACGTTGGTTCGACCACCGTAAAGCTTGTTGTTTTAGACGGGCAGAATCGGATTCTGTTCGGTATGTATGAGCGCCACTGCGCCCACATTCAGGAGACGCTCGTCGAGCTTCTTTCCGAGGCGAAAAAGCGGATAGGAGATTGCGAGCTTATAGTCGGGATAACCGGCTCGGGGTCGATAAACCTCGGAAAAGCCCTCGGAATACAGTTTATACAGGAAGTCGCGGCGGTAGCTTCGGCTATAGAGCTCGTCGCCCCTCAGACCGACGTTGCGATAGAGCTCGGCGGCGAAGACGCCAAGATAATCTACTTCAGAGACGGTCTCGACGAGAGAATGAACGGCGTATGCGCGGGCGGCACCGGCTCGTTTATCGACCAGATGGCAGCTCTCCTCCAGACCGACGCCGAAGGGCTCAACAACGAAGCGAAAAATTACAGGGAAATATACCCGATAGCGGCGCGGTGCGGAGTTTTTGCCAAGACCGATATCCAGCCGCTTATCAACGAGGGCGCCACAAAAGCCGACCTCGCGGCTTCTATCTTTCAGGCGGTCGTCAATCAGACCATCTCGGGGCTCGCCTGCGGCAAGCCTATAAGGGGCTGCGTCGCTTTTTTGGGCGGACCGCTCCACTTTTTGACCGAGCTCAAAAAGGCGTTCATACGGACCCTCGGGCTCACCCCCGAGACCACCGTAGACCCCTCGGACAGCCATCTTTTCGCCGCGATGGGCGCGGCTCTCGAGGTTGAGACCAAAACCCCCGTTCCGCTCGACGAGCTGATAAAGCGCCTTTCGGAGGGGGTCGAGATGAGCTTCGAGATAAAGCGCCTCGACCCGCTCTTTGCGAGCGAAGCGGAATATAACGCTTTCTGCGCACGCCACAACTGCGCCGTAGTCGAAAAGGCGGAACTTTCGGAGTATGAGGGCGACTGCTTTTTGGGCATCGACGCCGGCTCGACGACGACCAAGCTCGCGCTTATAGATTCCGATGGCAGGCTGCTCTATTCGCATTATGCCAACAACAAAGGCAACCCCGTTGAAGCCGCGAAATTCGCGGTATATGAGCTCAAAAAGCTGCTCCCCGAGGGCGCGCGGATAGCCCGCTCCTGCTCGACGGGCTACGGCGAGGCTCTCCTGAAATCGGCGTTCTGCCTCGACGATTCCGAGGTCGAAACGGTTGCGCATACCACCGCCGCGGCGTTCTTCGACCCAGAGGTCGACTGCGTTTTGGACATCGGCGGGCAGGATATGAAGTGCATAAAGCTCAAAAACGGCTCGGTCGACAATGTTCTGCTCAACGAGGCGTGCTCCTCGGGCTGCGGAAGCTTTATCGAGAGCTTTGCAAATTCCTTGGGCTACACCGCCGAGGAATTCGCAAAAGAGGCGCTTTTTGCCGAAAACCCCGTCGACCTCGGCACCCGCTGCACCGTTTTTATGAACTCTAATGTAAAGCAGGCCCAGAAGGAGGGCGCTCCGGTAAGCGACATTTCTGCGGGGCTCGCCTATTCGGTCATCAAAAACGCGCTCTATAAGGTAATAAAGCTCGCCGACGCCAAAAGCCTCGGCACTCACATCGTCGTTCAGGGCGGAACGTTTTACAACAAAGCCGTCCTGAGGGCTTTTGAGCGCATTGCCGGCGTAAACGCCACCTGCCCCGATATCGCGGGGATAATGGGCGCATTCGGCGCGGCGCTTATCGCAAGGCAGAGATATAAAGGGCAGGAGAGCAGTATGCTCCCGCTCGACGAAATAACCGACCTCAAATACCGCAACTCTACCGCCCGCTGCGGAAGATGCTCCAACAACTGTATGCTCACCGTCTCGACCTTCTCGGGCGGCAGGCGCCATATAACCGGCAACCGCTGCGAACGCGGTCTCGGGGGCGCTCAGCAGGGTCCGAAGGGCGAAAACCTTGTTGAATTCAAGCGCAAAAGGATATTTGCCTGCGAGCCGCTCCCCGAAAACGAGGCAAAGCGCGGCGTTATCGGGATCCCGCGAGTGCTCAACATCTACGAAAACTACCCGTTCTGGGCGACATTCTTTAAAAAGCTCGGCTTCAGGCTCGTTATATCCCCTCAGAGCGACAGAAAGCTCTACGAGCTCGGAATGGAGTCTATCCCCTCCGAATCGGAATGCTACCCCGCGAAGCTTTCTCACGGACACGTCCAGTGGCTTATAAATCAGGGGATAAAGACGATTTTCCACCCCTGCGTTTTCTATGAGCATCAGGAGACCAAAGACGCCCAGAACCACTATAACTGCCCGATAGTCGCGGCATACCCCGAGAACCTTAAGAACAACGTCGAGGCTGTCGCCGACGGCGAAGTTAAATACATACGCCCGTTTATCGCCTTTACCGACGAAAAAACCGCCGCCGACCGCCTTGTAAGGCTCTGCCGCGAGGAATGGGGCATTCCGGAGCGCGAAGTGAGAAGCGCCGTCAAAGAGGCTTGGCAGGAGCAGCTTCGTGCAAAGGCGGATATCCGCGCCGAGGGCGCAAGGGTCCTTAAGGCTATGGAGGAGCGCGGCGGCAGAGGGATAGTCCTCGCCGGCAGACCCTACCATATCGACCCCGAGATAAACCACTGCATACCCGAGCTTATAGCGGGCTACGGGCTCGACGTTTTTACCGAGGACAGCCTTCCGATAGATTTCGACCCCGAAAGACCGCTGAGAGTGGTCGACCAGTGGGTCTACCATTCGAGGCTCTACGCTGCGGCGGAATTTGTCCGCTCGCGCGACGATTTAGAGCTCGTTCAGCTCAACTCCTTCGGCTGCGGGCTCGACGCAGTTACCACCGACCAGGTCGCCGAGATACTCGAGGGCTCGAACAAGCTCTATACCGTTCTCAAGATCGACGAGGTCAACAACCTCGGAGCCGTGAGAATACGCATAAGAAGCCTTATTTCGGCGATGAATATGCGCCGCGAGCACGGCATAACCGCGAAGCCCGCGCCTATAACCTATCACAGCACCGCCTATACCCGCGAAATGTATGAAAAGGGCTATACCATTCTCGCCCCGCAGATGAGCCCTATCCACTTCGAGGTGCTCGAACCCGTTTTTAAGCACTACGGCTATAATATGGAGGTCCTGCCGAACGACAACAGGAGCGCCATAGACGTCGGGCTGAAATACGTCAACAACGACGCCTGCTTCCCCTCGATAACCGTCGTCGGGCAGATAATGGACGCCGTCCTCTCGGGAAAGTACGACACCGACCGCCTCGCGATAATAATGACCCAGACGGGCGGCTGCTGCCGAGCCTCTAACTACGTCGGGTTTATCCGCCGCGCTCTCGATAAAGCGGGGCTCTCAAAAATTCCCGTAATATCGCTCAACGCCAACGGAATGGAAAAGTCCGACGGCTTAAAGATCACCCCCGCGCTCGCGCTTGCGGCTTTCCGCGGAGTTGTTTACGGCGATCTGTTTATGCGCTGCCTATATCGGGTCAGACCTTATGAAAAGGTAAAGGGCTCGGCAAACGCGCTCCATAAAAAGTGGCTCGAAATATGCACCCGTCAGCTCACCGACCCTAAAAGCGGCTACACCTATAAGCAGGTCTGCCGAGGGATAGTCGAGGAATTCGACAGGCTGCCGCTCGTCGAAGGGCTTGTGAAGCCGCGCGTCGGAATTGTCGGCGAGATACTCGTAAAATATATGCCGCTCGCCAACAATCACCTCGTAGAGCTTTTGGAGAGCGAGGGCGCCGAGGCTGTCGTCCCCGACCTTATGGACTTTATGAACTACAGCGTTTACAACGCCGAATACAAGCACGAATTTCTGGGCGCGAAGCTGCGTTCGGCTCTCGTATCGCGGATAGCCGTCGCCGCAATAGCCTGGCTGCGCTCCCCTGCGGTAAAAGCGCTTAAAAAGAGCGAACGGTTCGACGCTCCCGCCCCGATAAAGGATATAGCCGAGCTTGCGAAGCAGTTTTTATCGCTCGGAAATCAGTACGGCGAGGGCTGGTTCCTCACCGGAGAAATGGCTGAGCTTTTGACGAGCGGCACTCCGAACATCGTTTGCATTCAGCCTTTTGCCTGCCTGCCGAACCACGTCGTCGGCAAGGGAATGATAAAGCACCTCAAGAAGGTATACCCCTGGGCGAATATAGCCGCCGTCGATTACGACCCCGGCGCCTCTGAGGTAAATCAGCTCAACCGCATAAAGCTGATGCTAAGCTCGGCAAAGAAGGCTCTGGCAAAAGCCGACGCCGAGGAGGAAAAGGAGCGCGCGGCAGTGAAATAATTATTTTCCCGCTCGGAATTTTCGGGCGGGAAATTTTCCTCTTGACAAATACCCCGAGGGGGTATATAATATAGAAAAAGCCACGGAGATGATTTATATGCCGGAAAAGAAATGCGCCTGCTGCGAAAAGAAGACCGAACGCTCTGAAGAAGAGCGCAGAAGGCTTATAAACAGGCTCAGCAGAATTGAGGGGCAGATAAGGGGGATAAAGGGAATGGTGGAGCGGAACGCCTATTGCCCCGATATCCTTACGCAGTGCGCGGCGGCTTCGGCTGCGCTCAACTCGTTTAACCGCGATCTTATAGGAAATCATATAAGGGGCTGCGTCCTCAGAGATATAAAAGAGGGCGACGACGGAGTTATCGACGAGCTCGTCGATACCCTTCAAAAGCTGATGAAATGAGGAGGCGTTTTTATGACGCAGTATAACGTTACGGGTATGACCTGCGCCGCCTGCTCCGCAAGGGTAGAAAAGGCGGTCGGCAAGGTCGCGGGGGTCACCTCCTGCACCGTAAGCCTGCTTACAAATTCTATGGGAGTCGAGGGCAGCGCTTCGCCCTCGGACATAATAAAAGCCGTCACCGACGCCGGCTACGGGGCTTCTCTTAAGGGAAAAAGCGCCTCGAAAGCCGCCGACGAGGATTCTCTAAAAGATACGCAGACCCCTCTGCTGATAAAGCGGCTGGTATGGTCGCTCGTGTTCTGGGCTGTGCTGATGTATTTCTCGATGGGGCATATGATGTTCGGCTTCCCGCTGCCGCCGTTTATGGAGGGCAACCACCTTATGGTCGCGCTCCTGCAGCTTTTGCTGACCGTCGCGATAATGGTTATAAACCAGCGGTTCTTTGTCAGCGGATTCAAGAGCCTTTGGCACCGAGCCCCGAATATGGATACCCTCGTTGCCCTCGGCTCGGGCGCGGCGTTTATTTACAGCACCTTTGCGCTGTTTATGATGACCGACGCGGCTTCAAAGGGCGACGGCGCCGCCGTTATGAAATATATGGACGAGCTCTATTTTGAGTCGGCGGCGACTATTCTCACTCTTATAACCGTCGGAAAGACCCTCGAAGCCCGCTCGAAGGGCAAGACCACCGACGCTCTAAAAAGCCTGATGAAGCTTGCGCCTAAAACCGCTTCGGTAATACGCGGCGGGGTCGAGACCGTTGTCCCGATAGAAGAAGTCGCTATAGGAGACATTTTCGCGGTCCGCCCGGGCGAAAGCATACCGGTTGACGGAAGGGTTATAGAGGGCGGAAGCGCTGTCGACGAATCGGCGCTCACCGGCGAAAGCATACCCGTCGACAAAGCCGTCGGGAGCGCGGTCTCGGCGGGGACGATAAACCGCTCGGGATTCATAAAATGCGAGGCGCAAAGGGTCGGGGAAGACACCGCCCTTTCGCAGATAATAAAAATGGTCTCAGACGCCGCCGCGACAAAGGCTCCGATAGCAAAGACCGCCGATAAGGTCTCGGGGATCTTCGTCCCGACGGTTATGACCATAGCCGCAGTTACCGCAGCGATATGGCTCATAGCGGGGCAGACGGTCGGATACGCGCTCGCGCGGGGAATAGCGGTTCTTGTTATAAGCTGCCCCTGCGCCCTCGGGCTCGCGACGCCCGTTGCGATAATGGTCGGAAACGGCGTAGGCGCCAAAAACGGAATACTCTTTAAAACCGCAGTCTCCCTCGAGGAGACGGGCAAGGCAAAAATCGCGGTTTTGGACAAAACCGGCACTGTGACCCTCGGCAGACCCGAGGTGACCGACGTTATCCCCGCCGAAGGGGTATCGGAGGAGGAGCTTTTGACGCTCGCCTATTCCCTCGAATCGCTCAGCGAGCACCCTCTTGCGGGAGCTGTATGCCTCGAAGGTGAAAAAAGAGGTATCTCCAAAAAAGGCGTCGAGGGATTCGAGGCGCTCTCGGGGAACGGTCTTAAGGGAAGCGTCGGCGGGAGCGAGATACTCGGCGGCAGCCTGAAATTCATCTCCGATAACGCGGAGGTCGGGCAGGATATCCGAAGCGCCGCAGACGCGCTCTCGGAGCAGGGAAAAACCCCGATGCTCTTTTCTGAGGGCGGCAGGCTTCTCGGAATAATCGCCGTCGCCGACGTTATAAAGAAGGACAGCCCGAGAGCCGTCGAAGAGCTCAGAAATATGGGCATAAAGGTAGTAATGCTTACCGGCGACAACAAAAAGACCGCCCGCGCGATAGGCAAGCAGGCGGGAGTGGACGAAGTTATCGCCGAGGTGCTGCCCGACGGCAAGGAAGCCGTTATAAGAAAGCTTAAAAAGCTCGGCAAGGTAATAATGATAGGCGACGGTATCAACGACGCCCCCGCCCTCACGAGCGCCGACATAGGAATGGCGATAGGCGCGGGAACCGACGTTGCGATCGACGCCGCCGACGTTGTTTTAATGCAGAGCCGCCTGAGCGACGCCGCAGCGGCAGTAAGACTGAGCCGCGCGGCTCTGAGGATAATCCATCAGAATCTGTTCTGGGCGTTCTTCTATAACGCGGTGGGGATACCCCTCGCGGCGGGTGCGCTTATCCCCGCCTTCGGAATAGCCCTCAACCCGATGTTCGGCGCGGCGGCGATGAGCCTTTCGAGCTTCAGCGTAGTTTCAAACGCGCTTCGGCTGAACCTAATTAAAGTCCACAGCCCGAAAAGGGATGTAAAAATCAAAAACGACATAGAGTTGAATTTGGAGGAGGTGTCGGAAATGACAAAAACGCTCAAAATCGAAGGAATGATGTGCTCTCACTGCGAGGCGACCGTCAAAAAGGCTCTTGAAGCCGTTGCGGGAGTCGAAAACGCAGCGGTCAGCCACACCGCCGGTACCGCAGTTGTAACGCTCTCGTCAGACGTTGCGGACGCGGTCCTCAAAAAGGCGGTCGAGGACAAGGAGTATACCGTTACCGAGATAAAGTAAAAAGTAAAAATCCGAGGCTAAACGTCTCGGATTTTTATTTGCGGCTTTTTTGCTTTTTCAGGAGCTTTTTCGAGAGCCCGCCCCTGCTCTTTTCCCGCCTCGGCGGGCGCTCCGAGCGCTTCTCGGCGGTAAAAACGAAGTAGCCGTTTACCTCTTCGGCTCTTACGCCGCCGAATACCGCCGCGAGCTTGTTTTTATACCAATCGAGCCGCTTTGTTACCATCACCATTCGCCCGCCGACCGCAAGCCGTCCGAAGCCCTCTTCGATAAATCGCTTCGGGACCGAAAAATCGGCGTGATACGGCGGGTTCGAGAGTATCAGCGTGAAGTTGCCGGCGGGAACGCCAGAAAGCCCATTGCTCAGATACACCTTGAGCTCGGGCACGCCGTTGAGCTCGGCGTTTTTTCGGGAGATCTCAACTGCTTTCGGCGAGATGTCGCAGAGGGCGACGTTTTCGGCGCCTATCAGCTTTGCCGCGGTTATCCCGACGAGCCCGCAGCCGCAGCCGAGGTCGAGCACCCTGTCGTCGGGCTTAAACTCTGCCCGAGAGAGCATAGCGAGCGTTCCGGAGTCGGCGGAGGAGGGCGAAAAAAGCTCGGGAGAGGTCTCTAAAACAAGCTTTACGCCCTTGATTTCGGTTTCAAACATAATTACCTCAAAAAGACCGGAGAGCCTAAAGCCCTCCGGTCCTGACATTTACATTACTTCGCTCGCGTCGACGTAAACGGTGCGCGGACCGTCGTTTTTCTTCGCGGGCTTCGGCTCCTCCTTGGGGGCAAGGCGGGAAGCGAAGAACTTCGCCGCGACCTGCGGGAAGAGCGCGTAGCTCAAAACGTCTTCCTCGGAGCCGTTGAAGCCGGGGACGTTCTTGCATTCCTCGCGGTATTTCTCAAGCTCGGGTTCCAAAAGGTCGGCGGGGCGGCAGGTTATTACCTCGTCGTCGCCGATAGCCTTGCGGCGGACCTCTTCGTTTACCTCTCCGGGAAGGCGCCCGTATTCGCCCTTGAGAAGCGCCTTAGATTCCTTCGTAAAGACCTTGTATCTCTCGCCCGAAAGGACGTTGAGCACAGCCTGAGAGCCTACTATCTGGCTCGTTGGGGTTACGAGCGGAGGATATCCGAAGTCTTTGCGGACATTCGGGACCTCGGCGAGGACTTCGTAATACTTATCCTCGGCGTTCGCCTGCTTGAGCTGGCTAATGAGGTTAGAGAGCATTCCGCCCGGGACCTGATACATAAGCGTCTTGGTGTCGACGTTCAAAACCTTCGGGTCGAGTATCCCCTCGGCTTTGAGCTTGTTGGCGACGTTTCTGAAATGCGCGGCAACGTCGGAAAGAGCGGCGAGGTCGAGCCCGGTATCCCTGTCGGTTCCGGCGACTGTCGCAACCAGCGACTCGGTCGCGGGCTGAGAGGTTCCGTTTGCAAGCGGAGAAAGCGCGGTGTCGACAATATCTACCCCCGCCTCGGCAGCCTTTAGATAAACCATATCGCCAGTGCCGGTGGTGTTGTGGGTGTGAAGGTGGATAGGTATCTTTACCGCCTTTTTGAGCTTCGAGACGAGCGACGCGGCGTCGTAGGGCAGGAGCAGGTTTGCCATATCCTTGATGCATATGGTGTCGGCTCCCATCGCCTCTAACTCCTTCGCGAGATTTACGAAGTATTCCTCGTTGTGGACGGGGCTGGTGGTGTAGCTTATCGCCGCCTCGCAGATGCCGCCGTATTTCTTGGTGGCGTCGATAGCCGCCTTGAGGTTGCGGGTGTCGTTGAGGGCATCGAAAATTCTTATAACGTCGATGCCGTTCTCGATGGACTTCTTTACGAAGGCGTCAACTACGTCGTCGGCATAGTGCTTATAGCCGAGAATGTTCTGCCCTCTGAAGAGCATCTGAAGCTTTGTGTTGGGCATAGCCTTTTTGAGAGCTCTGAGGCGCTCCCAAGGGTCTTCGTTCAGAAAGCGCATGCAGGAGTCGAAGGTTGCGCCGCCCCAGCATTCGAGGGACCAATATCCGATCTTGTCGAGCCTCTCGCAGGCGGGGAGCATATCCTCGAGCCTCATTCTTGTTGCGGCCTGGGACTGATGCGCGTCGCGGAGTATAGTATCGGTGATTTTCAAAGGATTCTTACTCATATCTGCCTCCTAATCAGCTTAACAGCGAGATCAGCACGCCCGCGGCGATAGCCGAGCCGATAACTCCGGCTACGTTCGGACCCATAGCGTGCATAAGCAGGAAGTTGCCGGGGTTCTCCTCCTGACCGACCTTCTGCGAAACTCTCGCCGCCATAGGAACGGCGGAAACGCCCGCAGAGCCGATGAGAGGATTGATCTTTTCCTTGAGGAAGAGGTTCATGATCTTCGCAAGGAGTATTCCTCCGGCGGTACCCATCGCAAAGGCGACAACGCCCATAACGATTATCTTTATGGTCTCCCATCTGAGGAAGGTCGAAGCGGTGGCTGTCGCGCCTACCGAAACTCCGAGGAAGATGGTAACGATGTTCATAAGCTCGTTCTGAGCGGTCTTTGAGAGACGGTCGCATACGCCGCACTCCTTAATGAGGTTGCCGAGCATAAGCGAGCCGATGAGCGGACCGGCAGAGGGAACGAGAAGCGTTACGAATATTGTAACGACTATCGGGAAGATTATCTTTTCGGTCTTAGAGACGGGGCGGAGCTGCTTCATCGTTATGCTGCGCTCCTTCTTGGTGGTCAGCGCCTTCATAATAGGCGGCTGGATGACCCCGATGAGCGCCATATAGGAATACGCCGCAACGGCGACAGGACCCAAAAGCTCGGCGGCGAGTATCATAGTGGTGTAGATCGCGGTAGGACCGTCGGCACCGCCGATTATCCCTATAGAGCCCGCCTGCTGAGGAGTGAAGCCCAAAAGATTCGCGCCGACATAGGTAACGAATATTCCGAGCTGGGCGGCAGCGCCGAGAAGCATCGACTTGGGGTTGGCGATGAGCGGACCGAAGTCGGTCATAGCGCCTACGCCGATAAAGATAAGGCAGGGATAAACTCCGAGCTTAACGCCCAAATAAAGCACGTCTAAAAGCCCGGGGGTAACGGTCTGCCCCAAAAGGGCGGTCATCTCGTCCAAAATATTCTGCGAAACGCCCGAGGCGGCGAATTCGTCTATCATCTCGGGGGTTATCGCGGCACCGCCGAAGATATCCCAATGAACATGTCCGCCGGCAAAGAGAAGCTCGTGGAACATATCCGCGCCGGGAAGGTTAGTTAAAAGCATACCGAAGGCTATCGGCAAAAGAAGGAGCGGCTCAAATTTCTTTACGATGGCGAGGTACATAAGCACACAGGATATCGCAATCATTATGAGCACGCGCCAGTCCTGCCCGATGAGCGCAAAACCGGTCGATTTCAGAAAGTCTAATATTGCGTCCATAGCTTACCTCTCGTTATTCGATGGTGCAGAGCAGGTCGCCGGTGGCAACGGCTGCGCCCTTTGCGACGGCAACGGAAGTCACCTTGCCCGCCTTGGGAGCCATTATCTCGTTTTCCATCTTCATAGCCTCAAGGATCATAAGAACGTCGCCCGACTTTACGGTCTGACCTGCGGCAACGTTTACCGCAAGAATGTTTCCGGGCATAGGAGCGGTGATCTTTTCGCCTGCTCCGGCAGCTGCGGGAGCGGCGGGCGCCTTTGCGGGCGCGGGAGCGGCGGTGTTCTTTACCTCGCTCGCTGAGATCTCCTCAATGGCGACCTCGTATTCGGTGCCGTTTACGTTTACTCGATAGTTTTTCATACTTATTCCTCCAAAAATTAAGATACCTTGCGGATCGATTTGATCCTGATTGCCTCAACGCTTTCGCCCAGCTCTTCGGCAATTACCGCCGATATCGCCGCGATAAGCTCGCCCTTGTTTTCTATGGGCTCCGGCTCGGCGGGAGCTTCCTGAGCCGAAGGCTTCGGCTCCTCGGCGGGAACATGCTTTTCAAAGAGCTTTATAACCGCTCCCATTATATAGCATATAACGATGATGCAGATAAGACCCACAAACACCGTGCCGAGACCCATTCCGATAACGAGACCCATTCCGGGGTCAGACACTGTCATAAATTCAGCCTCCGATCGTGTAAAATTCATCAGACCTGCAAAAGGTCCAAATCAAAGTTATGATACCATATATCGGCATAAAATTCAATAGGCAAAATGACGGCTTTATTCTGCACCGAAAAAATAATTTGGGCAATCTTTCAAAAAACAGTGGAAATCCGGCGGCAACGGTGCTATAATGTATAGTGAAAAAATATGCAGTCGGAGAGTTTTGATATGCAGAGAACCGTTTTGGGACTTAAAACAGAATATACCGAGCAGGGCGAAGGCGAAGTTATGCTTATGCTCCACGGCTGGGGCAGCCGCGCCTCGCTCTTTGAAGGGCTGATAGGGCTTTGCTCGAAAAAATACCGCGTTATTGCGCCGGATATGCCCGGCTTCGGCGGAACCGAGGAGCCTAAAGAGCCTTGGGACGTTGAAAAATACGCCGATTTTATCCTCGAATTTTTAAAGCCATACGCCCCGAAATCGGTGATACTTTTAGGTCACAGCTTCGGCGGAAGGGTGATACTTAAACTCACCGAGCGCGAGCTCCCCTTTGAGATAAAAAAGATAATCCTCATAGATTCCGCGGGGATAAAGCCGAAAAAATCGCCGAAGCAGAAGCTCAGCCTCGCCTGCTATAAAGTCGGAAAGGCGGTTTTATCGCTCAAGCCGGTAAAGGCGGCGTTCCCCGACGCGCTCGAAAATCTTCGCCGAAAGCGCGGCTCTGCCGACTACAACTCCGCCTCGCCGATAATGAGGCAGACGCTCGTAAAAGTCGTGAACGAAGACCTTAAGCACGACCTTCCCAACGTAAAAGCGCCGACTCTCCTGATTTGGGGCACAGCCGACACCGCTACTCCGCTGAAGGACGCTGAGCTTATGGAAAAGCTGATCCCCGACGCGGGGCTGGTAAAAGTCGAGGGCGCGGGGCATTACAGCTTTTTGCAGGCTCCGGAATACGTCGCGCGGGTGGTCGCTTCTTTCCTGAATATAAACTGACGGAGGCTTTATATGGAATTATTCAAGCTTTTATGCGCGGTTTCGGCAACGGCGCTCTACTTCGCGGCGGCGTGGCTTTCGCTGCGGCATTTTATCCATATGTTCCAGCTCAATTCCTACAAGCCGAAGGTTCAGCTTAAATGGCTCGGGGAAAACGCCCGCGGATTCTTCGCGGGGCATATTACGGGCTTGGTGATCGCGTTTATATGCGCCGTTCTTTCGGTCGTGCTGCCGATGAGCTCAGTCGGGCAGGGGCTTCTGACTGTCCCGATATCCGCCGTTCTGCTCTTCTCGGCAATTTGCCTGAGACCTAAGCCTGCGAAAATACCGCTTAAATATACCGCCCGTATAAAACGACTTATTTCTACATTATGTATCATATATCTTCTTCCCGCCGCCCTGCTCTTTGCGCTTTACGGCTGGGGCTTCACGGTCGTTTTCGCGGCTCTGTATACGCTCTGGGTGCTCGCCGCTCCTTACTCCGTTCTGCTTGCGAACCTGATCAACCGCCCCGTCGAGAAGGGCATAAACCGCCACTACATCAACGACGCGAAGCGGATACTCCGCGAATGCCCCAACCTGACCGTCATCGGAATAACCGGCAGCTTCGGCAAAACCTCGGTAAAATACTTCTTAGATGAATTACTCAGCGTAAAATATAATGTGCTTAAAACGCCGGGTAATTTCAACACGCCCCTCGGAGTAGTGAAAACGATAAGAGGCGAGCTCAGGGCTACCCACGACATCTTTCTCTGCGAAATGGGGGCTAAAAACGTCGGCGACATCAAGGAGATATGCGACATCGTTCACCCGAAGCACGGCATAATCACCTCGGTCGGACCTATGCACCTTGAGAGCTTCGGGAGCATCGAGAACGTAAAGAAGACGAAATTCGAGCTCGCGGACGCCCTGCCCGAAAGCGGCTTCCTCTGGCTGAATATGGACAGCGAATACGTCCGCGAGGCTTCGCGCGGGAGGCGCTTTATCGGCTACGGGACCGAATCGCGGGAGGGATACTACATTGACGGGCTAAGCGTGACCCCCTCGGGCTCTGAGTTTGAAGTGGTGTCGCCGTCGGGCGAGCGCTGCTCCTATAAAACGAAGCTCATCGGCAAGCACAACGCCGTAAATATCTGCGGAGCCATAGCCGCCGCCAACACCCTCGGCATACCTCTTTCCGACCTCAAACCGGCTGTCCGCCGGCTCGAAAGCGTTCCGCACCGCCTTGAACTGAAGCAAAACGGCGGCATTACCGTTATCGACGACGCCTACAACTCCAACCCCTCGGGCGCGAGGGCGGCTCTCGAGACCCTCTCGATGCTCGACGGATATAAGATCCTCGTCACCCCGGGAATGATAGAGCTCGGAGGCGAGAGCGGCGAGCTCAACCGCGAATTCGGGCGGGAGGCTGCCGAGGTATGCGACTATGTCGCCGTAGTCGGCGGGACCAACGCCGAGGCTATCCTCGGCGGGCTCGCGGAAAAGGGCTATCCAGAGGAAAAGACCTATTCGGCGAAGGACCTTTCCGACGCGATGCGCCGCGTTTACTCCTTGACAACCGGCGAAAAAAGGAAGATAATATTACTCGAAAACGACCTGCCCGACAACTATTGACGGCAGTCGGTCAATTTGCAAAGGGGTTTTGATATGAAAATAAAGATCGCGCTTCTGTTCGGCGGAAAATCCGTCGAGCACGAAATCTCCATCATCTCCGCGCTCCAGGCGGCGCAGAGCCTCGACCGCGAAAAATACGACGTTCTGCCCGTATACATAGCTAAATCGGGCGAGATGTACTGCGGCGACAGGATAGGCGACATCGAAGCTTATAAGGACATAAAATCGCTGCTCGCTGAAAGCTATACAGTAGCTTTCGCGAGAACCGAAGGCAGGGTCGCGGTTATACGCACCTCGCCGAAGCTTTTCCAAAAGCCGCTTGTCGACTATGTAGACGTCGCGTTTCCGGTCGTCCACGGCACCAACGCTGAAGACGGCACCGCCGCGGGCTATTTAAATATGCTGGGGGTCCCCTACGTCGGCTGCGACGTTCTTTCGGCGGCTCTCTCGATGGACAAATACGCGATGAAGGTAATATTCAGGGACCACGGCATACCCGTTCTCGACTGCGCCGTTATCGACTCCTCGGAATACCTCGCCGACGAAGAAGCCGCGATACGTTCTGTTGAGGAAAAAATCGGCTACCCCGCGATAGTAAAGCCGGTGAATCTCGGCTCGAGCGTCGGGATCTCCAAGGCAGACTGCCGCGAAAAGCTCTCGGAAGCCCTCGAAGAGGCGTTTCTCTATGCGGGAAGGGTGCTCGTCGAGCGCGCTATAACCAACCTCACCGAGGTCAACTGCTCGGTCCTCGGGAACTCCCGCAAAGCCCGCCCGTCGGTATGCGAGAGACCCGTCGGCTCGGACGAAATTCTGAGCTATGAAGACAAATACATCGGCGGAACGAAATCCTCGAAGGGAATGGCTTCGACAAAAAGAGTTATCCCTGCCGACATCTCGGACGAAGACACCGAAAAGATCCGCCTGCTCGCGGTAAAGGCGTTCAAGGCTCTCGGCTGCTCGGGAGTAGCGAGGATAGACTTTTTGATCGACAACGATTCGGGCGAGATATACCTCAACGAGATAAATTCGATTCCCGGCTCGCTCTCGTTCTATCTCTGGGAGCCCGCAGGCTTGAAATACCCCGAGCTTTTGGACGAGATGATTTCCCTCGCGCTCGAGCGCGCCCGCGAAGGCTCGAAGATAACCTACGCGTTCGATACCAACGTCCTCTCGGGAGTGAAGCTCGGCGGCTTGAAGGGCGCTAAGGGCAAGGCGTAAAAACAGGCATACAAAAACGGGAGCCCCGCTTGGGAGCTCCCGATTTTTTTATCTTTATTCCGTGACTTCAGAGGTTATGTTCCCCTCTTCGTCGTATTCGCGGGTGACAGTCTCATATTTTTCGCCGTCTTTGAACCTGTCCTGAGTGAAGGTCTTTACGTTCGAGCTGCCCTCGTAAAAGGTCTGCTCGCCGGCGTCGCGGTAAAACGCGCCGTCGTCGCCCTCGGCAGTGTTTTCCCAGATAGCGCGGGTAAGATTCCCGTCGGCATCATAGAAAAGCTCGCTGTAGGTAGTCGAGGTATATCCCCTGCGGTAGTCGATGACCTTTTCGCAGTAGTCCTTCCCGAGAGAAACGGTATATCTTTCGAGGTCGCCCGTTTCGGCGTCGTAATAAAGGTTTTTCTTTCCGACTGCCTGCTCGTCGCCCTCGTGCTCGAACAGATAATACATCTGCTCCGAAACGGCTTCGCCCGTCTTTACCTCGTAGGCAAGCTTGCTGTAATAGCCGTCATATTCGCTGCCGTCGAGGCTTACGGCTCCGGCGCGCCTCGCGACCGTCTCTTTTCCGCAGGCGGAAAGCGAGAAAATAACGCTCAGCGCCATAAGGAAGATAAGAATTTTCTTTACCATTTGTATCAAACCCTCTTGTTTCACGGGATATTTTTAAATTTGCGACTAAGCCGATAAGCCGAGTTTTGTCGTGTACGGCAATCTATCTACGCTGTGCGTCGCCGCGCAGCTCCAGCCACCTTCAACGGTATGCCCGCCGAGCAGACGTTAAAAGCATACCGAACCAATCGGTGTTGCATCGGGTAGGGTTTACACGACGGAGCGGTCTCCCGCCCCTCGGTGAGCTCTTGCCTCGCCTTTTCATCCTTACCTTCGGCAGAGCCGGAGGCGGTAATTTTCTGTTGCACTTTCCCTAAGGTCGCCCTCGGCTGCCGTTAGCAGCTACCCTGCTCTTCGATGCTCGGACTTTCCTCATTCACCGGTTTCAACCGATGCCCGCTGCCGTATGGCTTACTCGCAAAATGTATTCTACAACAGTTTTTGCAGATTGTCAACACTTATTCATTCGTGAAAGGGCGCAAACCATAAACATTATTTTCGTTTGCCTCACTCTGCTCGGCAAACAGGGGACCCCTTAATAGGGTCCCCTACGCCCGAACCGTCCACCGGACGGATTCGGGCTACCCTCCTGATTTTTGATTGTATAAGAATTCCGCGCCTGCGGGCGCGGCGGGGGGCTCCGCCCCACGTCCCCGCAAGCCTTTTAAAAAAGGCTTGACCGAAAATTTTTAATTTATTTCACTTGAGCTGAGTATTTCCCCGTCCGCGTTTTGGGTATACTCCTGAAACAGCTTCGACAGCTCTTTGTAGAATTTATAGTCGCTGTCGAGCTCGCCCTCTAAATTGGTCATCACCGCAAGGATATAGGGGCGCGGTGCGTCGATATAGGCTATGTCGTGGAAGGAAAAGCCCGCCCAGCCGTATTTGCGGTAAACATTGTAATCCGAGCGTATCATCTTGAGGCGGGTGTTGAGAAGGTCCTCTTTAAAGGCTTCGACCCATTCCCCGCCGCTCCTAAGATACCTTGCGAGTATCCTGCCGTAGGCGCCCGCAGATTCGCAGCAGATCTTCTGCTTCGACTTTCTCAGGTCCTCGGGGTGAGTGCAGCCCTCGGCGGCAAGGAAATCGGAAAATTCCTCCCAGCTCACAAGGTCTTTGAGCATTTCGTAGGCGACGTTGTCGCTCTTCGTTATCGCGAGCTGAAGAAGCTCCCTTACGGTGAACTGCTGACCGAAATCGCCCTTTACTATGTCGCCCGTACCCTCGAAATAGTGCCGCTCCTCATAGGTCAGCACCTGCTCGGGGTCTATCTCTCCCGCCTCGATCTTGCGGTATATAAGCGTGCAGAACGGGATTTTAATTGTGCTCGCTATAGGGTAATGCGCGCCGGGGTTGAGCGCAAACTCAAAGCCGCTGTTAATGTCGCGGAAATATACCGAAACGCAGTGCTTGCGCGGCTCGGTAACGTTGCCCTCGGAGTCGTAAAGCTCGTATTCCGGCTCGCAGAGGCAATCTGCGGTGTTGTCGCAGCCCTCGTTGAGCCCGTAGCGCGCTATAAGCTCCTCAAGAGCGTCGTAAAACTCCTGCGGGAAGGAAAACTCCTCCAACGTCTCTGGCAGAAGCGGGTCGCGGGGCTCGGCGGTAGTCTCCGAAGCGGTCTCCGAGACGGTCGCCTGCTCGCTTTCCGGCGGAACGGTCGGCGGCGGACCGGAGGTCACTTCGGGCGCGAAGCTCCCTTCGGTGGTGTATGTATATATCTGTATCCCGCCCGAGCTGCTTTCCGAGGTTTCGCGCTCAACGGGAACGGCTTCGCGGCAGCCCGTAAGCAGAATTATTCCCGCAAGGAGCGCAGCGAAGCCGGTTTTTCTCTTCATGTCATTTCCCTCCGTCACGGTTTCAGCGGATGCTGCCGTGAACGAGCTTGTCGTAATATTCGCAGTACTTTATATCCGCGGTGTCGATCAAATTGTCGACATATTCGTTGAATTCCCTGTTGACGTAGTCGTCGCGGACGGAATCCCAGTTTTCCTCGGTATAGTCGTCCTGCTCGAGCCTGAGGATAATATGGTAGCCGTAGGAGGTCTCGACGATATCGCTAATTTCGCCGACCTCGAGCGCGAAGGAAGCCGTTTCAAAGGGCTCGACCATCTCGCCGTAGGTGAAGAAATATCCCTCGGTGTTGTCGGTCATTCCCGGGTCTTCGCCGTAATCCTGCGAAAGCTGATAGAAATCCTCGCCGTTCTTTGCGCGCTCCAAAAGCTCCTCGGCATATTCGCGGGCGGCGGCTTTGAGCTCGTCCTCGGTGGCGCCCTCGTAGTCGGCGGCGTTGGCAAAGTGGTCAAAGAGTATCAGAATATGATATACCCTTCTCCAGTTTTCCGAAAGGTCGGTCTTTATTTCGTCATCGGAGGGGGAAAGCGGCGCTCCCTCCTTCTGGAAGAGATCCTCGTAAACTCTGTTGCAGAGGAACTGGCGGGTAACTATCCTCTTTAAGAGGTCTTCGGTTATCGAGGAATCGGCAAGCGCCTGCTCAAAGGCTTCGGGGGAATCGAAGGCATTTCGCTGCTCCTCCATATAGGCGTCAATGTCGGCATAGTCCTGCTCCGAAAGCTCGATGCCGTAATCCTTTGCGAGCATATCGCCCCAGCAGTTGTCGAGGGTCAGATATTCGGTATAGTCTAAAAGACTTTGGAAGTATTGCGGGTCGGAATCCCAAGTCGCGTCGTCGATATTCGAGAAATATGCCGACTCGACATAGTTATACATATATCTGTATTCGTCAAACGGGACCTCTACTCCGTTTGCGGTGAGCATGATAAGACCGTCGGTGTCGATGAATTCGCCGTCGATGTTGAGAAGGCTCTCGTCAACGGTCTTTTTGCCGCAGGCGGTAAGCGACAGAACTGCGATAACAAGCGCCGTCACCAGCGCCGTAAGCTTTTTGATAGTCATTTCAATTCTCCAATCGGGTTTAATATTCAGATATTTTACCCCGCCATTATGACGGTTATGTGACAGCGGGCTGAAACTTGCTCTACCTTGCTATCCTTATGTCCTTGACGTAAAACGCCCAGGTCAGAATGTCTACGCCGTCGGTAATTGCCTTGTTATAGCCGATTTTGTAGTAGGTATAAGCTATCGGGACTATCGGGACCTCGCCGGTGATGATGTCGAGCGCCTGCTGCAGGAGCTTTTCGCGCTCGGCGGGGTCGATGCTCGCCTGCTGGCTCTCCAAAAGCGCGTCGACCTCGGGGTTGGAATATGAAGGCACGTTAGAGCCGCCCTCACCCATAAATCCGGAGTAGAATATTCCCATCACGTTGCCCGACATATCGGAGTAATCCGATTCCCATTCAAACAGACCCATCTCGAAGTTGCGGGTGCCGTCGGGGTTTATGTCGCCGCCGAATTCGCAGTTGATGAGCTCGTCCTGAGAGACCTTCTCGATATTTACGTTTATTCCTATCTCCTTTAAAGCGCTCTGGAGCGCGAGGGCGATCGAGACGTTCATATTCTGCTCGTCGACCATAAGGTCGCAGTCGAAGCCGTCGGGGTAAGCCGACTGCGCAAGGTAGTTCTTCGCGTTCTCGACGCTGTATTCAATGCCCTTCTGAGACGCGGCATAGCTCTCCCAGCCCTCGGGGTCGTAGGTATAGAGCATTTTTCCCATCGGCAGCGCGGTAGCCGCTTCGCCGACTTCACCTACTATGCCCGAGGCTATCGACTGCTTATCGACAACGCTTGCAACGGCGCGCCTTACGTTTACGTCGTTAAAGGGCGCGACCTCGCAGTTAAACGCGAGCATAATGAAGTTGGTGGAATCCTTGAGCAAAACGTCGGTGCTCTCAGCTTCTCTTACTGTGGGGATAAGCTCGGCGGGGAGCATCGTGTCCATATCTATATTGCCGTTGGTGAGCTCCTGTATCCTTGTGGTGTCGTCGCTGATGACAACAAATTCAACGTTATCGACGACGTCTTCGTTATCGGCATAGGTCTTGTCCCAGTAATTCTCGTTGCGCGAGAGCTTTACTTCGGTTCCTATGACCCATTCGTCGACCTTATAAGGACCCGTTCCGATTATAAGCCCCGAGGGCTTGCCGAAATCGTCTCCCTTTTCCTCGCAGTAGGACTTCTTTACGACATGCCCCGCCGCGGTGGAAAATACATACTGCCAGGTGGCGTCGGGTTCAAAGAGCTTTACGGTAAACTGCCAGTCGCCGGTCTGCTCTATTGATTCCACGTTGTCATACATCCAGGCGAGATATGAGGCGACGTTTTCGTCGCGGTATCTGTTGAGCGAATAGAGAACGTCATCCATAGTCATCGGGCTGCCGTCCGAGAAGCAGACGTCGTCGCGCATATTATAGACGTAGGTCAGCTCGTCTTTAGCTTCCCAGTCCTTGGCAAGCTGTGGCGAAATGCTGCCGTCGGCGTTGAGCCTGAGTATTCCCTCGGTCACCTGTAAAATAACGCTTATTGTGGGACCGTCGTATGCAAAGGCAGGGTCGAGGGCGGTTATGTCGGATATCATAGATATCCTGAGGGGCTTGTCGGCAGAGCTGCTCTGCTGCCCGCAGGAAGTGAGCGCAAGCGCGGCGATGAGCAGCGCAAGGACGGCTGAAAGAATTTTTTTCATGGTATCTCCTCCTTGAGAACTTGGGGTTTCGGGACGCGCTACAGGCGCGCGTCTAAAAGACGTTTTGTGTATTCGTGAGAGGGCGAGCGAAGCAGCTCTTCGGCAGCGCCCGTTTCAACAAGACTTCCTTTATACATCACTCCGACGCGGTCGCTGATATGACCTATCAGCGCGAGGTCGTGAGAAATAAAGAGCATAGCTATTCCGAGGCTTTCGCGAAGGTCCGAGAGCAGGTTGATTATATTCGCCGAGACCGAAACGTCGAGCGAAGAAACGGCTTCGTCGGCAATAAGCACCCTCGGCTCGCATAAGAGCGCCCTCACTATCGCGAGGCGCTGAAGCTGCCCTCCCGAAAGCTCCTTCGGGCGGCGCTTAAGAACGCTTTCCTGAAGACCGGTGGTCTTTAAAAGCCCCGATATTTTCTCGCGGCAAAGCTGCTTTTCGATTCCGAGATAACTCCCCGCGCCCATAAGCCCCGCGCCGACCGAATAGGCGGGGTTAAAGGTATCGGCGGGGTTCTGGAAGACCATCTGTATCTTCGGTCTGAGGCTCTTTACGGTGTCCTTTCCGAGGCGCTCGCCGCAGATGTATATCTCCCCGCTGTCGGGTCGGATAAGCCCCATACAGAGCCGCGAAAGGGTGGATTTTCCGCTCCCCGATTCGCCTGCTATGCCGAGTATTTCCCCTTCGGAGAGCCCAAAGCTCACGTTTTTGACCGCCTCGGTCTCAACGCCGTCCTTACGGAAGGTCTTGCAGAGGTCCTTTACCGCCAAAACCGTCTCAGCCACCGAAATCGCCCCCTTTTATGCACGCCGCAAAATGGGTCGGCGAAAATTCGGTCATCGAAACGCCCTTAAGGCAGCCCTCGCAGGCGCTTTTGCACCTCGGAGCGTAGGGGCAGCCGGAAATGTCGCCGTAAACGTCGGGCAGCGAGCCCGCAACCGATTCGAGGCGGTCCTTCTTTTCGGCTGTGGGTATGCTTTTGAGAAGATCGGCGGTATAGCGGTGCTTCGGGCTCTTTGTGACCTCCTCAGCGGTGCCGCTCTCGGCTATAAGCCCCGCATACATAACGTATACCCTGTCGCAGATGCGCTTTACCGCCGAAAAATTGTGGGTGACAATAAGAACAGCCATATTCCGCTCTTTTGAGAGCTTCTTTAAAAGCTCGAGAATCTGAGCCTGGGTGACGGAATCGAGCGCGGTAGTGGGCTCGTCGCATAAAAGCAGCCTCGGCTCGGAGCTCATCGCCATAGCTATGCAGACCCTCTGGAGCTGCCCGCCCGAGAGCTCCCCCGGAAGGCATTTGAGCCTCATCCGAGGTTCGCTTATGCCGACGCTTTCGAGAAGCCCTGCGGCTGTCTCCCTCGCCTCGGGGCGCTTTATATCCCTGTGTGCAAGGATAACGTCCTCCATCTGCCTGCCGACGGTTATTATCGGGCTGAGCGCCGTAGAGGAGTCCTGCAAAACCATCGATATCTCTTTGCCGCGTATTTTTTGGAGCTCCTTCTGCTTAAGCTTCGCAATATCTACCGTCTCGCCGCTCTTCGTGCGGAAGAGAATGCTCCCGCCGACCTCGGCGCGCTCGGGGTTATGGAGCCCCAGCACCGATTTTGCGGTTAAGGTCTTTCCGCAGCCCGACTCGCCGACTATCCCGACGATTTCCCCCTCGCCGATCTCAAGCGAAACGCCTCTTACTCCCCTCGCGACGCCGTAGGCGGTCAGCAGCCTTACCGAGAGGTCTTTTATTTCAAGGAGCTTATCCATATCTGAGCACGCTCCTCTTTAATTTCCGGCGGGTGGGGTCGATATAGCGCTGAACGCCGTCGGAGAGAATGTTTATCGAAATTACCGTGACCGCTATCGCTATTCCGGGGGCGAGAGCCGAGAGCGGGCGGGTGAAGATCAGGTTCCGCGACTCTTCGAGCATCGCTCCCCAGTCGCATTCGGGGAGCTTGACCCCGAGCCCTATAAAGCTCATCGAGGCGAGGTCGATTATCGCGTAGCCTATGTCGAGCGTGAGCTGCGACGAAAGAGTGGGTATGCAGTTGGGAAGTATCTGCAAAAACAGCAGCTTAAAAGTCGGGCAGCCCGAGGTCCTTAGCGCCTCGACATAGCCCTTGTTTTTCTCCGAGAGGGTCAGCGAGCGGGTAAGCCGCGCGGTCATCGGGATATAAACTATCCCTATCGCGAGGACGGAATTATGGAGCCCTCTGCCGAATATCCCGACGAAAACAAACGCCAGGAGCAGGGTCGGGAAGCTTATTACAACGTCGGTTATCCTCATTAAAAGCTTATCGGCAAAGCCGCCGAAATAGCCCGAAACGAGCCCCGCGGGTATGCCTACCGCCATCGAGAACAAAACTATCGCGAAAGCCCCGAGAATGGTAGTCCTGCCGCCGAAGAGCATACGCGAGAATATGTCGCGCCCTGTCTGGTCGGTGCCGAAGAGGTGCTCCCGCGAGGGGTAGAGCATCGTCGCCGAAAGGTCGGTGGCGGTGGGGTCGTAGGGGGCTATCAGCGGCGCGAAGAGCGAAATAAGCGTTACCGCCGCAAGGATTATGCAGGATATAGCAACTGCGGGCGTGAAGAACGCGGAGGCGCTCTTTTTATTCATAGGAGGCTTCCCCCTTTCTGACTCTCGGGTCGACCGCCGCGATTATAATGTCTACGGCAGTGGTAAGAAGCAGGAAGAAGAACACGGTTATCATAGTTATAGCCTGAGTTACGGGGTAGTTAGAGCCCTGAATAGAGTCTATCAGGAGCGAGCCGAGTCCTTGGAGCGAAAATACCTCCTCGACGGTAACGGCTCCGACCAAAAGCGAGCCTATCTGTATCGACATAACCGAGGAATAGGGGATTATGCAGCTCTTTAAAGCCTTTGAGAACACGACCTTGCGCTCGCTTATCCCTCCCGCGCGGGCAAAAAGGACATAGTCGGAATCGAGCTCGGTTATCATCTTCGAGCGGATCACCCTTGCGCCGAGGGCTATCATTCCGAGGGCGATGCAGACCGCCGGCAGAAGCAGCCTTTCCATCATTCCCGAGAAGCCCGAGAACGAGCCCGTGAACCTCACCGAGGGGGCTATCCGCGAAATAACGGCTATCGCAAGCATTGAGACAAAGAACCCCGGGCAGCTGACCCCCGCAAGGCAGAACGCCGAAAGCGCGGTGTCGGCTGCTTTGCCCTGCTTTACCGCGCACACCACCCCTATCGGGACCGATACCGCTATAGTTATCAGCGAAGCCGTAAGTATCAGCGGCAGGGTTATCCCGAGGCGGGGAAGAATAAGCGACCAAACGGGCTGCTGATAGTTGAAATCGAGCCCGAAATCGCCCCTGAGCATTCCCGCGAGCCACCTTAAATATTGCTGCCATAAAGGAAGGTTGAGCCCGAAGCGCTCCCTCAAAAGGGCTATCGTCTCCTCGTTGGCGCGCTTGCCGCCGAGGACTACCGCAACCGGGTCTACTCCCGAAAGCCTCTCGAGGAAGAATATCAGAAAGGAGACCGCGAAAAGGGTCAGAACAAAGCCGAATATCCTTGCGAGGATATACGAAGCAAGACCGCCGCGCTTTTTCATATTCTTACCTCCTTTTCGGCTTTTACGGTTTAAACCCGTAACTTAAAAATCGGATTTCACTCAACATATTACTACAGTTTTTCAAAAAACGCAAGCCCCGCGGCTATAGAAATACGGCGGGCAAAAGCGCAGTTTTTGGGCAATATCGCAAAAGCGGCTCCCCGAAAACGGAGAACCGCTCTTATAAACCTGCCGAGATCAGATCACGAAGTTGCCGTCCTTGAATATCTGAATGTCTTTGCCGTCGAAGGTGTGACCGACTATCGACATATCGGGCGAGCCGACCATAAAGTCGACATGCACCATCGAGTTGTTCACACCGAGGTCGGAAAGCTGCTCGGGGGTCATATCGGCATAGCCCTCGACGCATTCGCGGTAGCCCCTGCCGAGCGCGATATGGCAGCTTGCGTTTTCGTCGAACAGGGTCTCGTAATAGAGGATATTCTGGTTGCTTATCGGGGAATCCTGGGGAACGAGCGCGAGCTCGCCTATCATGCAGGAGCCCTCGTCGGCGGAAATTATCTTTTCAAGAGCCTCTTTGCCCTTTTCCGCTTCGCAGGAAACAGCCTTGCCGTCCTTGAAGGTTATCGAGAAGTTCTCGATAAGCTGACCGCGGTATGAAAGCGGCTTCGTTGAAACGACCTTTCCCTCCGCCTTGCCTTTCTTCGGGGTGGTGAATACCTCGATAGTCGGCATATTCGGGTTGAAGAAATGACCGTTTAAATCGGTCTCTCCGCCGCCGCACCACTTCGACTCGGGCATAAGCCAGCACTTGAAGTCGGTCCCGTTAGACGAAGTGTAATGGAGATACTCGAACCTGTCTTCGTTGAGCTTTTCGCAGCGCTCCTTGAAATCGGCGTTGACCTTCTCCCAAACCTCTATCGGGTCGTTGTCGTCGGTGACGTAAACGCTCTCCAAAATCGCCTGCCAGAGCTTCTCTATCGCCTGGCTCTTGCGCAGCCCCGGGAATACCTTCTTTGCCCAAGCCTCGCCCGGAACGGCGGCGATGGTCCACTGATGCCTCGACTCCATAGCGTCGGAATACTTCTTTGTCACCTTATATGTATTGACCGAAACCTTCTGCATCTTCGCGGGGTTTATTCCCTTTAAGCCGTCGGGGTCTTCGGAAACGATGTGAATGCGGCAGGGAAGCTCCTCCGACATCCACTTGATCTTTTCCTCCTGCCACTTGAGGACGGTGGAAAGGGTCCTGATGCTTTCGTTGCGGTAATGAAGCCTTGTGACCTTATCGCTCGACCAGTTGACAGTGACGTATTTCGCTCCGGCTCTGTAACACTCGTCGACGACGAGGGCGCAGAAGTCGGCCTGTTCGACCGCGCAGCTTATAACGACGCTCTGACCCTTCTGAACGTTTGCTCCAACGCGCACTATAAGTCTTGCGTACTTTTTAATCGTAGATTTTTTCATTTTTCAATACCTCCGTCTATTTTTGGTTTCGCCATCGAGCTTTAAACGGATAAAGCCCCAGTTTTTGCCAACACTGGAATTATACCACACCGTTCAGCATTTTTCAAGACCTTTTTACACTTTTTTACACTTGACAAAAAAATAAAAATACAGTATCATTTAGGACGAATATTTACAGTTTATTTATAATTACGTTATAATTTACACACATCGGGGCATTATAATGATCAAGGTCCCCGAGGCGGGAGGAAAATATGAACGGTTCAGCTTCGGTTGCCTCGGCTTTTTCGGATTCCGAGCTTTTCGGCGGGGTAGACCCAGCCGAAGTCCGCGGAGGGTTTATTATGAGCTTTCGCCGCGGCGACTGCGTCGGCGAGACCCAGAACGGAATAGACTGCGTCGGGATAGTTATTTCAGGCGCGCTCGAGGTCAACTCCTCCTATTCCGGCTCGGTCTCGGTGATGAAGCGCGGCGGAGAATTCGGAATATGCAACATCTTCGTGAACAGGCGGATGCCGACGAGGATAACCGCAAAGGTAAAATCGTCGGTGCTGTTTATCCCGAAAGAGGAGTTTGCGCGTCTTCTGGGAGCAGACAGCGGGCTTATGTACCGATACGTCAGGCTCTGCAACAAAAAGATGCTCTATCTTGCCGAGCGCCTGAGCCTGCTCTCGGTCCCCGACTGCTCCGAAAGGCTGATGCATTATCTCGACCTTTCCCAAAGCAACGGCGTTGTGAAACTTGGGGTTACGAAAGACGAGCTTGCGCGGCAGTTAGGGATATCGCGCTCGAGCCTGTTTCGGGCTTTCGGCGCGCTCGAAGCCGACGGGCGGATAACCGTCGCCGCAGGGACCGTAGTCTTAAACGACAATTATTCGACCCGAAAGGAAAAAGTAAAATGAATCTCAGAAAAATCCTTGCCGTAATTCTGGCACTTATGCTCACTCTCTCGGTATTTGCCGCCTGCGGCGACGCCGATAACAACCCCGACGTTACCGAGCCCGTTCAGACCGGCGACGCTCAGCCCGAGGATAACTCCGGCGCTTCGGACGAAGCCGAAACGCCTGCCGAAGCCGGCGCGATGAAAATAGCCTCGCTGAAAGGTCCTACCACCATCGGAATGGTAAAGCTTATGGACGACTCGGACAACGGTCTTACCTCCAACTCCTACGACGTTCAGATCTTCGGCACCGCCGACGAAATAGTCGGGCTCTTGGTAAACGGCGATATCGACGCCGCAAATATCCCCTGCAATCTCGCTTCAGTCCTCTATAAAAAGACCGAAAAGGGCATAAAAGTCGTGGGCATCAACACCTTAGGCGTTCTCTACGTTCTCTCGGCGTTCGACCCCGAATCAGCGGTAAATACCGAGGATACCCTTGCAACCGTAGCCGACCTCAAGGGCAAGACCATCTACTCCACCGGCAAAGGCACAACCCCCGAATACGTTCTCAACTACATTCTGACTCAGAACGGCATCGACCCCGTAAACGACGTGAACATCGAATACCTCTCCGAGGCTACCGAAGTCGCGGCGAAGATGTCGGAATCCGCCGACGCCATAGCCGTTCTCCCTCAGCCTTACGTCACCGTCGCGATGACCCAGAACGAAAATCTGCGCATCGTCTTCGACCTCACCGAGGAATGGAATAAAATCGACGGCAGCCAGCTCGTAACCGGCGTTACCGTCGTAAGGAGCGATTTCTTGGAGCAGAACCCCGAGACCGTCGCCCGGTTTATGAGCGACTACGCCGCATCCGTCGAATATGTAAACGCCAACGTCGACGACGCCGCTTCTCTTGTTGAAAAATACGACATCGTAAAGGCTCCTGTCGCGAAAAAGGCTATTCCCTACTGCAACATCGTCTTTATGACCGGCGAGGATATGAAGACCAACGTTGAAAATTACCTGACAGTCCTCTACAACAGCGACCCGACGTCAGTCGGCGGAGAACTTCCCGATGAAAGCTTCTACCACACCGAAGGTTGATAATAAAAAGAAGTATATATACAAAGCGCTTGCCGTCGCCTTCTGGATAATAGTCTGGGAGGCGCTGGCGCGCGCCGTCGGAAGCGAGCTCATAATTTGCTCGCCCTATAAGACTTTTCGGCGACTCTTGGAGCTTTGCGTCACACCCGAGTTCCGCTCGGCTGTGGCGTTTTCGTCGTTAAGAATACTCTCGGGATTTTTCGCGGCGCTGCTTTCGGGGATAATCTGCGCGGTAATATCCTCAAGATTTCAGGTCGTAAGGATACTTTTGCAGCCGATAACCTCGGTCATAAAGGCTACGCCGGTGGCGTCGTTCATAATCCTTGCGATAATCTGGTTCGGGAGCCGCAACTTAAGCGTTTTCATCTCGTTTCTGATGGTCTTTCCGGTGATATATCTGAACGTCCTCGAGGGGATAGACAACACCGACAGAAAGCTCTCGGAAATGGCGAAGGTGTTCGGAATAAGCCCGTTAAAAAAGCTTGTATACATTTATTTCCCGCAGATACTGCCTTTTCTGATATCCGGCTGCTCGGTCGCCCTCGGGCTCTGCTGGAAGAGCGGCATAGCCGCCGAGGTAATAGGCATCTCCACGGGCTCGGTCGGAGAAATGCTATACCGCGCGAAGCTCTATTTCGAGACCGGCGACCTTTTGGCTTGGACCGCCGTTATAATCCTCGCGAGCACTCTGTTTGAAAAGCTGTTTATGCTCGCGCTGAAGCTGATAAAGAGGAAAATCGAGGGGGCGGGAAGATGATAAGGCTCGAAAACATATCGAAGTCCTACGGAAAGCAGGCGGTGTTAAGCGGGCTGAACCTTGAGCTTAACGACGGCGGGCGGCTCGCGGTAATGGGGCGCTCCGGCGCGGGAAAGACCACCCTTCTCAACATTATAATGGGGCTCATAAAGCCCGATTCGGGCAGCGTTCTGCTCCCCGAGGGCGCGCGGCTCGGGGCTGTCTTTCAGGAGGACAGGCTTATAGAGCCGCTTACCGCCGCCGCCAACTGCAAAATAGTTATGCCGAAGGGCGCCGACGCGGGCAGAATACCCGAAACGCTCGGCTCGCTCGGAATAACCCCCGAGCTTTCGGAAAAGCCGGTCAGCGAGCTCTCGGGCGGAGAGCGCCGCAGAGTCGCGGCGGCAAGAATGATACTCTCGGAACCGGATATATTCATTCTCGACGAGCCTTTTAAGGGCATCGACTCCGAGACCCTGCCGAAGGTGACGGAGGCGGTATCAAAAGCCGCCGAGGGCAAAACGCTGATGCTCGTGACCCACTCCCCCGACGAGGCGGAGGCGCTCGGGTGCAGGGTAATGCAGCTGTAAATCGTGCAAAGCAAAAGCATCGGGCGAACCGATGCTTTTTTCGGTTTATATTTTTGGTAGAGGGGGATTTAAACTACAATTTCGGATTGAAAATATTGCTCTGTAAACCTGATTTGCTCATATATTTCTTTTTTGCTGAACGTAAGATCTTCCGGACAAACTACCCATTTATCTTCTACATCGTCAAGCCTGTGAACTACTGCGATAATTTTTCCGGTGAACTCTTTTACGGCTTTATCAACGCCCAGAATATACGTGTCCTGCTCTTCTCCGTCGGGAGCGATAACGCCCTTGACATATCCGTAATTTACGGGATACAGCATATCCTTATGCTGAGGGTGGCAGCTTCCAAGAGGTCTGTCAACAGTAACCGTAACTATATCTCCTATCATTTTTCTCACCTCAAATAATATGCTTTACCGCATATCTTAATCACCGTTCCGAGGCTTTTTCACATATTCCGCAGCTTTTCGTTCACTATGTCGTATATCCCCGCGGTCTCGAGCGTGAGCCGGTGCGGGACTGTCTCGCTCTCGGTCTTTGCGGCAAGAACGCAGTCCATAGCCTCTTTTACTTCATATACAAAGCCGTTTTCGGTCTTGCGGTCGATAAATTCGTCGCTGACGTTCCCCTTTTCGTCAAGGAGTATCGCCCTCGAGGCGAAATGCGACGACGGAACGATTATCCTGCCCTTTTCGCCGTAGAGTATGAGCCTTTCCTCGAGCGGACCGATAATGCTCGCGGTCATGCTCGAAATGCAGTCTTTGTATCTCGCGGTGAACTGGTCGAATGCGTCGACCCCGCTCTCGTGCTTGAGGACGCTAATTGAGATTTCCTCGTAATCGTGACCGAGCATAAGCGTTGTGAGGTCGTAGGCGTAAACCCCGAGGTCGTAGGCGGCGCCGCCTCCCAACGAGGTGTTGAAATACCTGTTTCCGGGGTGGTCCGAGGCTTTAAAGCCGAGCGCGCATTCCGAGCGGTAGACGCGCCCTATCCTGCCGCCGTCGACCCAGCTCTTTGCGGTTTTTATCGCGGGGAGGAAGTAGCTCCACATCGCCTCCATCATAAACACGCCGCTCTTATTCGCCTTTTCGATGGCAGTTTTGGCGTCCTCGGAGGAGCAGAACATCGCCTTTTCGCATAGGACCGGCACTCCGCGCTCGAGGCAGAGCATAGTGAGCCTGAAATGCGAGCCGGTGTCGGCTCCGATATAAACGCAGTCCGGCTTTTCGCGTTCGAGCATCTCGGTATAGCTTCCGTATGCCGCGGGAATGCCCTCGCGCTTTGCGAATGCCTCGGCGCGCTCAAAAGACTTGCTCGAAACGGCAATTACCCTGCAATCGGGGATCCTTCGGACCGCGTCGCAGAACTTGGCGGATATCCCGCCCGCTCCCATTATTGCGTAGCTGAACATAATTTTCTCCTTTTCGTCGGTGTCGTGTTGCTTGGTTTTCGGCTGTTAAGGGTATTATATCACGTTTCAGGGGGAGATACAAGGGGAGATAAAGCAAAAAGCACCCTGCAAGGGTGCTTTTTCCTATTTTTAAAACTTAATGCGTACTTTCATTCAACCAAGTTATTATTTTTTTAAGGTCGGCAATTAAGCTTGCTTCATTATAATCCTTTTTGCCCACATGATACTGTATGCAAGTTGCAATCTGCTTGATGTTTTCGCTGTTCCAACCTAATTTGTTTGCTATCGGCGTTGCCTCTTTGCTAAAAGCGTCTATCTTAAATGTATTGTTCCATTTCGATTCGGCTAAATAACTCAGCGACAGCATTTGCATAGCATCTACATATTTTTTCTCTTTTTTAAGTATCCTGCACTGATCTTTTCTGATATCATAGGTTAGGCTCGGATTGGTTATTAATAGATGATTCAAATAACCCCATGCTTTGTCATACTCTTCAGCTTGAATATATAGGTTTGACAAAAACATAGTATGAGCATTAGACTTTAACGGTGGAGTTGAATGCAGCAATACACGCTCATATACTGCAATAGCAGCTTGAATATCTTTGTCCACTTTAAATCTTTCCCTTGCGGCATTAACCTCGGCAAGCAATTTATTTTGATATTCCAAGTCATCACAAAATTTTGCATATGATGGATCCTTTTTCTTCATCTCATCTCTTATCCTGTCAGCGTAATCCCGCTGCTTTTTCCTTGCTTCGTTTTCAGCATAGCATTTCTTACACAGTCCATCTTTACTCAAAAGGATAGAAGGCTTACCACAAATTTTGCATGTTTTCACAACGTCAAACCTCCAACAAAAATGAAATACAATCTGTAAAAGCAAATCGCGGCAAGCCAAAAGGGCTCGCCGCGACGTGGTGGGAGAGGATGGATTTGAACCATCGAAGCGTTGCGCAACAGATTTACAGTCTGCCCCCTTTGGCCACTCGGGAACTCTCCCATATTCAATTTGATTGGTGGAGCCGGTGGACGGACTCGAACCCCCGACCTGCTGATTACAAATCAGCTGCTCTACCAACTGAGCTACACCGGCATTGGGTGCATTCGCAACGTTGCTATATTACCACATCGCCGAGTAAATGTCAAGCGGTTTTTTAAAATTTCCTCAAAAATTTTTCGGGTCCAAAAAAGCAAAAAGCCGGTGCGAAAAGCTCCGCACCGGCTGCCGTTTTTGTTACCTGCCATGCCCGCTGTAGGCGCTCTCAACTATATCCGCCGAATCGACGAGCATAAGCGAATCGCCGACCACCGCCGCGCTTACTCTTCCTTCGGAGAAGATGTAGAGCACTCCGCCGTTGAGAACGGCCTTGCCGAATTCATATACGTCGTCGGTCTCGTGGAATTCTATCTCGCCCATCGGGCTGAAAGCTCCGCCCGCGGCGTGGTAAAGCGCGTATCTGATGCAATAGTCGTATCCGTCGTAATAGCTGTAGGGCAGACCGACTACGTTGCCGCTTATGAACATAATTCCGTTGTTGTCGACAGCCTTTGAAGCCGAAGACTTCTCGGCGCAAACCGTCGTCTTGTATTCGAGTCTGAGCTCTCCCGCCGCGTTCTTGATTATTTTCGCGAGCTGAAGGCTTCCGTCCGCCGCCTTTGTCAGGGTGACGTATCCGCCGTCGAATTCAACGAGCCCGTCGGCAGGGTCCTCCTTCGGAGCCTCTTTTATCTCGACCGGATTCGCAGGGTCGCTGAGGTCTATTCCGTATCTGCGCTGAGCGCCGCTCAGATAAAGGCTCGTTCCTATCCTTTCGGCTGTGGTGAGAGCCTCGGGAACGACGTTACGCGAAATAAGGTTCATAGTCCCGTCGTAGACCATTATATCGGTCTCGTATGAATTCTCGACGCGCTTTACCGCCGTTACGGCTATCGCGCTGCCGAAGCAGGAGATCCCGTCGCCTCCGAGGGCGACGCCGTCGATATAAACGCAGCCCGCATAGCTTACGTTTCCGCCCGAAAGGCTGAACACTCTGACAGATGTGCGGTCGCCGGAGAGCGAGCTGTCGTATCCGAAGAGATAGACCGCTCCGCTGCGGAGTATCACCCTGCCCTCATAGCCGAGGACAGCCTTCATCGAGACCCTTCCGTCGAGGCTTATGCCCGAGATGACGGTGTAATCGGTGGTGGAGATGTAATCGGGTATCATAATGTCGGAAGCTTCTACGAAATATTTTATTCCGTTGACGGTGTAGCTCGGGACGTAGCTTTCGAGATCGTCCACGCCGATTATCGGCGCGATGCGGTAGTCGTTATAAGCGGTGACGAGGTAGAGCGAGCCGTTGGCGTAGTTCATATCCACAAGGCTGCCGCTCTGAGCGGTTACCGATTCGAGGGTCGCCGTTCCGCCGACTACTCTGTAAACGCATACCTCGACCGAGCTGCGCGGCTCGGTCTGCTGACCGTAGAGACCGTCTATAAGACCGTTCACCGGATCGCTCGCGTAAGGCGCTCCGCCCCTCGTTACCGAGTAGACCGCAACGACCTTGCCGCCGTCGGCATAAACGCCCGCGAGGGTCTTTGTGGTGAGGTCTTCATAAATCGGGAAGATGTTGCCGGTGTAATCCACCGAGCCCGCCGAAGTTGCGAAAATTCTCACTGTGTTGGAATCGCGACGGAGAATAAAGCCGTCGCCGAAAATAATGTCGGAGCTGTCGTAAACCGCGTCGGAGGAGGGCATCGGAACGGTGTCGTCGACCGTTTCGTTGGGAACCGGCGCAGGAGTTGTCTCAACGGGAGCCGGAGGCTGAGGCTCAGGCTCTTCGGGGAGAACGGGAGCTTCGGCGTCGCCCGATACCAATGGCTCCTCGGTTTCGGGAGCTTCGGTAACCGTCGGGTCGGTGGGCTGAGAGGTTTGCGTATCGTTTTCGTTTTCGTTGTAGGAATGCTCGATGTCTTTTATCGCGGAATCGAGGGTCTTTTTGCCGCCCGCGTCGACGTAATACTGCTCAAAGGTCTTGTGAACGTCGTTGTAGTCCGAGGCGTAAGCTCCTCCTTCGGAACCTTCCTCGGTGGGAAGCTCGGCTTCGCCGACGCCCATATATCCGATTATTCCGAGGGCGAGAGCCGCGCAGGCAGCCATAGCGGCAACGGAGCGGTAGAGCGCCGAGGCTCTGCGCTTTCCGCCGGAGGTGACTTCTATTCTGCGCTCCTCGGCAGCGGGCTCGGAGATTTTAACGGCTTCGGTTTTGGCATTCTTTACGGGGACGCTTTCCGCGCGGACCGACTTTGCTCCCGCGCGCTCGCTGAGCATTATGGCAATATTCTCGGGCTCGAGCCTCGACGGGATCGGAATGGATTCAAACAGCTCGGTATAGATGTTGTTCGTTCTGTCCGCCACGTTAAGTCCCCCTTTCTGTTAAGTATCGTCCAAAAGCTTTCTCAGCTTGGTTTTGCCGCGCGCCAGGTGGGTCCTGACGGTGGCGGAATTGATCCCGGTTATCTTGCTTATTTCGTCGCTCGTGTAGCCGTATATCGCGTTGAGCGAGAAGCATAGCTTTTCGGTTTTGCTGAGGCTTTCTATATGGTCTAAAAGCTCGATCCCCTCGTATTTCGATTCCTTATAGGGAATATCGAACTCTTTATTGTCATCGTCGTTCGAATTACCGTAGCCGTCGGCAATATAGGTGAGGTTTTCTCTCTCGGCGACGTATTCCGCCTGCTTTCGCTTTATTTTGGCGGTGAGAATTCTTATCATCCAGCCCTTGAAGGCTTCTTCGCTGCGGAGGTTCTTTATTCCGACGAATGCGTCGAGCACGGCGTCCTGAACGGCGTCGGCGGCGTCGTCCTGATTGTTGAGGTTGCAGAGGGCGTAGTAATAAAGCTCTTTGTAAATGGCGGAATACAGTTCGGCAAAAGCCGCGCTGTCGCCCTTCTGAGCCTTTTTAACGAGCCCCGAAAAGCCGGAATTCAATTCTCTCACCTCGCTTTGCAGCCATACAGAGCCGCATTACAAGGCTTCTGTATAGTAAGTGTCAAAAATACGCGTTTTTGTTGCACCGGAAAAAATTATTTTTTGTAAAACAGCGGTAATTATTACCCTCGGGAATATTTTCCCGCTTTCGGTGCATACCTGTTTATTATACACTCTTTTTCTTCGGATTACAAGACTTTACGCCAAAAAACCGCAAAATCAATTCTTAATTTTTAAAAAACACGGGAAGAGCCTATGCTCTCCCCGCGTCTGAAGGTATATAAAACAGTGCGAAAATATCATTGCTTAGCCTTGCAGCACTGCCCGTGGAGGGCGCAGTTCTCGCAGCCGCAGCCGCAGGAGCTCTTGCCGGACTTTTTGTCCTTTATCATCGAAAGGAACACCGCCGCGACTACCGCCGCAACTATCAGCACAACGATTATCGTTCCGAGATTTGAAACCAGCCAGGTCATAGCGTTATCCTCCTTTACTTCGCCGTTACCTTTACCCTTTTGTCGGCTGTGAGCGAAGAAGCCTCCTTATAGGGTCTGAAGAGCATATAAACGATGAACGCGGCTATGAGCACCGAGAATATAAGCCCTACGATGTTGGGCGTTCCGCTGAAGAGCAGCCCGAACTGATTCACGATAAGCGCAACGGAATAGGCGAACAGAGTCTGATAGCCTATTGCGAACCAGGTCCATTTTGCGCTGTTCATCTCTCTGCGGATAGCTCCTATCGCGGCAAAGCAGGGCGCGCAGAGAAGATTGAACGCCAAAAATGCGTATCCCGAGACCGCGGTGAAAGCGGTCCCCATAGCGGCGTAGACCGAGGAATCCCCGCCGCCGTAGAGGATACCGAGCGTGCTGACGATGTTTTCCTTCGCAACAAGCCCGGTTATCGAGGCTACGGCTGCCTGCCAGTTGCCCCAGCCGAGGGGCGCGAATATCCAGGCGATGGCGCCGCCCAGAGTCGCAAGGAGAGAATGGCTTATTTCTTCTTCGGAGAGCATTCTGAAGCTTCCGTCGACGAAACCGAAGTAGGTAGTGAACCACACGACTATCGTGGAGAGCAGGATTATGGTCCCCGCCTTTTTGATGAAGCTCCAGCCGCGCTCCCACATCGAGCGCAGAACGTTCGAGACCGTGGGCATATGGTATGCCGGAAGCTCCATAACGAAGGGCGCGGGGTCGCCCGAGAACATCTTTGTCTTTTTGAGCATAATGCCCGATACGATTATCGCGGCGACGCCGAGGAAATATGCCGACGGCGCCACCCACCAGGCTCCGCCGAATATCGCGCCAGCTATAAGGGCGATAAAGGGCAGCTTAGCCCCGCAGGGGATAAACGTTGTGGTCATAATGGTCATTCTGCGGTCGCGCTCGTTTTCTATCGTGCGCGAAGCCATAATTCCCGGAACGCCGCAGCCCGAGCCGATGAGCATAGGGATGAACGACTTTCCCGAAAGACCGAATTTGCGGAAGATCCTGTCCATAACGAAGGCGATCCTCGCCATATATCCGCAGCTTTCAAGGAATGCAAGGAACATAAAGAGAATGAGCATCTGAGGGACGAAGCCGAGAACGGCTCCGACACCCGCGACTATTCCGTCGAGGATAAGCCCCTTGAGCCAGTCGGCGCAGTTGATCGCGTCGAGGGCGGACTCTACGAAAACGGGTATGCCGGGTATCCATACGCCGTAGTCGGCAGGGTCGGGCTCGGCAAAGGCGTTTTTATCGAGGACGGTCCCCGCGAGGGCGAGGTCTTCGCCGGTATAAACAACTTCGTCTTCGGCAAGGGTCTCTTCGTCAACAACGGTGAGAACGGCGGTGTCTCCCGCCGAGAATTGAGCCGCGAATTCCTCGACGGCGGCTTTGTCGGCGGTCTCAAGGTCGGGAGCCTCAACTCCGTACTGCCCCGCGAAGGCGTCGATGGCGTTTACCGCCTCGCCGTATTCTTCGGCGGCTTCTTCATAAGCGCCGGTGCCTATCCCGAACAGGTGCCAGCCGTCGCCGAACACACCGTCGTTAGCCCAGTCGGTAAGAACGCTTCCCAGCGTCGTGACCGATACCGCGTAAACGATTATCATTACGACCGCGAAAATCGGCAGCGCGAGCCAGCGGTTTGTTACAACCTTGTCTATCTTATCCGAGACGGTAAGATGACCCGCACCTGTCTTCTTCGAGCAGCCCTTAATGACCTCAGCTATGTAGACGTATCTCTCGTTGGTGATTATAGATTCCGCGTCGTCGTCGAGCTCAGCCTCGGCTGATTTGATGTCCTCCTCGATATGCGCGAGGACGTTTTGGGGTATATTCAGCTTTTCGAGGACCTTTTGGTCGCGCTCGAAGATTTTTATCGCATACCATCTCTGCTGCTCTGCGGGGAGACCGTGAATTGCCGCCTCCTCGATATGGGCGAGAGCGTGTTCGACCACCCCCGAGAACGTGTGCATCGGGACGGTCTTGCCGCCGTTTGCGGCTTCTATAGCGGCTTCGGCTGCCTCCATAACGCCGTCGCCCTTCAGCGCGGATATCTCGACTATTTTGCAGCCGAGGCGCTTTGAAAGCTCCTTCGTATTGATTTTATCGCCGTTCTTTTCAACGACGTCCATCATATTCACCGCCGCCACAACGGGGATACCGAGCTCGGTGAGCTGGGTCGTGAGATAAAGATTCCTCTCGAGGTTGGTGCCGTCGATGATGTTGAGAATGGCGTCGGGACGCTCCTCGATAAGGTAATTTCTCGCGACGACCTCCTCGAGGGTATAGGGCGAAAGGGAGTAGATTCCGGGAAGGTCGGTAACGGTAACGCCATCGTGCTTGCGGAGCTTGCCTTCCTTCTTCTCAACGGTAACTCCGGGCCAGTTTCCGACGAACTGATTCGAGCCCGTGAGCGCGTTGAAAAGGGTGGTCTTTCCGCTGTTGGGGTTGCCCGCAAGGGCTATTCTTATGCTCATTGTCTTGTCCTCTTTTCTTTGTATTTAATAGATATGCCGCAAAAGCGCCGCTTACTACTCAACTTCGATCATCTCGGCGTCAGCTTTTCTTAAGCTCAGCTCGTAGCCGCGGACGTTGACCTCGAACGGGTCGCCGAGAGGGGCGACCTTGCGGACGTACACTTCTACGCCCTTGGTGATGCCCATATCCATTATGCGGCGCTTTACCGCGCCTTCGCCGTGAAGCCTGACTACCTTTACGGTTTCGCCTACCTTCACCTGATTCAGAGTTTTCATATCCGTTCCTCCTTGTGTGGTATTGCCGCAGGCAGTTAGCAGAGGCTAACGCGGCGGCTTAAATTCAGGGGGACGAATCCCCCGCATATACTTTTTTGCGAAAGCGGTCAGACCATTATCTTTGCAGCCATTTCACGGCTGACCGCAACTCTCGATTCCTTTACCTTAACGATAAGGTTTCCGCCGAGCTCGGATATCAGCGTTACCGTTCCGCCGACCACGAATCCGAGGTCTGCAAGGTGCTGTTTTACTTCCGGGCTGCCGCCCACCTTTTTGATAATAATGTCGGAGCCGACATCGGCAAACGTCAGAGGTATCATAATCCGATCCTTTCCCGCCCGAAGGCGCGTGTGCTTGGTTAGCCGTTGCTAACTATCTATATTTTATTCTGTTTTCCGGATTTGTCAACCGATTTTCGCGCTGTTTTTGCAATTTCAGCGTCTTAGACAAAATAAGTTAGCAGCGGCTAACTCGTCTTTGTGCAGAATTGTAACAGAGTTTTTGCTGTGAGCCCGCACTCGGCTCCCGCGAGGGCGAAGCCCGGACCGCCGCAGGCGGTCGGTCGGGGGCGCGAAGCGCCCCCGACCCCGCGCACTCCGTGCGCGGCGGGCTTCGCCCGAAGGAGCGGCAGCGGCGTTTGCCCGCAAATGCGGGGGCGGAGGGTCAAAATAATCCTGAGTTCGTATTAAAGCTTCTCGAAAGTCATTTCAAGGGCAGGAAACATATGCGGCTCTTTTGGGCGCGAATGCGCATCGCCGCGCCGTTTCCCTCTGTGACCCATTCGGCAAAAGCCCATGGGAAGGCGCGGCTGCCGTAAGCGTTTCAAGGGGAGAGCCCCGAGAGGGGGAAATCGCAATCCCCCGTTTAACAAACTTAAAGACGCCGGTTTGTGTTTTAATCAATTTTGCCTACGAATCGGTAAAATATTTCAAT
>CANQXS010000015.1 GCA_947627875.1 uncultured Clostridia bacterium
AACAACACCCACCCGGCAATATTCGTGGCATGATCTCCGATCCGCTCAAAATACTTCGCCACCATCAAAAGGTCAAGAGCATATTCTCCGTCGTTAGGATTTTGTGCGATCAGGGAAATCAGGCTGCTTTTAATGTCAATGAAGTAATCGTCCACAATGTCGTCGGAAGCCATGACCGCTTCAGCTATGGAAGTATCCTGCTTCACATAGGCATCCACGCTGTCCGTCACCATTTTGATGGTCGCCTTCGCCATTTCCCGAATTTGGATATGTTCGGGAAGCGTTCTGTCATTCAGGAACGGCAGTATTTCCGCAACATCCTCCGCTTGATCTCCGATCCGCTCCATATCCGTTATCATTTTCAGGGCAGCCGATATTTGCCGCAAGTCCCGTGCTACCGGCTGTTGTTGGAGCAGCAGCCGCAAGCACATAGATTCAATCTGCCGTTCCTTTTCGTCTATTTCATGGTCGAGCGGGGCAATCTTCGCCGCCAGCGCATCGTCCTTTTGAATGAGAGCGGAAGCCGCCAAAGAAATCACTTCTTCGCACAGCGCCCCCATCTTGATAAGCTCCTGCCCCAAAGTATTAAGCTGTTCGTCAAATCGCGTCCTCATTATCCAAACCTCCCTGTGATATAATCCTCTGTACGCTTGTCCTCCGGCTGGGAGAACATTTTTTCCGTATCCCCATACTCTACCAGTTCCCCCAAAAGGAAAAATGCTGTCCGATCCGAGATACGCACCGCCTGCTGCATATTGTGGGTGACAATAATAATGGTGTATTTTTCTTTCAGCGTCATTGCCAGTTCTTCTATTTTTGAGGTCGAGATAGGGTCGAGCGCGGAGGTCGGCTCGTCCATCAAAAGTACCTGCGGCTCGACCGCAAGCGCACGGGCGATACAAAGGCGCTGCTGCTGTCCGCCCGAAAGACCGAGAGCATTTTTCTTCAATCTGTCCTTGACCTCGTCCCAAATCGCCGCGTCCCGTAGAGACCTTTCTACAATATCGTCCAGCTTTGCTTTGGCGCGGATTCCATGTGTGCGGGGACCGTAGGCGATGTTGTCATAGACCGACATGGGAAACGGGTTCGGCTTTTGGAATACCATGCCGATTTCCCGACGCAGCGTGTTGACATCCACGCCAGGAGCGAAAATATCCTTTCCTTTGTAGGAAACCTCTCCTGTTATTTTGACACCCTGAATCAGGTCGTTCATTCGATCCAGCGTTTTCAAAAAAGTAGATTTCCCGCAGCCCGAGGGACCTATCAGCGCGGTAATCGTCTTTTCCGGAATATTCAAATTGACGTGATGAAGCGCTTGAGTTGTACCGTACCAGAGGTTTAAGTCCTTAACAGTTATTATATCATTCATTATTCTGCCTCCTTTTGAACCGGCGCCCGACGAACGCGGCAAGAAGATTTACTAAAAGGGTGAGTACCATCAAAATGGCTGCAATCGCAAATCCCACGCCGAACTCGCCCTCCTCCTTGACGTATATATAAAGCGAAACGGTCAGAGTAGAGCCGGAGCTTCGCAGACCATTAAAAAAGCCGTTGAGCGCGTGCGCCGTTCCCGCAGTGAACAAGAGTGCCGCCGATTCTCCCAAAATTCGCCCGACCGAAAGAATACAGCCCGTGATAACGCCGTCGATACAGCCGGGCAGGACGACGGTGCGTATCACCCGCCATTTGCCCGCGCCGAGCCCGAAAGCTCCCTCGCGGTAGGACTGCGGCACCGTTTTCAAGCTCTCCTGCGTGGTGCGCATGACGGTCGGCAGGTTCATAATCACAAGCGTCAATGCTCCCGCCAAAAGAGAGGTCTGCATATTGAGAAACTCGCAGAAGAACAACATACCGACAAGCCCGTAAATGATAGAAGGTATGCCCGAAAGCGTCTCGGCGGCGTATTCAATCACGGCGACAAGCCGCTTGCTTTTGGCGTATTCTGAAAGGTAAACGGCAGAACCTACGCCGAGCGGCAGCACAAAAGCAAGCGTTGCGACGATTATGTAAACCGTGTTCAGAATGTCGGGCAGAATACCTATTTTACCGGTCAGATAGCTTCTTTTTGTGGACAACAGCTCCCAAGAGATGTTCGGAATGCCTTTTGCCAGTATGTAGACCAAAAGAAACAGTACGAGGGCGCAGGTAAATGCCGCGCTGATTCCACACAAAGCCCGCAGTAAAACAACCTTGATTTTTCGTTTTGCGTTTATTTTACCGTTCACAGTTTTCATCACTCCTTACTGCGCTTCAAAAAGAAATTCAGAGCCGCGTTGATAAGCATAATGAACAGGAACAGCACAAGAGCGATCGAGAACAGCGCCTGCCTTTGCAAGCCGCCGGAATAGGACATTTCGCTTGCTACCGCCGTTGTCAGGAAGCGGACGCTTCCGAAAAGCTCCGGCATATTCGGCGCGTTGCCCGACACCATCATAACAGCCATAGCTTCTCCGATTGCCCGACCTACGCCAAGCACGACCGCAGCGGCGATCCCGCTTTTTGCCGCGGGGACGGACACCCTGAAATATGTTTCGACAGGCGTTGCCCCGAGGGCGAGGGAGGCGTCCTCATATTCGCGCGGAACGGCTTCAAGAGCCGTAATCGACACATTGATAATCGAGGGCAAAATCATAATCGCCAGAACAATTATCGCCGCGAAAAGGCTCGCTCCGTCGGGAATGTGAAACAGTTTTCGTATGCCCGGGACAAGCACCATCATTCCCACAAGACCATAGACAACAGACGGGATACCAGCCAAAAGGCTTACCGCGCCTGATACAATCGTCCTGATTTTTGCAGGAGCGAGCTTTGCAAGATATACCGAGGTCAAAAACCCGACAGGCACGCCCAAAACGATTGCTCCCGCCGTTCCGTAAACGCTCGTCAGAATGAACGGCAGAATACCGTAGGACGGCTCGCTTGCAGTCGATGCCCATTTAGTATTGAACAGGAAATCCAAAACGCCGATTTTACGAATTGCGGGGATTCCCGCGATAATCAGATAAAGCGTAATCAGTAGAACAAATCCGACGGTTATCAGCCCCAAAATCAGGAAAATGCCATGTACAAAATTCTCAAATGCCTTTTGCTTTTTCATTCTGCACCTCAATTTACAGGCACCGCTCCCGCCTGCGAGATGTACTGAGCTGCGTCGGCAGATGTCACAAAGTCAAAGAATTTTTGCGCCGCGTCGGAAAGCTCCACGCCGTCCTTTGTTACCAGCACGAACGGGCGCTGAATGACGTAGCTGCCGTCCTTGACGGTTTCCTCGCTCGGCAGAACGCCGCCGACCGAAAGAGCCTTGACACCGTCGCCAACAGCCGCGAGAGAGGCGTAGCCGATAGCGTCGGGGTTCTGCGAAACGGTGGTAATCACATCGCCGGTCGATGTAAGCTCCTGACGGTATTTGCAGCCGTCCTCCGTGCCGGTAATCGATTCAAAACCATCCCGCGTTCCGCTGCCCGCTTCGCGCCCTATGACGACGATTTCGGCGTCATTTCCGCCGACCTGCGACCAATTCGAGATTTCGCCGGTGTAGATTTTGGCAATCGTTTCCACGTCGAGGTCGCTGACCGAGTTCTGCGGATTGACGATGACCGCGATGCCGTCGTTGGCAAGAACGGTTTCCGTGAGTCCGTCAGCCTTTTCCTCGGCTTTAAGATTGCGGCTCGAAAGCCCGATGTCGCATCGCCCCTCCTTGACCGCTTGTATCCCCGAACCCGAGCCGGTGGGGTTGTAGGTGAAACCGATACCGTACTTTTCCTCAAACGCCTCGCCCAAAATGCCGATGACTTCTTCCATCGAGGTAGAGCCGTCGGTGGAAACCGTCCCGCCCTTTTGCTGCGTCGAGCATCCTGCAAGCGCCGATACCGCCAGTGCAGCGGCAAGGGCTAATGTCAAAAGTTTCTTCATCTTAAAATTCTCCTTTGCGTTTATTTCCCTTTTGGGTACAGCTATATGATAGCCTCGCAAAATCAAATCCGTTATCTGCTTCATGTAAAATGGATGTAAAGTTTATCCGGCTTTCATCTTAGGCGTTCTCTTTGCTCTTTGAATGATACCTCCACACAGCCATGACAACAGTAAGATGAAAAAGAACGGGAGCAGCTCAATAGCAAAGGTAGGGGTGTGGGACTATCCCACGAACAAAAATGACCGTTCTCCGCAACGTGGACAGCGGTCATTTTTCCGCTGTGTACGGACAGCGGATTTGCTTGCTGTTCTTCCAAAAATGTATCCATGCAACAGCGGCATCCTCGGCTTTTCAAAGTAGAGGATGCCGCTGTTCTCAAAATAATCTTTCTCAGCACCCCCTCATTTGTCGAAAAAATGTCCGTTGTAAAATAGAGGGGATGTTCGCTGCTTGATAAAATTTTCTTCTGGCGATACCTGCGTTTCGGGCAATTTATGTCCGTTGTAAAGTAGAGGGGTATTCTCGTCTTCGGAAAATTTTCTTTCGGTGAGCCCTGTTATTCGCCGCAAAAATGTCCGTTGTCTTATAGAGGGATTTTTTGATGGCATACCCCGAAAAGGGTTCGGAGATGCCCGTTGTATAGTGAGGAAATACCCTCTCACCTGAAAATCTATTGCCAGCCAAAGGAGGAATCGAATATGGCAAACAGAGTAAGACCAATCCGTAAGGAAATCTGCCTGACCGAACAGGAGGAACAGATCATAAAATCCAAGATGGCGGAGCTTGGGACGCACAACTTCGGATCGTATGCCCGCAAAATGCTGATCGACGGTTACATTATCAATGTGGACTACACCGAGTTGCGGAAGCTGTGTGCCGCAGTGAGCAAAATCGGCAGCAACATCAACCAGATTGCCTATCGCATGAAGAACACCAGTCATTTCTATGCCGAGGACATCGCAGAGCTTCATGCAGACATGGCTCAGGTAAGCGATGCACTCAGAGGGCGTTTGAAAGAAGAAACAAAATGGGAAGGAAAAGCCACAAGGATAGCCAAGAAAAACAGGGAGGTGCTCAATGACTAAAAGTAAAAACTACAACTTCAAAATTGCTTCCGACGGTGAGATCACCGCTCCGAATTATCTTGCCGCCGTTCTCCCATCCGTCACCGTCCGTATCGAATCCGGCAGGACGACGTACCGCTTCAACGGCAGCTATGACGGCTCAAAAAGCCTGCCCGAAAAACTGCTCGCCCACATGGAAAAAGAATCGGAAAAGAGGGGAATCTGAGGGTGAAATATGATATAATGGACTCGCACAAACCTGTATTGGCAGACTACCCGCCGACGAAAGGAGAAGAAAACATGGCAAAGCAGTCTGACAAGATTACTGCGATCTACTGCCGGCTCAGTCGTGACGACGAGCTTGCAGGCGAGAGCAACAGCATAACCAATCAAAAGGCACAGTTGACCCGGTACGCACATGACCAAGGCTTCAGAAACATCGAATACTTTGTGGATGACGGATACTCTGGGGCGAATTTCCAAAGACCCGACTGGCAGCGAATGATGGAGCTTGTTGAGGCTGACAAAGTAGGAGTCCTGCTTGTCAAGGATATGTCAAGGGCCGGAAGGAACTATCTGGAGGTTGGCTTCTATACGGAAATCCTACTGCCGAAGCACAACGTCCGCTTCATCGCCGTAAACAGCGGTGTGGACAGCGCCAACCAGCAGGAGAATGACTTTACGCCGTTTCTCAACGTAATCAATGAGTTTTATGTCAGAGATTCCAGCCGTAAGGTCACAGCGTCCATAAAGCAGAAGGGCGAGTCCGGTGAATACCTGACCACCAACCCGCCCTATGGCTACATGAAGGACCCGGAAAATCCGAAGAGGCATTGGATCATAGACCCGGAGGCCGCCGCAGTTGTCCGGCAAATCTTCGCATGGTGTAAGGAGGGCTACGACCCTCTCAGATTGCAAAGAAGCTGAGAGCCGCCAAGGTAGACTGTCCCACCGTTCACTGGATGAAGCAGGGCAGAAACGCTCCCGCCAAGACGCCTGACGATCCGTATCACTGGGCGCCGCGCACCGTCCCGGCATACTAGACAAACAGGAGTACCTCGGACGGATGGTGAACTTCAAGACCCACCGGCAATCGTATAAAAATAAGCGCAAAATCGAGAACCCACCGGAGCAATGGGTCGTATTTGAGAACACGCATGAAGCCATCATAGACGAGGATACTTTCACCCGTGTGCAGGAGTTACGCCGGAACAAACGCCGCCCGACGAGAACGGGAAAAAGCAATATGTTCTCCGGCATCGTCCGCTGTGCTGACTGCGGGGAAAAGCTGTACTACTGCACAAGCAAAAACTTCGAGGCAAGGCAGGATCACTTTATCTGTTCTACATCGAGGCTTAAAGGAAACGAGGTCTGCGGGTCACATTTTATCCGTGCCGTCGTTCTCGAAGAAGGCGTACTGAAGCATTTGCAGTTTGTGGCATTCTGTATCTCCAACTATGAAGATGCGTTTCGGAAGGCTCTGGGCGCAAAGCGTGATGCCGAGGCAAGGAAGGAACTGTCAGGCAAGCGGCGGATGCTCCAGAAGTCCGAAAACCGTATCGCCGAGCTTGACAGGCTTTTCAAGCGGATCTATGAGGATATGGTAGCGGGGCGGCTGAGCGAGGCAAGGTTTCAGATGCTTTCCGACGACTACGAAAAGGAGCAAACGGTGCTGCGGGAAAGGATTGCTGTTCTGACCAAGGAGATTTCCGAGCAGGAGAATCAGGCAGACAATGTAGACCGTTTCATCCGCACGGTAAAGAAGTACCTTTGCCTGACAGAGCTGACGCCCGCGATCCTGAACGATCTGGTCAAGGCGGTCTACGTCCACGCGCCGGACAAGTCCAGCGGACATCGGGTACAGGATGTAGACATCAGCTACAACTACATTGGAATACTCCCTGCCTCACTTTTGAACGACCTCATAAACGGAACTGCGGCATGACCGAAATCATGCCGCACTCCGAAAACATTATGAACTTGTTTTATTGGATGACGCCCTCGGCGCCGTTTTTCTTTCCTTTACACCCCAAGGTACTTCACGAAGAATTCCGCAAGCCTGTCGAAGGAGACAGCTTCCTTTCCGCAGCCGTCGTAGAGGTCGGCGTGAGAAGCGCCAGGAACTATAAGCATCTCTTTGTTGCTCCAATAAGGGCTGTTTCTTACGGCAAATGAACCGTCTGTGAGTTAAAATTTTCACGCAGAAAACTCATATCCTATACGCTTCCATCGACTCCTCGAGAGTTTCGCGGAACATTACAAAGAGCATTATTACCGGCAGCATATAGACCGTTCCGCCGGCATAGCTTACGTCCTGAGGAAGGTCCCCCAAGACCACCGACAGCGGATAAATATCGGTGTTCTCCATAGAGAATATCAGCGCCTGCTCGACCATATTCCAGCTCTCGCAGAATATAAGTATCGCCAGAGATACGAGCGCGGGCTTTATCTGCGGGACGACCGCATATCGGAATGTCTTTATTACCGAAGAGGTCTCGAGGAAGGTGTAGTCGATTATATCGTTCGGAATGTTCTTTATATACTGACGAAGCAGAAATACCGCAAACGGCGAGAACATCATCGGCAGGGTGAGGGCGAGCGGGGTGTTGAGCATATTGAATTCGCGGAGCTGAATGTAATTCGGCAGGAGCGTAGCCTGAAACGGCAGCATCATAACGAGGATATAAACGAAAAACAGCGCGTCGCGCCCTTTGAACTTCATCTTTGCAAAGACGAATCCGAGCGGCAAAGCCAAAGCTATGCTCACGGCTGTTATCGCGGAGGCGTAGATAACCGAGTTCCGGAAGAAGCGCAGATATGTGTGATCGGTAGTGAAAAGCTCCCAGTATGCCGCAAGGGTCGGGGCGCTTCCGGAGTAATTCAGAGATTTTACCGCGGTCATAACTACGGGGAGGACAAACAGCACGCTCATAAGCGAAAGGCATATCAGCCTTAAAAGATTTGAGGTCTTTTTCACGGCGCCACCCCCTTAGGTATAGTCGCTCAGCCTGTTTTCGAGGCGGTAGAGGGCGAATATCACAACGGCTATCACCGAAGTGAATACAACGACCGCGCAGGAAAGAGTCTGATAATTGAGCTTGTAGAAATGGTTGTTCATAAAGTTCTGGACCATATATGCAACGTCGGGCGGGTAATTGGAGTTGTAGTAAAGATAGCTTTCCTTGAATATCTTAAGCGAGTTCACAAAGCTCAAAACTATCACGAAAAACAGGCTCGGAGATATCATCGGCAGGGTTATCTTAAGGTGGATCTTAAGTCCCGGCTTGCCGTCGAGGGAGGCGGCTTCGTAAACCTCCTTCGGGACAGCCGTCAGCGCTGCGGTCAGAAGGATAATGTCTATCCCGATGTTTTTCCAGATGAACAGAAGGTACAGCGGGAGTATAGTGAAAAAGTCTTCAAGGCCGGATATTTCGGACAGCGCCGAATACGTCTGCGAGCCGAATATCGACTGCCATATAAATATAATGCTCGCCGAGGGCAGGACATAGGGCAGAACGAATCCCGACTTTAAAAACCGAAGCTTTTCGGTAAGGCGGACGAGCGCAAGGGAGATAACAAGCGCGAGCGTTACCGCAGCCGCAACCGAAATTGCCGAGAAAACAACGGTGTTTTTCAGGGCAAGGCGGAAAAATTCGTTGGAAAGGACGGATTTATAGTTTTCAAGCCCGACGAACTCGGGGTCGACGGAGCTTTTGGAGAAGGAGTACCTTATTGATTTAAAGAACGGAAGTATGTAAAACACAATAAACCCGCCGAGCGACGGCAGGCAAAAAAGAGCGAGTTTTATTTTAAAAGACTTATGCATTTGGCGCCTCCCGTCTACTCTTCGACTACTTTTGCGCCGTCGAAGAGCGGTTTTGTCGAGGAAACTATGAATATCCCTCTTACCGGCTCCTCGGAAACAATAACGACATATCCCTCGTGATAGCCGGTGTCGTCGCTGTGATATTCCCTGAGCTTATGGCGCACTGCCGTAAGTATCTCGCGCGAAAAGCCCTGCTCGCGCTCAACAGTGTAAACATAGGCTCCGTCAGGCTCCTCGAAGACGGCTCCCTCGGGGAGATATTGCGAGTCCTCCGTGCCGAACGCATAATCGAACGTGACTGCGGGCTTTGTCGCCGAGTAAAGCGCGTCGCCGAACGCAGTGAAAAATACAATTATCGCCCAAAACATAACCGAAAAGATCACAGCGGTCTTTTTCATAATCTCCCCGCCTTCAACATCACAGAATACTCATAGCCCATACGATAATCAGCCCTCGAGCCTCATTCTTAAGGTTCTTGCGGCGTCTTCGGCGAGCTTTTTAAGCGTTTCGTCGCTGCCGTCGGTCTCCTCGCAGCCAATCAGCGCTTCTCCTATAACGTGGGAATAATCATAAGTATAATAAAGCCAGCTCGGTGTATATTCCGTGCCGTCCGCGGGCTCGGTGTAATTGACAAGCTGACTGCTTATTACCAAACCGTCGTCGTTATATTTGCCGCAGTTTATATCGAACAGCAGGCAGAGGAACTCCGCCGCGAGGTCCTTTTTCTCGGAGTACTTGTTCATAAAGGCATACCAACCCGAGGCACCGTAAAATTCAAAGTCGTAGAAGGGGTTATCCTTGCTGTCTTCGGGGTCGGCATAGCGGTGCTTCATAAGCTCGAAAAGCTCGTTGCCGTTCGGGTCGGAAAATTCGCCGGTATAAAGATTCAGGTTTTTATAGCAGTATTTGAAAAGACTGTAAGCGGTTGAAATATCTCCGGAATAGGTCACCGAAATGTCGCTGGGAACGTAAATTATCTCGTCTCCCATAACTGCGAGCTGCTTTGTAAGAGCGTTGCCCTCGATGCGGGACTTTAATTCATCAAACTCGCCGAGGTCCTGATAGAGCCTGTTTCTCACGACGTCGCCCAACTGATACGCAGCGGGAACAAATACATCGAAGTCGCTGTCCTGAGCCATTATCTTGGTGGAGAATTTTTCCCATTCGCTATCGGCTTCGTATCTTACAACATTGATCTGGGTATCGTGATCTCTGTTGAAAATCATAATGGCGGATTCCACGCTTGACATCTGCGGACCGCAGAGCAAAACCGTCAGAGTGTCTGAGGAATCCGAGGCTTCGCCATCGGTGGCGGCGGGCTGAGTGCCTTCAACGGAAGAAGGGCTGTCGGCATTGCCGCAGCCGGAAATCATTGACATAAGAATCGAAAGAGCAAAAAGTACGGATATCAATTTGCGCATAATGTCATCGCCTTTCTTTGAAACTTTATTGCGCTTACATTATACCACGGCATAATTACCGTGTCAATATCTTTATACGAAAAAATTTTTTGCGCCCAACGGTATGTTCAAATTTCAGAAAATATGATATGATGAAATATAACTTATATTTGGAGGACTTATTATGAAACAAAAAATCAAAGAATTTCTTGCAGGATTATTTGCGATGGCAATCATTTTCGGAACTGTTATCCCCGTTCCGATTCCGGATGACCCTATTCCCGAAACAAAGATTCTTTCACAGGGTGAAAGCGATAGCGGCAATACAGAAATACCGCCGGCTTGCGATGATGACTATATTGATACATTAGAGTATTGACGGAAGTTCTTCTCCAAAGTTCTCAATGCTGAATTTTTTCAGTCGTTCAATGAAGCTTGGACGTCGGTCAATAACCAAAGCAAAACAGTAAGCTTCTTTTAATGCTTGTTTAGCAGGCTCAATATCACAAGCCCTTCCTTTTTTCACCAACGCCCAAGACAAATTATAGAGCGTTACTGCTAAATATCTGCCTCGAGCATTATCTTTCATAAGCTTTATGCCCTGATTGCAGATTTCAATACACTCATCATACTTTCCCGAAAGCCCTAAAAGCTTGGACAGATTATATAAAATAATCGGCAGAGCTTTTAGGACTTCTTGTTTGTCAACAATGTCTTTGCTGTAGAAGTCCCTTAGATGATAAAGTACCTTAATTGCAGCTTCGCGTTCGTTCTTTTTTTCAAGAGCCCCTGCTATGGCGTTTAGCGCCGTGGCTTCTTCATAAGTGAGAAAATTCGGCAGATTATCAATGCTGTATTTGGGGTGAGTTATGCGCAGAGCGCTTTCGAGCCTTTGCAGCATTTCGTCGTTTGTAAACCTGTCTTTGTAAAAAACGGCATAGATTATTTCGTAAAACTGGCGGTCGCTTTTAGAGAAGAAATCACGGTAGCCGTCTAATTTAACAAGCGCCTCCGGAACCCCGCTTCGGTCGTATGAATTGAACATCTGCACGATTTTTACCTGAAGCTGCGATATTTCAAACTCCTCGCGTCCGACGGCTTGGAACAACAGCGCGCCGGAATAGCCGAGACGCTGCAGCAGCGCACGCACGGTGCTGCTTCTCGGAGTTTGCTCGCAGTTTTCGAGCCGCGAGAGAGTTGTTATCGAGCAGAGCCCCTCCGCAAGGTCGTCCTGCGTTATGCCGAGCTCTTCCCGCCTCTGATTGATAAAGTTTCCGATGCTGTATAATGCCATTTCGCACACCCTTTCGCGCAACTTATAAAGTTATTATAGCAAAAAGTGCAGAAAGGGTCAAGCAGGCGTATTTTACTCTCCGATCCTCATCTTGACCTCGGCGGCGGTCTCTTTGGCAAGCTTTTTCAGCTCTTTGCTGCTTCCGTCTGTCTGCGTGGCGTCGTAGTAAGCGCGGTTCAGCACCTTCATAGTGCCGTAAGGTCCCATCTGCCAGGAAAGATATACGTTTTCCGTCGAATCAAGCGATATAAACGGCAGATAAATTGTATTCTCCGTTTGCCCGTCCGCCGTATCGGAGCCCGCTCCCGCGGGCGGAAGCTTTACCTCGCCGCTCATAATGTCGAAGAAATACTCCAAAAAATCTGCGGACAGCTCCTGCTTTTTGCTTGCGGGATTGAGTACCAGGTAATCGGTCTGCACCGTGCTGTATTCAAAATCATAAAATTCGTCTTCGGCGCCGTTCAGGTTTTCATAATGAAATTTGAGGACTTTATAGAGCTCGTCGCCGTTTCCGTCGCAGTATTTGCCGTTCAGAATATCTATGTTTTTTACGGCATACTGCTCTATGGCTTTTCTGGACGAAAGCGTTTCCCGACGGTTTTCCTGCATCATTATTCCGTAAGGTATCCCGAAGTATTCGCTTCCGGCTTTGCAGGCAAAATCGGTAAAAACGTTTGAAGCTATCCTTTCGCCGAGACCTTCGATTTTTCCGAGATCGGAATATGTATGGGAAAGTATGCATTCCTCGGGACCCAATATCCCGTATGTGCAGAGTATGTCGATATCGTCGTCGCCCGCCATAAGCTTTATTTTCAGGTCCTCGGGCTCGGAGCATATGACCGTGCGCACCGTTATATCGCGGCTCATCTCGTAACCGGTGATTATCCTTTCAACGTCGCAGGTCTGCGCCGAGTCGGGCAGCGAATATGCGACGGTTATGTATTCCGGAGGGTCCGTGCGGTCAAAGCAGCGGTATTTTATATCGCCGTCGGTAAGTATTGAAACGATGTTTTCATATACCGAGAGCGAAGCTCCTTCAAGCTCCTCAAAGTTCATCAAGGCAATGCATTCGCGGCTTTCGAGGGAATATTCGCACAGCACGCAAAACGCCTGATCCCAGGTCATAAATACAACGGAATCCGACTTCGGATCATAGCAGGCGTCGAAATAACTTCCGACCGCAAAAGAGCCCGCCGAAATGCTTCCCTGCTCGCTTAATTTTCCCGACTTCGCGTTGAATTCATATAAAATACATCTCGTGTAATCCGCAGGGTCTTCCGAAAAGACGAATACGCCGTCTTTCTTATATGAGCACATCATATATGCGCCGCCGCTTATCTTTACGGTGTTTTCAACCGTATCGCCGCCCTTTTTCACGCTTAAAAGCTGCATTTTCTGCCCATCCTGTCTCAGGTAGTTTTCCGAAGCTTCAAATCCGCAGCAGGTAAGCCCCGCAAGACCTTCGACCGCAGTCTTATTGATCATTTCGCCGCTTTGAGAATACGAAGCGATATTTCCGCTTTGCGGGTCAAAAAGATAAAGAACGCCGCCGTTCGCCGAAATTCGGGATGCACCCGTTTCAAAAAGCTTCTAGCTTTCGCCCGTCTCGATATTAAGGCAGCAAACCGCGCCGCCGCTGACAATATAAAGCGACTTTTCAATTTGGGCATAATCCAAAAAGCGGGAAAACTCATCAGGCACGGACAGGTCTTTCAATGGCGAAAAAGCTTCATACTCAACAGCTTTATTGAAGCTCTGCGCCAAAGAGCCGCCCGAGCTTTCGGAATCGGCGCTTTTGCCCGTCTTGGCGCCGGAGCAGGATGTAATAAAAAGCATTGCCGCCAATATAACGGCGGCAAAAGACCTTGCAAAAAAGTTTTTCATTTTTCCTCCGCTGATTATATGTTATCTTTCAGTATAGCCGCTCTTGATTCCAAAGTCAACGTTTTTTGCACGAACGGACGATTTTTGACCCGAACGGTAAAGAACGGAAGAATTGCCGCGGTTTTTATAGAACCTTCCTTGAATATATACTGTGCTCAATATCTGTTTGATATGCTTTTATTGCAGCTTTTTCAATTTAAGAAATCACTTATATTTATATTATAGCACATATTTTTCTCTATGTAAATATCACCGTATGAAAAGGGAGTGCCCCAAACGACCACATTTAATTGAAGTGCGGGAAGTGAAAAGTGTTTAGTAACGGCGAATTGTCCAGCAAAAAATTTTATAATGTGGTGGAAATGGACACTCCCGTATGAAAAATCACTGCCAAATCCAGCAAAACCGTTGACGATTTCTCATAGCTATGAGACAAAAAGCATTGTCCTTCCCATAGGAAAGACATATAAGCGCGCCGTCGATGAGAAATACGACGAATTTCTGAGGGCAAAACTATGATAAATATTCTTTGGACGCTTTTTGAAATAGCGGTGAACATATATCAGGGATTTATGGCGGTTTATTTTGTGTATGCCTTTTTGAGCGGAAAGGACTTTAAGGACTTTTTCAAGCCTGTAAACATCGCGTGGTCCCTCGGATATGCCGCCGTGATATGTATTGAAAATGTTATTTTTACGAGTCCCGAAGTCAAAGGAGCATATGTCGCCGCCGCATTTTATATTTTGCTCCTTTTTGTTTATTCACTGATTGAATATAAATGCAGTATCGCTAAAAAATGCTTTGCGGCAATAATGGCAAATGTCATTATACTTTTATCCTCAACGCTTTGCGGCAATTTGACGGCAATAATATTCAATGAAAAATTAGAAGCTCTAATGACCACTCCCTGCGTTGAACGCTTTATAGCAATAATCACAACTCAGCTTTTGGTGTTCTATATAATGTTTATTGTTTTGAAGTTGTTCGGACGTGCCAATAAGAATGATGCCAATTCGTTTTTTGAATGGGGAATTGTATCAACTGTACTTATAATCAGCATTATAATTGGTGCCTATATAAATTACGCTGTCGTAGGAAGCCGCGATAAATTGGGCCTGTTTTCAATAATTGTGTTTATGTGTATTGTCATAACAAATATTTTGGTATGTTGGCTGCTGTTTGATCTCGTTAAAAAGAACAAGGATATAAACGAACTGAATCTTTTGAGACAGACTCAGGAATACAACCGGCAGTACATAGAAAACCTTCAGGCGGAATACGAAACAGTCAGAAAACTGCGGCATGACTATAAAAACAGCTTTATGCTCTTATCCGCGCTTTTGGAAAACGGCGATCCCGAAAAGGCGAAGGAGGAGATATCTAAAATCGTCGGGGAAATTGCAAGCACCGAAATATTCATAAATACAGATAACGCCGTCGTGAACGCGGTTGTGAATTCAAAGCTGTCGGGGGCGAAGGCTTTGGGAATTGAATGCGAATGCTACGTTATAAAAGAGATATCGGGAATCGACGACATTTCGCTCTGCCGCCTGCTCTCGAATATGCTCGACAACGCAGTCGCCGCCTGCAAAAAAGAGTACGATGGAAAAAGGGTTTTGAAGCTTTCAATCATGGCAAACAAAATCAGCTACACTTTTACTGTAAAGAACAAAATTTCAGAATCGGTAATTGAACGAAATCCCGAACTTAAATCGACCACGAAAGACATCCGTAATCACGGCTACGGTGTGAAGATTATCCGAGAAATTGCCGAGAAATATGACGGCAGAAGTTATTTTTATGAGGAAGAAGGAATGTTCTGCTGCGCGGTGTGTCTAAGAAGAAACGAAGGGGCGTGAAGCAATTTTTGTATTTTACCTCTTGGTAAATGATGTCTGAAAAGGGCGGGAAAAAAGCTTTGAGTTTATGCGCCGATGCCGCAAAAACTCCTCTTATTGACAAACCCGCCGCGAAATGCTAAAATAAGCACAGATTTTTTAAAGGAGCGCTTTTTATGAAATACCATATCGGCATCGACCTCGGAGGAACCAACATCGCCGCCGGAGTGGTGGGCTCTGACTTTGAGATCGTCGCAAAAACTTCGGTGCCTACTGCCCGTCCCCGTCCCTGCCGCGATATCTGCGCGGATATGGCAGCCGCGGCTCTCGAGGCGGTAAAGCTCGCCGGTCTTTCGATCGACGATATAGAATCCGTCGGAGTGGGAGCCCCGGGCGTAGTAAACAGCGCCGAAGGGATAATCGAATACTCCTGCAACCTCGATTTTTACAACGAACCCGTCGCGGAATACGTCTCAGAACGGCTCGGCAAGCCGGTTTACCTTGAGAACGACGCCAACGCCGCCGCCTACGGCGAATTTATCGCGGGGTCGGCTAAAGGGACCCACAACGCCGTCTGCATAACCCTCGGCACCGGCGTGGGCGGGGGAATAATCATAAACGACAGGATATATTCCGGCTTCAACTTTGCGGGAGCGGAGATAGGTCATACCGTTATCGAGGTCGGGGGAGCGGAATGCTCCTGCGGCAGAAGGGGCTGCTTCGAGGCCTACAGCTCGGCAACGGGTCTTATAAGAATGACCAAAGAGGCTATGGATGCTCACCCCGAATCGAAAATGCACGAAATGATGGGAGACCACATCTCGGGAAGGCTCGCCTTTAACGCCATGCGCGAGGGCGACGCCGCCGCGAAGGAGGTCGTCGACAAATACATCAAATATCTCGCCGCGGGCATCGCCAACACTATAAACGTATTCCAGCCCGAGGTGCTCTGCATCGGCGGAGGAGTTTGCAACGAGGGCGACGCGCTTATGGTGCCGCTGCGCGAAGCGGTCGCAAACGAGGTTTATTCGAAGCGCTCCGCCAAGAACACCAAGCTCGTCCGTGCGGCTCTCGGCAACGAGGCGGGGATAATCGGCGCGGCGTTTTTGGGACTTCAGCGCCGAAAGGAGCAGTAAATGAGCCTTACCGTCAGACAGCGTATCTTCACCCTCACCGATACCTACGACGTATGCGACCACACCGGCAGACCGCGCTATTCCGTTTGGACGGAATTTCTGACAATAGGTCATAAAATACACGTCTGCGACGCAGGGAGCGGCGAAGAGGTCGCGAGGATAGACGAAATAGTGCTGACCTTCCCGCAAAAGGCGACCGTTACTATCCTCGGCGTCCCGTGGACGGTCGCACGCAGGTTCACGCTGTTCCGTCCGAAATACGCTTTCGATTACAACGGCTGGGCTGTCGACGGCGATTTCCTCGGCTTAAGCTACAAAATTCTCGACCGAAACGGAAATACCGTTGCAAATATAGAGCACGAGCCGTTTCATCTTTCCGATTATTATGTCGTCACTGCTGCCGACCCGCGCGACGAGCTCGCGGCGATGCTTTTGGCGATATCGATAGATATGCTCAACTGCAAAAACTGAGGAGCCGATATGAAAATTTTAGCAATAGATTACGGCGATTCGAGGACCGGTCTTGCCTGCTGCGACAGGTTCGAGTCGATAGCCTCGCCGCTCGGGACGATATTTGAAAAGAGCCCCGAGAAGTGCTTTAAAAAAATACTTGAAAAGGCAAAAGAACTCGGCAGCGAGCTCATAGTCGTCGGTCACCCCGTCAATATGGACGGCAGCGCCGGCGCCCGCGCAAAGCTCTGCGAGAAGCTCGCCGAGAGGATAAAAGCCGAGAGCGGAATCGAGACCGTTCTCTGGGACGAGCGAGTGACTACCGTTCAGGCGGCGGGGATACTCAACGAGACCAACGTAAGGGGAAAGAAACGCAAAGAGGTCATCGACACCGTCGCGGCGACGCTGATTTTGGAGAGCTATCTCGACTACAGAAGAAAAAAGGGACTGAATTAAAGTAACGCACCTGTGCCGTTCGGCGCGGGTGCGTTGTTTTGGAAGCGCCCCGCTATTGACATTTTGTAAAAACAGGCTATAATATATAATGAAATGATGTTTACTTCCCGAGGTCGGAGGTGTAAAAATGAAGGAGCGCTTCAAAAACTATCTCGGATACAGAGAGCTTATCTGCCTTTTCGCAATAGGGAGCGTCGCGGGCTTTATCCTCGAAGGGCTTCACGCTTTGATTCGGCGCGGCGCCTGGGAAAACCATTCCGCTACCGTCTGGGGTCCGTTCTGCATAATCTACGGCATCGGCGCGGTGGCGGTCTATCTCGTGTCGCTTATCCTTAAAGACCGAAGTATGCCCGAGCAGTTTCTGATGTTCGCGGCTGCGGGGTCGGCGGTAGAATATCTTTGCAGCTTTTTGCAGGAGCGCTTTTTCGGCTCCCGCTCCTGGGACTACAGCTCGCGCTTTATGAACATAAACGGCAGGATCTGCCTCGAAATGAGCCTTATCTGGGGAATTCTCGGGCTCGGCTTTGCAAGGCTCGCGCTGCCGGGTATTATGAAAGCCGCCGAAGCCGCGCGGGCGCATAACCTGCGGTTCATATACATAGCCTTCGGGGTATTTATGGCGGCAAACCTTATTATGTCAGCCGCCGCGGTTATGAGATGGTCTGAGCGCCGAAGCGGTCTCCCGCCGAAAAACGCCGCAGAGTCTTATATCGACTCACGATACGGCGACGATGTAATGGAGCGTATTTACGGCAATATGGATTTCGGCGAAGCCGCTCAGCCGGAGGAATAAGAGGCAGTTATGGGAATATTTCTTACGCTTGCGTTTCTGTTTTTCATCGGCTCGGTTTTCGGCTGGCTTTTGGAGCTCGTCTATCGGAACCTCAACAACAAGTCGCCCGGGCTTATAAACCCCGGCTTCTGCACCGGACCTTATGTGCCGCTTTACGGCTTCGGGCTCTGTACTTTGTTTTTGCTCGCACAGCTCGAAAAGCTGAATTTTCTCCCTTCGCCTTGGGATAAGATACTTCTCTTCGCGGCTATGGCGGCGTGTATGACCGCGATAGAATACATAGCCGGTATCTTCTCACTAAAGGTGCTTAAGGTCCGCCTTTGGGACTATTCCCGAATGCCCGGGAACATTCAGGGGATAATCTGCCCGCAGTTTTCGCTCGCTTGGGCAGCCCTTAGCGCGGTATATTATTTCCTTATCCACCCTCATATCCTCGAAGCTCTCGGCTGGCTCTCGCGGAATCTTGCCTTCTCGTTCGTGATAGGAATGTTTTTCGGAGTGTTTGTAATCGACTTTGCGCATTCCGCCGATATAGTCTCGAAGCTCCATAAATTCGCCGCCGACAACGGCACCGTCCTGAGATACGAAGCCGTAAAAGCCCATATAAAGCAGCGCCAGAGCGAGCTTAAGGAGCGCTACCGCTTCTTTAAGCCGTTTAAGTCGCAGACGCCGCTCGTCGAGCATTTAAAAGAGATCTACGCCGAAGAAAAGGAGCGCTTCGGACACAGGCAGTAAAAAACAAACCCCGCATGTTTTCGCATACGGGGTTTCTTGTTATCGGTTATCAGAGCCGCTGAGTCACGAATATGTCGTAGACCGCCTTTATCGAGGTCTCGAAGTCCTCGTTAGTAACGCCTACGATAACGTTTAACTCGCTCGAGCCCTGGTCTATCATCTTTACGTTTACCTTTGCGTGGGCGAGCGCCGCGAATATCCTCGCCGCGGTGCCTCGCTGCGATTTCATTCCTCTGCCCACTACCGCGAGCAGGGCAACGTCGCGGTCAATTTCTATCCTGTCGGGCGAGACGGCCGCCTTTAATGCGCCGATTATGCCGCTCTCCTTGGCTTCAAACTCGTCCTTGTGGACGATAATGCTCATAGTATCTATACCCGAGGGCATATGCTCGAACGACACGCCGTTGTCTTCAAAAGCCTCAAGGACCCTTCTGCCGAAGCCGAGCTCGGAGTTCATCATATCCTTTTCAATAGTGACCGTGACGAATCCGCGCCTGCCCGCTATTCCCGTAACAACATAAGGGCTCGTGTCGTCGGGCGCGCTCTCAACTATCATCGTTCCCTCGTCCTCGGGGCGGTTGGTGTTCTTTATGTTTATCGGAATGCCCGCCTGCCTTACGGGGAAGATAGCGTCTTCGTGGAGCACTCCCGCGCCCATATAGGCGAGCTCGCGAAGCTCGCGGTAGGTTATTACCCTTATCGCCTCAGGGTCGGGGACTATCCTCGGGTCGCATACCAAAAATCCCGAAACGTCGGTCCAGTTTTCATAGAGGTCTGCGCCGACTGCCGCGGCGACTATCGAGCCTGTTATGTCCGACCCGCCGCGCGAGAAGGTTTTAACGGTGTCGTTGGGCATCGAGCCGTAGAATCCCGGAATTACCGCGTTGCCGGTATGAGCGAGCCTTTCGCGGACCGCCGTGCAGGTCTCCTTTAATTTTAGCTTGCCGTCCTCGCCGAAGAATATAACGTCGGCGGCGTCGACAAAGCTGAATCCGAGGTATTCCGCAAGGATAATGCCGTTGAGGTATTCGCCCCTCGAGGCGGCGTAGTCGCGCCCCGCGCGCGCCATAAAGCTCATTCTTATCGTAGAGAATTCGCGCATCATTCTGCCCTCGAGGTTTAATCCGAGACCGTGTATTATATCTATGTATCTCGTAACGATAGCCTCGAACATCTCCGAGAAGTCGGCTCCGCGGGCTGCCGCGTCGTAGCAGGTATAGAGCATATCCGTGACCTTGGTGTCCTTTGAATTGCGCTTTCCGGGCGCCGAGGGAACCACGTAGTGCCTGCTTTCGTCGGCTTTTATTATATTTGCGACCTTTATAAACTGATTTGCGTCGGCGAGCGAGCTCCCGCCGAATTTCACTACCTTCGTATGCACTGCAAAGTCTCCTTTTATGAGTCTTAGTACATTATATTATCAACGCGGGTTTACGTCAACCCCATATAATAACGAAATATTTCGGCGGACGCGGGTGTATTCTTGTGAAAAACGCTTGTGTTTGCCCGAAGAACACACAAAAGCAAAAGGCGGAGCACCGTTCTGCCTCGCCTTTTACGGAGTTACTTTGCGTTTTCTGCCGCCTTGACCGCGTTCTGCATCGAGTGGACCTCGTTGAGCGCCTTCTGGAGCGCCTTTTCCGACTGCCCGAGGGTATCCTCAAGTTTTTCGGTCATCGCCTTTCTTATGCTCTGGTCCATCGCCTTTGCCTGAGCGGTAAGGTCGTTTGCCGCCTCCTGAGCCCTTATGACTATCTCGCTCTCTGAGACGAGCTTTTTGGCTCTTTCCTCTGCCTGCTTTATTATTTCCTCCGCCTGTGAGTTTGCGTCGGTGAGGATCTCCGAGCGGTCGGCGACCATTTCTTTCGCGCGCTTTATCTCAGTCGGGAGATTATAGCGGATATTGTCGATATATTCGCGGAGCTTTTCGGTATCGACAAGGCTCTTTTTGTTTGAAAACGGGACGGTCACAGCCTTATCGAGCAGGTCGTCCATCATCTCCAGAATTTCGTCAATAGTCATTTTTCTTACCTCGATTCCGATATTTTTATTTATCCGACGGCTTTAAAAGCCGCTCTTTTATTCTTCCGGCTATCTCGGGGGGAACGAAGCTTGAAATGTCTCCTCCGAATGAGGCGACCTGCCTTACAACGCTCGAGCTGAGATACATATTTTCCGAGCTTGTGACCAAAAATACGGTCTCGGCGTCGGGATAGAGCTTTTTGTTAATAAGCGCCATCTGAAATTCATATTCAAAGTCGGTCATAGCGCGCAGGCCCTTTACTATCGCGCAGGCGCCCTTTTCTCTGACGTAATCCGCCAAAAGCCCGTCGAGCCGCTCGACCGAAACGTTCGGAAGGTCTTTTATGACCTCGCGTATCATATCCATACGCTCCTCGGCGGTGAAGCAGGGGGTCTTGTCGGCGTTGACCGAAACAAGGACTATGACCCTGTCGAAGAGCTTTGAAGCCCTCGTCATTATATCGAGATGCCCGAGTGTTACCGGGTCGAAGCTGCCGGGGCAGATTGCAAGTCTTTCTTTCATTCAGTTCTCCTCAACGGTATATGTCGTCATCGCCACGGTCTTGCCGTAGCCGTATTCGCGCTTTTTAACAAGCCTGCCGACTCTTTCGGGGAGCTTCAGCCCCGCCTCGTGCTCGCAGATGACCGTTCCGCCCGAAGCCATTCTGCTCTCAAGCAGCGGCAGGGCTTCTTCTATCAGCCCGTTGGAATAGGGCGGGTCGAGCAGGGCGATGTCGATCTCGGGGCAGCTTCTCAAAAAATCGACTGCGCCGATGTTAAGTATCCGCGAGCGGTCGGAAAATCCGCAGGACTCTACGTTTTCGCGCACCATATTTACGGAATTTCTGCTCTTATCTACGAAAATGCAGCTCTTTGCGCCTCGGCTCAGCGCCTCTATTCCGAGCTGCCCGCTCCCCGCGAAGAGATCGAGCACCCGCGCCTCGGGCAGGTCGAACTGTATTATCGAAAACATAGCTTCTTTGACCTTCTCCGAGGTAGGTCTTACGTCCTGCCCCTCGAGGGTCTTAAGGCGCTTTCCTCGCGCCGTGCCTGTTATTACTCTCATAATTTCGCTCCGAATCCCAAAATCTCATTTATTATCCGAAATCCGACAACTATTATACTTGATTTTTCCTCGGTTGTCTATAGCCAAAGCAAAAAATATGTCATTTTATCTGCGAAATAAACGACCCGATGACTTCGTTCGCCTTTTCGGGGCTTATTTTCATCACTCTTGCTATGTCCTCGGCTGAGGCTTCGCGGAGCGCCTGCTTTGTTCTGAACGCCGTAAAGAGCGCCTGCGCCTTCTTTTCACCGATTCCGGATATCTTGGTGAGCTCGCTCTCGAAGGTTTTCGCCGAATGGCGCTTCGACTGATAGGTTATGGTATATCTGTGAACCTCGTCCTGGAGGCGAGTGAGCATATTGAATACGGCGCGGTTCTTTGAGATCACTATTTCGCCGCCGTCCGGCGATACGACCGCGCGGGTGCGGTGGCGGTCGTCTTTCACAAGACCGTATACCGGCGCCTCAACGCCCATCTCCTTGAGCATAGGCGCGACCGCCGCGACATGACCCTTGCCGCCGTCCAAAAAGACGAGGTCAGGCATCGTAGAGAAGCCGGTGTCGCTGCATTCGGGGTCGAAGTAGTTTTCAAACCTGCGGCGGAGGACCTCCTGCATGCAGGCGTAGTCGTTCTGCTCATAGACGGTTTTTATCGCAAACTTTTTGTAGTATCTCTTTGCGGGGCGCCCGTTGTCGAGCACCACCATTCCGCCGACCATATCTGCCGAGGAGAGGTTAGAGATGTCATAGCATTCGATATAAAGCGGCGGCTTCGGCAGCCCGAGGAGCTTTCCGAGCTCCTCAAGAGTAGCTATCTCCTTGCCGCTCCTGCCGACAGAGAGCGAGAGCTTTTCGGCGGCGTTTGACTTCGCGAGCCTCGCAAGCGCGAGCATTTCGCCCCGCTTCGGGACGAGGATATGAACGGCATGCCCCGATTTTTCGCGGAAGTAGCGCTCTATTACCTCGGCGCTCTCGATTTCGGCGTCGAGATAGATGTCCTTGGGGATCTTCGCGCCGTAGTCGTAATACTGGGTCAGGAAGGTCTCGCGGGTGTCGGAGTCGTCCTCGGTCTCGCCCAGCAAAAAGTCCGACTTATCGGTGAGCTTGCCATCTCGGTATACGAGCACCGAGATACAGCCGGTGCTGCCGTTTCGCGCAAGGGCTATAACGTCGCAGTCGGGAAGGTTTTTTTCAAAGACCTTCTGGGTCTCGGCGGCGCGGCTTACGGCGCTTATCCTGTCGCGGAGCATCGCCGCCTTTTCAAAGTCGAGATTCTCGGCTGCCTCGTTCATCTGGGCGGTCATCTCCTCGACCGAGGCGGTGCTGCCGGATTTTATATACTCCACGGCTTCGTCGATGATGGCGCGGTAATCCTCCTTCGAGAAGCAGCCGCGGCAGAGCCCGATGCAGCGCTTTATCTGGTAATTGAGGCAGGGGCGCTCCTTCCCGAAATCGCGCGGGAATACCCTTCGGCAGGTCGGGAGCATAAACACGCGGTTGACCTCCTCGACGGTCTGCTTCGAGGTGAAGCTCGAGGTATACGGACCGATAAAGGTGCCGCTGCCCTTTTTCTGCATTTCGCGGGTTATGCGGGGGAAGTCCTCGTCGGATATCTTGATGTAGGAATAGCCCTTGTCGTCCTTAAGGAGGATATTGTATTTGGGCTTGTGCTGCTTTATCAGTGAGCTTTCGAGGACGAGAGCCTCGTATTCCGAGTCGGTAACGATAAAATCGTAGTCGTAGACGTTTGAGACCATCCTTGCGACCTTCGGGAGGTGCTCGCTGTCGCGGAAATAGGAGGACACGCGGTTATGGAGGTTTTTCGCCTTGCCGATATAGATTATCGTGCCTGATTTATTGCGCATAATATAGCACCCCGGCAGATGCGAGAGCTTTTGGGTCTTCTCGCGGAGAAACGGCAGGCGGGGGTTATCTTCAAGCGTTACGCGCATAGTGCTCCTCCTTTCGCGGGTATCCTTCTTCGGCGCGCTCGGGGGGATTTCGCTCCAAACCGCCTGCGGCGGTTTGCCCTGCGCGGACTAAAGTCCGCGCGGGGGAGAAAGCGGCGGAGCCGCTTTCGGCGAAATCCCCGCGGCTTCGCTTATTCTACCGTTATGCTCTTTATCTTCTGCTCTTTCAGCGGCTTGTCGTTGTAATCGGTCTTGCAGGAGGCTATCTCGTCGACGACCTCTATTCCTTCAACAACCTTTCCGAACGCCGCATACTGCCCGTCAAGGTGAGGGGCGTCGCGGTGCATGATGAAGAACTGCGAAGAGGCGGAGTCGGGGTCCTGAGAGCGCGCCATCGAAATGACGCCGCGGGTGTGCTTAAGGTCGTTCTTAACGCCGTTCGCGCGGAATTCTCCCTTTATTCTTTCCTTTGAACCGCCGAAGCCGGTCCCCTGAGGGTCTCCGCCCTGGATCATAAAGCCCTCTATTACGCGGTGGAAGATCAGCCCGTCGTAAAAGTGCTCCGAAACGAGCTTTTCAAAGTTTGCGACCGTTATCGGCGCGCATTCGGGATAAAGCTCGAGCTTCATTTTGTGTCCGTTCTGCATTTCGATCACTACCATAGTTTTTTCTCCTTTTCAGTAATTCATATATTCCTCGGCGTCGACCTCGGTAAATCCCTCGGGTATCGGGAATTCCGGCGAGCCGGACGCGACTTCTATCGTGTCAAAGGTGTAAAGAGTAAAGCTGCCGCCGTCGAAGCGGTCCGAAACCTTTACCGTTCCGTCGCTCTCGAATTTCCAGGTCGAGGTGAGCCCTAAGCCCTCTACCGAGTATTCCTCGGTAAGAACGCCGTCCTCCTCGGAGCTTGATATAAGCCTGTAGAGCGACATATCATAGCCGAACTCCGGCTCGGACGAATCGCCTGCTTCCTCGGCGGGGAAGCTGTAATATATTTCCGCCTCGAGGTCGACGTATGTAACGGTGCCGTCCTTTATCAAGGCTTTATAGTCGTCGCTGATGTAGATTTTTTCGCTGCCGTTGATGAAGTATTCCCACTGCGTGCTGAACATGTTCTCTCCGTCGATGGAGCTTATTTCAAGATATACCGCGTGAACGCTGTCGGAGTTGAGAAGCTTAAGATACTCCATCGCCCTGGTGTCGAGGCTGTCTTCGACCTGCTCGGGGGCGTATTCGCCGGAGGCGGTCTCTGAGGCGGGGAGCTCTTCTGCGGTTGTTGCCGCCTCGGTCGGAGCGTCGGTCTCGTCGGCGGGAGCCTCGGAAGGAGCGGTATCCGCTTCGGATTGGGTGAGCGGGGCGACGGTGTTATCCGGAATGTTCGGGTCGTGGGCGACGGGTTCTTTTCCGCAGCCCGACGCCGATATCACTGCGGCAGCAAAAGCCGCGGCAAAAATAAATTTCAAAAGCCTGTATTTCATATTTCATTTCCTTTCAGAGCGGACAAATGTTCCGCTTAAAAATATATGATACCACATTCGGCGGAGTTTTTCAAGACGGACGCGCATAAATTCCGCATTTTCCGCAAAAACTACCGCCGAAAAACCTTATTCGGGAGTGATATTATGTCGGTAAGAATAGGAAGATCCACCGTCGCCATTCAGAGCGGCGTATCGGTGAGCGCCTTTGCGGCGGTAGGAGGCAAAAAAGAGGGCGAAGGACCCTACGGCTCCTGTTTCGATTATATAGATACAGACGATTATTTCGGGCAGGACAGCTTTGAACACGCCGAAAGCGCGATGCAGGGGCTCGCGCTCCAGAACGCGCTCGAAAAGCGGGGCGTCGGTCCCGCGGACATCTCGCTTATGCTCGGCGGAGACCTCTTGGACCAGTGCATCGGCACGAGCTTCGGCGTAAAGGACTTCAAGATCCCGTTTCTGGGGATATACGGCGCCTGCTCGACGGTTTCGGAGGGGCTTGCGCTTGCCGCGCTCCTGACCGACGGCGGAGCCTCGAACCGCACCGCCGTTATAACCTCGTCGCATTTCTGCACCGCCGAGCGGCAATACCGCTTTCCGCTTGAATACGGCGGTCAGAGAACGCCGACCTCGCAGTGGACCGCGACGGCTTCGGGAGCTTTGATAACCGAGCGCGGCGCACAGCCGCCCTATATCCGCGCCGTAACGATAGGAACGATAGAGGACAAGGGCATCAAGGACGCCAACAATATGGGCGCGGCGATGGCTCCCGCGGCGTATTCGACTATATCGCAGTTCTTTGAGGATACAGGGCTGAAACCCTCCGACTTCGACGCGATAGTTACCGGCGACCTCGGGAACGTCGGCTCGCGGCTTCTCTGTGAGCTCGCCGAGAGGGACGGCGCAGACCTACGCGGGCGCCACCTCGACTGCGGCAGAATGATATTCGACCAAAATTCCCAGGACGTTCACGCGGGCGGGTCGGGCTGCGGCTGCGCGGCTTCGATGCTCTGCGGATATTTCCTCCCCGAAATCAAGGCGGGAAGGCTTAAAAATATCCTCTTTGCGGCGACGGGGGCGCTTTTAAGCCCTACCTCGAGCCAGCAAGGAATGAGCATACCCGGGATAAGCCACCTTGCGTGGCTCTCAAACGAAAAAGGAGAGATTTAAAATGACGTATTTATGGGCTTTTCTGATAGGCGGAGCTATCTGCGCGATAGGGCAGGTTTTAATCGACTACACCAAGCTTACCCCCGCAAGGATACTCGTTAGCTTTGTAGTCGCGGGGGTCATTCTCGGCGGGATAGGCGTTTATGAATATATTTTTGACTTCGCGGGCGCGGGCGCGAGCGTGCCTCTGACCGGCTTCGGATATAACCTCGCGAAAGGCGTAAAAGAAGCAGTTGACGAAAAGGGCTTTTTGGGGATATTCACCGGCGGGCTGACTGCCTGCGCCGGCGGGATAGCCGCCGCTCTGACCTTCGGGCTGCTTATGTCGGCGCTCTTCAAGCCGAAGAGCAGGTCTTAACACAAAAAGCGGGGAGCATATAAGCTTCCCGCTTTTGAATTTAAAGCTATTTGTCGACGAGCTGGAGGTCGTAGAGCTTTTTATATAGACCGTTCTGCTTAAGAAGCTCCTGATGTGTCCCGCTCTCGTGTATCTGCCCGTGGTGCATAACGATTATCTTGTCGGCGTGCTGGATAGTCGAGAGCCTGTGGGCGACCATTATCGTGGTCCTGCCCTCCATAAGCTTTTCGAGAGCCTCGGTTATAAGTCCTTCGGTCTCGGTGTCGATATTTGCGGTTGCCTCGTCCAAAACGAGTATCGAGGGTTTATGGGCGAGAGTTCTTGCGAAGCTTATAAGCTGGCGCTGGCCCGCCGAAAGGGTAGAGCCGCGCTCGGTAACGGGGGCGTCATACTGCTGCGGCATTTTCTCGATGAAGGTGCTCGCGCGGACGGTCTCGGAAGCCTTTTTTACGTCTTCGAGGCTTATATCCTCGCTGCCGAGCGAGATGTTCGTCTTTATGTCGCCGGTAAAGAGGAATACGTCCTGCTGTACCTGACCTATCGCCCCGCGGAGAACGTCGGTGTCGATATCCTTTATGTTTATTCCGTCGATTAGTATTTCGCCCTTCTGAATGTCGAAATACCTGCCTATGAGGTTTAAGATAGAGGTCTTGCCCGCGCCCGTAGCGCCGACGAACGCCACCTTTTCGCCCGGGTTTATCGTAAAGCTTACGTCTTTCAGAATATAATCGTCGTTTTCATAGGCGAACCAGACGTTTTTAAACTCGATTTTTCCCGTCATCGGCGGGACTACGGGGTTCTCGGGATTCACTATATCGGGCTCGACGTCGAGAACTGAGAATACCTTTTCAGCCGACGCAAGCGAAGACTGGAGCGTTCCGAACTGCTCGGCGAGCTCCTGGATGGGCTCGAAGAATGAGCCGATGTAGCTGATGAAGATAAAGAGCGTTCCGAGGGATATCCTGTCGTTGAGGACGAACCAAGCGCCTACTGCGATAACTATTACCTTCGCGATTATCGAGACCATAAATATCGACGGGCGGAAGATGGCGAATATCATCATTTCGCGCCAGCTCGCCTTATAGAGCTCTGAGGACTTCTTTTCAAACTCGCCGTATTTCTCCTTCTCGCGGGCGAATATCTGGATAAGCCTCATTCCCGAGATGTGCTCCGAGAGGAAGGTGTTGAGCTCGGTTATCTTGTTTCTTGTGAGCTGATAAGCTTTCCGCGAAACATAGCGGAAGTAGAAGGTAAGAACTCCGACTACCGGCAGAAGCGCGAACGAAACGAGGGTCATTCCCGGGCTGCGGGCGAGCATTATCGCGGCGTAGCCGAATATCATAACGACGTTTCTGAAAAGGCGTACCAAAATCGTTGTGAAGAGCTCGTTTATCGACTCGGTATCGTTCGAGACCCTTGTAACGAGCTTGCCGACGGGAGTGGTGTTGAAGAAGTTGAGCGAAAGGCTCTGAATGTGTGAAAACACCTGCTCGCGCATCGAATAGATTATATTCTGCCCCATTTTTTGCAGGAGCCAGGTGTCTGCCCAGTTGAGGACGAATCCCGCAAGCAGAACCGAGAGATAAATTATCGCCGCGCGGATTATTCCGCTGAAGTCGGAGCGGCGCAGGGCTTTGAGCTGATCGCGCTCAAGGGGTATCCCCGAGGATTTTGCGTCTATAAAGCTCTTTACGGTCTCGGGCTCGGCGTCTATCAGCGATACAGTTTCGGCGGCGGTGAGCCCCTCCGCCATATAATATTCGTCTTCATATAAAAGGAGCTGATAGTATTTCGGCTCGTCTGAGCCGAGCTCCTCCTCAGAGAGCTCGCCATAGCAGCGTTCGAGGCGGGTGCCGTTGTAAACGGAATCTCCGGCGTCGCTCACTACATATGGCTGGTAGTAGCCGTTGATGTAGTCGTCTATCGCGTCGCCGATGATTATCGGGCGGTAGAGCTCAACTACGATTATAAGAAGAACGAGGAATGTGGCCGCCGCCATAACCCATTTATGGGGCTTAAGGTATCCTAAAAGCCGTCTCATACCCTCGCCTCCTTTCCGCCGTAGCCCTCAATATCGCGGGCAAGAGCCGCTTTCTGCTCTCCGACGGCGGCTTCAAGCTGCTGCTTCTCGAACATTTCCTTATAAATGCCGCCCTTTTCCATCAGCTCGCGGTGGCTGCCTATCTCGGCTGCCTGACCGTCTTCGAGGACCATAATAACGTCCGCCGCCTGAATAGTCGAAACGCGGTGGGCGATAATTATTGTCGTCTTTCCTTCGCGGTTTTTCTTCAGATTTTTGAGGATATGCTCCTCGGTGTCGGTGTCGACTGCCGAAAGAGCGTCGTCCAAAATCAGTATCGGGGCGTCTTTGATGAGAGCGCGGGCGATGGAGCTGCGCTGTTTCTGACCTCCCGAAAGGGTAACGCCGCGCTCGCCGACTACCGTTTCATAGCCGTCGGGGAATTCGATTATATTGTCGTGAATGCAGGCTGCGCGCGAAGCCTCGACGATGCGCTCCATGCTCTTTTCGTGGGTGCCGAAGGCGATGTTGGAACTCAGGGTGTCGGAAAACAGGAAGTTGTCCTGCGGGACATAGGCAATATTTTCGCGCAGGGTGTGAAGGGGAATGGTATTGATGTCCTTGCCGTCGAAGAAGATCATTCCCGGCTTTGTGTTGTAAAGGTGTAAAAGAAGGTTTACGAGCGTCGATTTGCCGTTGCCGGTCCTGCCGATTATCGCAAGGGTCGTCCCCGCGGGGACTTCGAGGCAGATATCGCGGAGAGTCGGCTCGCTCATACCCTTATGTATAAAGGTGAGGTGGTTGAAGGTTATGTTGCCCTTGAGCTCGGGAACGGGGCGGACCTCGTCGGTATCGGCGACCTCGGGCATATCCTCAAAGACCTCCTGGATCCTTTTTGCCGAGGCAAAGCCCTGAGAAAACATATTTATCGCGTCGCCGCAGGCTATCATCGGCCATACGAGCATTCCGACATACTGGTTGAACGCAACGAACCGCCCGAGGGTGATATCTCCGATTATAGCTAAATATCCGCCGTAAATAAGCGTTATAAGGCTGCTCAGACCGATAATAACGGTAAGCAGCGGGTTTACGACCGCCGATAGCCTCACAACGTCGAGGTTCTTTTCCATAGCGTTGCGGTTAGATTTCGAGAATTCCCCGAGCTGGTAACGCTCCCTTACGAACGCCTTTATTACCCTTATCCCCGAAAAGCTCTCCTGAGTGAAGTCGGTGAGGTCCGAAACGGCGTCCTGGCGGCGGCGGTATCTTGTATGCATTATCTTGCCGTAATAAATTTCGCCTACCATTATAATAAGCATCGGCACAAGGGTCATAAGCGTGAGCCTGACGTTGACGTATATCATCATTCTTATGATGACCATAAGAGCCATGACCGTGGCGTCGAAGATGCTTATTATCGCGGGACCGATAGACATTCTCACCGAGTTGAGGTCAGAGGTGAAGCGGGTCATCAGGTCGCCGGTCTTGTGCTCGTTGTAATATTCGACGTCCTGGGTCTCGAGATGGGCGAACATGTCGTCGCGGATCTCCTTTTCAATGGAACGCGCCGACCCGAAGATGAAATACCTCCAGAAAAACCTGCCGACGGCGAGCGTTACCCCGAGTATGAGCATAACGACGAGCGCGCTCATAACCCCGCGCATATCCATCGTGCGGTCGGTAAGACCGTCGGTGACATCGCCCGTTATGCTCGGAATGAACAGGTTGGCAAAGTCGACGATGAAAAGCGTAACTATGCCGAGTATGTACTGCCATTTGTGCCGTTTGACATACGACATCAGAAAACCGAACGGCGACACTTTCATTCTCCTTTCAGACTGCTTTTTTCTTTTCTTTTTAAAGGTCACACTATTATAATGCCTTTTTCCCGATTTTGCAATAGCAAAACGGAAATTATTTATTTCGGTGCGCCGAGCGTATACAAAGGCGGTAAAAATATGCAAAAAAGCTTGTATATTTGCATAATATACAGAATAAATGTATATTTTGTGCGTCGATAAAACACACTTGTGCTCGCGGTGCGCTCTCGGGGCGAAAAAGGGGAGAGAGCCGCCGAAAAGCTCCTCAAAAAGGAAAATCCGCGGATAAGCTTTCGCGGCTTCGCGATTAGTCAATAACTACTAAATTCAGGGAGAAAAATTATTTATATTGCTGTTTACGGCGGGCAATTTCAGAAAAAAACAGTGCAAAATTCCGAAATCGCGAAAAATCTATTGACAAAACTTCGCCAAATGTATTATTATTCACTTAAGCTTATGATTCCCCGAGATATCGGTTATTCACTAAGCGTTCACACACTGCATAAAGCAGTAATCCTAAAAGGAGGCAAATTTTAGATGAAAAAGTTTTTAAGCCTGCTGCTTGCGTTTGTCATGCTGTTCAGCCTTGTTGCCTGCGGCGACAATCCCTCTGACAGCGGCGACGGCAAAACTCCCGTAAACAGCGGCGACAATCAGGGCGACGTTAACGTCCCCGACGACGGAGGCGAAGGCGAAGGCGAAGCTTCGGATTCCGCAGTAACCGAATTCGAGCCCGAGGCTACCTACACCTACGAATCCTGGACCTCAGGACTTTCCGCCAACTGGAACCCTCATGACTATGAGGACAACAACTCTTCCGGTCAGTTAGGATACCTCATTGACAGCTTCTACACGATGGCTTTCAACGATGAGCTCCACCCGATGGAAGACGCTACCCGCACTCCCTTCGACGGATATCTCTACATTCCTTCGATGGCTTCCGGCATGCCCGTCGACGTTACCGCCGAGGTAGCTGCCGAGCATCCCGACTGGATCCCCGAGGGCGCAACTTCCGGCTATGCCTGGGAGATCCCGCTCCGTGAAGACCTCTACTTCGATACCGGCTACCACATCACCGCCAACTCTTATGTTGAAGGTATGAAGCGCATTCTCGACTACAAGCTCCAGAACTACCGCTCCACCGATGTTTATGCCAACACCTACGGTATCGTCGGCGCCGAGGCTTACTTCAAGAGCGGTCAGTATGCGCTCAGCGAATTCGTTTCCGCCAATATGGGCGCCGACGAATACGTTGATCCTGCCAACTTCACCACTACTGCCGACGGTACTTATCAGTACGATGGCAAGGACGTTGTCCTTGATATCAAGAGCGGCGGCAACTGGGGTCTTGACGGCGGTATTTCCACTTATGCAGGTCAGGTCGATCAGGTCGATCGCCTTATCGCCGCTGCCAACGAAAAGGGCTGGGTCTACCTCACTCCCGATCTTCTTAAGGACCTTCAGGACGTTATCGCTATGCTCCACAGCGCTGCCGATGTTGAAGAATATGCAGCCTCTGCCGGCGATTACGCTTATCAGGAGTTTGAGGAAATGGTCTTCTTCGGCTTCGACAACCCCGAAGTAACCTACGAAGACACCGTCGGTCTCTATGCCAAGGACGATTATCACCTCGTTGAGGTCTTCAAGGCTTCCTGCTCCGGCTTCACCCTCTTCTACAACGCAATTCAGGACTACCTGCTCCTCGTTGAACCCGATGTTTACGACAGCTGCATCACCCAGCAGGCCGACGGCACTTATGCCAGCACCTACATGACCAGCGCCGAGACTTCTCCTTCTTACGGTCCTTACTCGATGACCTCTTACCAGACCGATAAGCTCATCCACTACAGCCGCAACGACAGTTGGTACGGTTATCATGACGACGTCAACAACGTCTATAAGGATCCTACCGACGGCAAGATTTACAGAACCTATCAGACCACCGATATCGACATTCAGGCTCTTGAGGGCGATGCGGCAGTTGCCACCGCCAAGAACATGTTCCTCTCCGGCGAGCTCGTAACCTACGGTCTCCAGGCTGCCGATATGGACCAGTACCGCAACAGTGAATACTGCATCGACGAACCCGGTGCTTCCATCTTCTTCATGCTCCTCACCGGCAACGTCGACGGACTTCAGGCTCGTGAAGACGCCGAAGGCTTCGACACCGCCGTTGAAGACATTCAGACTATCCTCTGCCCGAGCTTCCGCAAGGCGTTCGCCGTCAGCTTCGACCGTCAGGCATACTGCGACGAGACCAGCCCGTCTCTGACCCCCGGCTACGGCATCTTCGGCAAGACCATCATCTATGATCCCGAAACCGCCGGTTACTACCGCGACACCGACGTTGCCAAGCAGGCTCTCTGCGACTTCTACTCTGTAGATACCTCCGCCTTCTCGAGCCTCGACGACGCCGTTGATTCCATCACCGGTTACGATCCCGAGGCCGCCAAGGAGCTCTACACCGCTGCTTTCCAGGAATCCCTTGACGCCGGCTACATCACCGACGCCGACGGCGACGGCAAGTGCGACCAGACCATCAATATCATTTACGCTATCGGCGCTCAGTCCGTTACCGATATTATGCAGCTCAGAATTAACTGGATGGATACCGCTATCGTAAAGGCAACCGAAGGCACTCCTTTCGAGAACAAGGTCCATATCAAGGCTTCCGCTCCTCTGGGCGGCGGCGAAGAGTTCGCGAATGCTCTTAAGTCGGGTTCCTGCGACGTTTGCCTCTGCGGTTGGACCGGTTCCGCGATGGATCCTTACAACCTCCTCCAGGCTTACACTTGGGATTCTTACTCCTACGCTGCTAACTGGTATCACCCGCAGCAGGATATGCTCGAACTCACCCTTAACGGCGAGACCATCGAGATGAGCGTTTACGACTGGGCAGAATGCGTCACCGGTAACGATGTTACCGTAGGCGACAAGACCTACAACTTCGGTACCAACAACGCCGATCAGGAGACCAGACTTCAGATCCTCGCCGGCGTTGAGGGCAAGCTCCTCCAGACCTTCACTTACATTCCGTTCGCCAACGACGGTTCCAAGTTCCTTCTCAGCCAGAAGGTCTACTACGTTGTCGACGAGTACAACCCCGTTATGGGCTTCGGCGGTTTAGCTTATATGAAGTATAACTACAACGACGAAGAGTGGAAGGCTTACTGCGACGAGCAGATCGCCGCTCACGGTCAGCTCCAGTACTAATCAGGGGATTTAAATACCGTTCCCTGCGCAAAGAAGCGGGAGGGGGCAAGATGCCTCCTCCCGCTGTCTTTACTATATCAGCGCGTTAATTTGCCCTCATATGTTCCGTCTTTTTTCGGGGCATATGAGAGCTAATTAAAGGAGGAAAATATATGATTAAATATGCTCTGCAGAGGATAATCTACATGTTCTTTGTCTTTATGATCATAAGCTTCATGTCGTTTGTCCTCATTCGCATGCTTCCGCTGCCGGCGCTCCCCCCGAACGACCCGCACACCGCTATCCTCGAAATAAGGCGCGAGGCGCTCGGATATAACAAGCCCTATCTTGAACAGTTCTGGATATTCATCAAGGGCATCGTCACCAAGTGGGACTGGGGCACCAGCGAAAAGCTCTACATAGGGCGCGACGTTTGGCAGGTATTCGTTGAAAAGCTGCCCGCGTCGATGATAGTGAACCTGTATTCGATCATCTGGACGATACCCGTCGGCATAGGCTTCGGCATTCTTGCCGCGCTCAAAAAGAACACCTGGGTCGATTACCTTATCTCTACCCTGACGATGGTCGTCATCTCGGTGCCGAGCTTTGTCTATGCCTTCCTGATACAGTATATACTCTGCTTTAAACTGCGGTGGTTCCCGTTTGTTATGAAGGCAGGAACCGACTACTTCAGCTGGGAGATGTTCAAGTCGATAGTCCCGCCGATACTTGCGCTTTCGTTCGGCGTTATCGCGGGCTTCTGCCGCACCACCAGAGCCGAGCTCACCGAGGTTTTGACGAGCGAGTTTATGCTCCTTGCCAGAACCAAGGGGCTCACTAAAACTCAGGCGACCGTGCGCCATGCCCTCCGCAACTGCTTCGTTGTTATCGTTCCGGGCATCTTCGGAGAGTTTATCGGCATCATCGGCGGCTCGCTCATAATCGAGAGAATATTCTCGGTGCCGGGCGTCGGAGGCTTAACGCTCAACGCTATAAACGGTCTTGACTATAACATTTTCATGCTGTCGACATGCTTCTACACCGCCATCGGTCTTGCCGCCGGTTTGGTTGTAGACATCAGCTACGGCTTTATCGACCCGCGCATCCGCATGGGTTCAAAGAAGTAAGGGGGCGGAATAATGGAATACGAAAGAATACCCGCCGAAAAGTTCCGGTTCGTTCAGGAAAATGAGGTCCTTCGCGACAAGGAGCTTCAGACTAAATCGCGCAGCTTCTTCGCCGACGCCATGATACGCTTCGGCAAGAACAAATCCTCCGTTATCGCCACCTGGATACTCCTTGCTCTCATCGTTTTTGCAATAGTCTCCCCGATAATTTCTCCCTACAGCATCTGGGAGAAAGACGCTATGTATCTCAACTATGCTCCTTATGTTCCTTCTATCGCGGAGCTTAACATCGGGATACTCGACGGCTCGCGCGTATATACGAGCCAGAACGACGCCCAGATGAATTACTGGAAGGGGATCTATGAAGAAACCGGCAAGAACCCCGTCATCAAGACCGTCGGGACTCACGAGAGCGTGACCAAATACCGCGGTCAGGACGTCACCCGCTATACATACGACCTCGAGATAAATACCTACTACGCTATGGGTATGCTCTACCGCACCCTGACCTATCAGGAATTCGAGAACATTCAGAATTGGCAGAACGAGACCGGCATTCAGGTAATTTATCCTTATGTCGAGCAGAGGGATATCTCTGGCATCACCGACAATCCCAACCTCTGGTATAAGGTCGACTCAAAGGGCGCAGCAGTTACCGACTCCGACGGAAATCTTATCCCCGTTTATTCGACGAGGGAGGAGATAGCCGGACGCCCCTACAACTCCATAAGAATCGACAGCGACCCCGGAAACTACATCTATTCCTACGGAAAGTCCGGCGCGGTGCAGTGCCGCATTCTCTACTACAACTACTATATCTACCTCAACGGACATGAGCCCAGCTTTGTTATGGGTACCAACGCTATGGGTCAGGATATCTTCTGCGGCATCGGAGTCGGCGCTCGCTTCTCTATCCTCTTCGCCATCTTCGTCTCCGCCATCAACCTCACTATCGGCGCCATCTACGGCTCTATTCAGGGTTATTACGGCGGCTGGGTCGATATGCTCTTAGACCGTATCGCCGACGTTCTCTCGGGCGTTCCGTTCATAGTAGTCACCACTCTGTTCCAGCTCCACCTCGCAAAGAAGGTCGGCGTTGTGCCGTCGTTCCTGTTCGCGTTCGTCTTAACGGGCTGGATAGGAATGGCAGCGCTCACAAGGCGCCAGTTCTACCGCTTCAAGGGGCAGGAGTTCATACTTGCCGCCCGCACCCTCGGCGCCTCGGACCGCAGGCTGATGTTTAAGCATATCTTCCCGAACGGCATCGGCTCGATAATCACGAGCTGCGCGCTCGTTATCCCGGGCGTAATCGGTTCCGAGACCTCTATGACCTACCTCGGCATCGTCGACCTCAGCGCATTTGCCGGAACTACTATAGGCACCCTGCTTTCGCAGGGCAACGCCGTTGTCACTACTTCGCCTCACGCCGTCCTCTACCCCAGTATCTTCCTCGGGCTGCTGATGATCTGCTTCAACCTCTTCGGCAACGGTCTCAGAGACGCATTCAACCCGTCAACGAGAGGAGTGGATGACTGATGAACGAAAAATTACAGGTTAGAAACCTTAGAATTTCCTTCCGCACTTCAAACGGAAAGGTCCAGGCGGTCCGCGATATCTCCTTTGACCTCGCCACCGGCGAGACCCTTGCCATAGTCGGCGAATCCGGCTCGGGCAAATCGGTCACCTCAAAGGCGATACTCGGAATACTCGCCGGCAACTCGATAGTTGAGTCGGGCGAGATAATCTACGACGGTAAAGATCTCTTAAAGATCTCTGAAGAAGACTTCCATAAGATCCGCGGCGACAAGATCGCCATGATATTCCAGGACCCGATGTCTTCGCTCAACCCGATAGTAAGGATAGGGCGCCAGCTCACCGAAGCTATGCTCTTAAAGGGCAAGGCGAGGCAGCGCGAGTGCCGCGCGACCTTCAACGGCTATCTTAAAAACCTCAATAAAGCGATGGTTGCTTCGAACGACCCCGCAAGAGCCGCCGCGATAAACGAAAACTGCCGCAAGTTCGACAAGTTCGAGTTTAAGCATATCGAGCTCGAATCCGCCTATAAAAAGGCTTTCGAGGCTGCGAGCGAGACCGTTGACGACATCGGCAAGATAGCCTTCGAGCTCGAAAAGAAGTCGGTCGCCAAGGGCTCAGCCGACCGCATAAACGACATCGTTAAGCAGTCGAAGGACTCGATAAACGAATACGTCGTATCGCCCGAGCACAAGGCGGAGGTATATTCTCTCGCAGGCTCGCTCGCCTCGGAGTTCTCCAAGGCGAAGAAGTCGATGAATTTCGACACCGTTTTGGGTATTCTCTATAAGCTCCGCGATTTCGCTCAGGAGGGCATTTCAAAGAAGGCTCCCAACTTCTTCTGCATGGGCTACTACCTCACCTTCAGCGATAAGCCGCTCCCCGATATGCCGGTAGACGAGCTCAACAAGTTCCTTCACGACTATATCGATAAGGACTTTATGCTCGCCTTCATCGACGACGCCGAAAGGGCTCTCGAATATTCTTCTTCGATAGTCATCGGCAATATGCGCAAGGCCATAGAAGAGCTCAACGCCGCGAAGGCGGTTTATACCCGCGAAAATCTCGACAAGAAGGAATGCTACGACACCTATAAGGCGCTCTCGGCGACCGTCAAGAGCTGCATAGACGTCCTCAACATTACAAAAGACAGCCTTTCCTTCACCTTCGCCCCCAGCATCAAGAGCCAGATAGACAACTACTTCCACGCTATCGGAGCCAACGTAAAGGCTCAGCGCGTCCACGACAGAGACCAGCGCAAGTTCGACAGGATAGTCGCAAAGGGCAAGAAGCCCGACTGGGAAGTCGCCGACGCCGCGATAACCGACCTTGAGCTCATCAAGGAGAATATCGTAACGATAATCACCCGCCTTGTCGACCATTACGACGAGGTCATCGCGAATTACTCCTCCCGCAAGTTCGACGAGGAGACCGTCGCGGTAATAGATTACCTCAAGGCCAACGCCTCGGGAGTTGTAGACAAGGTAACCCGCAGAGTCGCGAAGCACCGCGCCATCAAGCTTATGGACGAGGTCGGCATCGCCGAGCCCCATAAGAGATATAAGCAGTATCCCTTCGAGTTCTCGGGAGGTATGAGGCAGAGAATAGTTATAGCGATAGCCCTCGCCGCCAACCCCGATATACTTATCTGCGACGAGCCCACCACCGCTCTCGACGTTACCATTCAGGCTCAGATACTCGAGCTTATAAACAACCTTAAGGAAGAGCGCAACCTCTCGGTCATATTCATCACCCACGACCTCGGCGTCGTTGCGAATATGGCGGACAGAGTAGCGGTCATGTATGCCGGAAAGATAGTCGAATACGGCACCTCGGAGGATATCTTCTATCACTCCGCCCACCCCTATACCTGGGCGCTCCTCAGCTCGATGCCCGACCTTGATACCGACGAAAAGCTCGAAGCTATCCCCGGCACTCCTCCGAATATGATCTACCCGCCGAAGGGCGACGCCTTTGCTCCGCGTAATAAATACGCGATGCAGATCGACTTCGAGCGCCAGCCGCCGATGTTTAAGATAAGCGACACCCATTACGCCGCCACCTGGCTTCTCCACCCCGACGCGCCCAAGGTCGATCCTCCGAAGGCTGTTGTCGACAGAATCAGAAGAATGAACGAGAGGAGGGCGACTAAGGATGAGTAATCAGGAAACCTTGCTCAGAGTTGAGCATCTTTGCCAGTATTTCAAAGCGGGCGATTTCGTCACCAAGGCGGTCGACGACGTAAGCTTCGACATTAAAAAGGGCGAGGTCTTCGGTCTCGTCGGAGAGTCGGGCTGCGGCAAAACCACCACCGGACGCTCGATAATCAAGCTTTACAACATCACCTCCGGAAACGTCATCTTTAAGGGCGTAAGAATAGCCGCCGGCATCCAGTCTTATAAAGACAATATCAAGAAAGCAAAAGCCGATAAAATCCCCAATCTCAGCGAATATATCGCCGAGCAGAAAAAGCTCATAAAAGAGGCTAAATACGACCAGAAGAACTGCGACAAGGAGTATTCCAAAAAGCTCGTCGCTGAGCTCAAGGCAAAGTATGAGCCGCTTATCGCAGGCGCTTCCGACCCTGCCGAAAAGCAGAAGCTCACCCTTGAATACAAGGACGAACTCTATAAGGCAAAGAGGACAAAGCTCGTAACCCAGATTCAGATGATATTCCAAGACCCGATAGCTTCGCTCGACCCCCGTATGACGGTCCGCGAAATTATCGCCGAGGGGCTTATCATTCAGGGCGAGCGCAACAAAAAGGTCATCGATCAAAAGGTTTATGAGATGCTCGAGCTCGTCGGGCTTGTTCCCGAGCACGCCTCCCGCTATCCTCATGAATTTTCCGGCGGTCAGCGCCAGAGAATAGGCGTTGCGAGGTCGATAATCATGCAGCCCGAGCTCATCATCGCCGACGAGCCCGTTTCCGCTCTCGACGTTTCGGTCCAGGCGCAGGTAATAAACCTTCTGAACGATTTGAGAGACCGCTTCGGTCTGACCATTCTCTTCATCGCCCACGACCTCTCGGTTGTAAAATACTTCTCCGACCGCATCGGAGTTATGTATTACGGCAAACTCGTTGAGCTTGCGAATTCCGACGAGCTCTTCGCTCACCCCCTTCACCCATACACCAAGTCGCTGCTCTCGGCTATCCCGCTTCCCGACCCGATCTATGAGAAGGCGAGAAAGAGAATAGTTTACAATCCTCTTGCCGAACACGACTACTCGGTCGATAAGCCTACGCTTCGCGAGGTCAGCCCCGGTCACTTTGTTCAGTGCAACGACGCTGAATATAAGAGGATCATGCAGGAGCTGAACGGCGGTAACTGATGTCTGAGCGAAAAAAGGATTTCCTTCTGAACCTTGCCGTCGGCGGCGTTTTAGCCGTTGTGATGCTCATAGTCGAGCTCGCAAGGGGCAGGGATATCCTTACAAGCCTTTGCAACTGCTTTTCGGTGCCTGCCGTGTTCCTCCTCGGAATAGGCGGGCTTAAGGGCATAAGGAACAGGGGAGCCTTCGACGTTATGGGCTTCGGCTTGAAATCCACCGTCGAGACCTTTATACCGATGCTCAGAAAGAACGAAAAGGAGACCTTTGATGACTACCGCGAGCGCAAGGAGGCTTCGCGGAGATCCTCGCGCGGGCTTCTTATGGCAGGAGCCGTTTATCTCGCGATATCGGTCGTATTGCTGATAGTCTACGAATTTGTGTATTAAAATGAGGCGCGGCGTCTTAAGATGCCGCGCTTTCTGTTGCAATTTTTCTTAAAGTGTGGTAGAATATACCCGTAAAGTCAGGAGGGCGGAGAAATGATAAGGCTGTCGGAGCGGGTCTCATATATAAAGGCGACCGAAGAGCCTCTTTCGGCGGATGTAGGCCTCGTTTTCGGCGACAGATGTTTATGGCTCTACGACGTCGGGAACAACCCGCTTATTACCGCCGAGCTAAGAGGCATCGACCTGCCGAAGGCGGCTGTTTTGTCTCATTTTCACCCCGACCACACCGGCGCGCTCGCCGATATAAGCGCAAAGAGGGTTTATCTCAGCGCGTATACAAAGAAATATATCGGCTTCGGGGAGACCGTCGCCGATGACGTTTATATAAACGACGGCGCGGAGCTTCATATATTTTTGCTGCCGTCGAGCCATTCAAAGGGCGCTCTCGGGCTCGAAACCGACGATTTCGCCTTTTTGGGCGACGGGATCTATTCTATGCAAAAGGGCGGCAGAGCCGTTTATAACGCCACGCTGCTTAAAGATACCTTAGACTGCCTTAAGCGCCTAAGCGCAAAGACCTTTCTTTTGAGCCACGACCCGCAGTATGCCCGCCCGCGCGGCGAAGTGACAGCGGAGCTCGAGGAGATATACTCCCGCCGCAGAAAAGAAGAGGCATATATCGAAGTCAGGGAATAATTAAATACCGAAAGGAGTTAATAATATGAGATCAAGCGGATTACTGCTCGGAATAGCCTCCCTCCCCGGGGAATACGGGATAGGGAAGCTCGGAAAAGAGGCGAGAGAGTTTGTGGATTTTCTCAAATCGGCAAAGCAGAGGTACTGGCAGATTCTTCCCCTCTCGCAGACCGGCTACGGCGATTCCCCCTATCAGTCCTTCTCGATCCACGCAGGCAACCCCTATTTCATCGACCTCGAAACCCTCGAGGAGGACGGTCTTTTAAAGCCGGAGGACTACAAAAACGTCTGCTTCGGCGACCACAGGCAATACATAAATTACGGAATGCTCTACGAGGCGATATATCCCGTCCTGAGAAAGGCTTACGCGCGCTTTGAGCCCGACGGCGGTTACCGCGCGTTCTGCGAAAAAAACAGCGCATGGGTGGGCGACTACGCGCTCTTTATGGCTGAAAAGAACGCCCACGGCGGCGCGCCTTGGTATGAATGGGAGGAGGAGCTTAGGCTCGCCGAGCCGAAAGCCCTCGAAAATGCGCGAAAAGAGCTTGCCGACGAGATAGGGTTTTATCAATTCTTGCAGTATGAATTCTTTAAGCAGTGGTTCGCGCTGAAGGAATACGCCAACAAAAACGGCGTCGGGATAATCGGAGATATGCCGATCTACTGCGCTTATGACAGCGTTGAGGCTTGGCTCGAGCCGGAGCTGTTTGAGTTTGACGCCGATAAAAAGCCGATAAACGTTGCCGGCTGCCCGCCCGACGGCTACGCGCTCGAAGGTCAGCTCTGGGGCAACCCGCTCTATAACTGGAAAGATATGGAGCAGAACGGCTATAAATGGTGGATAGACCGCATCGCCTTCGCCACCGATATCTACGACGTTCTGAGAATAGACCATTTCCGCGGGTTCGCGGGGTATTACGCGGTCCCCGCGAAGGATAAGAACGCCGTAAACGGTCACTGGTGCGAAGGACCGCGAATGAAGCTCTTCAACTCGACCAACTACTGGCTCGGAAAGAAGCATATAATCGCCGAGGACCTCGGCTTTATCACCGACGATGTGGTTCAGCTCTTAAAGGACACCGGCTACTCCGGAATGAAGGCGCTTCAGTTTGCCTTCGACCCGACCGCGCAGGGCGAATATCTCCCCTGCAACCTTCAGAGCCCCTCCTGCGTTATCTACACCTCGACCCACGACAGCGATACCGCGAAGGGCTGGGCAGAGAATCTCTCGGGCAGAGACCTTAGCTTCTGCCTCGACTATTGCGGGGTAAAATTCCGCAGGGATATCCCCGACGCGCTTTTAAGGCTCGCCTGGTCGTCGATAGCCGAGATAGCCGTCGCCCAGCCTCAGGACTTCCTCGGGCTCGGCAACGAAGCGAGGATAAACGTTCCCTCAACGGTGGGGCAGAACTGGCGCTGGAGGATACTTTCCGAGCAGCTCAGCAAACAGCTTGCCGAGAAGATACGCCGCCTGACCGAGACCTATAACCGCGCGGGCTTCGTTTCGCATAAGCAGTCAGACGAGGAGCGGGGATATGTCTTCTCGGACCGATAAAAAATCAAAAACATAATAAACGCGGGGCAAATGCCCGGCGGGAAGGAGAACGGATATGAAAAAAAGTTTTTGGACGAGCATTTTGGTAGCGCTTATCGAGGCTGCGATAGGAGTTTTGCTGCTGATAAATCCTACGGGGCTCGCGAGGTTCATTATAAGAGCCTTCGGTGTGCTTCTGATAATCCCCGGGATATTCGGCATAATCCGCTATTTCTCGGAGAAGCCCGAGATTTCGGCGATAGACGGCGGGCTGTTTATCGGCGTGCTCGAATGCCTGTTCGGCGGCTTCTGCGCCTTTAACCCTCAGTGGTTCATCGACACCTTCCCGGTGCTTACCGTTTTATACGGCGTCGGGGTCCTTGTGATGGGCGTTTATAAGCTGCAATGGTGCGTAGATATGATAAGATTCAAGGCGAAATATTGGTATCTCGTCGGAATTTCGGCGCTGCTGTCGGCGGCGTTCGGAATAGCGATCCTTGTCGACCCGTTTACCGCTACCGAGGCGCTCTGGATGTTCATAGCGATAACGGTCATCATCGATGCCGTCGTCGATATCATCGTTGCGATAATCGGCAGAAAAACGCTCTATAAATATCTCGAAGATATATGAACAAATGCCCCGCACATTGCGGGGCAATAGTTTTTATTGACACCTCCGCGTCAGCGTGATAATATGATAAAAGCAGCAAGGAGGAACCGATATGAAGGTTTATGAAAGGCTGACCGACCTTATCGGTCACACGCCTCTTTTAAAGCTCGGCGGCTACTGCGAAAAAAACGGGCTCTGCGCCGATATCTGCGCAAAGCTGGAATACTTCAACCCTGCGGGCAGCGTTAAAGACAGAGTCGCGCTCGCGATGATAGACGACGCCGAAGCGCGCGGCGTTTTAAAGAGCGGCTCGGTTATAATCGAGCCGACGAGCGGCAACACCGGAATAGGGCTCGCTTCGGTAGCGGCTTCAAGGGGCTATAGGGTCATTTTAACGATGCCCGAGACTATGAGCGTTGAGCGCCGCAGCCTTTTAAAGGCTTACGGTGCCGAGATAGTTCTGACCGAGGGCTCAAAGGGAATGAAGGGCGCCATCGCGAAGGCAGAGGAGCTCGCCGCCGAAATTCCCGGGAGCTTTATCCCCGGGCAGTTTGAGAATCCCGCCAACCCCGAGGCGCATTTTAAAACCACCGGTCCCGAGATATGGGAGGACACCGACGGCAAGGTCGATATCTTCGTTGCGGGAGTCGGCACCGGAGGGACGGTCTCTGGCGTCGGCAGATATTTAAAGAGCAAGAACCCGAACATTAAGATAGTCGCGGTAGAGCCCGCAGGCTCGCCGGTGCTCTCTAAGGGAGTATCGGGCGCGCACGGAATCCAGGGCATCGGCGCGGGATTCGTCCCGAAAACGCTCGACACCGGAATATACGACGAAATAATCGCGGTCGAAAACGAAGACGCCTTCGAGACGGGCAGAAAGCTTGCCAAAACCGAGGGGCTTCTGGTCGGCATATCCTCGGGAGCGGCGGTATGGGCGGCGGCTCAGGTCACAAAGCGCCCCGAAAACAGGGGAAAGCTCATAGTCGCGCTCCTGCCCGACACCGGCGACAGGTATCTTTCGACGGCGATGTTTGCGGAGGAAGAAAAATGAAAAAGATAGCGAGTTTTACCGTCGACCACGACAAGCTCGAGCGGGGAATGTATATCTCAAGGATCGACGGCGACGCCGTCACCTACGACATAAGAATGAAGAAGCAGAACGGCGGCGATTATCTTTCAAACGCGGCGCTCCACACCGTAGAGCACCTTTTTGCGACGTTTGTCAGAAACGGCGAATTTTCGGACAGCGTTATATATGTAGGACCGATGGGCTGCCGCACAGGGTTTTATCTCGTCGTCAGAGACAGCGTTGCCCCCGAGCAGGCGATAGCGCTTGTTAAAGACACGTTTGAGTTTATAGCGGGCTTCGAGGGCGAGGTCCCCGGGGCAAAGCGCCGCGAATGCGGGAATTACCTTGAACACGACCTCGCCGGAGCGAAGGCAGAGGCGGCAGAAATGCTTAAGGTCCTCGCTGATTGGACTACGGAAAAGCTGAAGTATACAGAGTAAAAAACGAAGCGTTTTTAGGTTTTGCAAGAATCTTGCTTCCAACTATTTTCTTGACATATCGGGCGCAAAATTGTATAATAAAATCACCGTTTACAGGAACATCACCGAAAAGGAGAATCATTATGAACACATATCTCGGAATCGAATTCGGCTCGACAAGGATCAAGGCAATACTTATCGACGAAAAATCAAACGTTATCGCCTCGGGCGCTCACGATTGGGAGAACCGCCTCGACAACGGCGTCTGGACCTATACCCTCGACGATATCCGCGAAGGGCTTCAGGACGCCTACGCAAAGGTCGCGGCGGACTATAAAAAGAACTTCGGCGAGCCGCTCACTTCTGTCGGCGCGATGGGTATAAGCGCGATGATGCACGGCTATATGCCCTTCGACGAGGCAGGAAATCTTCTCGTTCCGTTCAGAACCTGGCGCAACACGATAACCGCCGAGGCCTCCGAGAAGCTCTCAGAGCTCTTCGGCTTCAACATTCCTCAGCGCTGGTCTATAGCCCACCTCTATCAGGCGATTTTGAACGGCGAGGAGCACGTCCCCGCGATAAAGAGCGTTCTCACCCTCGCGGGCTACATTCAGTGGATACTCACCGGCAGGAAGGTTGTCGGAGTCGGCGAGGCTTCGGGTATGTTCCCGATCGATTCCGCGACCTGCAATTACGACGAAAAGATGATTGCCCAGTTCGATGAGTTAGTCGCCCCCAAGGGCTTCGGCTGGAAGCTTAAAGACGTTCTTCCCGAAGTCGCCGTTGCGGGCGAAAACGCCGGCGTTCTCACCGAATCGGGCGCAAAATTCCTCGACCCGACGGGAACCCTTAAGGCGGGAGTGCCGCTCTGCCCGCCCGAAGGCGACGCAGGCACCGGAATGGTCGCAACGAACAGCGTAAGAGTAAGGACCGGCAACGTTTCGGCGGGAACCTCAGTGTTCGCGATGATAGTTCTCGAAAAGGCGCTTTCAAAGCTCTATCCCGAGATAGATATGGTAACCACCCCGAGCGGCGCGCCTGTCGCTATGGTCCACTGCAACAACTGCTGCACCGACCTCGACGCTTGGATGCGCATATTTATGGAATTTGCGGAGCTCTCGGGCCATCCGATGCGCAAGCCCGACCTCTACGACCTCCTTCTTATTAACGCTATGAACGGCGACCCCGACTGCGGCGGGCTCACCTCCTGCAACTATTTCTCGGGCGAGCCGATAACCCATCTCGACGAGGGCAGACCGATGCTTCTTAGACGCCCCGACTCGAATTTCAACATTGCAAACCTCATCAGGAACAACCTCTTCTCGGCTCTCGCGACCCTTAAGATAGGGCTTGACATTCTTCTCGCCGAAAACGTTGAGATAGACAAGATACTCGGCCACGGCGGCTACTTCAAGACTAAGGGCGTAGGGCAGAAGCTCCTTGCCGCGGCTATGCGCACTCCCGTATCTGTTATGGAGACTGCGGGCGAGGGCGGAGCCTGGGGTATGGCTATCCTCGCGAAATACTCCGCCGACGGTGCGGGCAAGAGCCTTGAGGACTACCTCGACGAAAAGGTATTCGCGGGAATGAGCGCGATAACCGAGCAGCCCGACCCGAAGGACGTAGAGGGCTTCGAGGGGTATATGAAAAACTACGCGAAGATGCTCAAAGCGGAGGAAGCTGCCGTAAAGAGCTACTGATTTTGCGCCGCCCAAGCGTAATACATATTAACAGCAAAGCCGCCGGTTATTTCACCGACGGCTTTGAATTTGTATGCCGCTTATTTTTTCATGATTTCTCCCCAGTAGCCGGAGATAGTGAAACCGGCAGAAAAGCCCAATCCGGCAATATATCCAGAAATAAATAAAAAATTCGTTGAAGATGACGAACACACTGTGGAGAAAACCTGCTTGCACGGCTAAAGAATGCCGAATAAAACGGGTATTGACAAAAACACAATATGATGCTATAATAATGGCAGAGAGCCGAACGGCTCAGCCTATCTAACACAATTACAAAAAGTAACCGCTTAGCTTTGGGCAGCGCCGGCGGTTACTTTTTTATGGTTTTGAATATTTCCAGAACGATAAACGCTAAAATAACGATAAGTATCAATTCTTCCATTCGCCGCCACCCCCTTTCGGGGACCGAACCGCAAAAGCTCTCTGCAATCGGCATTATACCACATTATGAAAATAATGTCAAACCCTTCGTTGTGACGGAGGGTTTTATTTCGCCGCCGTGATTATGCTGAGCGCCTGCTTGCGGCAGGTGATGTGCGTTTTAACGCGGGAGCCGCCGTTTTCGCCGTCGAGGGTCCAGACGAGCGGGACCTCGCAGCGGAAGGTGATCTCGTCGGTCTTGAAATACTCGAAGCAGCCGGCGCCGTAGTCCTTTTTCATAACCGACGCAAGGATTTTATTCAGCTCGAGCGGGTTTCGCGGATTTTTCACGAGCAGGACCTCGAAGAGCCCGTCGTTGAGGGCGATATCGCGCGGGAGGAGGTTTTTCATTCCCGCGACCTGGAGGGTATTCGTAACGAGCCCGAGGATATAGTTGCCCTCGCCCGAGCGCTCCTTCGACTCGAATCCGACGTGATACGGCGTTATATTCGGAAGCGAAGCCGCCCCCGAAATGAGATAGGCGAAATAGCCGAGCGCGTTTTTCGACTCCTGCGGGGTGGTGTAGGTAACGTCGGTAAAAGCGCCGAAGCCCGCGACGTAGGTGAAATATCTGCCGTTCATTCTGCCGATGTCGTAGGCAAAAGGCGCGCCCTCTACGGCATTTTTTGCGGCGCTCATTATCTGAACTGGAATACCTACGGAGTGGGAGAAATCGTTGGTTGAGCCGCAGGGGATATAGCCGTAGGGCTTATCGCAGCCCGAGCGCATAAGCCCGTTTACGGCTTCGTTGAGAGTACCGTCTCCTCCCGCGACTATAACCCTCGCGACGCTGTTTGCGAGCCTTTCTACCGTTTCGAGGCAGTCGCCCTTGCGCTGGGTGGGGTGGCAGATAACGTCGTAGCCGAGCGAGGTGTAGAGGTCGACTATTTCGCGCAGGCGCCTTGAAATCGCCTGAACGCCGGAGTGCGGGTTGTAAACGAAGAGCAGTGTGCTCATAAAGATGCCTCTTTTCGGTTCGGATTGGTGCTATAGCGTAGTGCGGGGCGAAGCCCCCGCGGAAGCTTCGCTTCCGCGGACCCGCGCGCCCGAGCGGGCGCGCGGGGGAGCCGCCCCCGAAGGGGGCGGCGAGGGCTTCGCCTCACAAACGCGGGTATTCTAAGCTCTCGCTACTCCGCTCTCCCTCGCTGCCTTTACCGTAGCCTCGGCGACGGCTGCCGCTACGCGCTTATCGGTCGCGGAGGGGATTATGTATTCGGGGCTGAGCTCATCTTCTCCGACGAGCGAAGCGAGCGCATAGGAAGCTGCGACCTTCATTTCCTCGTTGATCTGTGAGGCGCGGCAGTCGAGCGCGCCGCGGAATATCCCCGGGAAGGCGAGGACGTTGTTTATCTGGTTCATAAAGTCCGAGCGTCCGGTCCCTACGACCTTCGCGCCGGCTTTAAGGGCGAGGTCGGGCATAATTTCGGGGACGGGGTTCGCCATCGGGAAGGCAATGGCGTCGGGAGCCATCGAGCGTATCATATCCTCGCTCACGATGTTCGGAGCCGATACCCCGACAAAGATGTCCGCGCCCCTCATCGCGTCGGCGAGCGAGCCCCTTAAGTGGCGGCGGTTGGTGAGCTCAGCCATTCTCTCGGTCTCGGGGTTGAGCCAGTCCTCCCCCTCGCAGACGATCCCCTTTATGTCGACGAGCGTGACGTCGGTAAAGCCGATGTTTAAAAGATGACGCGCAATCGAGCAGCCCGCCGAGCCCGCCCCGCAGATCGTCACGCGGGCGTTCATATCCTTTTTGACGACCTTGAGCGCGTTTATCAGCGCCGCGGCGACTACTATCGCGGTGCCGTGCTGGTCGTCGTGGAATACCGGAATGTCGCATATCTCCTTGAGCCTGCGCTCTATCTCGAAGCAGCGCGGAGCCGAGATGTCCTCAAGGTTTATTCCGCCGAAGCTCCCCGAAATAAGGTAGACGGTTCGGACTATTTCCTCCACGTCCTTAGAGCGGACGCAGAGCGGGAAGGCGTCGACGTCGGCAAAGGTCTTGAAGAGCGCGCATTTGCCCTCCATAACCGGCATTCCCGCCTCGGGACCGATGTCTCCGAGACCCAAAACCGCCGTTCCGTCGGTGATCACCGCGATGAGATTGCCCCTGCGCGTAAGCTCGAACGACTTCGCATAGTCCTTCTGAATTTCGAGGCAGGGCTGAGCTACGCCCGGCGTGTAGGCAACCGAGAGGTCGTGCCTGTCCTCAATTTTACATCTCGGGACGACCTCGATCTTCCCCTGCCACTCGTAGTGCTTTTTAAGCGATTCTTCGTTGATTGTCATATTATTACTCCTTCTGAGGTTTATTATCGGGTCATATCCTCGGGCTTAAACACTCTGTCAAACTCCTCTTCGGTGAGGAATCCGAGCTTTACAGCCGCTTCCTTGAGGGTGATATCTTCCTCAAAGGCGAGCTTTACGGTTTTCGCGGCGTTTTCGTAGCCGATGGAGGGGTTGAGCGCAGCCGCGAGCATAAGCGATTTCGAGACATTTTCGCGCATCTTTTCAACGTTGGGCTTTATCCCCGCGACGCAGTTTTTGCGGAAGCTTTCGGCGGCGTCGGCAAGGAGCCTTACCGACTGCAAGAGATTATATGCGATGACCGGCAGGAATACGTTGAGCTGGAAATTGCCCTGAGAAGCCGCGAAGCCGACCGCAGCGTCGTTGCCCATGACCTGCACCGCGACCATAGTTACCGCCTCGCATTGGGTCGGGTTGACCTTGCCGGGCATAATCGAGCTGCCGGGCTCGTTTGCGGGAATGGTTATCTCGCCGAGACCTGTCCTCGGACCCGAGGCGAGCCAGCGGATGTCGTTGGCTATCTTCATCATATCTGCCGCGAGCGCTTTCAGAGCGCCGTGGGCGAATACCGCCTCGTCCTGAGAGCTTAAACTGTGGAACTTGTTTGAATCGGTCTTGAACGGATGCCCCGTCGCGGCGGATATCTTCTCGGCGACTAACGTATCGAAGCCCTTCGGAGCGTTGAGCCCCGTCCCGACGGCTGTCCCGCCGAGGGAGAGGTTTGAAAGTGAAGCAAACGAGAGGATTATCTGCTCGCGCGAGCGGTCTAAAAGCGCCTTCCAGCCGCTTATCTCCTGAGAAAAACGGATCGGCACGGCGTCCTGCAAATGGGTCCTGCCGCACTTTAAAACGCCCTCGTTTTCCTTTTCGAGGCGGTCGAGCTCCTCGATAAGCCCCAAGACCGAGGGCAGGAGCCGCTCCTTTATCTCGCAGACCGCCGCGATATGAATGGCGGCGGGGAAGGTGTCGTTTGAGGACTGCGACATATTTACGTCGTCGTTCGGGTGGAGGAGCTTTTTTCCCGCAATGATGTTGCCGCGGTTTGCGACGACCTCGTTGAGGTTCATATTCGACTGCGTTCCCGAGCCGGTCTGCCAGACTGCGAGCGGGAACTCTTCAGGGAGCTTTCCGACGATGATCTCGTCGCAGGCGGTTGAAATCGCCGCAAGCTTTTCGGCGGTCATTTTTTCGGGCAGGAGCTCGCGGTTAGCCTCGGCGCAGCACTTTTTCAGCACTGCGAACGCGCGTATGAGCTCGGGTGGCATCTTCTCGACGCCTATCTTGAAGTTTTCAAAGCTGCGCTGCGTCTGCGCGCCCCAGAGGTGTTCTGCGGGGACCTTCACCTCGCCCATAGAGTCGTGTTCAATGCGGTAGTTGTCCATATTTTTCTCCTTTTCACAGCTTTTTTGACATATATCTCGGCGCGTATTCGGTGTATCCGTGTTTCGGGTAAAACGCGTAGGATTCAAACCACTGTTCGCGCGGCGAGCCGAGGTGAACTCGCGAAAGTTTTATTCCCGCCTCGCGCATATTTTTCTCGGCGGTCTCAAGAAGCGCCGAACCGATGCCCCTGCGCTTTTTGCTGCATTTCACGAAAAGGCGGTGCAAAAAAGCTTCGTCGGCGCCTTCTATCGGCGTGAAGCCTACGCAGCCGACCACCCGTCCGCCGTCTACCGCGAGCCAAAACCGCCCGGGGTAGTTTTTTTCGACGTCGAGGAGGTCATCGTTGAGCCTCGGTATCTTGCCGAGGGCGTTTTTTGCCTCGAGCACCATAAATATCATATCGTCGCGGTATTCCCGAGTGTAGGGGATTATCTCCATTTTTCCCTCCCGTTTCTGATAAGTGTGCGCGGCTGCCGGGGCGAAGCCCGCACGCGAAGCGTGCCGTCCGCGCGGCTGCGCCGCGCGGACGCGCCGGACCGCAGGTCCGGCGGGGCTTCGCCCCGACCCATAGCTTTGCGCCAAAGTTTATTCGGCGCTCAATTCGTCTCTGTATTTTTCCCGCAGCTCTTTAAGATACCCGACCGCGTTCGGCAGCCAGTGTATAAGCTTCGGCAGTTTTTCGCAGGGAAACTCCCTGCAGCTCCCGCAGAAACGGGCGCCGTGCTCTTTTGCGCAGGCGTGGATTTTGCATCTGCCCGACTCCGCCCATTCCGGAACATAGCCGTCGGCTTCGATGCAGCCGGGGCAGAGACCCTCCCGACGCTTTTTGCAGTCGGTGCAGTCCCCGCCGCAGGCGGTAAGTGTTGAAAAAGACATTTTACACCTTCCTGTAGTAGGAGTAGTGCGCAACGACATACCGCTTTTCGCCGGTGTAGGCGTCAAAGCCGGAAATCTCGACTCCGTTGCCCGAGAGAAGCTCCGCGACGGTCGCGCCCTTTATTTTGCAGCGAAACACCTCGTGCGCCTCGCACATCACCACGATAACGTCGTCTAAAATTATTATCCCGCCGGATTTCCCGAGCATCTGCTCAACGCCGTCTACCCGTTCTATGGCATACTGTATCGCCTTGCCGTTGAAGCGCTCGAGCTCCTTGCGCGAAAGCGCATATTTGTCCTTTTTCTTGAAAAGCCCCATAAACTCTCCTATCTCAGATCAACGAGCCACTCGCCGTTTTCTATGATATATCGAAACTCGCTTACCGTCGGGTCGAGCATCATATCTATAAGAGTTTCGAGGTCGGAAACGGTTTTGAGCTGCTTAAGCTCGTCTCTGCTTACCCAGCGCATTTCGCCTTCCTCTGACGAGCGCAGATTGCCTCTGAACTCCGTCGCCTCAAAGAGGAACACTATATACCGCCCGCCGTCCTTCGGAAACTGCTTTATCCCGCAGAGGCGCGGGCTGATTATTTCGAGCCCCGTTTCCTCGCGCATTTCGCGTATCACCGATTCTACGACCGATTCCCCGGGCTCAACATGCCCTCCCGGGAGAGCGTAGCCTTGCCAGTCTTTGGCGACGCGGTTCTGAAGGAGGTATTTCCCGTCTTTATGTAAAAGACAGAGGTTTGTGAGCTCGCAGACTTCGCCCTTCATTCCGAGCGCCTCCCCATAACGAGCTTTTCAAAGCGCTCAAGCTCGATTTTGAGCCGCGCTATCGGAAAGCCTATAACGTTGTAGTGGTCGCCGTTTATGGCTTTAACGAAGAGCCCGCCCTTGTCCTGGATCCCGTATGAGCCCGCCTTGTCGAGCGGAGAGCTCTCGGTTATGTAGCCGAGTATGTCCTCCTCCGAAAGCGGGTAGAAGGTGACTTCCGTGCGCTGAGAGAACGAAAGAGTCCTCCCGCGGCAGCAAAGGCACACCCCGCTCACCACCTTGTGGGTCCTGCCCGAGAGCGCGCGGAGCATATCGGCGGCGTCGGCTAAGTCCTTCGGCTTGCCGAATATCCTTCCGTCGAGGATGACCACGGTGTCGCAGCCGATAACAAGGGAATCGCGCCGCTCCTTCGCAACGTCGAGAGCCTTTCTTATCGAGAGAACCTCGGGTATGCTCTCGGGTTCGAGCCCCTCGGGCGGGGTCTCGTCGGCGCCCGAGGGGATTATCTCGAATTCGTCGAACAGATATTTAAGAAGCTCTTTTCTCCTCGCCGACTGCGAGGCGAGAACAACGTTTACGCCTTCAAACATACCGACACCTCTTTCAAATATTTATATATAGACATTATAGCATAAAGCCGCAGGCTTTGTGCTATAATTAGCCATCTTTTGCGGTTCTCGGCGAAGCCGAGGAGCAAAAGGGCGACTAAAATAGAATATAATAATCGCATCGCGATTATTATAGCATAATTGTTCCGGCTTGTCATCTGTTTTTTTCAAAATGTTTTTGACGGCTTAAGAACCGATAAAGAACTCCAGACGTATCAGGCGGGGCTTTACGGGCTTAAACTCCAAAGCTAAACTCAATTCATTTCATTAGTTTGATCCTGTCGCTGCATTTATATAGAAAACTGCGCAAAAATCTATTGAAATTTACAAAAAGTTATGCTAAAATTGCTTTATAGTACACCGGTCGGCTTGATGAAAAAGAAAGGACTGTGTTATGAAAAAGCTTAAAGCGCTGCTGTGCATACTTCTGGCGTCGGTGCTCGCGGGGCTCTGCGCCTGCGGAAACGGCGGCGAGGCAACGCCGGAAAACCCGCAGGAGCCGGAGGCGGCATCCGAGCCCGCCGATAAGACCGCGCTTGACGCGGCTATTGCCGCCGCCGAGGGGCTCAGCACCGAGGGCAGCCTTACCGCGGGCTATCTTGAAAGGACGATAAGCGAGGCTAAGGCAGTATCTGCGGACGACTCGGCAACACAAAGGGAGGCAGACGAAATGACAGAAAAACTCGGATTTGCGTCGGAGGGGCTTTATTCCGGCGCGGACTTTAAAGACCCTTCCGAAATAAAGGCGGATGAGCGTGTTCCCGACCCGTTCCAATTCCTCAGCGGCGGATTTGTCGACAGCGAGGCGGAATGGGTAAAGAGAGCCGCCGAAATAAGCGCCGCCTATCAGCACTATATGTACGGCACCTACCGCGACGGCTCCGACGAAGAGGTAAGCTATACGCTCAAGGGCAACGGCGGCAACTCCTATTCGCTTACGGTAAATATCAAGAGGATAAGCACCGGCAAGGAGGGCTCGTTTACCGCGACCGTCCTTATGCCCGACCCGAGCGTCGAAGCCCCCGAGGGCGGATATCCCGTTATTGTCGGCATGCACGCGGGGATCAGCGAAGACGTCGCCAACAAAAACGGCTATGCGACGATAACCGTTGATATGTTCTCATACGGCATCGCCTCGGACGACACTCAGCATAAGGGCGTTTTCTACGACCTTTACCCCTACGGTTCCGAGCCGGAGGAGCAGACAGGCGTCCTTATGGCGTGGGGCTGGGGCTGCTCGAAGATAATCGACGCTCTCGAGGCGGGTCTCGGCGAGGAGCTGAACATCAGCCCCGTGAACACGATAGTCACCGGCGTGTCGCGCTGGGGAAAGGCGGCTATAGTCTGCGGCGCGTTCGACCACAGGTTCAAGATGGTTGCGCCTTCCTGCTCCGGCGCGGGCGGAGTCGCTCTTTACAGATATACCTCGGAGGGGAAAACCTACGACTTCAGCTCCAAGGGCGCCGACAGCGCCTATAAATACGGGCAGAACGAGCCTATAGGCAGCCTTCAGTCGTCGGGCGAGAGGGGCTGGTTCAACGATATGTTCCTCAAATTCAAAACGCCGGAGTCGCTGCCCTTGGATCAGCACGAGCTTTGCAGCCTCGTTGCGGATAAAGACAGATATCTCTTTATAATCGGCTCCTGCATTTACGAGGACTGGGTAAACGCGCCGTCGATGTGGTACAGCTATCTCGGCACGAAGGAGGTCTATAAGGCGCTCGGAATAGAGGACAACATAGCGATAAACATTCATCAGCAGGGTCACGCCGTCATCGCGGAAGATATAGAATATATAACCGACTACTTCGATTATCACGTTTACGGCAAGGAGCCGGACCACGATCTCGACGACCTCAAAACTTCGGTATTTGAGCTTGAGGCGAACGTCGATCACGGTATGGACGACTTTTGCAGTTGGTGGCTCGCACCGTGAGCAAATCTTTGAGCGGAGAAATAGGCTCGAAAGTTAAACGTCCCTCGAAAGTGATTTTGCGGAGACAAACTTGATTCGGCTCTTTCGGGCGCGAATGCTCGCAGTTTGTATGATTCAAGGCGCAGGTCATTCGGGTCGAGAGCGAAGCGAACGACAGATGCGGCGTGACTATGTTACCTTTGCATCTTTTTTCGACGCCGCATTGAAGGCGCGGCTGCCGTAAGCGTTTCAAGGGGAGAGCCCCGAGAGGGAGTTCCCCACACTTAAAGACCCGCAGCCCATTCCACGCTCACAATATAACAGCGTTTAATCCCACCACGGCTCTTGTTCCTAAAAAGTAACATGAGCCGTTTTCTTAAATGCAAAAACCATTTTCCACATGTAATTTTTTATACCGCCCACTTCCATTCACCGCTATATCTATCGCTGATAAGCCATTGCCCTAATTGGAAGAAAAAGCACAGCAGCCTTGATTTATCAAAGCCGCTGTGTAAGGTGCGGCTGTATCATGTTGCACGGCGACTTTTCCTTTTGCCGTCGTGCGGCAGATTTATTGCTGATTTACAGTAAACTCGCCGGAGCCTGACTGTACTTCTTTACTTGATTGCGTGTGTTCATCAAATTCTGCTTGACTATACTTTTCAATGCCTGTCAGCGTTCCATTCCCAGCAATATCCGTATTTTCAAAGTCACGAACCGTATAAATATCTATTACACCATTTGCACTCTCGAAAGTGCGGATAGCTCCGTTAAAATTTCCCCCTGCCAAATCTTCTCCGTTTGAAGTCAAAATATCACGGAAAAAGCGTACTTTTTCGCCGTTGAAGTACCATTGATTTTCATCATAATTATAGGTAACACCAAATACTTCATACTCTTTGGCTATATCTTCAAGTTCTCTTTCCGATAAAGGATTACCATCTCCAGCCGACATAATGATTTGAGCCGGGTTTTGAATTGCGTCAATGTCACGGGCAGCAAATTCTTCTTCCGAAAACTCTTTTAGACCAACAAGTTTTCCGCCGGGGTCAAAGGAACCGTCGGCAGATCGGACAAAACTACTACGGTCACGGACAGCGTAAACATCTACTATGCCATTTGCATTGAAAAAGTCTTTACCCGCCTGTAAGCCATCTTCCATTGTATAGTAGTCCTCAAACCACCGAACCAATTTCCCATTGTATAACAATTCGTTTTTGCCGGAATTGTATGTCAGTCCAAATTCCTCATACATCTTGAATTGTTCTTCATAAGAAATCTTGCTGTAATCCCCTCCGTCCTCGGCAACAGCATTAAGAGAGGGGCTTGACGTGTTCGCGCTTTGCAGGGAATTTTCATTACCCTGTGATGTTGTTGCTTCTTGCGGTGAGCTGCCTTGTGCCGCTGTACTATCCCGAACCGTGTCGGTCACGTCGGGAGCAGATAGTGACTGCTTAGGCAGTATTTTGCTTGAAATTTTGTCTGCTTCGGGTTGAATGTTGGGTGCTGAGGCGCAAGCCGTTATACCGTACAAAAGCACAAGGGCAAGCGCCGTACATAAAATTTTTCTTGTCATGAATAAATACCGTTCCTTTCTTTGAAGTTACTTAAAGTATAGCACGGCTCTTTGTGATAGAATTGGGATTGGTTTGTGTTTTATATGAAGTTAAAAAGGCGACAGTTTACGCCCTGCCGCCTTTTAATTATGAAAGTTCAAAAGAAAACCTGACACCTGTTTTTGTATTGCAAACAGAACAATAACTATTATGCTGCTGCAAAACTTTCTGTACGATATATAATCCTAATCCGCTGCCGCCGGTTTTGCGGCTGCGGGATCGATCGACGCGGTAAAAGGCGTCAAAAATTTTTGCAGCGGCTTCTTCAGGAATATGCGTACCGCTATTCTCTATGCAGAAAAGATATTTTGCCTGCTTCATATGTACGGATATATCTATATTTGCTCCCTGCGGTGAATACTTAATAGCGTTTCCTATCAAATTAGAAAAAACCTTTTCAATGAGAAACTTATTGCCGTTTACAAATACAGAGTCGGGGAGATCGAGATTTATTTGTAATTCTCGGGTTACTATCAAATCTTCCGTTTCCTCCAGATAACTTTGTATGATAGGAATGCAGTCAAAATTCTCTGATTTATAGTCAGCATTTGGTGCTTGCAGCCTTGAAACGGTCAACAGTTCCTGTACCATAGTTTCAAGAGTATTTGCAATTTCCAATGACCGGGAAAGGTATTTTTCACGGTCTTTATATGCTCCTATGCCGAGAAGCATACCCTCTAACTGTCCTTTGATAACTGTTATAGGGGTTTTCAATTCATGTGAAGCAGCAGAGAAAAAATCCAGTTGTGCTTGTTCTAATGCTTTTTCGTGTTCAATATCCGCTTCTAATTTTTTATTGGCATCTTGCAAATCTTTTAAAGTCGCTCCAAGCTGCCGAGACAAATAATTTAAGCTTGTTTCCAGAGTACCCAATTCGTCCGTGCGCCGCTCGTCTAACTGCCAGTCTAATTTTAATTCCGACATTTCTTTAGAGATACGGCTGATTTTAAGTACAGGATTAGTAATTAGCCTTGAAAAAATCCACGACGAAATCAGCGACACAATAATTACGGTGAACGCCAAAAACGGCAATATCCGTATAAAGGACCGCCGTAATTCCGCCACCTGCCCCGCTGCGCCGTAAACAACTAACGTGTATTCTGTGCTATCTCCGAAAAACGAGAAGGAGTAGCTGCCGGATATAACCGGGATGTTGTCAGGCTCGCTGTTCCAAGGATCGCCGGGAGTTTCATATACCGCGTCGTCAACAGCGGCAAGTGTTTCTTTTTCGGTTGGCAGGTCTACCTGTTGACCGTTATTTCCGAGCAATTCCATATGATCTATGTTCGGATTTTCAAGAAAACGGTCAAATAGGTTTGCACTATCTTCCATTGATATTTGTGACAGCTTATCAATAAAAGTCCTTGTCTGTTCACCCAAAACTCCGTTTAATTCGTTGGAATACGTTTTGGGCATAAACCAAGCCAAAACACCGTATACAAGAAAGCTCACGCCGGCTAAAAGCAGCGCAGTTATAATAAAAACTTTTGCAAATAAGCTGCTTTTAATTTTCCTTATCAATTTTGTATCCCACCCCTCTGATCGTCCTAATAAAATCAATGCCCAACTTCTTCCGCAAGTTTTTTATATGGGTATCGACTACGCGCTCGTCCCCGTAGAAGTCATACTTCCACAGCTTATTTAATAGATTTTGACGGGTCAGAACCCGTCCTTGATGCGTAAGTAATTCACGCAGCACCTCAAACTCTCTTTGCGTTAATTCATAAGCATTTCCGTCAATTACGGCGGTGTAACTATCCAAATCCAAAACAAGATTTTGATAGCTGACAGTACAATACTTATCGTCTTTCTGATGATTGCTGCGCCTGAGAACGGCGGCAATTTTCCGAACTAAAACAGGCATAGAAAAGGGCTTTGTTATATAGTCATCAACCTGTAAATCCAACCCCCTGATCTGTTCTTCCTCTCCGCTTAGCGCCGTCAACATAATAATAGGAATTTGCGATTGCTTTCGTATCAACTCGCAAACGCCAAAACCGTCAATTTTGGGGAGCATTATATCCAACAGAATTAAATCAAATTGATTGTCTGTAAAGACAGAGAGCGCTTCTACTCCGTCATTTGCAACAGTTACGTCATAGCCGGCTTCTTGTAAAAAGTTCAGCAAGATTTCCTGAATATCAAAATCGTCCTCAACGACTAAAATCTTTTGCACGGGATCACCTCCAAAACAAGCATAGCATAGTTATTTGTGATTCATGTGTAGTTTTCGTTTTTTGTGCATTTTATCATTGGAGACGTATAATCCAAAGACACACATTTTTCTCAGAATCCATCAGTATAATTATACATGACGTGCCATGCAAAAGCAATAGAATGGAAAATATTTATTTTGATTATAATTTGGAGCATGGGAAGCCGCAAAATTTGCGATTTTAGGATAGAATGATTCTGTAGAGCAAGATTCTACCGCGGGACCAAATTTGGCTCAAAGCACAAATTTTTCTGCGCGGAATCTTGTTGGGGAGTAGCCTTCCCCAAACCCTGCACGTCGTCGCAAGCTCCGTATCCCTCGCCCTGCCGAAATCGGCAGAGCTCGCTCATTTTGCTGCTCCTCCTTTTCCCCACAAAGTCTTGGGACTTTGTGGGGACCCTAATAAAAAATACCAGTGTATCGAATCTGATACACTGGTATTTTTATATTCAAATCTTGTTCACGTCAGTTGCTTTTTCTACATTTCATGTGTTACGGAAATGAAAGAAGTCGCTAAAAATTGCACAGCAAAGTTGTCGTCAATTCCTTGCAATTTGTGCTAAACGAAGAAATTTTGCGTTTTGGGCAAACTTTTTTAGAATGTACCCTGATTTTTGCGAAAAAAATGTACGTTGTATCGTGAGAGAGGGGTATGTGACAATGTTAATAGAAATTTTACAATTGTGGGGGGTGTCCATTCGCCCGAGAAATGTCCGTTTAGTGTGAAAGTAAAAAATTTTTTGATTGGATACCTGCTTTTTGAAGAAAAAATGTACGTTGTAATATGAGAGGGGAAAATTTGTCCGTTATAAGGTGGGAGGAAGAAATAATTTTGCTGCATTAGTGGACAAACCTGCGCCGAGATGTCCGTTATAAAGTAGAAAGATTTTTTGATGAGATTGGCAAAAAATTATTTTTCGGTGTGTAAGAGATGTGAAAGAGATTGAGGAGTTGGCATAATCGAAAAATTTGCGCTGAGGGTTATAAGAAAAAATTGTGTTCACGAAAATTTTACAATTCTTATACCGATCATCTGCCGAGAAATTGTCCGTTGTAATATGAAAGAGAAAAATATTTGGCGAGGGTTAATATTTGCCGAAAAAATGTACGTTATAAGATGGGGAGGATAAATCATGTTCATATAAAATTTACATTTATGGTGTCACCATTTGCGCAAAAAATGTCCGTTAAATATGAGAGGAGGATTCAAAATGTCTAAAAGCTATCAAACGCCTAAGAGGAAAATCGTTGTCAAGACCCGTATGACCGAGGAAGAATACGCAAACTTCACCGAGCGCGTAAAGTTTTGTGGGATAAGTCAGTCCGAATTCATACGTCGAGCAATCGAAAATGCTATCATCAAGCCAGTCATCACCGTCTCGCCCGTCAATGAAAAGCTACTGTCAACTGTCGGTCAGCTAATCGCGCAGCTTGGCAAAATCGGTGGGAATCTCAATCAGATTGCACGGTTTTTGAATGAGCATGGCACGCCGTACAATTCATTGTCGGGCGAGATTCGAGCGGCAATTTCCGACCTCGCCGATCTGAAATTTGAAATTTTGCGAAAGGTAGGTGATGCGGTTGGCGACGTTCAAACACTTAAGCTCTAAAAATGCAGATTACGGCGCGGCCGAAAAATATCTGTTGTTTGAACACGACGAGTTCACGAACAAGCCCATTTTTGATGAGAACGGCAGGCTGATCCCTCGTGAAAACTGCCGCTTTGTGACCTTGAACTGCGGAGAAGATGATTTCGCAATCGACTGTATGAAATCCAATCTCCAATACGGCAAAAACCGCAATCGGGGCGACATCAAAAGCCACCACTACATAATCAGCTTTGACCCACGCGACGGCGTTGAGAACGGCTTGACGGTTGACCGTGCGCAAGAGTTAGGAGAACAGTTTTGCAAGGAGCATTTCGCAGGGCATCAAGCCATCGTTTGCACCCACGCCGACGGTCACAATCACAGCGGGAATATCCACTGCCACATCGTTATCAATTCTCTGCGGATTGAGGACGTGCCGCTGCTGCCGTATATGGACAGACCCGCTGACACACGCGCAGGTTGCAAGCACCGCTGTACCGAGGCGGCTATGAATTACTTTCGGGCAGAGGTTATGGATATGTGCCAACGCGAGGGTCTACACCAAATCGACCTTTTGGGTGGAAGCGGTGAGCGAGTAACCGAGGGCGAATATTGGGCAAGGCGGCGAGGGCAAGCAGAGCTATCTGTCAACGGTAAAGCAACCAAGTTTGAGACGGACAAGGAAAAGCTTAGAAATATAATCCGCTCGGCACTATCCTCTGCTAAAGATTTTGACGAGCTTGCCGAGCTACTTCTCCGTGAGGGTGTGACCGTCAAGCAAAGCAGAGGGCGGTTGTCATATTTGACATCAGACCGAGCCAAACCTATCACCGCTCGACGGTTAGGCGATGATTTTGACCTCACCGCAATAAATGCCGTTTTCGAGCAGAAATCGCGACATTTGGAGCAAAATGGAGAGCAAAGCATATCATCTCAGCCGAGTATCCTCAAGCGTTTACAAGGGGCAAAAACTGCGAAAATAGACACATATCACGACAGTATTTCGCGAATGGTCGATGTAACGCCCGACAAGGGTGCTGGATTTGAACATTGGGCAAAAGTGTTCAATCTTAAGCAGTCGGCAAAAAGCCTTGCCAAGCTTGAAAAGTATGGATTCCAGTCGCTCGAAGATTTGCAGACCGCCATTGCCGTTACCAAAGCAGATGAGCGCGATTGCAGGGAGGCACTTAAAGCTGTCGAGACTGAACTTTATGGCAAAAAGGAACTTCAGAAACGCGTGCTTGCATATGCAAATACAAGGTTAATTCGGGACGAATATAAGGCGTTGAAGTCTGACCGAGCGAGGGAGAAATTCCGTAAGCAGCACGAAAGTGAGTTTATCATGATGGAGTCTGCCCAGAAATATTTCAAAGAACACGGTATAACTAAAATTCCGAGCTATAAGACTTTGCAATCAGAGATTGAACGGCTGACCTCTCGGCAGAGCGAATTGTATAAAGAACTTCACGAAAAACATGAAGAGGTCAAACGATTGCAAATAATCGCGGATAATATAAACCGAACGTTGCATGAAGAATCAAATAAAACCAAGGACAAAAATCAAGAAATTTAAGGAGGATAACAATGAAAAATTATGAATCAATCGACCTTTGTGAATGCTATGAGCCGCTTGAATATCTGCCCAAGGAAATTTTGAGGGCATGGAAACACGAGAATGAGCCAGTACCCGAGCCTTTTTACGGAACCGAGCTTGACGGTGAGAAATTTTTCTACATAGGGAATACCCGCATCAAGGTTTCGGAGCATTTTAATAAAGACGGCAAGCGGTTAGAAGATTTGCTTGAAGATGTAATAAAATATTCCGCAAAATCATCACTTTAAAGCTTGAAATTGCGCCGCGCTTATGATATAATTAAACTGTATTGTAAGCGTGGGTTGTATTGTAAGCGTGGGTGCAATGCAAGCTGGTTTTGCAGCCAATCGGACGTCGCGGACATAAACGCCCGCCCGCTCGTCCTCTTGGGCAAACCCCGCGTGCATGTCAAAAAGGAGGTTAAAATGGCACCCAACAATACAAAATATTCAGCAGCGCTCTGTATGCGGCTTTCCAGAGATGACGAAAACTTTGGCGACAGCATTTCGATAGAAACGCAGCGAATAGTCTTACACAAATTCGCGCAAGAAAATGGACTATTTGTGTACGACGAGTACGTCGATGACGGTTGGAGCGGAACAAACTTTGCAAGACCCGCCTTTCAAAGAATGATATCGGATATTGAAGCAGGAAAAGTAAACTGCGTCGTGACAAAAAACCTCTCCCGCTTCGGGCGTGAACACGTCACTATGGACTATTATCTCGAGTTCGTTTTCCCCGAAATGGGCGTCCGT
>CANQXS010000016.1 GCA_947627875.1 uncultured Clostridia bacterium
ACCTGTTGACCTAAATCCAAGTGTGCTATGCAGATGCACTTAAAACTTTCTGCAAATCTTATTATACGAGGAGAATTAAGATGTCTTACAGAATTTTTGTCGAATCGTCGGCGGATTTCACCCCTAAGATGTTAAAGAGCTTCGGGCTCGACCTTATTCCGCTAAAGCTCATAAGGGGCGAGCAGACTATGACCAACGAGGAAATGGACCCGAAGCTTTTCTACGACCTTGAGCGCAAGGGCGAGATGATGACTACCTGCGCCGCGAACATAAGCGAATACACCGAAGCCTTCGAGCCGCATCTCGAAAACGGCGAGGATATAATCCTGCTCGGGTTTTCGTCTGGGCTGAGTTCCTCCGTCAACAACGCCGAGCTCGCCGCCGAGTCGCTCCGCGAAAAATATCCCGAAAGAAAGATATATATAATCGACACAAAGTGCGCGAATAACGGTCAGGGGCTTCTTGCCGACCTTGTGAGCAGAAAGAGAGCCGCCGGCGCTACAGTCGACGAGGCAAAAGCCTACGCCGAAAAGATGATGCTGAAAATATATCATTCCTTCACTATGCCGTCGCTTATGTATCTCAAAAAGGGCGGAAGGATATCCGCCGCTGCGGCGGTTGCGGGAACCGTTCTCGGGATAAGACCCGTGCTTTACGTCAGGGACGACGGAAAAATATATATTTCCGGAAAGGTCCGCGGGCGCAGGGCGGCGGTAAAGGCGCTTTACGACGCCTTTGTGAAGCACGCCGTAAACCCCAAGGGTCAGGACGTATATATCGCCCACGCCGACTGCCCCGAAGACGCCGAGGAGTTGGCGCAGATGCTCAAAGGAAAGGTGAGAAGCGTGACGGTCGATTATATCGGACCGGTATTCGGCTGCCATTGCGGTCCCGAGGCGCTGTCGCTCTACTTCATCGCCGATTGCCGCGAGCCCTGAAAATGCGTATATAACCGAAAAAGCCCCGTTTTAACGGGGCATTTTTCGGGGTAAAAACCATATGAAAAGATTATAGTGAGGATGTCGAATAAAGCGCCGTCCGGCGTTTGAAATTATTACATACCCTGCGAGGGAAAAAATCTTGAACCAAAGCGCGGACCTGCTTTCTTTATCGCTTTTATTATATCACCGCGCGCCTAAAAAATCAATAAAGCGTTCGTTGAGCTGCCCTCAACATAAGCTTTACAAATATATGTCAATTTTTTCGGAAAAAAGGTTGGGAAAAATCCGAAGCTTCCGCTAAATTTTTGTTTTCAGATATATAGTGTCATTTTCGGGAAAAAAGTTTGCGCCCGAATTGTAAATTTTCTGTGAATTTTTTGGAGCGGTCCCGCTTGACACCTTCATTTCAAGTGCTATAATAAGTATATACCGCTTTATCGCGGAAAACCCAGCAAAGGAGAATGTAAAATGAATTTCAAAGTTTTGGCGCTGGTTTGCTACTGCCTTGTATTTTGCTACGACATCTTTATGTCGGCAGTCGCATACCGCTCTAAGAACAACCCTATTCCCGAAAACGTAAAAGACCTCTACGACGCTGAGACCTATTCAAAGTGGCAGGCTTACCACCGCGAAAACAGCGTCGTTCATATCGTGTCGACGGTGACTTCGTTCCTGATATACCTTGTTATTATTGCCCTTGACGTTATGCCTCACTTCGCCGTATCGGACAACCCCTACCTCTCGATGATAACAGTCCTGCTGTTCGTTTTAACGCTCGACACGCTTGTTGACGCCGTTTTCAGCTACATATATTCGATGAAGATAGACGAAAAATACGGCTTCAACAAGATGACCGTCAAAACCTTTATCGCCGACAAGATCAAGGCTTATATAATCACGACGGTGCTCTATATCGGGCTGATGAGCCTGTTCATTCTCATCTACGAATCCCTCGGCGACTGGATACTCCTGCTCTTCACCGGCGTGCTCGTCGCGGTTCTGTTCGTTACGATGTTCCTTTACCCTTACTTTTCGAGGATATACAACAAGTTCACCCCTCTTGAAGAGGGCGAACTCCGCACTAAGCTGACCGCGCTCCTCGAGAAAAACGGCTACCACGTCAGGGAAATTCAGGTTATGGACGCCTCAAAGCGCACGACGAAGTCGAACGCCTATTTCTCGGGCTACGGAAAGTCTAAAACGATAGTTCTGTTCGACACTCTTATCGAAACCATGACCCCCGACGAAATTGTCGCGGTGTTTGCCCACGAGCTCGGTCACGGTCTCCACAAGGACGTCGTTAAAAACAGCTTCCTCAGCATTCTCAATATGCTCGTTATCGTTGTTATGGCTTGGCTTACCGTAAAAACCGAGGCTATCTATCCCGATTTCGGATTCGCCGGCAGAAACTACGGCTTTGCGCTGCTTCTGGTCATGCTGGTCGAGTTCCCGATAATCTCCCCGATATTCTCTGCGGCGGCTTCGGCGGTGTCGCGCAGGGCGGAATACCGAGCCGACGCCCAGGCTGTAAAGGAAGGTCTCGGAAACGAGCTTATTTCGGCTCTCAAAAAGCTTTCCAAAGACAATCTCGCCCACCTTTCTCCCTCTAAAATAGAGGTGGTTATGACCTATTCCCACCCGCCGATAAGCCTTCGCATAGCTTCTATCGAAAAGAAAATGTCGGAACAGGGCTGATAACAATTTCCCCGCTGAAGCTCAGCGGGGATTTTTCATTTACCGTTCTTTTCAAGGCTTGAAACAATCGCCTTGAACCAGTCCTTCTCGCGCCAGCGGTCGAACGAGCCGTCGTCAAGACCGCTGCCGTCGATGCCGTGCAAAAGCCTCTCGCAGATGCTGTCGGTCGAGTTGTGGGAGATGTTTTTCTGAGTCCACTCATGTCCCTCGCCGAAGAGCGTGCCCTTATAGGTGAATTTCTCGGGCAGGTTGTCATAGTCTTTCGCGCACTTCGCCGCCGCTTCAAGGTGGTATTTAGCCTTTTCCTCGTCGTTATGAAGGTTTGTATAAAGCTTCGCGAGCCAGTAGTGCCGCGCATAGATTCGGCAGTTATAGAACCCGTAGAACCCGTCGTCGAAGATGACGTCGGCAAGCCTTAAAAATACCTCGTGCAGCCTGATATAATGCTCATAGTCGCCCTTGTTGAACACGCAGAGGTTATAAAGGTCCCTTCCCGCGAGATCGAAATATTGCAGCATATTGCCGCAGGCTTCTTTTTTGCCCTTCTCTTTGTCGCCGCTGTTGCAGTAGAGCTCGCAAAGAAGCCTGTCCGTCGTGACCCACATGCTCGGCAGGGTGTTGATGAGCTTCTCGGCTTCGTCGAATCTTTCTTCATACATGAGGTTCAGGGCTAAAATCTGAGTCGCGGAATTGCGCTGCGCGCTGTCGGTGGATTCGCGGAGTATCCGCTCCGCAAGCGCGATAACTTCGTCGTTTGTACCGCTCGGGCTTCCGTGAAGGGTTTGCATAAGCCTTGTGAGGCATTGAAGGTCGTTCGGAAATTCCGCGACGGCTCGCCTCCAGACCTCGGCGCGCTTTTCGGCTTCGCCGGTGCGGTCAAACCGAGCGCTTTCCGCCTCATATTCCGCGATTTTTTCGCGCTTTCTTATCTCGCCGACGCCTAAAAGGTCGTCGACGGTGACGTTGTAATACGCCGCTATTTTAGGGAGCAGGCAGACGTCGGGAATCGACTCGCCGCGCTCCCATTTCGATACCGCCTGAGAGCTCACGAGCAGGAAGGAGGCGAGCTCCTCCTGGGTGTTGCCCTTTTCGGCGCGAAGCTTTTGCAGGTTCCTGTCAATGATAATATCCATAGTGAATCTCCTTAAGATTTGAATTTTCAGAACCGGGTCCCTTGTTCTGATTTGATTATAACCCGTTTGTTCGGATATTTCAATGACGGCGTAGTTGGACTTTGGTTGTAAAATCCAACCTACAGTTGCAAAAGTTTCTTGTTTATAGTGTATTTTTACTCTTTGGCGGGGATTTCGAGCGGAGGAACGTTATACTCCTTCAGTTCGCAGTTCGGGAGGATATAGTCGAAAAATTCGTCGTTGGTCATATCCTCGAAATAGGCGTTGACGAGCTTGCTTATCCCGCCGTGCGCCACCAAAAGAATGGTCTTGTCGGGGTATTTCGCCCTGATTTCGTCCATAAAGCCGTATACCCTACAGGCGGCGTCGAGCCGCGATTCGCCACCGGGGAATCTCATAGCTATCTGGTTGTTCACCTTTCTGAACGCTTCACCGTTAAAATCTGTCCCCTCAAAATCTCCGTAGCTCATTTCGAGGAGCCGCTCGTCGGTGATTACCGGCGCCCCGATTTTTTTCGAGACCTCCTCGGCGGTGTCGCGGGCGCGCTTGAGCGGCGATGAGATTATAAGGTCGATGCCGAGCCCCGAGGCTTTTTCGGCGAGCTCACGCGCCTGCTCGAGCCCCTTTTCGGTCAGCCCGATGTCTATCCTTCCGCAGAGCTTCCGCTCAAGGTTCCATCTGCTCTGCCCGTGGCGGGTGTAATATATCTTCATTTTCCGTCACCGTTTAATGCCTTTCTCATTATTGCGGTCTTTCCGCTCCGCGCCGTTTCCTCGAAGCCCGCGTTCCGATACATTTTTATAGGACCCGTGAAGTCGAGCGCTGAAAATTTCTCCGATATCTTCGGATATACCTCGGCGAATTTATAGCCGTCGGCTTCGGCGTCTTTGAGAACGCGCTCCAAAAGCGCCTTTGCAACGCCTTTTCCGCGGTATTCCGGCGCGACCTCGAAGCATACTATCGACTTTACCTCTCCGGGAATTCCGCCGTCGAAATATACGTCTCCCTCGCGGCGGAAGGCGGGGTTTAAATCTCCCGCGCGGGTAAAATTAGTCCTGTCGTTTGCGTTGCACCAGCCTATTGCGGTATCGCCGTCAAAGGCGAGGTAGCCCTGCATAATCCCGCCGTCGATAAGCCTCTCTGAGGATTCGCGGAGCGCTATCCTGAGCCCTTCCTTTCCGCCGCCGAGCTCCATAGCGCGCCTGTCGGTAACCGTGAGGACTTCCTCGGGCGTTAGGTAATAGGCGTCGCAGTAGCAGGGGTAATAGGGCGAGCCGTCGGTAAAGGCACGGTTGTCGAAGAAATCGAAAAAGTCGGATTTAAGCTCTTTTGTGAGCCTTTTAATGATAAGCTCCAAGCGGATAACCTCCAAAAACCAAAGCCGCGGCTTCGAATAATCAAATCCTGTCTATCTTTATGAGGTTGGTGTTGCCCGAGGTGCCGTTCGTCATGCCGCCTGTAGTGACTATCGTGTCGCCGCTCTTAAGGTTAAAGGTAGACCTTGCGTTGAGCTTCGCGGCGTAGAACAGAACGTCGGTCGAATCGAACTTTTCGCATATCTTCGGAGTAACTCCCCATGAGAGCGCGAGCTTGCGCCTCGTCTTCTCGCTCGTTGTTAAACCGAGGATATCTACGGGGCAGCGGAACCGCGAGACCATTCTTACTGTAGCGCCCGAGAGCGAGCATACCGCCATAGCCTTTGCCCCAACGTCGATAGCCATTCCGCAGGTCGCGTGGGAGATAGCGTCTACTGTATTGTGAATGCGGAAGTCGCTGTTCCTGAACAGGCTCGCGTAGTCGATTCCGCGCTCGGTCTCTTCGGCTATCTTCGCCATAGTTTTGAGCGCAAGGACGGGGTAGGCGCCCGCGGCGGTCTCGCCCGAGAGCATTATCGCGCTGGTGCCGTCGTAGATAGCGTTCGCAACGTCGGAAGTTTCGGCGCGGGTCGGGCGGGGGTTATGTATCATAGATTCGAGCATTTCGGTAGCGGTTATTACTCTCTTTCCGAGCAGGCGGCATTTTGTTATGAGGTTTTTCTGGATCGCCGGAAGCTTTTCAAAGGCTATCTCAACGCCCATATCGCCTCTGCCTATCATAATTCCCGCGCAGTATTCGACTATCTCCTCAATATTGTCTATTCCCGCCTGGTTCTCGATTTTTGCGATGAGGTCGATATCTCCGCCGCCGTTTTCGCGGACGAAGTTATAGATGTCGAGGATATCCTGCTTAGCCGAAACGAAGGAGCAGGCGATAAAATCAACGTCGTTCTCGATTCCGAAGAGGATATCGGATTTGTCCTGCTCGCTTAAGAACACCTGTTTGAGTACCTTCCCGGGGAACGCCATCGACTTGTTGTTTGAGAGCTCTCCGCCGTCGCGGACTACCGTGTGTATTTCTCCGCCCGAAATTTCGGTGACTTCAAAGCTTAAAAGACCGTTGTTCAAAAGTATCGTGTCGCCTATTTCGAGGTCGTCTGCGAGCCCCTTATAGCTGACCGAAACGCGGTGCTCGTCGCCGATTATGTCTTCGGTGGTAAAGGTGAAGCTGTCGCCGGGGTTTAAGTTGACCTTGTCGTTGCGGAATTTGCGGATACGGTATTCCGGACCTTTAGTGTCGAGCATAATCGCGACGGGGAGGTCGAGCTCCTCGCGCAGGCGCTTGATGATTTTGATTTTTTCGAGGTGGTCTTCGTGGGTGCCGTGGGAGAAATTCAGCCGCGCGACGTTCATTCCCGCGAGCATCATTTCGCGGATAGTGTTTTCGTCGGAGCAGGAGGGACCTATTGTGCAGATTATCTTTGTTTTTCTCATACCGTAACCGTCCTTTCGGGATATTTTTATAGAATGATTATAACATATTTCCTCGCGCTTGTGAAGTATCGGGAGCAAAAAAATTCCCCGCCGAGGCGGGGAATGAATCATTGTTCAAGTTTTTTACCCTCATAGGCATTCTTCCAATCATCATAGTAAGGATTTTCCCAAACGACACCGTCAAAGTTTTCATATGATACGACTATTGCCTTGAATTTTTTAATATTATCCACACGGTAGTCAAGCGAATACCCTTTATCGGAACCGGTACTTTTTCCAGGGACAAGATTGATGGCATCGTATTTTGCTTCCTTCACATATTCTTCGTCATAATCCCATTTGCCTTGAATTAAAACAGGTAAATTGTTCTCATCCCACGCAACAAAGGCGACGACAAGATTTTTTATATCATATTCTGAATTATTGGTTATAATTACTTGCAACATATCAGGGTATAATGACTTGTATTTTGTGTCTTGAACAACATATTTTGTAGAAGTCACTTTAACTTCTTGCTCTTCTATAAGCGCTTCAACTTCTGCCTGCGTCAAGGGCGCTGGGGTAGTTGCTTTTGTAGCTTCTGTTGTGACAACTGTGGTTGCCTCTGTTGCCGAAGTCGTTGTTTCAGTCGTTGTTTCAATCATTGTAGTCTCAGTTGGAACTGCGGTTGATGAAATTTGAGCGTCTGGAACACTTGATGCCGTTGGAAGATGGCTTTGCGATTCTGACGGCGATAAAGGTTGTTCGATGTTTTCTTTGCCACAGGCAGTCATAAGACTAAAGGCAAAGAAAATGATTGCGAGAACGGTTAATGTTTTTTGCTTCATTGTTATTTTCCTCCTATAATAAAAAGTGCGCAGCCGAAGCCACGCACCGAAAAATACATGGCTCGATTGCTGCCACGCAATTTCATATTACTATACACGTACCAAAGCCAAGCATAGTTATAAGAGCCAGCATTTTTACCATAAGATAAAAATACAGCTTTGGTACAAAAAAATATGAAATTCCGTGGCGAAAATATTATACCACTTTATTCCGTCGCTGTCAATCATCCGGAGAAAATTCTTTTTCCACGATTCGTAGACGGCTTTCCGGCACTCATAGGTTGACTTTTCGGTCGGTCGGGTTTATCATTGAGCCAAGGAGGTGGTCCGATTGGATTCACAGAAGTTCGGCGCGTTCGTCGCCGAAATAAGAAAAGAGCGGGGACTGACACAGTCTGAGCTCGCAAAAAAGCTCTCGGTCACAAATAAGGCGGTGAGCCGTTGGGAGACCGGCGCGGGCTTTCCGGATATAAACACCCTCGAACCGCTCGCCGAAGCCCTCGGCGTAAGCGTGATGGAGCTTATACGCTCCGAGAAAAAACCCGAGGGAGGGCTGACCGATGAGGACGCGGAAAAGGCGCTTTCCGACACCATTGAGCTCGCAAACCTTCGCCGCGACCGCCGCGAGTTCATAATTGCCGCCGTCGCGCTCTGCTTTATAGCGCTCCTTCTCATAGGTCTTGCGGTGTTTATGCCCTCCGCGCCGACGGTCTGGAGCCTGCCGTTTATATTCTGCACCGCTTCGGGGCTCGGTTGCCTGTTTTACGCCCTGAAAAAGCGTCGGCGCGGCCTGCCGTCCGCTCTTTGGTTTGCCGCCGCGGGTGTACTTCTCTTTGTGCCGCTGGCGCAGATAATATTGTTAGTCTCGGTGGCTTTGGCATGTTATCTGTCGGTGCCGAAGTGATATGACTGTCCGATTCGGAGGATTTTATGAAAAGAAGTGTATTATATATCGCCGCGGTATTCCTTGCAGCCGCTTTATGCGTCGCGGTTTTGACGGTTTCGTTTATGCCGAGGGCGAGGGTGTCGCTCTTTGTTCTGTTCAACGGCGATAAGCTCGAACAGGCTATAAAGTCGGACGGCGGCATACCCGCTAACATCGGCTATACAACTTTTAATATTTGGGCAAACGGAGATATGACCGAGTTTATTCTTTTTTCATACGGCAGCGGCTATTACGGCTGCTGCTACTCCCGCAGCGGGGCTCCTTACGCCTTTCAGAACGCGGTCGCAGAACTGATAAAAACCGGCGAAAACCGTTGGAAATGGAGTGCCGACGGCAACCGCGGCGAGACCTCGCGCATTCGCGGGAACTGGTATTATTTTGAGGCGAAATTTTAAAAAGGAGGCGTTAATGCCGTGAAAATGAGGATATTATTTTTCGCGTTGGTCGCTGCAATTCTGCTTGTGTCCTGTTTCGGCAACGGCATAGACGAGGTTTTCGGAATCGACGTGCGTTCCGCCGAGGTAGTATCCGACACCGACAGCCACGGCGGCTTTTTAGGCGACGGCGAGCGGGTAACGGTGCTGAAATTCTCGGACTCAAGCGTCGAAAAGGAGATAGAAGCCTCGCCCGACTGGCTGCCCCTTCCCGCGAGCGACAGTGTTTCCGCGGTCATCTGGGGAGTTAAATATGAAAGCGAGGGCGGCGTTTGCGGCGTGGGACCGTTCACCTTGGCGGAGATACCGAAGGTCAAAAATGGGTGGTACTGCTATTGCGACCGCAGCCCCGAAGGTCACGCCCTGAGCGGCGACCCCTACGGATATCCCGACGGCTTCACTCCTCCGCTGAATTTCACCTTTGCCGTTTACGACGCCGATGAGGATATCCTCTATTATGTCGAAAGCGACAGCTGAGGGCAAAAAAATCCTCCCAAGCGGGAGGATTTTTTTATCCTATTGCTTCGACGAGATATATAATATAGTCGGTATCGTCGGAAAATCTTTCGATGTTGAAAACCGCTCCGTTTGCGGTCACCTTAAGCTTTCCGTCCGAGACCCTTTCGGTCTCATATTTATTTACGGTGTAAAAATTCGCGATGTCTTTTAAATCGCCCCTCGAAACGAGTACATACGAGCTGTCCGAGGTCTTATACTTGACTGCGGTATGCTCGATAAGCGGGAGGATAAAGCTGCCTTCCTCAGTAGTTGCCGATATTTCGGGTACGCTCCTGAATTCCGTGTCGAACCATTCTTTCGAGACGAGCGCCGCCGAAGCGACTATTATCAGCGCCGCAGTGAGGACGGCGCAGTAAATGTATAAACCCTTGGTTTTCATATTATTGCCCCTTTTCGATTTTTATCGTGTTGATGATATTATACGCCATTTCGAGGCTGTCGCCGTCGATGTCGAAGAATATGCACATCTCGGGGTAGTCGTCGAACGTCGCGTATTCGGGCAGACCGTCGGCGCTGATGAGCCTGACTCCGTAACCAACAGAGGTCACAAGGCTTTCTTCGGAGTATTCTTTTTCGGATAATTCCACAAGGCTGTCGATATAGCTTTCCGCATGTCCGTTTGCGGCAACGGCGACAAAAAGCCTCCCGCCATACATTTCTCTCTGCTCGGGGATATCGCCGTCATAAAGCTGTATTCCCTGATGCTGAAGCTCAAAAACCTCGTCTGAGCGGACCGCAAGGTAATTCCACCCCTCGGGGACGTGAAGGCTTATTTTAACGCCGTCGAAGTCCTCGGTTATGTCGGTCCCCGCGTAAACCTTTTCTCCGCAGCCGCAGAGAAGAATCGCGGCGGCAAGCAAAAATGCGATTATCTTTTTCATGGTCGTCTTCCTTTCTTTATAAAACGGAACTGCCCCCGCCCCGAAATTCATCGGGGGGGGGTAGTTTGTCGGCAAATTATTATTTATTATTTGCAGAAGGGATTCTCGCCCTTGTAGAGAACGCCGGCGGGCTGGTTGTAGGCAATATCCTTTACGCCGAGATACTTGAAGACCTCGAACATCGCCTTGCCGCAGTGAGCGAAAGCGACAGCGCCGTGGTGAGGATATCTCTTGTTGATGAGAACATGGCGGTAGAACCTGCCCATTTCGGGGATCGCAAAGATTCCGATGCCGCCGAAGGAGCGGGTCGCGACGGGAAGGACTTCGCCCTCTGCGATGTAGGAGCGGAGGTTGCCCTCGGAGTCGCACTGGAGCCTGTAGAAGGTGATCTCGGAGGGAGCGATGTCGCCCTCGAGGGTGCCGCGGGTGAAGTCGGGCTCGCTTCCGGCGGGCTCAAGAAGCCTGTGCTGAATGAGCTGATACTTTACGGCTCTCGTGTCGCACATCTTGCACTCCGGAGTGTTGCCGCAGTGGAAGCCCATAAAGGTGTCGGTGAGCCTGTAGTCGAACTTGCCCTTGATGTCTTCGTCGTAGATATACTTCGGGACGGAGTTGTTGATATCGAGAAGCGTTACGGCGTCGCCGGTGATGCAGGCTCCGATGTATTCGGAGAGAGCGCCGTAGATATCGACCTCGCAGGAAACAGGGATGCCGCGGCTTGCAAGGCGGGAGTTTACATAGCAGGGCTCAAAGCCGAACTGCTCGGGGAACGCGGGCCAGCACTTATCGGCAAAGGCGACGTATTTGCGGGCGCCCTTGTGGGCTTCTGCCCAGTCGAGGAGGGTGAGCTCAAACTGAGCCATTCTCTCCAGAAGCTCGGGATAATATCTTCCCTCGCCCATTTCCTTCGCCATATCGGCGCAGACTTCCTTTATCCTCGGGTCGCCTGCGTGGGCTTTGTAGCTCACCAAAAGGTCGAGCTCCGAGTTTTCCTCGATCTCTACGCCCAGCTCATAGAGCCCCTTGATGGGAGCGTTGCAGGCGAAGAAGTCCTGCGGGCGGGGACCGAAGGTTATGATCTTAAGGTTCTTTACGCCGATGACCGCGCGGGCTATCGGGACGAACTCTCTGATCATATCGGCGCACTCTTCTGCGGTGCCGACGGGATAATCGGGTATGTAGGCGCTGAGATGGCGCATGCCGAGGTTATAGGAGCAGTTGAGCATGCCGCAGTAAGCGTCGCCGCGCCCGTTGATCATATCGCCGTCGCCCTCGGCAGCGGCAACATACATAACAGGGCCGTCGAAATGCTTGCAGATAAGGGTCTCGGGGGTCTCGGGACCGAAGTTTCCGAGAAATACGACCAGCGCGTTGCAGCCGTTGGCGGTAACGTCGGCGACGGCCTTAAGGGCGTCGGTTTCGTTTTCAACGGTGGTCTTGCAGTTGTAAATGCCTTCGCCGTATGCCTTTACGATGGCTTCGCGGCGGGCGGTCGAGAGAGCGATCGGGAAGCAGTCTCTCGAGACGGCAATAATGCCGAGCTTCACTTCGGGAATATTTACCATTTGTGATACCTCCAGATAGTTTTTAGTTGATAGCCGTTAGCCTCTGTCTGCATATTCCGGTCGAAAAGCCGGGATTCGGCGGCAAATACTAACTGCTATATGAACATTATACATTATTTGTCCCCGTATTTCAATAGGTTTTGTGAAATTTTTTCTCTTGCTTTTCCTGCGGTGTTTTTATATGTCAAAGCCGACCCCGCGGGCATAGAATGTAAAAGCGATACGCCGCTTTATACAACAGAAATTCGGGGTGACCTAAATTGACATATACGCTTATAGGCGTTTACTCGGTAACATATGCTATGAAATCGAAGAATATCCTGAACAATATGGGATATTACTGCGAGATCGAAAGACAGGAGAAGAATTCGCGCACCGGCTGCGGCTATGTTCTGAGAGTGCGCGACGACCCGCAGCTCATAACCGGAATACTCGAGCGCAGCGGGATAAAGACATCGGGCAAACAGACAGTGGAAAGAGGCAGATAACTATGAGACAGGTTTATTTCGACAACGCCGCTACAACCTTCCCGAAGCCGCCTTCGGTCGCCGAGGCGGTAAAGACCGCCGTTGAAAAGGCGGGCGGCAACCCGGGCAGGGGAGGTCACAGCTTTTCGGTGAACGCGGGGGCGAAGGTATACGAGGTCAGGGCAGCCGCCGCGAAGATGTTTTCGGCAGAGCCCGAGAACACCGTTTTTACCCAGAACTGCACCCACGCGCTCAACCTTGCCATAAAGGGGATAATCCGCCCCGGCGACAGGGCGGTCATATCCTCGATGGAGCACAACTCCGTCGCTCGCCCCGCCTATGCGCTTTCAAAGCAGGGCGCGAGGATAAGCGTTGCGGCGATAGGGCGCTCCGACGAAGAAACGGTAAAAAACTTCCGCGCCGAGATAACCTCCGGCGTTAAATGCGTTATATGCACCGCCGCCTCGAACGTTACCGGCAGGGTGAATCCCATAAGGAAAATAGCCGAAATGTGCCGCAGCGAGGGGGTCTGTTTTATCGTCGACGGCGCCCAGGCCTGCGGGACCGTTCCTATCAGCCTCGGCGACGGAATGAATTTTCTCTGCACCGCGGGGCATAAGGGGCTCTACGGTCCCACGGGGACGGGGCTCTTGATCTCGGACGGGAAGTATGCGCTTAAAACGGTTATCGAGGGCGGGACCGGCGCTACTTCGGGCGAGCTCGAGCAGACCGGCTTTATGCCGGAGCGCCTCGAAAGCGGGACCGTAAACACCGTCGGCATACTCGGGCTCGGTCAGGGGATAAAATACGTCGAGACTATGGGAATGCAGAGGATACGCGCCCACGAGGAGGAGCTCTGCGATATACTCATCGACGGGCTTAAAACAATAGACGGCGCAAAGGTATACCGCAGGGGAGAGCGCTTCGTTCCGATAGTGTCGTTCAACATAGAAGGGATACCCGCGCCGGCGCTCTCGAATGCGCTTTCGGAGCAGGGATTTGCGCTGAGGGGAGGGCTCCACTGCGCGTTTCTTGCCCATAAGACCCTCGGGACCCTTCCCGACGGGACGGTAAGGTTTTCGCCCTCGGCGTTCAGCTCCGAAAAGGACGTTTACGCGCTGATAAATTCCCTGAAAAAAATTTGCAAAACTGGGGTCTGACCTATTGAAATTTTTTGTAAATGCTGTTACAATAAATATGTCTGTAAAATAGCGCCGGCGCGGAAGGGGAAATCGAGTTGGAGACGGCAATAGAAACAATGTCGGATATATTTTCGCGAATAGCAAGCGTCATCACGTCGATACAGTTTTTCGACGTGATAGATATGCTGCTGTTGGCGTTTATCATATATAAAGGCTTCAAGGTAGTCCGCGAAACTAAGGCTCAGCAGCTCATCACCGGTATACTGATAATCCTTTTGGTCTACGCTATCGCCTCCCCTTACGTTTTGAACCTCAGAGTCATCTCTTACCTCCTTCAGAACTTCTTGCAGGTCGGACTGATAGCGATAGTAATAGTCTTTCAGCCCGAGCTCAGAAGAATCCTCGAAAGGGTCGGGCGGGCGAATGTAAAATCGGTATTTAATTCCGGCTACCGCGCAGACAATGTTACTCAGAACTGGGCAGACACCATCGACGTTATCGGCGAGGCCGTCAGGCAGCTCTCGGAGACAAAGACCGGCGCGCTTATAGTTATAGAGCGCACCAACCGCCTCGGCGAGCAGATAGAGAACGGAACGGTTATGGACTGCATTCCGAGCGTTCCCACTCTCGGGAGCATCTTCTTCCCGAAGACCCCGCTTCATGACGGCGCAGTCGTTATCCGCAACGCGAGGATAATAGCGGCGGGCTGCTTCCTGCCGACCCCCCAAAAGGAGGAGCTGATAAACAAGCAGCTCGGCTCGCGCCACCGCGCCGCGATAGGAATGAGCGAAAATTCCGACGCGCTTATAATCGTCGTTTCCGAAGAGACCGGAACGGTATCCGTCGCCGAGAACGGCGAGCTCACAAGGGGCTATACCAAAGACAGCCTTATAAACTATCTCCGCGCAAAGCTTATACCCGAGGCAAGCCACAACATAACCATAACAGGAATACTCAAATCCGGGAAGGAGCGCAAAAATGGCAGAAGAAAAGAAAAGTAGCGCTCGCCGAGGCAGCCTTATCCTTATGGTGATATCGGCGCTGAGCTCGGTCATTATCTGGACGGTACTTTCGCTTACCGCTTTTCCCGACGTCGACGTAACGCTTCACGACGTTCCTATCGATGTTTCGCTCGAAGGCTCTTATGCCGACCTCGCGGGGCTCTCGATAATCGAAAAAGACTACGATACCGTTGATATCACCTTCACCGGCAGGCGCGACCTCATAAGCAAATACACCGCCGAAGATATCCATATAGCGCTCGATCTGACTTCGGTCAGAAGCTCGGGAGCCTATAATATCCCCCTCGTCGCAACGGATTCCTCAGGCGCGCCGCTCAACGTTAAGGATATGTTCCCCCAGACGGTGCATGCCGATTTCGACATAACCGCGTCTAAAACTCTTTCGGTCGAAGACGGCTCGCTCAGAGTCAGTCTCAGCGGGATACGCCCCGCGGCGGGCTATGCCCTCGACCCCGAAGAGATAGAGATAAACCCTTCGAGCATCACGATATACGGTCCGCAGGACTATATCGACCGCGTTACTTCCTGCGTTCTTACGCTTGAGCCGCAGGAGAGCCTGAACGAATCCGTCGAGCTCACGCCGTCGTCGGTAGACCTCTACAGCGGCAGCGCAGTCTTTAAAAACCAGAAGATAAGCTACAGCAGCGACGATTTCAGCGTTTATATCCCCGTGTTTTATACAAAATCTCTCCCGCTCACGATAGCTCTTACGGGCTACAGCGATATGATAGACCTCAGCTCCATTCACTACACCCTTTCGACCGAGAGCATCGTCGTCAGGAGCGAAAACAAGATGATAGAGAGCTTAGAGGGCATAACCCTCGGGACGATAGACGTAAGAAATATCAGACCGGGATATATCGAAACCTTTGAAATACCGCTGAGCAGCTATTATACGAACATCTCGGGAATAGAGCAGGTCGAGGTCAGGTTTGACCTCGAGGGGTATGCCGTCAAGAGGTTCACCATTCCCAACAGGCAGATCCATATAATCAACGGCTTCTCCGATTGCGATATGGTCATCGAGATGGAAAGGCTGACGGTAGAGGTAGTAGGACCCGAGGAAGTTATAGACACTCTCGACACGACGAGCTTCGTCGGTCAGATAGACGCTATGAACTACGGTCCGTTTGAAGGGCAGCGAATGCTTTCGGTATCTATTTATGCCCCGGGGCATTCTAACGTCTGGTCCTGCGGCTTGAATCAGATGCTCGTGAACGGCGAAATGGTCGTTGAAGAGCCGGTCGAGAATTTTGACGCGGGCGACGGGGAAGAAGAAAACGGCTGAAGCCTTTGATATCTGAGCAGGGCGGGGGCAACAGCCTTCGTCCCGCTTTTTGTAAAGCGAGGTGCGGTAATGCCGGTAATAGTTTCAAATATCCGCTGCAAAACAGGCTCCTCAGAAGAGGAGATAATTTCCCGCGCTATAGGGCTTTTAAGGCTTGATTCCGCCGAGGTCGAGGGCGCGGGAATATATAAAATTTCCCTCGACGCGAGAAAGCGCGATGATATTCGCTCGGTGTGCTCGGTAATGCTCAGGCTGAGCTCGAAGGAGCTTGAGGAAAGAACAGCCGCCAAAAACAAAGACGTCAGATATTTTGAAGAATCTGAGCCGAAGCCCGAGATCTCGAAAAACAAAAGAGAGGGCAGACCGATAATCGCGGGGTTCGGTCCTGCGGGGATGTTCTGCGCGCTTATGCTCAGCGAATACGGCTACAAGCCGATAGTTTTGGAGCGCGGTGCCGACGTTGATACCCGCACCGAGAGGGTAAACGCTTTCTGGAGCGGCGGCGAGCCGGATACCGAGACCAACGTTCAGTTCGGCGAGGGCGGCGCGGGGACTTTTTCCGACGGCAAGCTCACTACCCGCATAAACGACCCGCTCTGCAGATATGTTTTGCGAAGGTTCGCCGAGATGGGAGCTCCCGAGGAGATACTCTATCTTGCGAAGCCCCATATCGGGACGGACAGGCTCCGCGGCGTCGTCAAAAACATAAGGAATAAGATCATAGAAAACGGCGGAGAGGTCAGATTCCTCAGCCGCCTCGACGGAATATCGGTCAAAAACGGCGAGGTCGAAAAGGTCTTTTCGGGAGGGAGCGAGCTCAAGCCCTCGGCGCTCGTCGTCGCGATAGGTCATTCCGCGAGGGATACCTTTGAAATGCTCCTTAAAAACGGCGTATGCATCGAGCCGAAGGCGTTTTCGGTCGGCGCAAGGATAGAGCACAGGCAGTCTGACGTCGATTACAGTCTCTACGGCGGAGCCTCGGCAGAGCTCGGGCTGCCGAAGGGGGAATACCAGCTTTCTCACCGCCGACCCGACGGCAGGGCGGTATATACCTTCTGCATGTGCCCCGGAGGGCAGGTCGTGGCGGCAGCGAGCGAGCGCGGCGGGGTAGTGACCAACGGAATGAGCGAGTTTTCGCGCTCGGGCGAAAACGCAAACTCGGCGCTCGTAGTCTCGGTCGATAGGGCTGATTTCCCGAACGGGCCTCTCGGAGGGGCGGAGTTTGCCTCGAAGATAGAAAAGAGAGCCTACAGCCTCACCGGAGGATACCGCGCTCCCGCGATGACCGTAGGCGAGCTTTTAAACGGAAAAAAGCATAAAATGTCGGTCCTGCCTTCATACCGCCCGGGGATAGCCGAGGCGGATATAACAAAGGTCCTGCCGGATTTCGTTGCGGATATGATGCGCGAAGGGCTCGGGAAGTTCTCAAAGATGATGAACTGCTTCAAAGACGAAGGAGCCGTTCTCACCGCCCCCGAAACGAGGACTTCGTCGCCCGTAAGGATAACGCGGGGCGAGAGCGGGACCGCTCTCGGAATATCGAATCTTTATCCCTGCGGCGAGGGAGCGGGCTATGCCGGCGGGATAATGTCGGCTGCGGTCGACGGCATACGCGCGGCAATGAAGATAATGGAGAGCTTCGGACCGGAAGAGGAATAAACGGGTATCGGTGGAATGAAATGAGCAGGGAATTAAAGCCTTATCAGCTTATTGAGAGAAGCATAGTTAAAAAATACCGAGGCGGGCTTTGGGCGCCTTTTATCGAGGCGGTGAAGCGCTATAAGCTCATCTCGGAGGGCGACCGCATAGCGGTTTGCATCTCGGGCGGCAAGGATTCGATGCTTATGGCGAAGCTTATGCAGATGCTCCAGCGGTTCAGCGAGGTCCCGTTCGAGCTTATATATCTCGTTATGGACCCGGGTTATAACCCCGCCAACCGCCGCAAAATCGAGGACAACGCCGCGCTCCTCAATATCCCGATAGAGATTTTTGAGAGCAACATATTCGCCGTCGCGGACAGAGTCGAGGAATCTCCCTGCTATCTCTGCGCGAGAATGAGAAGGGGATATCTTTACAACAACGCAAAGATACGCGGCTGCAATAAAATTGCCCTCGGTCATCATATGAACGACGTTATCGAGACCGCTCTCCTCGGAATGCTCTACAGCTCTCAGCTTCAGGGAATGATGCCGAAGCTCAGAAGCCGCAATTTTGAGGGAATGGAGCTTATCCGCCCGCTCTACTGCATTCGCGAGGAGGATATAATCGCCTGGAAGCGATATAACGGTCTCGAGTTTTTGCAGTGCGCCTGCCGGTTCACCGAGAGGATCCACGAAAGCGGCGACGGTGTGGGCGACTCGAAGCGCCAAGAGGTAAAGGCGCTGATAAAAAGCCTCAAAAAGGATAACCCCAACGTTGAAAAGAGCATCTTTAACAGTATCCATGCCGTCTGCACCGAGACCTTCCCGGGGCTGAAATACGGCGGCGGGGAGCACTCGTTTTTGGATGACTACTGATATACCGAAAGGAGAAATTTATGAAAAAACTTATGACCGCGTTTGTCTGCGGGGCGATGATGTTCACGTCGTCCTGCGGGGCAGAAAAGCCGGATGAGCTCTCCGCCTCGGGCTGCCGAATAATCGCCTATACCCGCAAAGCCGCCGCCGACTACTCGGAATTTCTGGGACACAGCGTCCACTTCGCCGTCGTCGACGGTTCGGGAAAGAACGTTCAGCCGCTCTACCGCAACTACGGCAAGCTCTTCCCGAAATGCGAATTCAGCGAGGAAAACGGCATAGTTTCGATGGGCGCGAAGGACATTGAGATAATCAGGCTCGGCGACGAATACATCATCACCGCCAAGGAGATAAAGCGCACCAACCTCGGAAACGGCGATTTTCCTCAGCGCGAGACCGGCAACTACGTCCGCTGGACTACTAAAGACTTCGCGGAGTTTTCGGAGCCCGAGGTCACAAAGAGCCGCTACACCGGCAGGGAGGAATCCAAAAAGAGCGCCGCCTCCGAGGCGTTTGAGCCTTCCGAGAGCCTCGATTTTATCGAGAGCGCGGTTTCTATCCCCATTCCCGACAGCGTCGCGCAGGCGCTCATCGACGGCAACATAACCGTCGAGTTTGAATCGGTCGAGGTCCCGAAGGAAGTGACCGTAAGCACCCGCGAGGAGCTCGAAGCCGTTACCGCCGCAGTGACCTATACCGACGGCTCGGTCCATAACAAGCATATCGTCTGGAACCTCGACGGCGTTGACTTCACGAAGCCCGGAAAATACACCGTAAAGGGCAGAATAGCCGTCAGGCGGTTTGATTTTCCCGTCGAGAACCACCCTTGGGGCGATCCGGTCATAACCTATTACAACGGCAAATACTACTGGATAGCCACCAACGACGCCAACGGCGACACCTCGTTTGAAATCAGAGAAGCCGACACCCCCGAAGCTCTTTTCGAGGAGGGCGTAAGGCGCAGCGTAATTCTCTCGGCGGACACGACAATTTTCAAAAACACCTTCTGGGCGCCGGAATTTCATATCGTCGGCGGAAAGATGCGAATTTTCTGCGCGCTTACCGTCGGCACCGGCTTCGACCCGCAGTGCTACGTCATGACCCTTGAGGACGGCGGCGACCTGCTCGACCCCGAGGCTTGGAGCATACCGCGCAGGTGCGTTATGCCCGACGGCAGAAACCTCGGCGAGAATCCCCTCGGCGACGGCAAGAACGGCATCACCCTTGATATGAACTGCTTCGACGCGGGCGGAAGGAGTTATGTAGTATGGTCGTTCAGGACCTGGGCGGGGACCGACAGCGGTTCGATGCTTATGATAGCCGAGACCGACCCCGATAAGCCCTGGCAGCTCAAGACCTTCCCGCAGCTTCTCACGCGCCCCGTTTACGGCTGGGAAAACAACAACGGGACCGACAACAACGAAGGTCCTTACGCTCTCGTCACCGACGACAAGGTTTATCTTGCCTATTCCGGCGGCGACGCGAGGGGTCAGACCTACGTCGTCGGCGTTCTGACCGCCGATGTAAACGACGATCTCTGCGACGTCTCAAACTGGGATATCCCCGGCGCGCCGTCGCTCGCTTCCAACTTCGTTGCGGGCGAATACGGCTGCGGTCATAACGCCTTCTTCACCGACGAATACGGCGACACCTATATCACCTACCACGGCGTTACTTCTCCCGAGAGCAGGGCGATAGGTCCGGGCATAAGAAGAGTTCATTTCGGCGCGGGCGGAGTGCCGATATTCACGATGTCGAGCGCTCAGGACTTCCCCGAGGGCAAAGAGGAAGTAAAGATAAAGGTCACGGTCGAATAAAAAAGCGGGGCTTCCGATAAAAGGGAAGCCCCGAGATTTTTTGTTCAGTTCTGAAGCATAAGCCGAAGGATCTCGGCGTCGGTGGTGCGCATTCCGTCGCGCGCAAGGCTGCTTACGGCTTCTATCGTGTCTTCAACGCCCTTCGCGATTATTCCGTCGCCGCCGCGGAATTCGCTGTCGTGCTGGGTCATCTGCCAGCCGAGGAGCCCTGCCTCTACCGCCGAGGCGATTTTTGCCGCACAGCTTGCCTTTGCGCCGTCGCATATCATTCCCGAATTTATCGCGAGGGTGTTTACAACGGTGTGGGCGATCTGCTCGTATTTCCCGCCGTAGAGATAGCATATCCCCGCGCCGGCGCCGGCTCCCGCGCTTGTCGCTCCGCAGTAAGCCGAAAGGCTGCCGATCCCGTCCTTAAGGTGGATCGTCACGAGGTTTGAAACGATAAGCGCCCGAAGCAGAAGCTCCTGAGAGACGCAGCATTCGCGCGCGTAAATGATAACGGGTATCGAAGCGGTCATTCCTTGGTTGCCGCTTCCCGAGTTTATGACAACCGGTAGCTCGCAGCCGTTCATTCGAGCGTCCGAGCCGGCGGCCGCCCAGGCTTTAGCACGGTTCTGAACGCTGTTGCCGTAGGAGCGGAGCAGAATCTTGCCTATCCCCGCGCCGTAGCTCCCCCTCATTCCCTCCTCGGCGATGCGCATATTGCAGCTTATCTGCCGTTCGAGGACGTCTTTTATCTCCTCGGCGTCAACGCTGTCGGCATAGTCTACGATGTCCTTGATGTTCAGGAGCTTTCGGCTCTCGGATTTGCGTATGTTTTGGTCGGTAAAGGGCTTCTCGAAGATAACGCCGCCGTTCTTTTCGATTCTTATTACGTTTGTGTGGTGCCCCGCTATGCGGACGAAGGCCGAGCTTTCCCCGAGGCGCACTTCGGTTTGGATATCGAACGCGCAGTCGGAATCCGAGCGTTCGACGGTTATAGAGGCTGTCAGGAGATATTTGTCGAGCTTTTCGATGTCTTCCTCCGAGGCTTCCGAGAGGACTTCGAGCTCTTTATCCTCTTTTCCGAAGCAAATCCCCGCGGCGACGGCGGTGGCAAGACCCTTCCGCGAGCCGGTGTGGGGGACTATCACGCTTTTTACGTTTTTGATTATGTTCCCGCTTACTTTTAGGATAACTGAGTCGGGAATCGCGCCGAGAACGCTTCTTGCGAGGGCGGCGGAATACGCCACGGCTATCGGTTCTGTGCAGCCCATAGCCGGAACGAGCTCTTCACGGAGAATTTCGCCGTAAACCGAGGCGGTATTGCTGTCCATAATATCGGCTCCTTTGCGTTGCTTTCGTTTTTCTACATTATATATTAAATTCCGCGGGTTGTCAATCGGGGAAACCCTAACGCCGTTTTCCCCCTCCTTCTCCTCCCTCCCCCAATGGGGGAGGGCTCCGTCACTTTTCTGCTCGTGCAGAAAAGTGATGCGAAAAGACACGCCCGAGAGGATGCTCCCCGCACTTAAAGACCCTTACCCATTCCCACGCTTACAATCAAAGTAAAACAATCCAATCAATCCGGCGCCTTCTTTCGGAAATGTGCAGGCGCTAATTCTATATGCTACTATATAAGCCAAAAATCCATAATCAGAGCCTCCGCTTTGTACCGTCCGCTGATCGTTTAGCTCTACTGCGGATTTGCTGATCGCCCTGTGCTCAGTTTCAAAACGCTCTTGCACCTCGGTGTCCTTTGTGGTATAATACATCATACATCAACGTATTATGTAACTATAACGCTCTTAGGAGATTAGCCATGTCAAACTTTACGAAGAAAGCAATTCAGGAGTCCTTTCTGAAACTGCTGACGGAACGGCCGCTGTCCAAAATCACGGTGAAAGATATTGTTGCGGACTGCGGAGTAAATCGCAATACCTTTTACTACTATTTCGAGGATATGCCGAAGCTTATTGAAAGTATTGTCGAGGAGGACGCCGCCGAGATCATTCAGTCCTATCCCACAATAGAAAAATTTGAGGACTGCCTGGAGGCGGCGATCACGCTTGCGCTTGCGAAAAAGCGCGCGGTGCTGCATATTTATCACTCGGCAAATCGGGAAATTTATGAGATGTACTTATGGAAAGTCTGCGATCACACGGTCAATGCCTATGTTACATCTGTCCTTCAGGGGAAAAGTGTTCGGGAAAGCGACCTTTTCATCGTAAAAGAGTATCTGTCAGGTCTTGCTTTCGGGCTCTTCTCAAGATGGCTGAAAAACGATATGAACGATGATATTCGGGGCATGCTTTTGCGTTTGACGGAGATCAAAAAAGGAATGATTGAGGAGATGATACTGCGCTGCGTGGAAGAATAAACAGACAAATGCAGCCGTTTGCCTAAAAATCGGTCATTTTTATATCCCGTGTTTGATTATCGGACACGGGACTTTTTTTGTCCGTATGCAAATCAAAACGCGAAGGATATAATATAAACAAACGAGCAAGATATAATATAAACAAACGAGCAAAGGAGGCTTTTGTATGAAGATGCGCTCGGTAACGCCGATGAGAATTGCTAAGATCGGATACATCGTTATGTCTGTCCTGTTTTGCTTGGCAGGCGTTTTGTTTATCGCTATGTCCGAAATTTCGGCGAAAATTATCGGAATTTGTATCGGTATCTCGATGATCCTCTTCGGCATTGTCAGACTGATCGGATATTTTTCAAAGGACCTGTACCGATTGGCGTTTCAGTTTGATTTGGAATTCGGAATACTGATGATGATTCTTGGGGTGATAGTTCTGTTTAATCCCGAGAACCTGATGGCGTTTATCTGCGTAGCCATCGGCATTTCCATTCTGCTTGACGGACTGTTCAAAATTCGGATAGCTCTCGATTCAAAACAGTTCGGCATCAAAAGCTGGTGGCTGATTTTAGCTCTTGCGATTGTGACAGGGGTGATCGGAGTATTCCTGATTTTTGATTCTGTGACAGGCTCCGAGCTGATGGCCGTTATACTCGGGCTCACGCTTCTTTCGGAGGGCATTCTGAACCTGTCTACGGTTATCAGCACCGTTTTAATTGTCAAAAATCAGGCACCCGACATCATCGAAACGGACATCATTGACATTGACTTTGACGGAAAGGAAAGGTGAAAGCATGAAATTTTCAAAAGCGGTCGTAAAATTCAGAATACCGATTCTGATTCTGGCACTTTTACTCATGATTCCCTCGGTTTTGGGGATTATGGGAACGCGAATCAACTATGATATGCTTACATATCTGCCCGAGGATATGGAAACCGTTATCGGGCAAAATGAACTCTTAGAGGACTTCGACAAGGGCGCTTTCGCGTTTTTGATTGTGGAAGATATGCCGGAAAAGGACGTTGCGGCGCTGAAGGAGCAGATCGAGCAGGTCGATCATGTGGATACCGTTCTGTGGTACGACTCTTTTGCCGATATTTCCGTCCCGATGGAGCTGCTGCCCGACAAGATCTATAAAGAATTCAATACGGAAAATGCCACCATGATGGCTCTGTTCTTTGACGGCTCCACATCCTCCGACGTCACCATGGACGCGGTGCGTCAGATTCGCGAAATCGCGGGAAAACAGTGTTTCCTGTCGGGGCTTACCGCAATGGTGGTGGATTTAAAAGACCTATGCGAACGGGAAGAGCCTATCTATGTGGGAATTGCAGTCGCGCTCGCGCTTTTAGTCATGCTGCTTCTTTTGGACAACTGGCTTACGCCGTTTGTATTTCTTCTGAGCATCGGCATGATGATTCTGATAAATCTCGGCAGCAACTATTTCCTTGGAGAGATTTCATATATCACAAAGGCACTTTCCGCCGTTTTACAGCTTGCCGTGACTATGGATTATTCCATCTTTTTATGGCACAGCTACAATGAACAGCTTACCAAACAAACCGACCATAGGGAAGCTATGGCAAGCGCGATTCAAAAAACGCTGACTTCCATTGTAGGAAGCTCGATAACTACCGTCGCGGGATTTATCGCCCTTTGCTTTATGTCCTTCACCCTCGGACGCGACCTCGGAATCGTGATGGCGAAAGGCGTTGTTCTGGGCGTATTGGGCTGCGTTACCGTTCTGCCGGCTATGATACTTATACTGGATAAACCGCTTCAGAAGGCAAAACACCGCTCACTCATTCCGAATATGCGCCGTTTTGCAGGCGGAACGGTAAAGGCTTTCCCGATTTTTCTCTGCCTGTTTGTTCTGCTGATCCCGCCCGCGCTTTACGGATATAACAAAACCAACGACGAAACATATTACAATCTGGCAAAGTCCCTGCCCGACGATATGGAATATGTGATTGCAAACAGCAAGCTGTCGGAGGATTTTGACATCGCCTCGACGCACATGCTCCTTATCGACAAAAATCTTTCGCCCAAATCCGTTCGTGAAATGACGGACGAAATGGAGCAGGTAGACGGTGTAAAATATGTGCTGGGACTTGAATCGGTTATCGGTCCGCGCGTGCCGGAGGAGATACTGCCCGAATCGGTTACGGGTCTTTTGAAGAGCGACAAATGGGAGCTGCTGCTCCTTAACTCCGAGTATCCCGTGGCAAGCGATGAAGTCGGCGCGCAAATCGAAGCTTTAAATGCCATTCTGAAAAAATACGACCCTACAGGAATGCTCATCGGAGAAGCGCCCTGCATGAAGGATATGATAGACGTCACCTCCCACGATTTTGAGGTCGTCAACGCTATTTCAATCGTCGCGATTTTTCTCATCATCGCCTTGGTGGAACGCAGCGTTTCTCTGCCGTTTATTCTGATCTCCGTTATTGAACTTGCGATTTTCATTAACCTCGGGCTTCCGCATTACCTCGGGCAAAGCCTGCCGTTTATCGCACCGATATGTATAAGCACTATCCAGCTTGGCGCGACCGTGGACTACGCCATTTTGATGACTACGAGGTACAAGTCGGAACGCTCACGCGGGGCGGATAAGAAAGAAGCGGTAACGACCGCGCTCGCATCGTCGATTCCATCCATAATCGTTTCGGGCATGGGGCTGTTCGCCGCCACATTCGGCGTTGCGCTCTACTCAAAAATCGATATGATAAGCTCGATCTGTATGCTTCTTGCCCGCGGCGCGTTAGTCAGTATGCTCTGCGTGATTTTGATCCTTCCCTCGCTTCTTATGCTGCTTGACAGGGTCATTTGCGCGACCACGCTCGGAATGAAAAAGAAAAACAATACCGAACAGGAGGTAGTTTTGAAATGAAAAAAATTTCTATGAAAATCATCGCGCTCTGCCTTTGTGTGATTTTGGCGGCGAGCGGCATAACGGCGACTGCTTTCGCCATAAATTCCGACGGAGATGAAGCCGAAAATCAAGAAGAAACCGCAGCCGAAACTGTCGTCGCCGAAGATGAAGCGAGCGTCGACATATCCAAAGACGAAACCGTTTATGTCCTTGCTGGCGCCGACGGCTCGGCTGAAAAAATCATTGTCAGCGATTGGCTCAAAAACTCCCTTGACAGCGATACGTTGAGCGATAAATCGGAGCTTACGGATATAGAAAATGTCAAGGGCGATGAGTCGTATTCCGTAAACGGCGGCGAGATGATTTGGAACGCCGAGGGCGGCGATATTTACTATCAGGGCAGCACCGAAAAAGATCTTCCCGTTGACATGAGCGTTACATATACGCTCGACGGAGAGCCAATCTCGGCAAGCGATCTGGTCGGAAAGAGCGGCAGAGTGACGATTCGCTTTGACTATAAAAACAAGCAGTACGAAACCGTGGAAATCGACGGCAAACAGGAAAAAATCTATGTCCCGTTTGCGATGCTGAGCTGCGTTATCTTAGACGACGACGTGTTCACAAACGTTACTGTCCAAAACGGCAAGCTCATAAACGACGGCGGTCGCACCGTCGTTATCGGAACGGCTTTCCCGGGACTTAAGGAAAATCTTGCAATATCCGAAGATAAGCTGAAAATTCCCGATTATGTCGAAATATCCGCAGACGCAAAGGACTTTAAGCTCGGCAATACCGTGACCGTTGCCACAAACGAGCTTTTCAACAGTCTTGATACGGACAAATTCGGTTCAATAACCAAGTTGAGCGATTCTGTCGGGCAGCTGCCGAGCGCTATGGCTCAGCTTTTGGACGGCTCTTCGCAGCTTTATGACGGGCTCAACGAATTGTTTGAAAAATCAGGCGATCTGGCGGCGGGTATAGATCAGCTTGCTGACGGATCGGATAATCTTAAAAGCGGCGCCGAGAGCCTTGATTCGGGTGCCGAAGAGCTTCAGGCAGGCACTGCGCAGCTGAGCGAGGGACTGAATACTTTGACCGCAAGTAACGACGTATTAAACGGCGGCGCGAAACAGGTATTTGACACGCTGCTCTCCACGGCGAACACCCAGCTCGCAGCCGCAGGACTGGATGTTCCGACCCTGACAACCGGGAATTATGCAGAAGTTTTGAACGGGGTTATTGCGTCGCTGGACGAAAACACCGTATATGAGCAGGCACTGAACCAAGTAACAGCAGCCGTGGAAGCACAGAGAGACGTGATTACACAGCAGGTCATGGCGGCCGTTCAGGAGGAAGTCACCGCACAGGTCGCAGCAGCCGTCAAAGAGGAAGTGACATTGCAGGTGACCGAAGTCGTTCGGAATACCGTAGCAGAGCAGGTCATTCAGTCTGTTTTACATATGGATACAGCGTCTTATGATGCCGCTGTTGCTGCCGGTCAGATCGATCAAGGGACACAGGAGAAAATCGGAGCTGCGATAGAACAGCAAATGCAGTCTGAGCAGATACTCCGGCAGATTCAGGCGGGGGTAGACACGCAAAAGGCAACTCAACAGATTCAGGATACCATTGCCGCAAATGTGAGCGAACAAATGCAAAGCGATGCCGTGGGGCAGACAATCGCACAGCAGACAGAGCTTCAGATTCAGAAGATTATCTCGGAACAAATGGCTTCCGACGAGGTGCAGGCACAACTTGCCGCCGCTGCGGATGGCGCAAAATCGGTCATTGCACTTAAATCCTCCCTTGACAGCTACAACACTTTTTATCTCGGTCTGCAAAGCTATACGGCAGGCGTTGCCGACGCGGCGGCAGGTGCAAATGCTTTAAAAGCGGGAACGGATAACCTGAAATCCGGCACTTCCCGGCTTTCCGCCGGGGCTTCGGAGCTGAGCAGCGGTATCCTCGACCTGAAAAATGCAACGCCGGCTCTGGCGGACGGCATCAGCCAACTTCGCGACGGCTCGATGCAGCTTTCCGACGGGCTGAATGAATTCAATGAGCAGGGAATCCAAAAGCTGGTGGACGCTTTGGGCGGCAACCTCGATGGGCTTATGAGCAGATTCCGCGCGACCAAAGAAGTGACGCTGCGCTATAAGAATTTTGCAGGCGCGAGCGAAGACATGGACGGTCAGGTGAAATTTGTTTATAGGACGGAGGCTGTTGAGTAAATCGGCAGTTGAGAATTGATTGGCAACCAAATTAGGCACTTTGAAGCAGCAAGTCTGTCAAAAAGATTTGCTGCTTTTTGATTGCGGTGCACCAGTGCTAAGAATCAAAAAACGTGTGATTCCGGAAATTCTGAATCTTTCAGCGGTATTGGGAGTAAAGGAAAATGAGGCTGGGGGGAAAGCAGATTTTATAGAGCAAGATTCTGCCGCGGGACAAAATTTGGCGTATGCACGCGGGGTTTTGTCCAAGAGTGCGAGCAATCAATCGTACAACAACGCGATTAAAACTCTTTGAGCCGACCGAGGCAATCCGAAACGCCGAGGGATAGCGAAAAGCAAGTTTTAACGCTTTGTTTGCCGAGGGAAGTCGAGCGGCAAGAAGTAACGATTCTTTTGCCTCTTTTTCCCAATAAAAATTATACCAACGTGCCAAATTGATACGTTGGTATTTTCATTTGTGCGTTATGAACATCTAAAAACTTACAGGTCTCGCTTTCGGATTATCCGACAGGCTCGGAAGAATCTCTTCACCCCAACCCGAAAAGCTCGTGAATGACGATCGGCTGCACCGTAATCATAATTATCAGCGAAATCGCAGCAAAAAGCGCTATCTCCGCGAGGTCGTTTATTTTGTTTGCTTTAAATTTATCAAACCGTCGATTTACGGCTTTCTCGGCAATTTTATAAATTCCGAATCCCAAGCAAGCACCGACGGTATTTGTAATCAAATCGTTGATGTCGGTTGCGCCGTGACCGAACATCTGAATCAGCTCAATAGTCAGTGACAGCATAAATACGAGCACGGCAACTTTGTTCAACTTATTAAAGCTTTTGTACATTATCGGCAGCAAAATTCCGAGCGGCACAAATAGTAAAACGTTCAGCACGGTATCTACAGGACCACTTATCATATCCCGAAAAGGTATGAGAACAAGCTTCGGCGAGAACGCTTTCAGCTTACCTATTCCAGTCATCGTGAACACGCCGATGAGGTAATAGAGAAAAATAAGAGCCGTGACAATATGTGACCAAGATTGCGTCTTTTTCCGCTTGCTAAGCAGGAAAAAATACAGCAACGCCGTCGGTAAAACGAAAGCATAGCCGCTCAGCGACCGTTGCAAGATTTGAATAAAGTCCATAATTTCCGCCTTTCGCATTTTTTAAAATTATACCATTCTCAAGGCAGAGAGGCAAGGAAAGTACATAAAAATTAAGAAAGATTTAATAATTATACATGTTACAAGCACTGTGCGAAAGTGTTCAACCTTTCATATACATGAAAATGCTCAAATACTGCAAAACACTTCCGGCGAGGACGAAGAAGTGCCAGACAACGTGCATATAGGGCTTGTTTTTACGGAAGAAAAGAATGCCGACGGTATAAGACAGCCCGCCCGCGACCAAAAATATCAGGCTCACGACCGAAAGCGCCCTGAATACCGAAGGCGCGACCAATACTGCAAGCCACCCGGTCAGAATATACAAGACCATCGAAGCCTTTTCAAATCGGATCATATCGATTATATTCAGTACCACTCCCAAAACCGACAAAAGCGCGTTTGTTATACATACCGCAAGTCCCGTCTTTCCGCCGACTACAACGAGAGAGAAAGGAATATATGTTCCGAGTATCAGAAGATATATTGTGCAATGATCGGCTACGCGCAGGATTTGCTTTAATTTTGACTGCCTGACCGCGTGGTAAAACCCTGAAACGCTGTAAAGAGTTATAATAGAAAGAATGTATGCCGTCATGCTGAAAATTACTAAACCAGAGCCGGTCGAAGCTGCGCTGATAATAAGCGGTATCCCGCCCGCAACAGCCAAAACCGCACCCGAGAAATGAGTTGTACTGTTTAAAATTTCTTCTTTTTTCGTCTGGACATACTGATTTTGATTTACCGACAGATTTTTCAACATATCTATACCTCCTTATAGAAAATGCGATATTAAATATTACTATATCTAATATTGTATATTAGTATATATCGTTTTAAATACAATGTCAATAGAAAAATAGAATTTCTCTTAATTTTCACTTTACAACGCAATGTTAGTCGCAAATTCAAAGTTGCTTTTCACGCGAAGTTTGTCGCAGGCGAACGTACTTTTTCAATCGCTCCATTTGGTTATATGAGACACCCCGAGGAGCATAATAAGCTTCGCTTGACCCGGATACAGCTTGGATAATCGAAAAGATTTTTGACCTTGCGGTACACGGTGCAGGGTCAGATTGCGAATCGAAGAAGAAGTACAAAGTCTGGCACTACGCAGGTTTTTGCAGGACTGCTTAAATGTGCAGATTGCGGTTGGTCAATGAGTTACTGCGGTAAGAAAAACAGGAACGGCTCCACGATGTACTTTAACTGTTCAAAGTTCCGTCAGCTTGGAAAGGCAGGAGGGCAATGCACAGCGCATTATGTTCGTTACGATACGCTCTACGCCTACGTTCTTGCAAGGTTGCAGGATTGGATTTATCAGGCTCATACTGATGAGAAAGAGCTTCTGAACAGGCTGCTTAAGACAAGTGACAAAGAATCCACAAAAGCACATAAGAAACAGTCTGCCGAACTTGCCAAGGCAGAAAAGCGCAAGGCAGAGGTAGACAGACTGTTTGCTAAGCTCTATGAGGACTGGACATCTGAGCGTATTCTGAGTACAACTTTAAAATGTTGTCGCAGAAGTATCAGGCTGAGCAGCAAGAATTAGTTGAAAAGATTGATAGGCTTAAAACGGAGTTGGCATCTGAAAAGCAGACAACCGCCGACGCTGAAAAGTGGATTGCCCTAATCAAGCAATACTCCGAGCCCACGGAGCTGACCGCCGAAATGCTCAACATGCTCATCGAAAAAATAGTCGTACACGAAGCCGTCAAAGATTCCGACGGCACCAGAACACAAGAAATCGAAATATTTTACCGATTCGTAGGCAAAATTGATTAAAACACAAGCAAACGTCTTTAAGTTTGTTAAACGGGGGATTGCGATTTCCCCCCCCTTTGGAATCCCCTTAAAACGCTTACGGTAGCCGCGCCTTCCCATAGGCTTTTGCCGAATGGGTCACAGAGGGAAACGGCGAGAATAGCGAAGCACCTTTTCGGGTCGAGAGCGAAGCGAACGACTATGCGGCGTGCAGGCAGTACGGTTTGTGCAAGCTTTTGTCGCCGCATTTGCGCATTTCGCGCCCAAAAGAGCCGCACCAAATTCCCGCCCTCGAAATCACTTTCGAGGAGCTTTATACCCCTCCCCTCGAGGGGAGGGGTCGTGTCGTTCGCCGAACGGTGAACGACCGGGTGACAGGGTGAAGCCCCTGCCCCCTCCTTGAGGACAATCTGATTGCTTTGCAATCAGATGCGTGGTTTGGGGTATGGAAGCAAAAAGCCTCGGCGCCCGCCGATATTCTCCCCTCCGGCAGGCGGCATATCTTAATTAAAAAAGCTCGGCTTACACTTGCCGCATTTGCTTGACTATTTTCAATATTTGCGCTATAATCATACTGTCCGATTATATTACGACAGAAAGGAAGAAGCATTATGCAGAAAAACGATGTTATACGCGGCTTCAGGGTGGAATACGTTCAGGAGCTGCCCGAAATAGGCGCGCGCCTCGTCAGAATGACCTACGAAAAGAACGGCGCGGACCTCGTCTGGCTCGACCGCAAGGACGACAACAAGACCTTCGCGATAGCCTTCAAGACCATTCCGAGCGACCATACCGGCGTGTTCCATATCCTCGAGCACTCGGTCCTCAACGGCTCGGAAAAATACCCCGTTAAGGAGCCGTTCGTCGAGCTTATAAAGGGCTCTATGGCGACTTTCCTCAACGCGTTCACATTTCCCGACAAAACGATGTATCCCGTCTGCTCCCGCAACCCGCAGGACTTTCTGAATCTCATCGACGTCTATATGGACGCCGTGCTTCACCCGCTCAGCATAAAGGACCCTCACGCCTTCAGGCAGGAGGGCTGGCACTACGAGCTCGACAGCCCCGAGGGGGAGCTTAAGTGCAACGGCGTTGTTTACAACGAGATGAAGGGCGCTTACGCCACCTACGACAGCGTTCTCTCCTTCGAGCTGCAGAAGCTTCTGTTCCCCGATAACTGCTACGGCTTTGAATCGGGCGGACACCCCGACCATATTCCCGAGCTGACTTATGAAAATTACCTTGCGAATCACCGCCGCTTCTATCACCCCTCCAACGCAAGGATAATCCTCGACGGCGCCATCGACGTCGACGCGGTTCTTTCCAAGCTCGATTCCTTCCTCTGCGAATACGATAGGCTCGACGTCGACGCGGATATCCCTTATCAGAAGCCCGTATCCCCCGAGGAAAAGACCGCCTATTACGAAATAGGCGCCGAGGAGGACGACACCAAAAAGGCGATACTCGCCGAGGGCTGGGTCGTCGGAGACTACAGCGAGACCGAAAAGACCCTTGCGCTCAGCGTTATCTCCTCCGTTCTCGCCGACTATAACGAGTCTCCGCTGACTAAAGCGCTTTTAGACGCAGGTCTTGCCGAAGACGTAAGCCTAAGACTTATGGACGGCATTCAGCAGAACGCCATGACTCTTGTTATAAGAAACGTCGACCCCGCCAAGGAGGGCGAGATCCGCGCCCTCGTCGAAAAGGTCCTCAGGGAGCAGGCGAAGGGTATGGACAAAAAGCTTCTGCACAGCAACCTCAGCAGAATGGAATTCGCCACCCGCGAAAAAGACTTCGGCGGAATGCCGCGCGGTCTTGTATACGCGATGACCACCCTCGAGAGCTGGCTCTACGGCGGCGACCCGTCGCAGAACCTCTGCAACGACGCTGTGTTCGCGTCCTTAAGAAAGAAGATCGACGAGGGCTGGTTTGAAAAGCTCCTCGAAGAGACCTTATTAAACAATAACCACAGGGCAAAGCTCTGCCTGCTGCCCTCAAAGACCCTCGGCGAAGAAAAGAGAGCCGCCGAAGCCGCCCGCCTCAAAGAGGTAAAGAAGAACCTCAGCGCCGGCGATATTGAGAGGATAATCAGCGAATTTGCGCTCTTAAGAAGCAGGCAGGAGGCAGCCGACACCGAAGAGCAGCTTAAATGCCTGCCCCGCCTTTCGGTCTCGGATATCCCCGAAAAGTGCGAGACCACCCCGCAGGAGGTCCTCACCGCAGGCGGCGTTACGGTTTTGCATCAGCCGCTCGAGACCAACGGCATAATCTACCTCAACCTTTACTTCCCGCTTTCCGACCTTCCCGCCGAAAAGCTCGGAAAAGCCGCGTTTATGGCTTCGGTAATCGGTCAGACTGCTACCGAGAACTACTCTGTCCTCGAGCTCTCGGGCGAATTGCAGGGTAAGCTCGGCAGATTCTACGCCTCGACCGAGGTGTTTGCCGAATGCGGGCAGACCGCCGAGGCTTCGCCCTATATCACCGTGAGAATTGCTCTCCTTGAGAGCAGCAAGGAGGACGCCGTCCGCCTTACCGACGAGATACTCAACCGCTCGAACTATCTTGACAAGGAGCTCATCTATAACCTCCTCCGCCAGAGCAGGCTTTCTATGGAGCAGAGGATAGCCATGCGCGGCGATTCCTACGGCACTATGCGCGCCAACGCCGCGAGCAGCGCGAAGGGTCTTGTCATTGAGGCAACCCAGGGCATCTCGATGCTCAGAGACCTCCAGAACGCCGACAACGGCTATAATGAGCACGGCGAAGAGTTCTGCCGCGAGCTTGCCGATATCGCAAAGCATGTCTTCACCAAATCCAACCTCACCGTCGGCTACACCGGCGAATACGACGCCGAGTGGCTCGAAGAGCTTCTTTCCAAGCTCTCGGAGGGCGAGAAGGGCGAAAACATCAAATATCAGCCCAAGCCTGTGAGCCGCGAAGGGTTCGTCATTCCCGCCGAAATAGGCTTCGCCGTTAAGGCTTCAAACTTAGGAGTTGTCGGCGCGGAATACTCCGGCGCGGCAAGAGTCGCGGCGCAGTTCCTGACCTATGATTACCTCTGGAACGACATAAGGGTAAAGGGCGGCGCCTACGGCACCCATATGAACGTCCGCGCGGGAGGCGGCGTAAGCCTCACCTCATACCGCGACCCGAGCCCCGCAAGGTCGCTCACGAGCTTTGATAAGGCGGGTCAGGTCCTCCGCGATTTCTGCGAGAGCAAGGGCGACATCGAGAAGTATATCATCAGCACGATAGCCGCCATCGAGCCCGTTTTAACTCCGAGAAGCGAGGGCGACAGGGCAGCCGAAGCCTACTTCTCAAAGATCACCCCCGCCGATCTTCAGCGCGAGCGCAGCGAGATCCTCGGGACTACGTTTGAACAGCTTGAAGGCTTCAGCCGCGTGCTCGACGAAATTTGCAGCGCGGCGGGAGTATGCGTCGTCGGCGGAAAGAACGTCATCGACGCCTGCGGCAGCGCTCTCGACAAGGTCGAAGCGGTATAATACTTTTCATATAACAAACAAGGCGGAGAGAATATCTCCGCCTGTTTTTTATTCCGCCTCTTCCGAGGTTATTTTTATGCTCCCCGTGAAGCCGTCGTAGTCTACTGCGACGCCGCTCGAACCGCTGAAAACAAACGTCCCTTCAAATTTGCCGTTTTTATCGAAGCGGCAGAGGCTTTTTTCTCCCGAGATAATAACAAACATCTCCGCGCTGCCCGAAAAGGTCTCGATTTTGGCTGTGAGCTTTATTTTCTTTTCGTAAACCGACGAACTGCCGAATACGAAGTCGCTGCCGTTGAGATCTGCGCCGTCGCAGGAATATTCCCCGCAGCAGCCGCTCATATCCGAAAACTCCCGCTCGCCCAAAAGCCAGGGCTCGTGCGTAAGCGTGAGCTTTGAAAGAGTCGAGATGACCGCGTCGTAGCAGCGTATCGCCGCGTCTTTATTGATCCTCGGGCAGAGCCCCGCTCGGGATAGCAGTATGAACGCGGCGGCTATCAATGCAAGTATCCTCAGCATTTTTCGCAGTCCTCCTTTTTATCCGCGCGGTCGGCGAGCCAGCATACTGCTATAATTGCAAACATTATCGCTATAAGCCTTTTCATGACCTTCCCTCCTTGGCGCCTATTACGATTTTATAGTAGGAATGAGAGGTTATCTTGTAAACGAGCGCATAGCAGAGCGCAAAGATTGCGAAGCAGCCCGCCGCAACGAGGTAGAAGAGAGGAATATTGCGAAGATTAAAGAGCAGGAGCAGCCTGCTTATTATCGGCAGGGCGAAGCCGAGGTGAAGCGCCGCAAAAGCCAGCGGCAGGAAGAACACCGTCAAAAGCTGCGAATTTATGCTCTTTCTTATGTCGCGGTCGGTCATTCCGACCTTTTTCATTATCTCGAACCTCGATCTGTCCTCGTAGCCCTCCGAAATCTGTTTGTAGTAGATTATCAGCACCGCCGCGAAGATGAACACCGCCGAGAGCATCAGCCCCAAGAAGAACAGCCCTCCGTAGAGCGTGAGAAAGTCGCTGCGGTCGAGCTCGCGGATATTAGCCGTGATGCTGACGAAGTCGTCGGAGTTTTCGGTGCGAAGATCATAGCAGAATCTACAGAAGTCCTCCCCGTAGGCTATCTGTTCCTCCGGCTCAAGCCCCATATCGAAGCAGTATACCCACTGATACGAGAGCATCGGGTCGCCGTTATAGGTCGCGAGCCTGTCGAGCCCTTCGACGGCTTTTCCGAGGTCTGGAACAACGAGCACCACCGACGGGATTATCGAGACCATAGCGTCGACGTCGATGCTGTAGTCCTTTACGCTGCCGACGATTTTAAGCGTCCTGCCGTTGTTGAACGAAACCGTGTCGCCGCCGTAATCCCCGTGTACCGTAAAAATCAGCGCTTCGCCGTCGTTAAGGCTGTAATCGGTCCCGTAAATGCGGTTGTAATCCTCGAGAGAGGAAAATATGAACTCCGTAATTCCTTCGTCTACGATCTTGATCTCAGAGGTATCGAACAGCGATACGTCGGTCTCGACCGTGCCGTTCTTCAAATATCCCGCGACGCATATCTGCCGGCACTCAATTACGTTCTGCGGCACAAGACCGTGTTCGCTGTGGTAGCCGTTGAGCTTTTCGCGGAGCCGGTCTATGTTATCGTCCGACAAGTCTTCTATGCTGTTCATATAGTAGTAGGTGTCCATCTCCCTCGGGTACTGCCTCATAAGCGCGTTTTCGTTGCCGTAATAGAGGCTCGCGGTAGAGGATATCATAACGAGCACCATTGTCGCAAGAATGCAGATAGAGGCGAGCCCCGCGCCGTTGCGCTTCATTCTGTATACCATCGAGCTCAGCGAAACAAAGTGGTTCGGGCGGTAGTAATAGCTCTTGTTTTTCTGGAGTATGCGGCATAGCAGCACCGACCCCGATATCATCACAAGATAGGTCCCGATTATTACCATAACTACCGCAACAAAGAACAGGAATATTGCCGCGATGGGGTTTTCGGTCACAACGGCGATGTAATAAGCCCCGCCCAAAAGGACAATTCCGAGAATACCGAGCAGCCAATTTGCCTTCGGGGGCTTTTCGCCGACGTTTTCAGACCTCACGAGCGAGATAGCGGTCGAGAACCTCGTTTTTAGGACCGAGCTTATAAACAGCAGCAGGAAGATTATCCCGAAGACCTCGAGCGTAGAGAATACCGCCGAAGGTGCTACGTTGAGCGAATAGTTTACGTCGCCCTGCAAAATGTTGACAAAGCAGAGCTCGGCGAGCTTCGAGAGGATTATCCCCGCGGGAATGCCTATCGCGAGGGATATCGCCGCGATTATTACCGTCTCCCAGAAGATTATCAGAGTAAGGGCGTTTTTGCCCATTCCGAGAATGTTGTAAAGCCCGAATTCCCTCTTTCTGCGGCGTATCAGGAAGGAGTTGGTGTAAAAAAGGAATATCCCCGCGAATATCGCGATGACGAACGCGCCCATCATGAGAAATTCGCTTATTATTTCGCCGCCCGGGACCGTTCCGAGACCCGAAAAGTATTTCAGAAAGCCGATGATGTAATACATCACGACCATTCCTATACAGGTCAGGATATATGGGATATACAGCCGCCGATTCTTTCGTATGCTGTCGAAGGCGAGCTTCGGATATAAATTCAGCTTCATTCCCTCTCACCGCCCGTCGCAAGAATTGTGAGAGTGTCCGAAATGCGCTGATAGAACTGCTCGCGGGTGTCGTCGCCTCGGTAGAGCTGATGATACACCTCGCCGTCCCTGATAAACAGCACTCTTCCCGCCGAGCTCGCCGCCTTTACGGAATGAGTTACCATAAGGATAGTCTGCCCGAGCATATTGACGTCGCAGAATAGCTTTAAAAGCTCGTCGGTCGAGCGGGAATCGAGCGCGCCTGTTGGCTCGTCGGCAAGGATTATCTTCGGGTCGGTTATCATCGCCCTCGCGACAGCAGCGCGCTGCTTCTGTCCGCCCGAGACCTCGTAGGGATATTTTTTCAAAATTCCGGGTATGCCTAACTTTGCGGCTATCGGGCGGAGCCTGTCCTGCATTTCGCGGTAGGGAGTCCCCGCGAGGACGAGCGGCAGAAAGATGTTGTCCTCGATAGTAAAGGTGTCCAAAAGGTTGAATTCCTGAAATACGAATCCCAAATTGTCCCGCCGAAACTGCGCTATCGCCGATTCCTTTATTTTGGCGAGGTTCAGGCCGTCCAAGATAACGCTGCCGCCCGTCGGCTTGTCGAGCGCGGCAAGAATATTCAGAAGGGTGGTCTTGCCCGAGCCTGATTCTCCCATTATCGCGGCGTATTCGCCCCTCTCGACGCTGAAATTGACGTTTTTCAGCGCCTCTACCTTGTTTCCTCCGAAGCGCGGCGAATATACCTTTCTTAAGCCGCTCACTTCAAGAATGCTCATAAAATTACCTCCGTTCACTTTTGGTGAACCTATTTTACCGCAAGCGGGAAATGCGCCGCAATCGAATCGGCTTACATTTCCCGCCCGAAATCTTACATTTTTGTAACATTTACTCCGCGCCGAGCTCATACTGCTCAAGCTTTAACGACACCGCCGTTCCCTTCCCTATTTCGGAGGCTATGCTTATATCGGCGCCGAGGTTGCGGCATATCCTCTTGCAGAGATATAGTCCGAGCCCGCTCGAACGGCTGTCGAGCCTGCCGTTGCAGCCGGTATAGCCCTTCTCGAACACCCTCGGCAGGTCTTCGGGGGCTATCCCTATTCCGGTGTCCTCAATGCAGAGCGTCTTCGGCTCTTTGAAATAGATTTTAACGCTTCCCTCGCGGGTATATTTGAGCGAATTCGAGAGGAGCTGCTCTATAACAAACCGAAGCCATTTTTCGTCGGTCACTGCCGAAATATCCGTCCCGCCGTATTCGAGGGATATCTTCTTTAAAATAAATTCCGAGGCGAACCGCTTCACTGCCTGCTTTATTATACCGTCGAGGGGGTATTCTTTAAAAACGTAGTCGCTCGAAACAGAGTCGAGCCGCAGATACGCGAGTACCATTTCAACGTAGCTTTCTATCCTCATAAGCTCGGCGTAGAGCTTATGCGAAAGGGGAGTGTCCTCATTCTGAAGGCTGAGGCGCATCGAGGCTATCGGGGTCTTTATCTGGTGGACCCATACGGTGTAGTAGTCGACGGTGTCGCGGTATTTTGCCTCCGAAAGGTCTCTTAATTCCTTCATATCGCTCCGAAGCGCGGTCACGAGCTCGCCCATATCCTCGGCTTCTAAGCTTCGGGGCTCGGGGAGCTCCGAATTCGGGTCGTCGGAATTCTGAGCCGCAAGCTCATATATGCGGTGATTCTTTGCTGCTTTGCGAAAGTCCGCCGCGATAAGCCCTGCGGCTATAATCGCGCAGAGAAGCGCCGGATATGCTACGGCTTTTACCGGCAGGCGAAAGAGCAAAAACGACACCGCAAACACCGTTATGAACACCGCCGAGGCGATAATTATCCTGCGGCGGAAGTAAAGATACCTGAAAAACAGCTTCATAAAATCACTCCACAATATATCCCACGCCGAATTTTGTAGCGATGAATCCCTCGAGCCCGGCGGCGTCGAGCTTCTTTCTTAAGCGGTTCACGTTTACGGTCAGGGTGTTTTCGTCTACGAAGGAATCGGTGTTCCAGAGGCGCTCCATAAGCCTTTCGCGGCTTACCGTCCGCCCCTTGTTCTCCATAAGGCAGGCGAGAATGCGCAGCTCGTTCTGGGTGAGCGATATCTGCTCTCCGTTGAATATTAAGGTCCCGTCGGCGGTATTCAAAAGCGCTCCTCGGTGCTCTATAACCGGAACTCCCGCCGCAAAATCGTAGGTCCGCCTTAAAAGCGCCTGCACCTTCGCCATAAGAACGCTCATATCGAAGGGCTTGGCGATAAAATCGTCGGCGCCGAGGTTCATCGCCATAATAATATTCATATTGTCAGAGGCGGAGGAGATGAAGATTATCGGGACCTTTGAAGCCCTGCGTATCTCCGCGCACCAGTAATAGCCGTCGTAGAAGGGCAGCGAGATATCCAAAAGTACGATATGGGGCGAAAACTCGGCGAATTCCCGCAGAATTCCGCGAAAATCCGATACCGCGCGGACCTCGAAGTCCCAAGCCGACGCCTGCTCCGCGACCGCCTCGGCGATCCCGAGGTCGTCTTCAACTATCATAAGACGGTACATATTAGCCTCCCGAAAAATCAGTCATTTACTATAATAATACATTTTTGCGGGGAATTGTCAAGCGGGGGAGCGAGAAGCTTCAAGGCGCAAAAAAATCCCTCGGCTCAATAAAATGAATATCCGGCTCTCCGAAAACCATATCAAGTGAAGAAAATGCATATGTTCCGTTCAGGTATACGCGCGCAAATCGAGATTAAAATATTTATACGATATTAAAATATTGTGATTGACAAACGCCTTTTGCTATTGTATCGTATAAATATAGTTATATGATCAATCCTGAAAGGAAGATTCGGTATGAAAAAGCTTGCCGCAGTAATTTCGGCGCTTATGCTGTCGGTCTGCCTCTGCGCAAATTCCTTTGCCGCGGGCGGCACCGTTAAAATCGATATGAAAAAGACCCACCAGACCATCGACGGCTTCGGCGCGGCATACACCTGGTACCTCGAACGCCTCACAAAGAACAGCGGCGCCGAGGAAGCCTACGACTGGACGTTTTCCGAGGCTGGCTTCAATATCCTGAGATTCATCTACCCGAAGCCCGACAACAGCGGTCCGACCACGATAGAAAACTGCAAGCTCGTTTACGACGCCGCCGTTGAGCGCGGAGTCGACCCGCTCGTTCTCATCACCCACTGCGGGGCTTACGTCATAAACGAGGATTACAGCGAGTTTACCGTTGATTCCGAGGACAGCACAAAGGCGCATTACGTTCTCAAAAAGGACGAAAACGGTGAGTTTATGTACGACGTTTTCGCTGAGCACTGCGTTCAGGTAATAAAAGACTTCGAGGACGCCGGCATACCCGTCGATTATTTCAGTTTTGCAAACGAAGTCGAATGGCAGATAAGGGATTATCAGCCCTGGAAGGAGCCGGAGGAATACGCGAGCTTTTATTTCGGACCCGAGGAGACCGACTGCCATCCCGCCTACTGGAAGCAGTATATAGCGATATACGACGCCTTTGAGCGCGAATTCGGCGACGGCGCACCCGAGATAATCGGCACCGAGGTGATGAACGGCTCGCTCGACAAGCTCAAGCCCTACCTCGACCCTCTTATCGAAGCCCGCCCCGACATTATGAAGACGATAGGCTTCCATATTTACGGCACCGACGCAACGCCCGAGACCTTTGCCGCCGTAGGCGAGGAGTACCCCGAATATAAGAAGTGGCAGACGGAGTGGTGCTCGAGCGACTACTTCACCAACGCCGAGATAATCATAGATATGCTCACCGAGGAGGACCTCAACGCCTATCTCTATTGGAACGGGATCTGGGCTTTCGACGAGGGCGAATGCCTGATAGAGGCTTCGGGCAGCAACAGCGAGCTCAAGCGCAACGGCTGCTTCTATATGATGGAGCACTTCTCCTCGTTTATAAAGAGGGGATATTTAAGAGTGGATACGAGCGGGGAGTATAACAGCAAGGTCGCGGCGTTCCGTTCTCCCGACGGCTCGAAGCTCGTGGCGGTTATAATGAACCCCGCCGAAGAGTCCGAAAAGCTCGATTTAGACCTCGGCGACAGCAAGGTGATCGGCTCAAAGGTATATCAGTCGACCGAAGGGGAGAATAACTTCAAGAACGAATATCTTAAAGACCTCGGCGAATGCGTTATGAGTGAGACCCTGCCCGCAAGGAGCCTTACGACGATAGTTTTCGACTTGGAGCCCGACCCGAATTACGTTCCGGCTGCCGAGGAGAGCGTCGGGAGCTCGGGCGGCGCGGACCCGGTGGTTATAGCCGTTATCGCGGTAGGCGCGGTGATAGTCGCCGCGGCGGTCATAGCGGTTATAATTGCGGTAAAAAAGAAATAATAAGTCTCAACGAAAGCAGAATTTCCCGATTTAAAAAAGACTTAAAAGTTTTCGGTCGAGCCTTTTCCAAAAGGCTCGCAGGTTCCAAGGGCAGAGCCCTTGGTCGCAGCCCGTGGGCTGCGAAATCCTTATACAATCAAAAATCAGGAGGGTAGCTCGAATCCGTCCGGTGGACGGTTCGGGCGCAGGGGACCCTATTAAGGGGTCCCCTGATTTGACTCGCGGCGAGCAAGGCAAATCAACTCCAGGATTATTCAAAAAACAGCGGCAAGCTTACTCACCTGCCGCTGTTTTTCACTGCCTGCCGAATTCCCTGCGGAATTCGAGCGGGCTTGTTTTTTCATACTTCCTGAACACCGCGCAGAAGTAGCTCTCTCCGTTGAAGCCGCAGGCTTCGGAGATGTCCCTGACCGTCATATCCGCTTCGCTCATTAAAAGCTCCTTTGCGAGGCGTATCCGAGTGAGATTGACGTATTCAAATACCGTCCGCGAGGTCGAGCGCTTGAATAAAATGCTGAGATACTGCGGAGTTACGCCCGCGATCTCGGCGAACTCTGAAAGGGTGAACTGCTTTCCGCAGTTGGCGTTTATGTAGCTTATAACCGGCTCGAGTTTTCGCAGCCTGTCGTCGAAGGAGGCGTTTTCGCTCTTCGAGGTTAGGCTCATAATATCGAGCATTATGTCGAATGTAAGGAGCGAGCAGCGGTTTGCCGATGAAGGACCGCTCAGCGCGGCGTAATAGAGTTCCTCGATCTTCGTGGCAATCCTCTGGGGCGATGATATATAAAACACCCCCGAGCCTGTCAGACCCATAGTGTTTTTAAAGAAATCCGCGACGCCTCTGCCGTTGAACACTACCCAGTCGGTGAGCCATTCGCCTCCCAAAGGGCGGAATTTATGGGGCTCGTCGGCTTCGGGATAATGCGGAAAGAGCAGAAATCCCTGCCCCTCGCTTATAACGTAGCGCCTGTCGCCTATAAAAAGCTCGCCCTTTCCCTTGCGGCACTGCCGCCATTGGTATAGGTGGAACCCCTTCGGGCGGTCTACGCTCTCCTGCTCGTGGCAAACGCCCATTCCGCGCGGAAAGAACGGCAGGGAATCGGTGAAGCTTATAAGGGTAGGATATATCATTTTTCCCATATGCCCGTCTCCTTTCGGAAGATATAGTTTGATTTTATAACGCAAAGGGAGAAATGTCAATCGGAGCTTTATATTCCGCATCTTCGTACCGCTTTAATCATAGGGACGTTTTAACTCGGCGAAATCGTATTAAGCAGCTCCATAGTTTCCTATCCTTGACACTTCCCCGCGCTTGTGGTAAAATTTAAAAAAACGAAAAGGAGCCGAAATTATGGAAACGGTAATAATCCTGCTTTTAGCGCTGCTGCTCGCGGCGGCGATAGTAATACTGATAAAGCTCTTTTCTAAGAGCGGCGGCGAGGCGTCGGTAAAAATGGACATCATCGGCGATCGGCTCGACAGGCTCGCGGGATCTTCGGAGCAGTCGCAGGCGCTGCTTCGCAAGGAGCTTTCGGACAGCTCGCTCAACCTCTCGGCAACGCTCACCGAGCGCCAAAAGCTCAGCGACCAAAGCCTCGACAACCGCCTCAAGGCTATGGAGGAGCGGCTCCACAACATCGAGCGGAGCAATCAGAATTCGATAGCTCTTATGCAGGAGGCAGTAACGCGGCAGCTCACCGACATAAAGGACGACAACTCGAAGCGTCTCGAGCAGATCCGCGTTACCGTCGACGAAAAGCTCCAGACCACCCTCGAAGAGAAGATGAATCGCTCGTTTAAGACGGTTAGCGAGCAGCTCGAGCAGGTCTATAAGGGTCTCGGGGAGATGCAGAGCCTCGCCTCGGGCGTCGGCGATTTAAAAAAGGTGCTCTCAAACGTAAAGAACCGCGGCATTCTCGGCGAAATGCAGCTCGGGGCTATACTCTCGGAGATACTTGCGCCCGAGCAGTATGCGACCAACGTCGAGACTGTCCCCGCGAGCGGCAACAGAGTTGAATTCGCGATAAAGCTCCCCGGCGAGGGCGAGGGAACAGTCTGGCTGCCGATAGATTCAAAATTCCCCGGCGACACCTATTCCGCGCTCCAGTCGGCTTATGATTCCGGCGACAAAGAAGCCGTAGACGCGGCTTTTAAAGAGCTCACTGTAAGGATAAAGGCGAGCGCCAAGGACATTCGCGACAAATACGTCAAGCCGCCGTATACCACCAACTTCGGGATAATGTTCCTGCCGTTTGAGGGGCTTTATGCCGAGGTCGTGAACCACGGGCTCGTCGAGGAACTCCAGCGGCTATATCAGGTAAACGTAGCGGGACCGTCGACTATGGCGGCGCTGCTCAATTCGCTCTATATGGGCTTCAGGACCCTCGCGATACAAAAGCGCAGCGACGAGGTCTGGCGGGTGCTCGCGAAGGTAAAGAGCGAGTTCGACAAGTTTGAAGACGTTCTTACCAAGACCCAGCGCCATATGAAGCAGGTCGAGGACGACCTCACGACCCTTGTAGGCACGAGGACGAACACCATTCAGCGCGCGCTCAGAGACGTCGAGCGGCTCGATGATCAGGAGGACGGCAAGCCCTCGCTGCCCCCGCCCGACGGCGGATTCTGAGCGGGGAAAGTAGAAAAATCCGAATTTACGGAGCTGACGGAGGCGGTGCATTTTTGTTGAATTTTCTGAACAACATACGGAGTGCGGAAAAGAAAATTTCCCTAAAAAGACAAATAATAAATACAGCAGCCATAGCGCTTTTGGGAATTGCATTGGGAGCGCTTTCAAAGTTTTTGGATACTGTCCCTGACAATCATTTACCTGCTTTGCTTCAATATTTGGACGTGACAAATTTTTTGGGACGGTTTGCCGTATGGATATTCCTTGCTGTGTGTATATCGGTTTACAGTTTAACATCGGTAAGAGCGGTAATCAATGTGTTCCTGTTCTTTACGGGGATGATTCTCAGCTATTATTTATACTCAACATTTATAGCGGGCTTTTTCCCGAAAAGTTATGCGATGATTTGGATCGGCTTTACCGTTGTTTCACCGTTGCTTGCCTTTATTTGTTGGTATGCGAAGGGTCAAAGCAGAATATCGCTGTTTCTTTCCGCAGGAATAACAGCTGTCCTTTTTAATATGTCGTTTGTGTACGGAATCGGATATTTTAACAGCCTCTCTCTTTTGGAAGCGTTGACATTTTTATGCGGGTGTGCCGTTTTGAAACGCCAAACTGTGATAAGCACCGTGATTATGATAGGGATAGGCGTTGCATTGGCTGTTTTGCTCAACATTGTCACACCGTTTTCTTTCTGATAAAGCAGCTTCCCGCTCATCTTCAAACAAAAAGCAGACGTTTTCGTCTGCTTTTCTTTTATATTTCCTTTTTCAGCTCGAGATATGGCAGCTCCTCAAAGCCGCAGCTTTCGTAGAGCTTCACCGCCGGCAGGTTTTCCCGCTCGGCTTCGAGGCGGATTATATGTCCGCGGTAATTTTTGTCGACGTATTCAAAAAACGACCTTCCTATGCCCTTTCGGCGGTGTTCGGGCATAATATAAAGGTCCTCGACCCAAAGGCAGGGCTTTCCGAATTCCGTTGAAAACCCGCTCGCGAGCATCGCGTAGCCCGCGGTCTTGCCGCCGTCGTCGAAGATGAGCCCTTCGAGCGGAACTCCCTCCGCGAGGCACGCCTTTACGTCGCTCTCGAAAATTTCCTCCGAACCGTTCGTCATCACGGCTTCCGAGGCGTAGAACACCCTCATCATCTCTTTGACCTCTTCGGCGTCGCCGAGGGTCATTTTTCGTATCTTAAGCATTTTTACCTCACTTATGGTATTTTGCGCCGGCGTTTATCGAAAACGCGCGGTATATCTGTTCGGCGAGCACCACCCGCGCGAGCTGATGCGGCAGGGTCATCTTTGAAATGCTCAGCCTAAGGCTGCACCGCCGCTTTATCTCGGGGTCGAGCCCGAAGGAGCTCCCGATAAAGAAATTGACGGTTCCCGCGCCGCCGACTGCGGCTTCTTCAAGCTTTTTTGCGAGCTCTTCGCTCGAAAGCTGCGCGCCCTCTATGCACATAGCTATCGAAAACGCGCCCTTTATATCGAGATAGGGCATCATCAGCCTCGCTTCGGAGGCAAGAGCCGCCGCGATCTCGGCTTCGGAGGGCTTTTGCGGCAGCCGCGACTCCGAAAGCTCAATTACGCTGAATTTGCAGTAAGCCCCGAGACGCTTTGAATATTCCGCGCAGGCGTCGCGCCAATAGGCTTCCTTGAGCTTCCCGACGCAAACGACGTTTACCGCAGTCATTAAAAGACCACCTCCAGCCCCTTCGTCTCGACCGGCGCCACCCTGAGCATATAGTCGCGGTTGCGCACGAATTTGCCGCTGAGGGCCCGCATAAGAGTGTTCTCCGCGACGATAGGAGTGTTGTTCTCGCGGCTGAGATGACCGAGAATTATCCTGCGGGTGCCGCTTTCAATCAGCGAGCAGACCTCGCGCGAGCTGTCGGTATTTGAAAGATGCCCGTAGTCCGAGGCGATGCGCTTTTTGAGGATAAACGGGTAGCTGCCGTTTCTGAGCATGCTCTCGTCGTAGTTGGATTCTATCAGAACGAGGTCGGAGCCGCGAAGCTCGGAGTGTATCTCCGCGGTTACATGACCGAGGTCCGTGCAGACGCAGCAGGTCTTGCCGTCGGGGGTATGTATTTTATAGCCTACGCTACCCTCGGCGTCGTGAGGGGTCTTGTATGAGGTAACGTAAAACCCGCCCGCATCAACTCCGCCGTCCGATTCGCCGCATTTGCATTCGGGGGGCAGAAGCTCCTTTCCGAGGAGCTTTCTCAGTGTAACGCGCGAAGCGTAGACCGGCGCGCCGAAGCAGCTTTCAAAGGTTTTGAGCCCGCCGATGTGGTCGGAATGGTCGTGGGTGATGAACACCGCGCGCACGGCTTCGGGCTGTATCCCGTTGAGCCTCAGCGCCGCGACGAGCCTGCGGCAGCTTACGCCGGCGTCTATGAGTATCCCTCCGTCGGGGGTGCCGATAAAGTGGGAATTCCCCGAGCTCGAGGAAAACAGGGGATAGATCCTTGCCAAAATATACCTTCTCTCAAAAATGACGGCTAATAAATAGCCGTCAGACTTTTGTTTTGTTTTTCGGCGTCAAGCTTGCGTTAAACCCGCTCATATCGCCATTCGGGTATTGTCGTAGTCGGTTACTCTCGTAATGTCGGCTCCGAGACCTCTGAGCTTTTCGTCGATATTCTCGTAGCCGCGCTCGATGTGGTAGATATCCTCGACGACGGTAACGCCGTTCGCCATAAGCCCCGCGATGACGAGAGCCGCTCCCGCGCGAAGGTCGGTCGCCTTAACGGTCGCTCCCGAGAGCTCCGGAACGCCCTGAATAACGGCTGTCGTTCCCTCGACGGTTATATCTGCGCCGAAGCGCCTCAGCTCGTTGACATATCTGAATCGGTTGTCGAAAATATTGTCGGTCACAACGCTTGTCCCCTCGGCTATCGTGAGCATAGTCGAGAACTGGGGCTGCATATCGGTCGGGAAGCCGGGGTGAACGAGGGTCTTGATGCTCGACTTCATAAGCGGACCGTCGCAGCGGACATGTATGCACTCGTCGAACTCCTCTACGAATGCTCCCGCCTTGCGCAGCTTGTCGGTAATGGATTCAAGGTGCTTAGGAATGACGTTCTTTATCATAACGTCGCCCTTGGTGGCTGCCGCGGCGACCATATAGGTACCTGCCTCTATCGGGTCGGGGATAACAGCGTAATCGGCTCCGTGGAGCTGCTTTACGCCGCGAATCTTTATAACGTCGGTGCCGGCGCCCATAATGTCGGCTCCCATCGAGTTGAGGAAGTTTGCAACGTCGACTATCTGGGGCTCCTTTGCGGCGTTCTCGATAACGGTAAGACCTTCAGCCTTGACCGCTGCGAAAATTGCGTTTATCGTTCCGCCTACGGTAACGATGTCGAAGTAAATCTGGCTGCCTATAAGCCTGTCCGCTCTTAGGCTCACAACGCCGCCGTCAATGGAATGGCGCGCGCCGAGGGTATCGAAGGCTTTGAGATGCTGGTCTATCGGTCTGTCGCCGAGGTCGCAGCCGCCGGGCATCGGAACGTCGGCTTTATGGAATCTTCCGAGAAGAGTCCCCAAGAAGTAGCTCGAAGCGCGGCAGGCTCTTGCAAGCTCGTAAGGAACGACCGGGTCGCTTATCCCGCGGGCGTCGATGCGAATGGTGTTCTTGTCGATTATCTTGATGCTCGCGCCCATTTCGTATAAAATTTTGATGCATATATTTATATCCCGAATTTCGGGGACGTTTTCCAAAAGGCAGGGACCGTCCGCTAAAATCGCGGCGGCGACGATGGCAACGGCGGCGTTTTTGGCTCCGCTGATCAAAACCTCTCCGCGAAGCGGCTTTCCGCCCCTGATAACAAATTTTTCCATAAGATATCTCCAAACCGTATATATTCTAAATGGCGGCAAGCCGCCCGAAGCTTCTTTCTATATATTGTATCACGCTTTTCAGAAAATAGCAATTACAAAACCGTAACAATTTTAAAAAATTTTCGACTTTTTTGCAATTCTTTTAAGATTATACTCCGAAGCCGAGAAAAAAGCAAGACTTGTTTTGCCAAAAATACAAAATGTGAGAAAAAGCAGGACTGAGCGGAGAAAAGCGGGAATTTGAAGTGAATTTACATAAAAATCGGTCAAAGAGCAGGATATCCTCCTCTCGAGTGAGCGGTATTTTGGCGGTTAGGATCAGCAATACGCGCAAGTGCGAATTCGTCTTCTCATCTTTTATTTTTCTGTTGAATTTTTGCTCGGGATATGGTATTATATTTTTATATGATTTTGCACGGGAAGGGGGCTGCGGGAGTTGGTAAAAAAAATATTCGGGCTTATTTGGCAGTATCTCCGCCGGCTCGACAAAACCCTGCTCTTTCTTACCCTCGGCGTATGCGCATACAGCGTTACCGTACTCTATTCGCTCGTTATCAACAGTCAGACCCAGTCGATAACCAACGCCTCGCTCGATTACACCGATTACCGCACTCAGGCTCTCGCCGCACTTCTGGGGATTTTTGCTTCGCTCGTTATAGCGGCGTGGGATTACCGCAAGTTTTCAAAGCTCTGGTTCATATATTTTCCGCTGATGGTCGGGCTCACCTGCCTTACCTTCACATCGCTCGGGCAGGCGGGTCTTGAGGGCGCAGACGACCGCGCCTGGCTCGCGATAGGCGGCTTCACGGTCCAGCCCGCGGAGTTTTTAAAGCTCGCGTTTATCCTCTCGTTTGCTTACCACTGCCATAAAACGAAGGATTTCTTCAACAACCCGCTCAACGTCCTTATTCTCTGCATTCACGGCGCAATACCGATAGGTCTCGTTATGCTTCAGGGCGACGACGGCACCGCGCTCGTATTCGCGGCTATGTTCGTTATGATGCTCTTCGCGGCGGGGATATCCTGGAAATACATTCTCGGCGCGGGTATCCTCTCGCCGATAGCGATTTGGTTTATGTGGAGCCATTACCTCCAGCCCGTCCATAAAAACCGCATACTTTCGATTATCAACCCCGAAAAATACGCCACGGCAGACTCGCTCTACCAGACCAATCTTGCAAAAATCGCTCTCGGCTCGGGGCAGGTCAGGGGGAAGGGGCTCTTCGGCGGCGACTACTCTTATGTCCCCGTGAGCCATAACGACTTTATCTTTTCATATTACGGGCAGACCCTCGGCTTTATCGGCTGCCTCGCCCTCGTTATCCTCCTTGCGGTCATCTGCCTGAGAATTCTCGGGAACAGCCTTCGCGCGGGCGACGCCCTCGGCAGGATAATCTGCGTCGGGGTTTTTGCATATCTCTTCGTTCAGAGTGTGCTCAACATCGGAATGGTGATGGGCGTTACGCCGGTTATCGGGATAACCCTCCCGTTCGCTTCTGCGGGCGGCAGCTCGATGCTCACCTCTACCGTAGCGATAGGGCTCGTTATGTCGGTGCATTATCACTCCGCGAAATACGACACGCTTTTCGCGAAAAAGAGGTAGCGCTATGAGATTTAAGAGCGGTATTCAAAGAACGCTGTTTTTAATGCTGATTTTCAGCCTTGCGGTTATGATTTTCTGCTTCTTTTTGAGGGATATCGGCTTTTTTGAGAGCCTCGGCATAACCGCGCTTGCGGTCTTTACCCACGCCGTTATAAGATATGCCGGCTCGGTGATAGTTTCGGTCCTTCCGAAGCGCTTTACCGACCCTTCGCGTAAATGCTATCAGCCGAAGAAATGGGAGCCCGCGCTCTATAAAAAGCTCGGCTTCAAAAGGCTGAAAAACCGCGCTCCGACCTATGACCCCGACGAATTCGACTTTAAAAAGAGGACTCCGAGGGAGCTCCTCGAAAACTCCTGCCGCGCCGAAGCGATACATAAAATCATAACCCTGATGAGCTTTCTGCCGGCGCTCTATTCGCTGAAATTCGGGGCGCTGCCGGTGTTTTTGATAACGTCGGCGCTCGGAGCGGCGGTAGACCTCTACTTCGTCGCGGTCCAGCGATATAACCGCCCTCGGCTGATAAAATACGCCTCTCTTCATGAAAATAAATAAAGGAGATAAACTTATGAAAAAGGTAACACTGTCTCAGTTAAACTGCCCGACCGAGCGCGTCGAAGAGCTTGAGCGGCTCTTTGAGAGCCGCTTCGGCGCAAAGCCCTCAAGGTGGTTTTCGGCTCCGGGGAGGAGCGAGATCTGCGGCAACCATACCGACCACAACCGCGGAAAGGTTATGGCGGCGGCTGTAAATCTCGACGTAATAGCCGCGGTCGAGCCCACCGACGACGGAACGGTAACGGTAAAATCCGTCGGTCACGAGGAAAATCGGGTAGATATTTCCGAGCTTTCCGCCCTTGAATCCGAAAAGAACACCTCTACGGCGCTCGTGAGGGGAGTTTTGGCGGGGTTCAGAGCAAGAGGATATAAAATCGGCGGCTTTAACGCCTATACCCAGTCCGACGTATTAAAGGGCTCGGGGCTGTCGTCGTCGGCGGCGTTCGAGGTGCTTATAGGAACGGTTCTCAGCGGGCTTTACAACGGCGGCGAGGTCTCGCCAGTCAAGATAGCAAAGATAGCGCAGTTCGCCGAAAACGCCTATTTCGGCAAACCCTCGGGGCTTATGGACCAGATGGCGAGCTCGGTGGGAGGCTTCACTAAAATCGACTTTGAAGACCCCGAAAAGCCGCTTATCGAGGCGGTCTCGCTCGACCTTGAGGCTCACGGTCACAGCCTCTGCATCGTAGATACCAAGGGCAGCCACGCCGACCTAACCCCCGATTACGCCGCAATTCCCGCCGAGATGAAAGCCGCCGCTGCGTTCTTCGGAAAGGACTGCCTGCGCGGGGTCTCAAAGGCGGAGATAATCGCGAACCTTCCCGCGCTGCGCGAAAAAGTCGGGGACAGGGCTGTCCTTCGGGCGCTGCATTTTGCCGACGAGAACGCGCGGGTCGACAGCCTTGCCGAAGCGATAAAGAGCGGCGATTTCGCGGCTTTCCTCTCGGTTATAGACCGCTCGGGCGAGAGCTCCTATAAATACCTCCAGAACGTCTATTCCTGCGCGCACCCCGAAGAGCAGGGCGTTTCGCTCGCTATATACCTTGCAAAATCTCTTCTTGACGGCGAAGGCGCGGCGAGAGTCCACGGCGGGGGCTTCGCGGGAACGATCCAGGCTTTCGTCCCGAAGCATAAGCTCGAAAGCTTCATTTCGGGAATGGAGGGCGTTTTCGGCGAGGGAAGCTGCCACGTTCTGAATGTAAGACCCTTCGGCGGAGTAGAGGTGGCGCCGTGAGAATGAGAAAAAAAGCGCGCCTTGAGGAACGCCTTGCCGCCTGCGCCGAAACCGGAAAGCTGCTTATACTCAACTGCGAGGACAGGCATTTTCAGCGCGCCGTCGAAAAGAAGGAATACCTCGATTTTGAAGCCCTTTTCGGGAACCGAAACCCCGTCGTCCTCGAGATAGGCGCGGGCAAGGGGCAGTTTTGCTGCGGTCTGGCTCAGCGCGACCACGAAACTAACATAATCGCCGTCGAAAAGACCTCTAACGTTATCGTCGACGCCGCCGAAAAGATAATAGCCCTCGGGCTTAAAAACGCCGTCGCCGTTCGCTGCGACGCGGAATACCTCGAAAAATACATTCCCGAGCATTCGGTAGAGCGGATATATCTGAATTTCAGCTGCCCTTATCCGAAAAAATCCTACGCCGCCCACCGGCTCACTCACCGCAAATTCCTCGAGATATACAAAAAGCTCCTTGTTTCCGGCGGGGAGATACACCAAAAGACCGACAACCGCGAATTCTTCGAGTTTTCTATCGAGGAGTTCTCCGAGAGCGGCTACACTCTTAAAAACATCAGCCTCGACCTTCATAACAGCGGCTTCGAGGGCAATATCGTTACCGAGTATGAGAAGCGGTTTTCTGACCTCGGTCAGCCCATCTACCGCCTCGAAGCGTATCTGAAATAATTTTTGCGCATAAAAACGCAGCGAGCCCCTCTGCGGGAGCCCGTCTGCGTTTGTTTTTTTACCTTACTATGAGGTCAACTCCGAGGAGCGAGTCTATATAGAAGTTATAAACAGTTAAGCCGCCGTCTCTCATAAGCCTGACGGTATAAGTGTGATACCCCATCGCGTTTTCCTTAAATTCGCAGGTCAGGACGTAAAGCTTTGAGACCTCTTCTTCGCTGAGACCGTATATCTCGGTGCAGAGCTCTTTAGCCCTTTCAATCGCTTCCTCTTCGCTCATATAGTCGTCGGTGGTAACGGCGTCGAAGCTTAAGATATCGCCGGTCTTGGCGTCTATTTCATAGGTGTTGAGCCTGAGGTCGTAGGTCTTCGGGTAGTCCTTAAGCCCGAATTTGAAGCTGATTTTGTAAACACCGCCGTCGAGCTCTGAAGCAAGGCTGTTTACTATTATCTCGTTTACTCCCGAGTTTTCGAGGGCTATTGCCGCCGCTTGAAATGCGTTCTATGACCGCATCGAGTTTTTCGGACGGGTCTGCCATTTTATCGCCCCTTTCACATATATATTGCACGGGAAAGCCGTTTTATCGAATCGCGGAATAGTTTTTATTATAGCCGAAGGAAGGGGAGGAGTAAAGGAGCGGCAGCAGGTCTGACCGTTGATTCTGGGAAAAAACAATACCCCTTTCCTTAACGAAAATGGGTATTTCGGTTCTTAGCGATTTTAATTTCCGAGCAGCTCCACCGCCCGCTGCATTACCTCGCCTATCTTATCACGGAAGACAAGGCTCGCGCGGGAGTCGTACTGCGTTTCGGAGCGGTTTATCAATACGGTGTCCCTGCCGCGGTAATACCCGAGCAGCCCCGCAGCGGGATAGACCGCCAGAGAGGTCCCGCCGATTATCATAAGGTCGGCTGAGGCTATAGCCGTTACCGCACCGGTTATAACGCTTTCGTCGAGGGGCTCCTCGTAAAGAACGACGTCGGGCTTTATGATCCCGCCGCAGGCTTCGCAGCGCGGAACACCGCCCTTAAGCTCCTTTACCTTTTCAACAGGGAACTCCCTGCCGCAGGCTGAGCAGTGGTATTTATATACTGTTCCGTGGAGCTCAAAGACCTTTTTGCTCCCCGCAGCCTGATGGAGACCGTCGATATTCTGGGTGACCACAGCCGAGAGTATCCCCCGCTTTTCGAGCTCGGCAAGGGCGATATGTGCGGGGTTGGGCTTCGCCGAGGATTGCAGGAAGTATTTATAATAGAAGTCGTAGAACACCTCGGGCTTGCTCCTGAAGAACGAGCGGCTGAGGATAACCTCGGGCGGAACGCCGTATTGCTTTACTGTGTTGTAAAGACCGTCTTCGCTGCGGTAGTCCTTTACTCCGCTCTCGGTCGAGACTCCCGCCCCGCCGAAGAAAACGGCTCTGCGGCTGTTTTTAAGAAGCTCCGAAAATCTTTCGATGTCGCTTATATCCATAATTTTCTCCGATTTCGCTATGTGTCGAGATCAGCCTCATAAACGTAGCTGTCGATCTGGTCGTTGAGCTCGTCGAGGTAATACTCAAGCGTGTCGCGGTTCTGCTCTCTGAGCTGAGTGAAGGTGTTGGCGCCGCCGGTGCGCATTACGCCCCAGTCGAACTGGTTATAGAGCTGCTCGACGTTGTCGGTGAGGTTGCCGGTGTAATAAACCCTTACGTTCTCGCGGACGAGCCTCATGCATTCGTCCCACGCCTCGAGCATCTCGTCTGACCAGTAATACTTTTCCCTGAGCTGCTTGCGGTCTATTCTTACTACCGTCGGGTCCATAATCTTGAAGCGGGTGCACATAGCCAGCAGGACCGCGCCGTCGGGATTGGGTGCACCCTTTATAAGGTTGAAGGCGTCGGGCATAGCGTTGAGGTAATAAACGCCGTCGCCGTCGGGGTCTCTCGGGAGCGGGCAGATCATAAATTCGCCGTCGGTGACGTCGCCGAAGGTGCGCTTGAGCTCCTCAACCGGGCGGACAAAGCCCTCGTCGTCGCAGGGCCAGAACAGGGTAAGACCGTCTTTAACGCGGTAGCCGTAGTTGCTCGCCGAGCCGCCGTAGGAGTTTATTCCCCAGTAGTCGTTGCCGACGCGGTAGATGCAGTCGTTCTTGGCGAGATTATAGATGAGGTCGTGGGCGCGCTCGATGACGGGGTCGTCGAGGTTGGCGTAGTAATGCCCGTTTTCGTCCCGCTCGATTATGTAATGCCCCGTAGATTCCTCGACGATGCTGCAGGTAACATACCAGCCGTCGACCGCGAATCTGTCGGTATCGGGGTCGTTGAAGTCGATGCACATATCGTAGAAGACGTCCCAGGTCCACTCGTCGTTAAGATAAAGCTGCCAGGGGTCGTCGTAGCCGTATTCGGTCATAACTCTGCGGTTATAAGGTATTACGTCCTTAAAGGTGAGGTCGTAAACGATGGCGAAGTGCTTTCCGCCGAGAACGTAATACTCGCCGGCATCTTTCATCTCTTTCCAGAGAGGGTCGTTTTCGTAATCTATCCATTTGTCGACCGGCTGATACATATCCTTTATGACGTTCATCGGGAAGGTGGCATGCATAGCGGTTCCCGCGTTGGTCATATCGGGCGACTGGCTCGTTAAAACAAGGGTCGCGAGGTCGGTGTTGCGGTCGTCGTAGGTAGTTTCTATCCAGTTGATTTTTCCGCCGTATTTTTCTCGGAAGGTGTAGTAGCCCGTCTGAACTATCTCGTCCTCCGAGAAGTTTTCAAAGAGATTTATCCAGCTGAACCATTTTACAACGGTGCCGGCTCCGGCGGCTTCCTCTGCGGGAGGAAGGTGTATTCCCGCCGCGCGCATTATCTCCTCGGAATCCTCCGACGAAAGCGTGAGCTCGATGGGCTTGCGCTTGTTGTTTTTTCCGCATCCGGTCGCCACGAGCAGCATTAAGAGCGCCAGAATAATGCAGACAGACTTTTTCATAAGTGTTCCCCTTTCTAAATACAATGTGCCAAGTAAAAGTCATATACCGAAACTAAATGACGCATATATTATAACATATAATTAAAATTTTAACAACTGACAGTTTACATAGTTTTCGGCAGGATTTTTTGGCAGTTGCGACGGGAAGGCGGAGGGGGAGGAAAACAAAATAGCAAGCCGCCTGTCGGCGGGGTGGGGAAATATCGGCGATGCGCTTTTGTATTTGAAGGAGCAGCGCCGCATTCCGGCGCACAAAAGAGCTTTCGGGGAGTTTTATACCCCTCCCCTCGAGGGGAGGGGTCGTGTCGTTCGCCGAAGGGTGAACGACCAGGGGGTAGGGTGAAGTCCCCCTCTTCCTCTCTGAGGGAGAGGGGGATTAGGGGGTGTGGAAGCAAAAAAAGTATTTTGTCATTTAAAAAAGTTTTTTTATTTGCCTCACTCACCGTTCGGCAAATCAGGGGACCAATTCGGCGCCCAAGTTTGCGCGAGCCGTGCTGCCTACACGCCGCATAGGCTGAGCCCTTCGGGCTCGCCCCAAACCACCGGACGGATTCGGTCTACCCTCCTGATTTTATTAGCGTAAGGATTTCGCGCTCTGCGGAGCGCGTCCAGAGGCTTCTCGCCTCTGGACTCTCGCAAGCCTTTTAATGATGTATGATATAAAGGGTGAGAATCACACCTAATACATCATAGCTGACGGCTCATTTGCGGAAATGACGTTCTATGAAGGAAAGGTGACATCGATAATATATAATCACTCTCAGGCAGGCGCTTAAGAGTGATTTAATTTTAAAAATACTGTTATCTTTCTCCGCGGTCGCTTCTGATTTTAGGCTTTGGAGCAGCTTGCTGCACTTCTTCCTTGTGCTCTTTCAACTGAGCTAAAATGCTTTGCTTTGGATTATTGTCAATTTCATTTAACTGTTGTTCAAGTCCTGAATATATTTTGAATATATCCGGAAAGATGACTTTTGCACCGCGCTTAGCCAATGCCAAAACTTCATGGGCGTTTTTTACGACATCTTCTGCTACACGGTTGTCGATTCTGATCGGACTGTTATTTTTATCTATGTAAGGGGTCAGATATTTTTCGGTGGCAGGACACATATTCTGAATCAGAAATGCAGTGTTTCTGCCAAGTACCGTTCCGAACCGAATGGTATTGCATTTCCCGTATTTGGCAATTTTATCTTGCTCGATCTTCTTGAATTTTTCATAGCGTGAAGATATAGGAACGATCCATAAAATAGAAGGATTCTTTGCATCGGGAAAGGCGTAAAAGCAAGGACGGTTATGCGGCACTCCGTCAATAATATCCTTGTTCTTCATCAGCTTATCATCAGGGAAATCCTTGTAATATTGGTCCGAAAGAAAATATAATTGAGCTTCGGGCATATTGAAACAACCTCCTGTAAAAGTAAAACCCCATCTTGCGACAGGGCTTTACAAGCATTTTAATCCCGAACTTTTATAAGCCGCATATCGGGGAGCGAACAATATTTGCAGTCCTGAACATTTATAAGCCGCATATCAGGAAGCGAACACTATTTTACGGAGCATCTCTGCTCTCCGATATTATTATACACAAAAGCAGAACTTATGTCAATAGTTTTTAAGGAATTATAAATGTTTAAATCCGGATATGCTTATTATCACCGTTAAACGAATCGTGTATATTATCATTCGTTCTTTTCTTTTGCCCTGCTTTTATACACATTAAACCTATTTTTGCACTCCGCGCTGCAAAAGAGGTTATCGGGACGTTTCGCCTCAAAGACCTTGTTGCAGTGCTTGCAAAGCCGCAGCGGGTTTTTGCTGTCGGTCAGCATTGTGCTGAACATCATTTGAATCATCAAAAGCAGCGAATGGAAATCCCATACAACTGTTGGCAGGTTTACGCTACTTTCTATAAACCGTCATCAAAATATCGCTGTACCGGCCGATATATGCGACAGAGTCAAAATCCTCGCCATATCGCCCGCGAAAATCCTTCATAAGGAGCTCCGTAACAACTTCGTGAGCTTCTTTCGGAACATCGGTCTGATCGGAAAATCCGCGACCCAAAAAGCGCGGCAAAAAGCCGTCCGACAGCTTTGTTTCATATCTTCCCCGATGCCGTATCACCCGCGTTTCTCGGCTCGCAAACAGCCTGCTGCATGCGTCTTCACGGTCAAATTTCCAACTGTATTTTTTGGGATATATGCCCTGTCGCTCAAGAAGCTCCCAATATTTATTATAAAGATTATTGACTATTTCATAATACAGGAAGTTATCATCTGAATCGCTGTTCTGCTCTCCCGGAGCGTCATCAAGACACACAAACGCCCCTCCCGTTTTGAGCACTCGGTGTATTTCATCAAGCACCTTTTGCGGGTTTGAAATCAGGTGCAGAACGCTGTTCGCAACGACGGTGTCGACGCTTTCGTCGGCAATAGGAATATTCAGCGCATTGATCCTGCAAAGCGTAACATTGTCAAGAGAAATATTGAGATTATGAGCCCTGACCTTAAGGATACCGAGCATTTTATTCGAGATGTCGCCTGCGATGATTTTGGTACCGTTTTGGGCGCAGGGCAGCGTCAGACAGCCGTCGCCGCAAGCTAAATCAAGAAAAACGCCTTTTCCTGTGAGCTCAGAGATCTCCCACGCGACTAAACCGTCCGTCTCCTCGATAATGTATTTTCTGTTTCCCGAATATGCCTCGCCGATCTCTTCATAACCGATGTACAGGTCGTCATCTCCGCTCTTGACCGCGTCCGGTGCGTCGGATAGCTGCCAAATCCCGTCAAAATTCGGCACGGCATATCCGCAGGAACAATTAGGCAAAGTCATTGAATTGCGACATTTCGGACAGATGAACATGGCGAAAATCCTTTCTGTTGAGTGGCATTTAATCTGGTTCTAAAACAAATTTAACATATTCGCAGAGAGTTGTCAATACTATTATCCACCAACTCCACCTCCGAAAAAATATTTTCAAAAACAGTTCCGCTTTTATACTGTTATTTCTCCTATTAGTGAGGGGTAATCTGCTTCCAATTATTCAGATTACTCTCAATCTGACGGAAGGAGGAATAACTTGAGTGAATCAGGCTATGCGTCAAAAGATTTTTTCGGTTTTCTGTCCTCTGACATCTGACCTCTGACGTAACCGTTTGCGCCTTGTAAAGCCGCTTGTTCCGCGATGATAATGAAAGCTGGTTTTGTTGCCAATCGACCGTCCACAGGACGCTCTCTTGGACAAAGCCCCGCGTTCATACTTGCCGGCGACAGCAATTCGATCATCAATCAAAAGAAATACCTTGAGGGGTACGCCGCTCAGCAAGGCTATGAAAATGTCGTCCACTACACCGACGACGGCTATTCGGGTGGCAACTTTGAGCGGCCTGCTTGGAAGCTGCTTGTTTCTGACATTGAGGCGGGAAAAGTAGCGCACGTCCTCGTAAAGGATATGTCCAGAATCGGCAGGGATTATTTGCAGACGGGCTTTTACACCGAGATTCTGTTCAGACAGTATGACGTCCACTTCGTCGCCGTCGGAAACAATGTTGACAGCAACGACCAGAACAGCAACGAGTTCGCGCCGTTTCTGAATATTATGAACGAGTGGTATCTAAGAGATTGCAGCCGCAAGCAGTGCGCGGCATATCAGGTTCGTGGGAGATCGGGGAAACCTACTACAAATCATGCCATATACGGCTACAAAAAAGACCCGAACGATAAGCACCACTGGCTTATTGATGAGGAGGCAGCGGCAGTCGTCAGAAGAATCTATGATTTAAGCGTAAGCGGCAAAGGACCAAAGCAGATAGCAGATATACTTCGCGATGAAAGAGTTGAACGACCGTCATACTATCTCTCAAAACGCGGTATATGCACCGTAAAGAACAGCGGCAATGCGGTGAGGCAGTATGATTGGTGTCCTACAACGGTTTCAAACCTTATAGAAAGACCGGAATATTTGGGTCACACCGTCAACTTTCGCTCGCATAAGGTTTCCTACAAGGATAAGAGAACTGTCCGAAGAAAACCCGAGGAATGGACTGTATTTGAAAATACTCACGAGGCTATTGTTGACCCGGAGACTTGGCATCTCGCGCAAAAGGTAAGGAGAACGGTAAAGAGAACCGATTCGACCGGAATCGCAAATCCGTTTACGGGACTGGTGTACTGCTCCGACTGCGGGCAGAAAAT
>CANQXS010000017.1 GCA_947627875.1 uncultured Clostridia bacterium
CGGGAGTTTACGGCGAATGTGTCCCATGAACTCAAAACACCGCTGCATACCATTTCGGGGTGCGCGGAGCTTTTGGAAAACGGCATGGTGCGCCCCGAAGATACAGCGAGGTTCTATTCTCAAATTCGCGGCGAGGCCGGACGCATGATTGCTTTGGTGGAAGATATTATTCGCCTTTCCCATTTGGACGAGGGTGCGGAGGACATGAAGCGAGAGCGCGTCGATCTTTATGATTTGGCTGCCGAAACAGTGAAATCACTTTCCCGCGAGGCAGAAAGCGCCGGTGTCTCCGTCAGTTTTGAGGGTCAAAGCGCCATTGTATATGGTATCCCGCAGCTTCTTGAAAGCATTGTTTATAATCTCATGGACAACGCGATCAAATATAACCGGCAAGGCGGAACGGTAAAGGTATCCGTAGGCCGCTCTGCGGAGGGCGTTCGCCTTTGCGTAGCTGACACGGGGATCGGTATCCCGCCGGAACATCGGGAGCGCATCTTCGAGCGTTTCTACCGAGTAGACAAGAGCCGGTCAAAAGAGCTTGGCGGCACTGGTTTAGGATTATCTATCGTCAAACACGCCGCCCGCTTGCATAATGCAAAAATAGAACTGCAAAGCACAGAGGGTAAAGGCACAACCATCACTGTTATCTTTCCTCAACCTTCAAAATGACATCATAACAGTGAATAGCCGTGGAAAGGAGCCTGCGGCTTTTCACCTTGAACAATTCACATTCGACGTAGATTTTGACCCAAGCAAAGAGAACAGCCATACCCGGATTGATTTCCGAATATGGCTGTTCTCTTTGTTGCACCCCTGTTTGGCAACTACCCTGTGTCAGTATTATTTCGATACTGTCTTATTGGAAGCTACCTGAACGGCGCCGCTTTTTTGATAATATAACCTACAAACGCAAAGCAAAAAGCGTTGCAAACGATACAAAGCTTGCGACGGCGTGGTGCCAATATAAGCGTTATTTCTTGCCGTTCGCTCTCGCTCGCCAAACAAAGCGTTAAAACTTGCTTTTCGCCTTCCCTCGGCGTTTGGGCTTGCCTAGGTCGGCTCAAAGAGTTTTAATCGCGTTGTTAATCGGCTTGGCTCGCGGAGCTCACGGAGAAATAATCGCGTATAGCATAAGCGTAAAAAGCTGCCTTTTCGGGCTTCGCGATCGTGAACGATTGATTTCTCGCCCTCAAAGAGATACGCGTATGCGCGCGGAGTGAATGAGCGGCGGCATTCATCAGCTAACAAAAATGCCGCCGCGAACGATACGGAGTACGCGACGGCGTGGTGCGTGGTAACATGCCAAAAGCTCTAAAGGCTTTTGGCACTGCGGTTTCCCGCTTTCGACTGCGTTTTAACCGCTTAGTAATTCATACAGCGTTTTTTATATTTTCGGCGAAACCGCGGTTGCCCATTCTGCACATGGATTATCCCCAGCACCCCACCTGTCAGGCAACTGGACTAAATAACCTTATTTGTTATAATAAATCCGTAGTGGCAACGTGGTGCCAATATAAGCGTTATTTCTTGCCGTTCGCTCTCGCTCGCCGTTTCGGCTTGGCTCGCGGAGCTCACGGAGAAATAATCGCGTATATGCGCACCAAATAAAAAATCCGCCTATGCGGATTTTTTATTTGGTGCGGGTAACAGGACTTGAACCTGCATGAAATTGCTTTCACATGGACCTGAACCATGCGCGTCTGCCAATTCCGCCATACCCGCGTATTTTGCCTGAACAACGCTGTGATTATATCACAAAGCGCGCGCTTTGTCAACCGTATTTCAAAACTTTTCCTCGGGTAAAACCTCCCCCGAAATTTCGGTTGACATCTCCGAAATTATATGATATAATCAACTCACGGACGGAGGAGACACTCATCACAAAAAACGTATCCGCGTCAATAACAAGGGGGTCGGAACCCATAGAAAAGAATATTTCCGTTATCGACGAAAATGGCAACGAATATGAAGCGACCTACCCGAAAAGGGCGAAAGGTCTTGTTAAAAAAGGCAGGGCACGCTTCGTAGACGATAATACGATTTGCCTTGCGTGTCCGCCGGATATAATGGAGGATACAAAAATGTCTGATAACAACATAAAATTAAAAGCCGGTCAATCTGTTGCCGAAGCGGCAAAAGCGGTTGAACCCATCGAAACGATCGAAGCTGTTGAGCCCATCGAGACCGAAAATGTCTCCGACGAAGAGCTGAAACAGGCTGCCGCCGAATTTCTCAAAAAGGCCGGGAAAGCGCCGACAAATAACGGCGGCGCTGAAAAGGTTTTGGAGCTCTATCAAAAGATCAGCGCTTCCGGGCTTCCGTACAGTGAGAAGGAACCCCTATTGAAGAAGCTTCTGAGCGAGTGGAAGAAGATTGTTGAGGATATTTCGGAAACGGCATTAAACGCTCAACCCGAACTCACCGTCGGCTACATTCTTTCGCAGATTGAAAAGATTCAGCAGGACAACGAGCACGTTTTAAAGGCTTTAAACAGTCTTGAAAATATAGTCATAAACGACGGCAGCGGGGACATTGCCAATCAGGCAAGAGGAGCAGCCATCGGAGAAATTGTAGAGAGCCGCGAAGCGACGAATCAGAGGCTCATCGCGTTTTACGAGAAGCTCTACGACGACATAAAGCCGGAGCCTGTCGATTTCAATCACTTTTCATTGGAGCAGATCGTCGACGCAATAGAGCGGTGCGACGAAGGAGTAATGAGCGGCGAGACCGCTGCTGCGTTGAAATCCACGCTTATTGACCGCTTAAAGTTCATCACTCTTAAAGCATAAAAACCACCCCCGAGGGCAAACCTCGGGGGGTAATTTATTGACAAAATATGTGCTGCATGGTATAATACATCTGCAGAGAGTCGGGGCGGCTCACCTCCCAAAAAAAGGGGGGATTTCTATGGAAATTGAGCAGTTGGTATTATATATCATACTCGCGTACATTCTTCTTGAAATATTCAAGACCATAAAGAAATAACCGCCCGCTCCGCTAAAAGTGGCGATTATTTCTTAATCAAAGCATTTAGGTGAGCCGTGCGGCTCTCTGCCATTATGATATCACAACATTTGCGGTTTGTCAAGCCCCCCGAGGTCAGCCTCGGGATTTTTTATTCCTCCTCAATGTCCTTCGCCTGCTCTATGCGCCTGCTGATGCGCTTTAGCTCGGCGATGATGAGCCGCTTTATATATGCCGGAGGCTCGCTCTCGCCCGACTCCCAGCCCCTGAGAGTGCGGCGGGGGATCCCTATCATCTTCGACACGTCGCTCTGCGAGAGCTTGCAACGCTCGCGCCAATAAACGAAGTCGTTTTCTATCCTTTCGGGAGCTTCGGCGCTGACGCAGCCATCAAGAAGCGCGTCGGCTATCTGCTCGGCGGCGTTTTTAGTCCTGACGAGCGCCTTTGACATCTTCTCAAGCCGTTCGCCGTCTTTAAGGAGCTCGGAGCACAGCCTTGCTATTTCGGCTTCTCCCTCAGCCGTTACGGCGGCTCCCGCGCGGCAGAAGAATTCGAGATTATACTGCTCGCAGCCCGAAACGGCGTTGTCCAAGAGCATCGGCACGCCCTTTACCGACGCCTCGGCGGTAGAGAGCCCGCCCGGCTTGGTTATAAAGAGGTCGGCGGAATCAAGAAGGGTCGGGACGTCGTCGGCAAAACCGAGGACCCTGAGCCTGTATTCGCCCTCAAACTCCTTCTGCATTCTTTTATAGACGGCTTCGTTTGTCCCGCAGACGGCAGTTATATAGCAGTCCTTCGGGAGGGTTTTGAGTATCTGAGCCGCAAGCCTCGGCATAGGTCCGCAGCCCATCGAGCCGAACATCATAACGGCGTGGCGGCAGCTTTCGGGGAGACCGAGCTCGCGCTTCGCCTCGGCTTTTTCCTTTTTGGAATAAAAGCCGCTTCGGACGGGAATCCCGTCGGTGACGGATATCCTGCTGCGGTCGAGCCCTATCGCCTCAAACTCGGGGATAAGCCCCTCGTCGGGGATAAAATAGAGGTCGAGGTCGCTCTCGTCGCACATCGGCGAACAGGTGTAGTCGGTCGCGATAAAGCAGGTGCGGAGCTTTACCTCGGGATACTGCTTCATAAGGTCGGTGAGCATAAGCGCGGAAATGACGTGCGGGCAGATGACTATTTCATACCCGCCGTCCGAAATACAGGCGTAGAGCTTGTCGACTCCGAGCCCCAAAAGCTTATGGATAGGCGAGCGCCCGTTAAAGAGCTCGGGGTGCTGCTCGACAAAGCTGTAGCTCGAACCCGATGTCTTCGGAAAGTAGCGGTAGAGCCTCGTATGCCATTCGCAGACGGTTTTTGAAGCCCATTCCGAGACAAACGCGAGCGCGTCGACGGTATCGGCGGCAACGCCTCTTTCATTAAGAGCCTGAGTAACGGCTCCCGAAACGGAATTGTGCCCCTGACCGGTATTGCAGGAGAGAATAAGCGCTTTCATAACATTATCCTTTCAGATTTTTTCGATATGGGCGACGAAAAAGCCCTCAAAAAGCCGGCTCGGCTTTACGCAGAGCGTTCCGCTCATTTCGGTCGGCAGCCTCGGGACCTCCGGAAAGGCTCCTTCGGGGATCGGGATTATCCTCCCGCCCGCCGACGGCAGAACGCTTTTCAAAATCTCCTCGTTCTCGCCCCTGAGAATTGAGCAGGTCGAATATACCGCCCTTTTTCCGGGCATAAGGAGCGAAAGAGCCTTCTTTAAAAGCTCGGCTTGAAGCCTGCAGCTGCGGTCGTAAAGCTCTGCGGTAAACTCGCAGTGCTCCTCGCTTACCGTTCCGCTGCCGCTGCAGGGAGCGTCGAGGAGAATTTTGTCGAAGGAAAATCGGCTGTCGAGCCTGCGCACGTCGCATACCATAACCGAAACGCGCCCGCAGCCCTGCCTTTGAAGGTTATATCTCAGCCTTTCGGCGCGGACCTTATTTTTCTCGCAGGCGGTTATCGCGGCGGCTCCGCCCGTCATCGCAGCCATCTGAGTGGTCTTGCCACCGGGAGCGGCAGCCATATCGAGGACGGAATCGTTGGGAGAAGGATTGAGCAGCAGCGGAGGGAGCATTGAGGAGAGGCTTTGGAGATATATCTTCCCCTCGGAATAGAGCGAAAGGCTGCGGAGAGAATCCTCCCGCGCGCTGTTTATTATCAGCGCCTCGGGGCAGATTCCCGAATGCGAAAAATCTATCCCCGCGGATTTAAGAGCGCCTTCCGCCTCGGGAACGGAGCATTTAAGCGTGTTGACCCGCAATGTCACCGGACGGCGGCAGAGAAAGCCCCCGCATATTTCTTCGGCAAGAGCGGAACCGTACTGCTCAGCAAGAAGATTTCCGAGATATTCCGGCGCTTCCCACATCGTCGTCACCCCCTTTTTCAAAGTGTAACACACTAAAGAAAAAAAGTCAACGCAGAAAAAAATAAAAAATTTTCTAAAAAGGCTTGCGTTTTCCGGAGCTATGTGCTATAATACTTTGCGGCGTCAGGAAAACGCCGTGAAAAATGTCTGGGTGTAGCTCAGCTTGGTAGAGCGCTACCTTGGGGTGGTAGAGGCCGTGGGTTCAAGTCCCGTCACTCAGACCATTGCCGCAAGCAATTACAGCTTGCGGCTATTTTTATGCCGAAAACCTCCGACTTTTGTCGGAGGTTTTTTAAATTCCGAGAATGTCCTTATGATGCCCGACGTCCAAAAGCAGGATTATTATGCCGTCTTCATATTTTCACAATATCCGTATATCCATATTTACGCTCATTTCAAAAACATTATCCAAACCCTGCACTTTTTTGGTGCGGAGCGACGGGTAAAACGGATTTTCGGCTAATAATCCCAGCTTTTGCGCGACTGCTCTCTGCTCTTTTTGAGAAAGCGCTTTCAGATCCTTTTCAAAAGTCTTTGTATATTTCAGCTTATACATCTATTCCCATATCCGCAAACATATCCTCTACGCTGTCAAATACCTTTTGCGCTTTGGCATCGGTTTCCGACTCTTTTATGATTTTCGCTATCTTCATAATTTTGTCTTTGGGGTATACGACCACGGGGCACAGGAATATACCGCCGTCCTTTTCGATGACTTCGAATTTGTCGCCTTCCGAAATGCCGAGGCTTTTTATTATTTCGGCAGGTATTGTTATCTGCGAGCGCCCTCTGATTTCTGCCAACAAGATAATCACTCCTTATATCGCTTTTTCGGAATTTCAGAAATTCCTACAATGCTATTATATGCGAAAATTTACGGCAAGTCAAGAGCCCGCCGTCATTTCTTTTTGCGCGTTGCGCGCAGATTGTAGATTTTTCGCATTAAAACTGCCCCCGGAACGCTTCTGCGCTCCGAGGGCGGTTTATCTTTTTATTCCTTTTCGCCGGTCAGCTCTCTGTAGAGCCCCTTATAGAGCTCAGCCGAGCGCTTCCAGCTGAAATCCTGGCGAAGGGCATAGCTCGTGAGCTTGCCCCACTTCATTCTTTGGTCGTAATATGCGCGGGCGCGGACGGTAGCATCAAGCATATCGTGGGCGTTATAGGTCTTAAAGGTGAAGCCGTTGCCGCCCGGACCTCCGCAGTCGGTGATGGAGTCTTTCAGGCCGCCGGTCTCGCGGACTATCGGGATAGTTCCGTATCTGAGCGACACCATCTGAGCCAAGCCGCAGGGCTCGCTCTGGGAGGGCATCAGGAACATATCCGCTCCGGCATAAATTCTGTGCGCAAGCGCGGGAATGAAGCCTATAGTGACCGCAACCCTGTCGGGATGGCGGTATGCCATTTCGCGGAAGAAGTCTTCATACTGCTTGTCCCCCGAGCCGAGTATCACGAATTTGTAGCCGAGATTTATCATATCCTCGAAGACATACTTTATAAGGTCGACGCCCTTATGCCCGACAAGGCGGGTGACGATGCCGATTATAGGCTCCTTGCCCTGGGGCAGACCCATCTCCGAGAGAAGCTCCTGCTTGCAGACCGCTTTTCCCGACTTGTCGCTCGCCGAGAAATGAGCCGGAAGCGCAGGGTCGGTCTCGGGGTTATAAACGTCCTGATCGATACCGTTGAGGAAGCCGGTGAGCTTATAAGTCTTAGTCGAAAGAATGGGGTCGAGACCGTGAGAGAACCAGGGGTTGAGTATCTCCTGTGCATATGTCGGAGAGACGGTGGTGACCTTGTTTGAGACTTCGATCGCGCCCTTCATAAAGTTGCAGCACTTCTCGTATTCTAAGATGCCGCGCTTGTCGTCGGGGATGCCGAGGAGGTCGCCGCAGAGCTCCATTCCGTATTTCCCTTGATACTGAATGTTATGTATCGTGAAAACGGTCTTTATATTGCCCATTCCCTCGTAATAGCGGTAGAAGATATCGTAATAAACGGGGACGAGCGCGGTCTGCCAGTCGTTGCAGTTGATGATATCGGGCATAAAGTCTATATGCCTGATGAGCTCGAGGACCGCCCTCGAGAAGAAGGCGAAGCGCTCAGCGTCGTCGAAATGACCGTATATCCCTTGGCGCTTGAAGTAATATTCGTTGTCCAAAAGATAATACTTCACTCCGTTATGCACGCCCTCGAACACGCCGCAATACTGATTGCGCCAGGCAACGGGGACATAGAAGTTGGTCTTATATTCGAGGGTATCGCGAAGCTCGCCCGGGATAGTTCCGTAAAGGGGCATTACAACGCGGCAGTCGGCTCCCGACTCGCAAAGGGCGCGGGGCAGAGAGCCCGCAACGTCGGCAAGACCGCCGGAGGCGATATAGGGAAGCGCTTCACTCGCAGCATACAGAATTTTCATATTTACCCTTCCTTTCTGATTTCAAAGCTAAAGCCGAAGGCTTAAAGAGTTCTGCCCTTGGCGATATAGAGCGGGCAGCTCTCGGCGGACGAGATCGTGAGCCCGTCGCCGATGGTGACGTTTTTATCGGTTATTACGTTGGCGACGGAGGTATTCTTGCCGACGACGGTGTCCTGCATAAGGATAGCGTTCTTTATTACGCTCCCCTTGCCGACCTTTACGCCGCGGAAGAGGATCGAATTCTCAACGACGCCCTCTATAACGCAGCCGTTGGCGATGAGCGAATTTTTAACAACGCAGTCGAAGCCGTATTTGGCGGGGGCGTCGGCGCGGTCCTTGGTGTAAACGGGGCGCTGGCTCTTAACGAGCATCGCGAGGTTGTCGTGGTTCAAAAGCGCCATATTCGCGTCGTAATAGCTCTCGAGGTCGCATATCCTGCGGAAGAATCCGCTGAATTCGTAAGCCCTTATATCGAGCTCGCTTACCTTGCCCTGCATAACGTCGCGGCTGAGGCTGAATTTTCCGAGCGATACAAGGTCCTCGACGATGCTTACGAGCAGCGAGACCTTCATAACGTAGATGTTGAGGTCCATAGTTCTTCTGCCTGCCATAGCGCGGTTTATCGAAACGGTTTCTATCCTGCCGTTTTCTCCCACCTTGAAGCAGGAGGACTTTGCGGTCTGCTCAACGGTGTAGTCGTCGGTGTGGCAGACTGCCGTAATGTCGGCTCCGCTCGAAATATGGGTCTCGACGAGGTGAGAGAAGTCGGGATTTATAACGAGATCGCAATCCGAAAGAACGGCGTATTCGCAGCCGGTCTTTTTAATATATCCGATGCAGCTGTAGAGGGCTTCGAGCTTTCCTCTGAAGAGCCCCGCCTCGCCGTCTCTGCCGTAGGGGGCAAAGAGCATAAGCCCTCCGTCGGTCCTTGCGAGGTCCCAGGGGCGCGCCGAGCCGATGTGGTCGAGCAGCGACTGATAATTGGAACGGGTGATTATCCCGACCTTCGACATTCCGGAATTGGACATTCCCGAAAGCAGAAAATCGACAAGCCTGAAGCGCCCGCCGAACGGAATTGACGCCATTGTTCTTTTTGCGGAAAGCTCGGGGACCGATTCCTCGTGGGCATTGGCAAAGAGTATGCCCAAAACGTTAGTCATATTATAGCTCATTTTCCTGTCTCCTTTTACTTATATACTCTCGGAAATGATCTGCTTCGGCGCTACCTTTGCGCCGTCGCTCACGGTTATGTCCTGACCCACTACGGCAACTCCCCACGCGTCTTTATCCTCAATGGTCTCGGGGGCGGCACCTACATGGGCGTTTTCGCCTATAACGCTGTTTTCGCCGACTATCGCGTATTCCACAACGGCGCCCTTTTTGACGACCGTTCCGGGGAATAGTACGGAATACTGGACCAGTGCGCCCTCCTCGATGGTAACGCCGCCCGAAATCACCGAGCTCTCGACTTCGCCGTCGATATAGCAGCCGTTGGTGACCATCGAGCTCTGGATTTTTGCGTTCTTGCCGATGATATGTGGCGCGGCGGTATCGTTATTCGAGTATATCCTCCAGCTCGTGTCGTAGAGGTCGAGGTCTACGTTGGCGGCTAAGAGCTCCATATTGGCGTCCCAAAGGCTGTCGATCGTTCCGACGTCCTTCCAGTAGCCGCTGAAGCGGTAGGCAAACACCTTCTCGCCGTTTTCGAGCAGCGCAGGAATGATGTTCTTGCCGAAGTCCTTGGTAGCGGTCTCGTCCTGCTCGTTCTCTATGAGATACTTTTTAAGGGTCTTGTAGGAGAATATGTAGATGCCCATCGAAGCGAGGGTCGATTTCGGCTCCTTGGGCTTCTCGACGAAGTCGTATACCGAGCCGTCCTCGTGGGCGAACATTATTCCGAATCTCGAAGCCTCGTGGATAGGAACGTCGATGACCGCTATTGTGCATTCCGCGCCCTTTTCCTTGTGGAAGCTGAGCATATCGGAGTAGTCCATCTTATAGATGTGGTCTCCCGAGAGGATAACGACATATTCCGGGTCGTAGCGCTCGATAAAGCTGAGGTTCTGATAGATGGCGTTGGCGGTGCCTTCATACCATTGGGCGCCCGACGCCGTCTGATAGGGCGGCAGGATATGCACTCCCCCGTGGATCCGGTCGAGGTTCCAGGCCTGACCGTTGCCTATGTAGTCGTTGAGGACGAGCGGCTGATACTGCGTTAAAACGCCGACGGTATCTATGCCGGAATTTACGCAGTTGGAAAGAGGAAAATCGATAATGCGGTATTTTCCTCCGTAGGGTACGGCGGGCTTAGCCACCTTTTTTGTGAGTGCGTAGAGTCTTGAGCCCTGCCCTCCGGCAAGGAGCATCGCGACACATTCTTTTTTGTTATACATTTATATCTTCCTTTCTCTATGCTCGGTTTTCGGTTTGCTTCGGCGGTCTGCCGCCCGATTTCCTGATTTTGAAATACATTGTTGACAGCCCGGGTATCTTTACCGATATCGACTGCGGGAAGCCGTGGGAGGGAATTTTGTTGTCGGATTTCACTGGCTGATTCGCATAGGGCGAGCCGTCGACCGACGAGGTGTTGAACACCTCGGTATAGGTCCCTCTGTAAGGCACTCCGAAGCGGTAGTCCTCGCGGTCGACCGGCGCGAAGTTGCATACCGCTATTATTTCGTTCCCCTTTCTGTCTATCCTGCGGAATACGATCACGCTCTGGGTGTAGTCGTCGGCGGAAATCCACTTAAAACCGTCCCACGAATAATCGTCGTTCCACATCGGCGGGTTGTCTGTGTAAAAATGATTGAGGTTCTTCACAAAGGTCTGAAAATCGCGGTGGGCGGGGAAGTCCTCTATCATAAACCATTCGAGCCCCGACTCGTAGTTCCATTCCCTGAATTGGGCGAATTCCGAACCCATAAAGAGCATCTTCTTGCCGGGGTGAGCCATCATATAGCCCAAAAACGCCTTGTCGGTCCGCATCTTTTCGGGAACGTCGCGCCCCGACATCTTGTTGACGAGCGAGCCCTTGCCGTGGACGACCTCGTCGTGGGAAATCGGGAGAATGAAATTCTCGGAGAAAGCGTACATAAACGAAAACGTGAGCTCATTGTGGTTGTAGGAGCGGAAATACGGGTCGAGCGACATATAGTGCATCATGTCGTTCATCCAGCCCATATTCCATTTGAAGTTGAACCCGAGACCGCCTATCTCTTTAGGTCTCGTAACGTTCGCCCAGGCGGTCGATTCCTCGGCTATCATAATGGCGTTGGGACAGCGGGAGAACACCGCGGTGTTGAGCATCTGCAAAAATTCAACCGCCTCGAGGTTTTCCTTTCCGCCGTATTTGTTGGGGCGCCATTCCTTGCGGTCGTAGTCGAGATAGAGCATCGACGCAACGGCGTCGACCCTTATTCCGTCGACGTGGAATTTTTCAAACCAATGCAGGGCGCTCGAAATCAGGAAAGAACGGACTTCATTCTTTCCGAAGTCGAACACTCGGGTCCCCCAGCCGGAATGCTCCATTTTAAGCGGGTCGGAATATTCGTAGCAGGGCGAGCCGTCGAATTCAAACAGCCCCGCGCCGTCCTTCGGGAAGTGAGCAGGGACCCAGTCGAGTATCACCGGTATCCCCGCGAGGTGGAACATATCCACCATCTCCATAAAATCGGCGGGAGTGCCGAAGCGGGAAGTCGGCGCAAAGTAGCCTATTACCTGATATCCCCAGGAGCCGTCGAAGGGGTATTCGGTCAGCGGCATAAACTCGATGTGGGTATATCCCATATCCTTTAAATAGGGGATTATCTCTTCGGCAAATTTTTTGTAGCTGAAAAAGTTGCCGTCGGGATACTGCTTCCAGGAACCGATATTGACCTCGTAGATGTTCATCGGTCTGTCGTAGGGCGGAGTCGCGTCGCGGCGCTTCATATAATCGCCGTCGCGCCATTTATACCCCGAAATGTCGAATATCTTGGTGCCGGTCGCGGGCTTTGTCTCCATATGAACTCCGTAAGGGTCCGACTTCATTCTTACGGTGTTGTCGGCTCCCCTTACGCAGTATTTATAGGTGGTGTATTCGCCGATGTTGCCTATAACGCACTGCCATATCCCGCCGTAGATGCGTTCGCAGGGGTCTGCCGTCTCGCTCCAATGGTTGAAATCGCCGACGACCGAAACGCTTTGCGCTTTGGGCGCCCATACCCTGAACACATAGCTGCCGTCTTCTTGGCGGTGGGCTCCGAAGAGCTCTCCCGAGTCGTAATTAGTGCCGGAAAGAAAGCTGTCGATTGCCTCTTTTACTCCGGTTGATATTTCAAAGGACATATAAAATCTGCCTCCTGTCTGCCCATAATTATGCACACTGATATTGTATCAAAAATCGGAAAATAATGCAACAGGTTTTTGTCAATTTCTTAGAAAATCCACATTTTTAACATATCGCTTTTGTACAAAATGCAGACAAAATTAAGCCGTTCTCTTCGCTATTCTCACTACCGTGACCGAAATATCGTCCTTCGGGGGCTCTTTTCCGCCTGCGGCGCGCTCCAAAAGCTCCGCCGCGAGTTCCGAGGGAGGCAGCTCGCCGCCGCTGCCGAGGGCTTCCGAGCATTCCTCCGGCGTGAGGTCGGCGCCGTCTGTCATCATAACGAGCGAGGCGCTGTTCTTAACAAAGAACCTGTGGACCTTTATGTCGCAGCCGCCGAGTATCCCAACGGGATAGCCTCCCGCGCGGAGCCAAGAGCGCGAGCCGTCGCTTATAAGAAGACTGCGGCAGCCTCCCGCCTTATAAACCTCCGCGGCTCCAGTAGAGCGGTCGAGCCGCAAAAGGTCGAGGGTCGCAAAGCTCTCGTCGGGCGCGGCGGAGGTTATAACGAGCGAGCTCAGCCTTATCGCGGTATCGACGGAGTAGCCCGCGATTATCAGCTTTCTGAGAAGGTCGGCGAGCATAAGCGACACCGCCCTTGCGGGGCTCCCTACGCCCATTCCGTCGGAGAGGAGCGCATAGCTGTATTTTCCCGCGTCGAACGCCAAGGAGACGTCGCCCGAAGCGTCGCTCCTTGCCGAGAGCTGGCAGCCTCCCGCCTCGAATATGTATTCCGACTTCGGCGTGAACCGCAGTATGAGCCCGCAGCCTATTTCGCTCCGCTCCGGCTTTGAATAAACCGCGCCGGTAACAGCCTCGGCAAGGAGCGCGAGCTTCGGCTCGTTTATCCTTGCGGACTCGGCAAAGGCTATCTCAACTCCGCCGTCACGGAAGACGGAGCAGCGAATGAACCTTACGTCGGACCTTTTGAGCGACCGCGCAAGCCTTTCGGAGAGCCGCCTGTCGGCAGAGACCGACCTCATAACCGCGTTTTCTGCGTCGGAGACGGCGTATTCGAGCGCGGTGAGCATCTGTGAGCAGAGCGCAGCCGAGTTTTTTCGCTCCGACTCGCGGCTTAAAATATAGTCCCTGCGGCGGGCGGTCTCGCGGCTCACTCTGCTTATATCCGATATCCTTGCGCAGTCGGGGAGCTCTTTGAAAAGCTCCTCTTCGCCGAATGCGCCGAGGCTGTCGAGCTTTAAAATCGCCACTCCCCCATTTTCAAAACAGGCGGAATTTTTCGGGCAGCCGATGCATACCTTCGAGTATACGGCGTCGCTGAGCTTTCTCGCGGGCGAGGGCTTGAGGCGGGCTATCCCGCCGACGCGCTCCGAAATGTCGCGAGCGGCGGCTCCGAGGGCTTCTGCACGAAAAGAGCGGGGCAAAGAGGGCTCGGAGGCAAAAATGTCCTCCGAAAATCGCAGGACGCGTTTATATGTGAGCGCAAAAGCGGCGGCTCCTGCGGCAAGACCCATAATAAACCCCGCGCCCGCCCCCGAGACGAGCGAAAGCGGCAGCGAAATTGCAAAAAACACCGCAGACGCCCGAAGCGGGCTGTCGAAGGCGGGGAGCGAGGATATTATCGCGGGAAGCCCGAGCAGCGCGAACCGAGTAAAGCCGTCGGGCGTTGAGAGAGCGGCTCCGAAAGCGCATACCGTCGCTGCGGCAGCAGAAGCTCCAGAGCCGAAGCGAAGCGCAGAAAAGAGGACTGTGTATGCCGCGGCAGCCCCTCCGAACGAGAAATCCCCTTCCGAAGGGCAGAGCGCGCAAACCGAAAGTCCGCAGGCAATAAAAAGCAGCGCGGGAGGGATCCTGCTCGCTGAGCTCCAGAGAGAAATGACCTCTCCCGAAACGGCGCAGGCAAAAAACAGCACCGTAGCCAATGCCGCCGAGCGCAGCAGCCCCGAAACGCCGTCGGCATAAAAGGCGCAGAGCGCCGACGAAAAGATCATATAAACCGACGCCGAGAGCGCGGCTGAGGTGAACCCGCGCCGCCTTGCTCCGAGCCCTTTTGAGCCTGTCCTTACGGCAAGAGCCGCGGCTCCGGCGGCAGCGGTGGGGATAATTCGGAACGACGAGGCGAACGCCCCCGAAACGGTCGCCCCGAAAAGCGCCGAAGCTCCGTAAAACGGCGGCAGCACTGCCGAAAGCACCGCCGAAAGCGGCGACGGGAAGGAAAACACCGCCCCGCGCGCGGCTATTCCCCCGAGAGCGGCGCAGACAGCCGCAAGAGCGGTCTTTTTGAGCGAAAGCTTTATCTTTTTCATTTTTTACGTCCTTTCTTCGTGATGTCGTACACACATTACATTACCACGGAGAAAGGGCGGAATTTGTCCGAATCGGAAGTCAAAAAAAGCCCTCTCGGGCATATTGACTTTGCCCGCTCATCCTGATATAATATTCTTGACGGGAGACCGTAAATCAGACTAAAATGTAAGGAGAGATAACTATGGAACTCAAAGGAACGAAAACCGAAAAGAACCTTTTGACGGCTTTTGCCGGCGAATCTCAGGCGAGAAACAAATATACATATTTCGCCTCGGTCGCCAAGAAAGAGGGCTATGAGCAGATAGCCGAGATCTTCCTCAAGACCGCCGACAACGAAAAGGAGCACGCCAAGATGTGGTTCAAGGCTCTCGGCGAGCTCGGCACCACCGCCGAAAACCTTGCCGCCGCTGCCGCCGGCGAAAACTATGAGTGGACCGATATGTACGATACCTTCGCCAAAGAAGCGGAGGAGGAGGGCTTTAAGGAGCTCGCCTATAAGTTCAGGGCTGTAGCCGCCATCGAAAAGTCTCACGAAGAGAGATACCGCGCGCTTCTCAACAACGTTGAAATGCAGAAGGTATTTGAAAAGTCGGAGGAGACTATGTGGGAATGCCGCAACTGCGGTCATCTTGTCATCGGCAAGAAGGCTCCCGCCGTCTGCCCCGTCTGCGCCCATCCTCAGAGCTTCTTCGAGGTCCGCAAGGAAAACTACTGATATCTTTAATATCGGGTACTAAGCAAAAGCCGCAGTTTCCTGCGGCTTTGTTTTTTACTTTATCGCCCTTACGGCGCCGTAATCGCTCAGCTTTAAAGCGATCCTCTGGGCGACGAGGGCTATGAATTCCGAGTTGGTGGGCTTTCCCCTGTCGGCGCTTATCGTCATTCCGAAATAGGCGTTAAGAACGTCGGGGTCGCCTCGGTTGAAGGCGATTTCTATGGCGTTGCGTATCGAGCGCTCAATTATCTGGGGCGGACGTGAAAATTCCGCGCCGACCTCGGGATAGAGCCGCTTCGTTACCGCGCGAAGGCAGCTTCTGTCGTAAACAACGCGAGTTATCGCGCTGACAAGGTAGTCGTAGCCGTTGAGATGCGCCGGCACGCCGAGAAGAAAAAGCGTGTCGCAGATTTCGCAGTAAAGTCTTCTTCCGTCAAATTCCGACCCTATATACGCCATAAAAGCCCGTCTCCTTCTTTTTTCTTCAATTTACCATAAAAATCCGCAGTAAGCTGTCGAAAAATGTAGAAATATAAAATTTGTTGCAATGCACAAATCTCAAAAAGAAATTAGTGCATATTGTCCCCCCCCCCCCGAAAATTTTCCGTAATGGATTCTCATTTTTGCGGAAAGCTCGTCGAGCATCTCGCCGAACGAGCCTTCGCCGAGAGCGCCCGAAGTGCGCAGCTCCTCTAAAGCGTATTCCGCGCCCCGCCTGACCCTTTCGGGCTCGGAACCGCAGAGCGAAGCGGCCTTTTTGCACAGCCCGCCGACATCGGCAGAGGCGGGTTCGTTTCTTTCAAGACTCGCCGAAAGTAACGCTTTAAGATAAACAAAGCCCGCGGATATGCCGCCGGCTCCGAGCTCATTCATAACCGCTAAAAAGCTGAGCGACTCAGCCGAAAGCTCACGCGCGCCCTCGGAGATCCTGCCGAAAACTGCCGAAGGCGCTATCTCCTCGAAGCCGTCATTCATCATAGTCGAATATGCAGTAGTCGCAGGCGTTGATGATAACGGTGTCGCCGTATTCGGTGCGCTGAGGGATATTTATCCCGTAATTCTTGTGTATATGCCCGTGGACGAAGTATTTGGGGTGATATTTTTCTATCAGGTCTTTGAAGCATTCAAAGCCGCGGTGTGAGAGCGAATCGAAGTCGTTTATATGCCTTGCTGGGGAATGGGTGAGAAGGATATCGAAGCCCTTTTTGCGCATTATTTTGAACCTTAAGCGGCGAACGCGCTTCTGCATCTGCTTTTCGGTGAACATATTCTTTCCCTCGCGGTATTTATGGGAGCCGCCGAGACCGAGTATTCTTATTCCGCGGAAGTCGTAAACCGTGTCTTCAACGCATATGCAGCCGTCGGGCGGGTCGGTATCGAAGCTGTCGTCGTGGTTTCCCCTGACATAAAGCACCGGACAGCGCGAGGCGTCGACCAGAAATTCAAGGTAACTGCGGCTGAGGTCGCCGCATGCCAGAATCAGGTCAAAGCCGTCGAGCTTGCCCGGGGTGTAATAATCGTATAAATATTTTGATACCGTATCCGCAACAGCCAGAATCTTCATTCCCGCGTTCTCTCCGTCCTGCTCAGTTTTGCTTTTCTTTGGTCGTGGCTTCGACCCCTACAACGTCGGCGGTAGCCTTGCCGGTATCGTCGAGCTCGTCGTATTTCGGGATCGCCCCGACGACGTTCTCAACGAGCCAGTCCATCGTGATGATCTGATCCGTCCCGAGAACCTCGCCGTCGCTGACTATTTCGTCGCCGCTCTGACCGAAAAGCGGTCCGCGGAACGGCTCTACGCCGCTGCATATGCTGTCTTTGAGGAGCGAGGCAAGCCGCCTTACGCTCTCGGGCAGAACGTCGTAACACATAATGTCAACGACTCCCGCCGAAAGCCCCCAGTAGTAATTGAGGGCGCGGCTGCTCTCCTCGTATTCGGTCTTGAACTGACCGTCGCGTATGCTCCTTATTATCTCCTCGTAATACCGCCCCCACTGCCAAACCGGCTGAGCAAGCGGAGTTACGCCGTTGTCGTCTATTATCGAGAGACCGAAGCTCGAGCTCGCATTTTCGCGGAAGCTCTTGGTGTCCTGAGTCGAAATGAGCTTTATCCCCCTGTCGCGGAGGCGCTTTGTAGCGGCTTCCACCCCTCCGACCGAGGACCACTCGAGAATCACCTTTACAAGCGGGTTGACCATCTGAACTCCGAGGGCGAAGGCGTTTATCCCCGCGACCTGACCGAAAATCGGGTAGTCGCAGATATAGCCGACGTCGTTCGACTGGGCAAGGGTTCCGGCTATCGCGCCGATGATGAATTTTACCTCATACATTCTCGCGTAGTAGGTGCGGATATATCTGTGGGAGGTGTTGAGCGAGCAGTTGAGAACGGTCACCTTCGGGTGTTCCACCGCCGCGCGGAGGCTCGCCGAAAGGAGCCTCGGAGAAGTAGTGAACAAAACGGTGCAGCCGTCGTTTATGGCGCTCTCTATCTCGGAAGAGCCGTCGTCGCCGTCGGCGAGGGCGTTGCAGTAAACGCTCGTTTCTATCTCGCTGCCGTAAACGCTTTCGAGGTGGATTCTTCCCGCCTCGTGGCTTAAGGTCCAGCCCGAGGTCTCGGGGGTCTTATCGTGGATAAACGCGACCTTGAGCGGCTGCTTCGGCAATACCTTGGCAAACAGCCCGCCCGACTTTTCGTAGGCGTTCTGAGGGTCGAGCATAAGCTCAATAGGCTGCTCCTCGTATTTAAGGGTTATCTCCTCGCGGACCTTTGCGACCGCCTTTTTTATGTCTGCGGCGCTCTTTCCGCGGAGGTCCTGATAGCCGTATACCTCGATATAAACGAGCATCGCGTCGCCGACCTCGTGAAGGGGCTTTGCGCCGCTCGGGTCGTAGGCTTCGCGGAAGTAATAGTATGCCGCGAAGAAGTCTCTGCGCTCGTCTTCGCTCCACACCTCGTCGGGCTCTTTGCCGAGGAGCTTCTGGAGCTTTGAATAGCTCTGCGGAGTTGAAAACTCGGGCAGATTGAGCTTTGAGCATCTGTAGAACTCCAAAAAGGCGTTATAAAGCTCGACCTCGCGCGAGCCGTTCTGCTCGGGGAGTATCCTTATGACCTTTGCATAAACGGTCGGCGCGCCGAAGAATTTCAGCACGCTGACCCGCTTGTTGCCCTCGCCGACATAAAAGCGGTTCATATATTCATAGCAGAGTATCGGGTCGCGGATACCCTCGTCGACATGTATTTTGCAGAGCGCCGACCATTTCGTAGCGAATTCCGAGCGCTCGTCTAAAAGCGGCATAAAGTTTTTTGCGAAGGCGTTGGCTCTGCCGGCGTTTCTCGTCCCGACGATGAGCTCGGAAGGTATCCAGAAGGTCCCGAGAGAGTTGCCGCCGGCAATTCTCTCCGAAGGCAAAAAATCGTCAAGAAGGGGCAGATAGGGGTGTTCTCCTCTGGCGGCGCAGGCGCGAAGCTCGCGCTGACCGAGTTTCAGCGCGTCTTTATAGTACTGTTCAGTCATAACACCGTCACCTTTCTTAAAAATTTACACAGACAGTATACCAACACGCGCGGGAGTTGTCAAGATGAAAAATCAATCAGAAGGGGAAGTTTTGTGCAAATCTATTATGCTTCGCCCTCTACTTAGCCTCGGAATATGAGCGCAGCGTATCTCCGCCGTATACGTTTATCTCTGCTTCGACGCTCTCTGCGGTGCCCCTTAGCCTTATTACCGCCTTTTCGCGCTGGATAGGCTCTCCTTCGCGGCTCTCGGCGGCTTCATATTCAGCGATTCCTGCGGCGTCGGCGTTCTTTGCCGCGAGGTTTATCCTGAACGCCGCGGCGAGCATAGCCGCCGCAAGAGCCGCAGCAAGCGCCACGACCGCGACCGAAGCCAGAGTCTCCGCGAGGGTCTCGCCCCTGCGCGAGGAAAGCTTTTTCAAAGCCTTATTCATCTCCGTCGGGCTCCTTTCCGAATACCGCCGCAGTCCCCTCGCCGACGCTCAGGGAAAACTCGGCTCTGCCCTTTTTTATCCGCGAGACCGAAAGCGGGTCGCCCGCGCGAAGGTATTCCTCTTCGCGCTCAAATTCCGCCACGCCGTAGACTATCGGCGCTTCAAACGAAAGCCCGCAAAAGCCGTCTTCGCTCTCGAGCGAGACGGTTATTTTATCCTCAAAGAGCGATATCTCGCCGAAAACAACGGCAAACGCGCTGTCGGAAGGCACCTCGACCGAGATCTCGTAAACCGTTTCTGCGGGGAGCAGACCGAGCCCGTCGAGACCGAGCCAGCCCCTGCCGCCGAGCTCGTTTTCGAGGAATCTTTTCTCCAGAATTTCCTCGAGACCGCCCGAAATCAGGCTGCATACGCCGTCTTCCGAAAAAGAGTATGTCGGTATCATATCCGCGTCGGCTATTTTCCCAAATGAAGCGCCGCCGCCTTTGAGCGCCTCCTCGGGCGAAAGCTCGTAGCTGGGCCTGTAAACATATTCCGCGGTCATCTCAAATCCGCAAAGCTGAGATTTTATCAGCTCCGCAGCCGATTCAACCGATAAGCGGTCTCTGCGGAAATCGTTGAGATACCCGTACCGCCCGACGCCCGTCCGCGCCGCGCCGAGGGCCGACATTCCCAACGCCGCGCAGGCCGCAAGGAGCATAAGCGCCATAATCATCGAGGCGCCCCTCCTGTCTTTGAGCTTTTTTAAAGCGGAAAAAAGCATCTTCTTCAAATCAGTCACCCCGCCGGTCATTCCGCGAGCTCGTAAAATACGATGCTCCCGCTTACCCTTACAGCGCCGCTGCCGATGTCGCCGTCGACCGCGGTAACCGTTAAATCGCGGAGCTGAGAGCGGCAGCCAGTTTCCGAGAGCCCGCCGAGAATTTCGAGCGCTTTTTCAAAGCTCTCAGCCTCGAAGCCGAAGCTTACCGAGCGCGTCGCTATGCCGTTCTCGATTTTTACGCTGTCCACCCGAAGCTCGGGGGTCGTGCCGCGAAAAATTCCGTCGAAGAGCGTCATCAGCGCGCCGAGATTGTCGTAGTCGGGAAGCGGGCTCGCCTCGCCCTCGGGCAGCGATTTCAGCCTTTCGGTCTCGGCTTTCATTCTCAGATACTCCGCCTCGAGCTCGCGGGCGGTCTCGAGCCGCGCCGAAAGCTCCTCCTTCTTTAAAGCCGCGCTTTCCTCGGCGCGTTTCACGGGAAGATGCACAAACAGAATGTATACCGCGGCAATAAGAACCGCCGCCGCAGCGAGCAAAACCGCCTTCTGGCGCTTTGAAAAGCTGTATTTCAGAATGTTATTCACCGCCGCTGCCCTCGCTTTCCGCAAGAGTTACCGTAAGCTTTGTCACCGTCGAGCCGCCCTCGGTAGCAGTGGACACGGCGACGCTCTCGACAAGCGGCTCCTCCTCAAGCAGCCCTATAAGCTCGGAGGCGCCGTCAAGCCCGAGCCCCACAGCCGTCACCGAAAGGCTCCTGCCGGAGACGGCGATGCTTTTTACCTCGGCTTTCGGGAAAACGTCGCGCTCCAACAGACCGAGGACCTCGAGCCTATCGGGGAGAGCCGAATCGTAACCGCCGAAGGAATAGCGGTCGTATTCCCGCTTGATTTCGTTATAATCCGCGCACTCCGCTTCTATCCTTTCGAGCTCGCGGGTGAGCTCAGAAAGCCCGTTTTCGGCTTCGGAGATCTTTTTAAGCCGCCCCGACACCGCCGTTAAGGAAAACAGCGCCGCAGCTGCCGTTATAAGCGCGAGCGCAGCCGCAAATTTCAGCGGAGAAAAGGGCTCGCGGCAGGCTTCAAGAAAATTCACCGCCCGCTTCGAGGCGGTTTTGTTCCTTCCCGTTTCGCTCACCTCCGTTCAAAAGACGCGCCAATCGCGCCGAAGCAGCCGCAGTCGCCGCCGTCAAAGAGCAGGCGCGGGTCGGAGGGCTTTACGGGCAGCGCCTGCCAAAGCGCCTCTTTAAGCGGCGGGAGCGACGCCCCTCCGCCCAAAAGATATATCCTCTCGGGGACCGATTCGGGGCGGCTGAGCCCGTAAAAGTATATCCTGCTGCGGACAGCCTCGGCTAAGGAGCGGCAGACCGCTCCGCAAAACTCTGGGTCGCCCTCGGCAAATGCCCTTACGGCGTCGAGACAGCCGCCGTCGACGACCTGAGTCATTTCGCAGCCTCCGCCGGAATAGATGTAGAGCCTCACGGCTGACGCGCCGAGGTCGACGATGCAGATCCTTCCGCTTATTCCCGAGATAAGGTTTCCGTATGCCTCTTCGGGCGGGATCACCGAATCGAGCCTTATCCCCGCGCGGCGGAAGGTCTCGCGAAGCGCCTCTACTGCGGGTTTGCGCGCTGCCGCCGCCATAATATCGAGACCGCCGTTCTCGGTTTTCCCGATGACGGCGTAGTCGTAGATCCAGCCGTCGCCGCCCTGAGTCGAATCCCGAAGCTCATACTCGAGATCCAGCCTGAGCTGAGCGTCGGTCATAGCGGGGAGCTTAAGCCTGCGGCATACGCATTCCGACTGGGGCAGGACCGCCGCTGCGGAATCGAACCGAAGGCGGTATTTTTTGCGAATCTCCTTGAGAAATGCCGAAAGCCCGAGCCCGCCTTCCTCGGGCAGCGGCTCTGAAACGACCCGCTCTATTCCGTTTTTCGAGCGCAGGGCGATATGCAGGGCTGCGCTGCCGACGTCGAAACCCGCTCTTCTGCGTAACATTGAATCAGCCTCCTAAAACGCGGCGCTCAGCCCGAAAAGACCGAGATACCGCGAAATTATAAAATCTCCGAAAAACGAAACGGCAAAAGCCGCCGCCGAAATGCAGGGTATGAACGCAAACGGCTCACGCCTGCCGACCTTCTTTACCGCGGCGGTTATAAGCCCGATAATGCAGGCTGTAAGCACCGTGAGAAGCGCCTTTGCGGGACCGAAAAAGAGCCCGAGGAGCGCAAAGAGCTTTATATCGGCGCCGCCGAGAGTCTCGCATTTCATTATCCTGTCGGCGATGAGCGATATAAGTAGCATTCCCAAGCCGCAGAGAAGCGCGCCGAGAAGCCCGTTTAAAATCCGACCGACTGGGTCAGCCCCGAAAGCTGCCGCCGCGAAAAACACCGCCGCGCCGAAAATATGGAGCCAATCGGGGACCTCGCCGGTATAGACGTCGCAGAGCGATTCGGCGAGAAGGACCGTATAGAGCGCGGCAGCCGCGAGCGCTTCGGCGCCAAGCCCGAATTTCAGGAGCGCCGCAAGATATCCCGCTGCGAGTGAAGCCTCGGAAACGGGGCATAAAGGGTCGATTTTTGCTCCGCAGGCGCGGCACCGCCCCCGCAGGAATATGTAGCCGAATATCGGGACAAGCTCTGCCGCAGAGAGCGTTTTTCCGCAGGAATCGCAGCGGGAGCGCCCGAAAATCGCGCTCTCTCCGGATTTCCGTCGGGAACAGGCGCAGCAAACGAAGCTGCCGACGCAGGCTCCCGCGGCAAAAACAAGCGCGGAAACATAAGCCGCAAGAAGCATTTACTTTCCCTCCCCGAAAACGAAAAAGGCGCGGCATAAGCTGCCCCGCCTCAAAAAGTATGCTCAGTCGTCAAGCCAGCTGTTGGATATAACGGTTTTGCCGCTGCCGTCGGCAGTTATCGTAACGGTGAGCGGCTCGCCGGAATACTTATCGGATTCGGCGAAGCTTTCCTGCGCCTGCACCGACGCTTCAAGCTTACAGCCGCTCTCGTCCTGAGCATATCCCGCCGAAGGGCTCGGCGGCGCGGTGTGATACGCTATTTCAAGATTATTTCCGTTCATCCTGAAATAATATGTAATGCTCTTTTCGTTAGAGTGGGTCATAAGATAATGCGCCTGCGCCATCGAGGTGGCAGAGCGCGCGTTTGCCTCGTCGACCGCGACCCTCGCCTTTTCGAGCTGGAGCGAAAACACCGGCACCGCTATCGCAGTCAGAACGGCGATTATCGCAAGGACGATGAGAAGCTCGGCAAGCGTAAAGCCCTTTTTGTTTTCTGATTTTTTCATAGCTCTTCCTCCGTAGGATAATAAAACTGTTGTCAGACCAAGCCGTTATACATCCCGAACATAGGGACGTATATGGCGATTATTATAAACGCGGCGACGGCTCCCATAATAAGAGTTAGCGCCGGTTCGAGCAGTATGAGCGCGCGCTCGGCTGAGGAATAGGCTTCGCCGTAATAATATTCCCCGACCGAGGCGAGCGTTTCGCCTAAAAGCCCCGATTCCTCACCCACCGCCGCAGTCTCGGCGATAAGCTCGGGAAGATAGGGGTTTGCGCGGAGTATCGCGCTGAGGAGCTTTCCAGCTTCGAGCTCCGAAACCGCGCCGCCGAGTGAGCGGCTGATTGCGGCGTTTCCGACCGCTTCGGCAGATATTTCAAGAGCTTTGACCGCCGTCAGCCCGGATAAAACAAGGACCGAAAAGGTATCGGCAAATCTCGCAGAAGCGTTATAAAGCGATATCTTCCCGATTATCGGAAGCTTTAGAACGAGCTTTGAGGCAAACAGCCTTCCCGAAGGTGTTCCGAGCGCGGCGCGGATAACAATGACCAGAAGAACGGTTATAGGTAGCGCGAACGGAAGGCTTCGCGCTATAAACTCCGACGCCGAAACGAGCGCCCTTGTTATCTTCGGGATATCCTCGCCGATGTTTTCATACACCGCGAACACCGACGGCAGAAGCTGCGAGGCGACTATCCAAACGACTACCGCCGCCAGAATTGCGAGAAACGCGGGATATATAAGCGCCGAGGTCAGCTTTTTCCTGATTTTATTCGAGTTTGCAAACTGATTTTCGAGCCGACGAAAACAGGCTTCGAGCGTTCCCGACTCTTCGCCGACCCTTACGGTCTCCGAAAAAGTCCGCGGGATTATCCCCTTTCCGTTTTCATTGAGGCTGTCGGCAAGCGTGACCCCGCTCTTAACGTCGGCGGCGCAGGCTTTGAGGAGCTTTTTCGCCGCGCGGTCGGAGGTCTGCTCCGAAACGAGCTCGACCGCCCGTCCGAGGGGTATTCCCGCCTTTAAAAGCGCCGAAAACCTCGACGCGGCTATTGCGAGAACGCCGTCGTTTATCGCCAAAGGGCGGACGAGCGCCGACAAAAGCGGATTCCCGCTTATTTCGGTCACCTTTTCGGGGAGCTCTCCCCTCTCCCTTATCTTCGCGACGGCTTCGAGGCGGCTGTCGGCTTTTATCCTGCCTTTTATGCGCTTTCCGCCGCTGTCTGCGGCAACATATTTAAATTCAGCCGTATGACATCACCCCAAACGTCGGTATTTCAGATACGCTTCGCGATCAGTCGGTTGAATTCATTATTCTCATCATCTCTCCGAGGGTAGTTACACGCGATAGCACGAGCCTTCGGGCTTCTTCGGCAAGAGGGGTAAACCCGCCCTCGGAAAGGATCTGCGCCTCTATTTCGGACGACGGGCGCTTCTCGGCTATCATTCGCTTTACCTCCCTGCTCGGGATAAATACCTCGAACACGCCTGTTCTGCCGCGAAAGCCGGTATGGTGGCAGGAGGGGCAGCCCGCGCCCCTGCAAAGCCTTGCGGGACCGTTTATCCCGAGCTTTTCGAGCTCCCATTTTTCGGCGCTGTATTCCTCGCGGCAGTCGGGGCATATCTTTCTCACAAGCCGCTGTGAGATTACCCCTCTGAGCGCCTCGGCAGTCATAAACGGCTCGCAGCCCATGTCGGCAAGGCGGTCTAAAAGCGCGGAAACGCCGGAGGTATGAACGGTCGAAAGAACGAGATGTCCGGTAAGCGCGGCTCTGAGTGCGATCTGAGCCGTTTCGCCGTCTCTTATCTCGCCGACGGCGATTATATCGGGGTCCTGCCTTAAAACAGCGCGGAGCCCCGCGGCAAAGCTCAGCCCCGCCCGCTCGCTTATCTGCACCTGATTTACCCCGGGAATGTCGTATTCGACAGGGTCTTCGAGCGTGACAAGGTTTGCCTCTTCGGTGTTGAGGCGGTCTATCATCGTATACATCGTCGACGACTTGCCCGAGCCCGTCGGTCCGACCGCAAGGACAAGCCCGTCGGTAAATTTAAGAAGCCGATTATAGCCCTCGAGACCGCTGCCCGAAAGACCGAGAGCCTCGGGACTAAGAATGCGCGCGCTTCTGTTCAGAAGCCTTATGGCAACCTTTTCGCCCCATATAGTCGGGAGGGTGGAAATTCTCAAATCAACGTCAGCCCCGCCGACCCGCATTTTTGCGCGCCCGTCCTGAGGGAGCCTTTTTTCGGTGAGGTCGAGCTCCGACATCACCTTTATCCTCGCGATAACCGAGGCGGCAAAGCTCCCGGGGACAGTCATTATCCTGCGGAGGAGCCCGTCTATCCTCATTCTGACCGCCATATCGCCCTCGGTGGGCTCGATATGGATATCGCTCGCGTTTTCGGCGACGCCGCGTTCTATTATCGAATCGACAAGCCTTACCGTCGGCGGCAGTGCTTCCCCGTCGGGGCGGGGCTTTTCGGCGCCCTGCCTCTTTGAAGCCGCAGGACCGCCCTCCGAGCGCATCTCTTCTATCGCTTTCGCGGCGGCTTCGTTCCCGTAAAGAAGATTGGCGGCGTTTTCCACCTCTGCCGGAACCGCCGCCATTACAGTAACGCGGCGGCGAGTCGCCGCTCTGACCTCTTCTATCGCGAAGAAGTCGGTCGGGTCAGCCATCGCGACAGTTATATTGTTTTCGTCCGCCGAAACGGGAACGAGCTTATGCCTTGCCGCAGTGCTCCGCGGAAGCACCCCCGAAAGCGCGGGGCTTATCGCCGCGGCGGAAAGGTCGATAAATTCAATTCCGAGCTGCTCGGCAAACGCCAAAGCCAGCTGCTTGGGGGTTATCATTCCCTCTTCGAGCAGGACCGCTCCGAGCCGCCGACTGTCGGATTTTTGGAGCTTCAGGGCGCTTTCTAACTGCTCGCCGCCGATAATACCCGACGATTCAAGAATCTCTCCCAACAGCCTGTGTCCCATAGTTACCTGCCCCCGAGCTCACAAAATTGCCCGAAAATCCGCGTGAAACCATTACAACGGGTAAAATTCGGCAAAATTCGACAAAAAGTAAACGCGCAGCCTGACGTTGCCGCCAAACTGCGCCGTCATTCTTTGCTTTGAAGTATAGCACAGAATCACTGATGTTTCAAGCATTTTCTTAAGAATTATACAAATTCTTGTAAATTATAGGACAATTTATACAAAAATCACTTCAGAAGGTTTTCGCAGACCTTAACTATCGCGTCGCCGCCCCTGCCGGACACATATTTTTCCTGCTGGCGCTTCATCTTCGCGACTGCGGAGTCGGATTCGAGCCGCTTTATCGCGGGGAGAAGCCTATGGCGAATGCTCCTTACCGTGAGCGCCATTCCCCTGTTCACAAAGAACCGGCAGTTTTTTGACTCGCAGCCGGGTATCGGGGAGATAAAGAGCGTCGGGATTCCGGCGGCGGCGCATTCGGTCGAGGAGAGACCGCCCGGCTTGCCGACGAAGATATCGCAGGCGCGGACATAGAGCGGCATATCGTTGGTGCTCCGAAGGACCGTTATCCTGCCGTTCTGGGCATAGCTCCCGCTCAGCGAGGAATAGAGCCCGCCGTTGTTGCCGCAGAGGACTATAAGGCGCTTATCCTCGGCTTCGAGGCGGCGCTCAAGGACCCGTATGGCGGTCCTGATCTTTCCCGCGCCCATACTTCCGCCCGAGAGGATAATATATTCGGAATCGGGGTCGAGCCCGAGGGCTTTTCGCGCCTCCTGCTTCGAAGCGCCCTCTTTGAACGCCCTTTTAACCGGTATTCCGGTGTGATAGATTCTGTCCTCCGGAACGCCCATTTTTATGTATTCGTCGTTGAGGTCGGGAGAGGGAGAGCAATAGGCGTCGCAGTCTGTCTCCTCGGTGAAGGGTACGCAGGTATAATCGGTCGCGACGAAAACCACCTTCGGGACATTCATTCCCTTGTTTTTCATATATGTGAGCATTTCCGCAGGGAAAATATGGGTGCAGAGAACGACGTCGGTCTTATTTTCGTCGAAATACTTTTCGAGGCGCTTCGCCATTCTGCCGTTTATTACATAAACGGGCGACTTTATCGGCAAGCGTCGGTAGGTGTCGCCCAGCTTATAGATTATTCCGAACAGCGACGGCGATATCTGGACCATTCTGACGTAGGTCCCGCCGACTGCTTTTGCCATTCTCTCGCCGATGAGGGAATACGGGTCCATCACCTTGGCGTTATGCCCCCTGCGGGTCATCGCTTCGGCAACGGAATAAGCCGCCGCGTTATGCCCTCCGCCGGTTGAGCAGGTCAGTATCAGTGCTTCCATGCAAGCTTTACCTCTAATTCTTCTTTTTGTTCTGTGCTGCGCAGCAGTTTGACCGTAACGGTCACCGCGCAGATCAGAAATCCTATAACGACGGTAAGGGGGCTTTCCGAGAAGAAAACCGTTAAAACCGCCGAGGCGCCGTATGCGGCGATGGTGCGGTAGTAATGGGGCGATATCTTAACGACGACCGAGAAAAAGATAAAGGTCGCCGCAAGTATGACCGCAGGCGTCATAAAATAAGGAAACAGCCCGAGAAGGACTCCGAACGAAACCGCTATGCCTTTGCCTCCCCTGAGCCTGAAGAATATCGGGAAGACATGCCCTATTACCGGCGCGGCGATAACGAGCGCAAGCGCAACGGCGTCGTAATCCCCGTCAAGACCGCGGATATACATATGGACGGGAATTATGCCCTTTGCGAGGTCTCCCAGAAGGGTGAGTATCCCGCAGACCATTCCCCCGCATTTAAAGGCGTTCGAGGTGCCGGGATTCTTATCGCTGCCCTCGTCGGTAACGTCTCTTTCAAACATTATCTGGCTCACTATCCGCGCAAATAGGACGCTTCCGCAGAGATAGCCGCAGAGTATGTATAAAATATCTCTTGTTTGCATTTTCGTTTCCTTTCAGCTTTCCCAAAAGCGGTTAAATCCCGCCTTATAATATATTACACTAAGCGGCGAAAATTGTCAAGCTATATTTAAAGGAGTCCTTTCGGACTCCTTTTTCTAAAATATTACCTTCCAGCGCTCGCTGTATTCCGGATGGGTCTGCTTCTGACCGCTGGTTTTGAGCACCGAATTTTCGCGGCGTTCGTTCAAAAGCCTGTCGAAAAGCTCTTCGTCGAAAGGAAGCGCAACGGTTTTGCCCGTCCACTGCGAAAGATAGGCGGCGTTTGAGAGCATGAGCTGATTTATGCCCTCCTCGCCCGGGGCGATGAGCGGCTCGCCGAAGAGAACGGCGTTCGCGAAGTTTTGGAGTATCCCCGCGTGAGCCGAGCCGCTGTCCGAGGGCTCGAAAACTTCGGTATCGTATTCCGGGTCGAACCAGCTGCGCTTATCGGTAAAGCATATCTCGCGCTCGCTGCGCCTGAGCTTTTTAAAGGTCAGCCTGCCCTGCTCGACTACTATGCTCCCGCCCGTACCGACGATTTCGAGGCGGTTCGAGCCGGGAAGGTCTCCCGTAGAGGTTATGAGCGCGCCCGTAGCGCCGTTCGGATATTTCACGAAGATCGAGGCGTCGTCCTCTACCTCGATGTTATGCCACTTCCCGACGCCGCAAAACGCGGTCACTTCGCTCGGCATTCCGCATATCCACTGCCAGAGGTCGAGGTTATGGGGAGCCTGATTGAGGAGCACTCCCCCGCCCTCGCCCGACCAAGTGGCGCGCCAGTCGCCGGTGTCGTAGTAGTGCTGGGTGCGGTACCAGTTGGTTATTATCCATACCGAGCGCTTGAGCTCGCCCAGCTGCCCCGAGCGGACGATTTCGCGGGCGCGGCGGAAAATCGGGTTGGTGCGCTGGTTGAACATTATCCCGAACACCCTGCCCGAGCGCTTTGCGGCTTCGTTGAGCCTTTGCGCCGCCGAAACGGTTATGTCCTCGGGCTTCTCGGTGATAACGTGAATGCCGCGATTGAGCGCTTCTATTGAAATCTCGGAGTGAAGCCTGTGCGGAACGGCAACGATTACCGCGTCGACAAGCCCGCTGCCGAGCATTTCCAGGTAGTCCTCATAGACGGGAACGTCGGGAAAAACGCTTTTGCAATAATCGAGGCGCGCAGGGTCGATATCGCAGGCGGCGGCAAGGGTCATTCCGGCGATCTTCCCGCCGCCGACGCAGTTGAAGTGAGCCGAGCCTATTCCTCCGACCCCGATTATCCCCATTCTGACAGTCTGCATTATTTTGCTCCCGCATAAGTCCCGCTCGTGTCGGCGACCTGCTCGACAACGTGCTCCTTGCGGCGCGAGGTCGCGACTCTCTTCTGAAGCTCGCTGTAAAACAGCTCTTCGTCGAGGTTTTTAACGTCGATCTCCTTGCCGAGCCAAGCCGAAAGGTGAATGGCGTTCGAGATCGTAAGCCCGTAGATGCCCTCACTGCCGTGGGCGACGAGCGGCTCGCCCCGAAGGATAGCTCCGCCCCAGGCTCTTAACACGCCGTCGTGCTGGGGATTCTGCCCGTCGAGCTCTATCTCGGCCTTGTGGGCGCCGATGCTCCCGAACGGGATCTTATTCGTCGCCGAAAATTCCTGCTCGGTCATATCGTATTCGATGACGCTTAGGCCGCTGTAGTCGGCTACAATCTTAGCGCGGTCGAGCTGTATCTCGAAGCGGTTGGTGCCTCTTGCGTCGCCCGTAGTGGTGACGAACACGCCGGTCGCGCCGTTTTCATATTCGCAGTAGGCGGTAACGTCGTCCTCGACCTCGATGTCGTGCCACTTTCCGAACTTCATATGAGCCGAAATTTTGACCGGCATTCCGCATATCCACTGCCAGAGATCGAGGTTATGGGGAGCCTGATTCAAAAGCACTCCTCCGCCCTCGCCCGACCAGGTAGCGCGCCAGTTGCCGGAATCGAAATACGCCTGGGGGCGGTACCAGTCGGTTATTATCCAGTTGGTGCGGCGAAGACCGCCGTATACCCCCGACTGAACGAGCTCGCGCATCTTCCTGTAGACGCAGTTGGTGCGCTGGTTGAACATCATTCCGAACACTACGTCGGGGTGCTTTTCCGCCTCGGCGTTCATTCTGCGGACGTCGAGCGTGTAGACCCCCGCGGGCTTCTCACACATAACATGTATCCCGCGCTTTAGGCACTCGATGACGTATTTCGGGTGGTCGTAATGAGGCACCGCGACTATGCAGGCGTCTATCTTCCCCGAGTCGAGCATCGCCTCAGCCGTCGAGAACAGCTCAACCGTTCCGCCGAACTCGTTTTTTGCCCATTCGAGGCGGGCGGGGTTAATATCCGCGACGGCGGAAAGCAGAAAGTCGGGGCAGTTGCCCTTGAAGATGCTGCGCGCGTGGTTAGAGCCCATATTTCCTATGCCGATTATTCCGAGCCTGATTTTTTCCATAGTTACTCTCCTTTATTCAAATCCGTTGGACTTAAGATATTCATAGCTTCTTCCGAGGCATTCAAACGGGTCCTCGCCGTAGCAGTCGTCCTGCTCGACGAGCATATACTCAACGCCGGACTGCTCCGCTGCCATGAAAATCGCGTTGAAGTTCATATTCCCTTCGCCTATTACCGCGAATTTTCTGCCGTAGGCGTAGTCTTTCAGATGTATGCAGGGGATTCTTCCGCTCAGCTTTCTTACCCATTCCGCGGGGTCTCCTCCCGCAGCCTGTACCCAGAAAGTATCGACTATAAAGCCCATTTCGTCCTCGGGGAAGGCTTCCGCCAAAAGCTCGATTATCCTCCTGCCGCCGACCTTTTGGAACTCTTGGTCGTGGTTGTGATACATAAACGTTACGCCGTTTTCCTTAAGAGCCCTCGCAGTCGGACGGTATTTTTTGATGAATTCCTCCGGCGTGTCGCCGTCGCTGAGCTTAAAGGCGTTCCAGCCGAGGCCGGCATATCGGCAGCCGAAGACCTTATGCTCCGCGGCGACCTTTTCGGGCTCGTTTAAAAGCCTCTCGGAAGGAGTATGGGTGACGACGCATTCAAGACCGTTTTCTTTAAGCCTATCTTTCAGCCACTCGGCGGGAAAAGCGCATGTCCCCGAGACCTGAACGGTTTTATAGCCGATGTCGGCGACTTTTTTAAGCGCCTCGGCAAAGCCCTCGAGGGTCTGAGTGCTGCCCCTGACCGTATATAACTGCGCTCCTATCTTCATACTGCCGCCTCCTCAAAGGATCGCCCTGAGGGCGTTGCAGGCGGCGTCGAAGGCGGAATTGCGGTCGGGATATGTATAAACCTCCCCGACCTGCGAGCGCTCGCCCTCGCGCTCAAGCGCGCCGAGCCCGCTGAACACTGTAAGATGCGGCTCTACGGTAAGGGCACAGCCGCCCATCGCCCTGTAATCGGCGACGATTTCTTTGACATGTCCCACTCCGCAGCCTGCGGGAACGACTCTGCCGTCGGAAAGGGCGTCTTTTATGTGGAGATATTTCGTCCTGCCCTTTAAAAGCTCCCAGGCGGAAAGGGTGTCGACCTTGCTCTGAATGAAGTTTGCGGGGTCGAAAACTCCTGCTATCTCGGGAACTTCACCGAGAATTTCGAGGCAGCGGGTATCGTTCTCGCCGTAGATACCCTTTTCGTTCTCATGGCAGAGGGTAACGCCGGTCCCTTCGGCGGCGCGCGCCATTTCGTGAAGTCGGTCGAGCACCTCGGAGCGGTATTTTTCGGGCTCCTCGCCCCTCGGAATGTAGAACGAGAACATTCTTATGTTCTCCGAGCCGAGGATATGCGCGGTCTCGATAGTCCGTTTGAGCCTTTCGAGCTCGGGCTCGAAGGGTGCGGTTATGCCTATCTTCCCGAGCGGCGAGCCCAGCGACCATACCTTAAGCCCCGCGTCCGAAAGCTTTTTTGATATTTCCTTAGCCTGAGCGGGGCTGAGGTCAGAAACGCTGCCGTATTCCGTACCCCGAAGCTCTGCTCCGTCGAGCCCGTTTCTCTTCATAGCGGCTATCTGCTCCGAAACCGAGCCGCCCGCCTCATCGGCAAAAGCATATAATTTCAGTCCGACGTCTGTCATAGAAAAACCTCCGTGCAGAAATATTTATAAACGTCGCGATTATTATAGCAGTATCGCCGCGAGATTTCAATATAAAAATTTGCGGAAGGTTTGTAAAATATTGCGCGGATTATTTTAATTTAGCTCTTGCAAACCTCGGGCAAATGTGATACAATGTTTTTGTTATAAGCCCAAACGTTTTTAAGGCGCCGAAGGGAAGTGCTCGAAATGCTGTTGAAAAAGCTCGTTCCTGCTGCCGCGGCTGTTATGCTCGCGGGCGCTCTTTTTTCGGGCTGCGCCGAAAAGCCCCTGACCGAGGTCGGGAATTACGGCGACATCGGCAATTATCTCAATAAAGACGAATCGTGGTACGGCACCGACGAAGCTTTAGAGATCGCCGACGCTATAGTCGGCTATCAGCTTTCCGACGGCGGCTGGCGCAAGGCCTGGGACGACCCGACGGTCACCGGCTCCTGGGCAAAATCCACCGTCGACAACGACGGGACTACCTCCGAAATATACATTCTCGCAAGAGTATACAACGCCGCGGGCGGGAATAAATACAAAAAAGCCTGCCTTAAGGGAATAGACCTTCTGCTCAAAGGGCAGTATGAAAACGGCGGCTGGCCGCAGGTCTTCGACGACCCCGGGACATATCACGCCCACATCACCTATAACGACTATGCGATGGTCCATATCTTAGCTCTGCTGAAGAGCGTTGCGGATAAGTCGGGCGACTTCGGATTCATCGACTCTGCGCGCGCCGAAAAAGCCGCAAAAGCAGTCGAAAACGGGGTAAAATGCATACTCGATACCCAAATAGAGGTAAACGGAGTTAAGACCGCCTGGTGTCAGCAATACGACGAAACCACATTAAAGCCTGCCGAGGGTCGGGCTTATGAGCTCGTCTCGATAAGCGCGGCGGAGAGCGTCGGGATAATCGACTTCTTAAAATCGCTCCCCGAGCGAACCGACGAAATAAAAGAAAGCGTCAACTCGGCTATAAGCTGGCTCGACAGCGTTAAACTCAGCGGCATCAAATTCGTGACTCAGGGCGACGACAAGGTAGTTATAGAGGACGAAAACGCCGAGCCTATATGGGCGAGATTCTACGAAATAGGGACAAATAAGCCGATCTTCGTAGACCGCGACGGAATTTTAAGATACGACGTGTCGGAGATAAGCAAGGAGCGCCGCACCGGCTACGCATGGTACGGAAGCTGGGCAAAAAAGCTTATCGCGGCGGGACCGATAGAATAACAACGGTAAATCATAAAAACATCAATCCGATCTGCAGGCGCGTGGGTCCTGTGCAACAGAGCGCTGTGAACCATGTCAGGCGGGGAACCGAGCAGCATTAAGCGGTTTGCTTTGTGTGACACAGTACCGCCCGCGCGTCTGCAAATCGGATTGAACTATAAGGAGGCGGAAATATGTATACAGCACTTTACCGAAAATGGCGCCCTATGACCTTTGACGACGTAGTCTCTCAGCCGCATATCACCGCCACCCTTTCGAGGCAGGTCGCCGAGGGCAAGACCGCTCACGCCTATCTCTTTACCGGCTCTCGCGGTACCGGCAAGACCACCTGCGCGAGGATACTCGCAAAAGCAGTAAACTGCCTTCACCCCAAAGACGGCAAGCCCTGCCTTGAATGCGAGATATGCCGCGAAGCCGACCTCGGCACCCTTTCGGACATAATCGAGATAGACGGCGCTTCGAACACCGGAGTAGACGATATCCGCGAGCTCCGCGAATCGGCTTTTTATACCCCCGAGCGCTGCCGCTATAAGGTTTATATCATCGACGAGGTCCATATGATCTCGGGAGCGGCTTTTAACGCTCTGCTGAAAATAATGGAGGAGCCGCCGGAGCACGTCAAATTCATTCTCGCGACGACCGAGGTCCATAAGGTCCCCGCGACGGTAATATCGCGCTGCCAGCGCTTCGATTTCCGCCGCATACGCGAAGAGGACATCGTCGACAGGCTGATGTATATAGCCGATCGGGAAAAAATCGACCTCGACCGCAGCGCCGCCGCACTTATAGCCCGCCTTTCCGACGGAGCCATGCGCGACGCCCTCTCGCTCTTGGACCAATGCATAGCTTTTTCCGACAAGATCGACCGCGACGCGGTCTCGAACGCCGCGGGAGTTGCGGGAAGGGAATACCTCTTCGACATTTTGGAAGCCGCAGTCGAGGGCGACACCCCGCGCGCGATGACGGTGACCGACGAGCTCTATGCGAAGTCGAAGGATATGTCGCTTTTATGCGACGAGCTTCTTATGCAGGTCCGCAACCTGATGCTGATTAAAACCGTCCCCGGAAAGCCTGAGCTTATATCCTGCCTCGACAACGAGGCGGAGCGCCTGAAAGAGCTTTGCAGTAGGCTCTCGCTCGGGGAGATACTCTCAAAGTTAGAGATACTCCAGTCCTGCGCCGAGGCTCTGCCGAGAGCGGTCTCGAAGCGGACGGAGTTTGAAATGGCGATAGTAAAGCTCTGCAACCCGCCCGCCGCGGGGGGCTTTGCCTCAGATTCGTCGGCTCTTGAAAAGCGGATAGCGAAGCTTGAGCAGGAGCTCGAGGAGCTTAAGAGCGGCGTCGTCATTAAAGAAAAGCCACGCAGGGCTCAGACCGTATCCGCCGAGCAGCCGAAGCAGCCCGCTCAGCAAAGGGAGACCACCTCAAAAGAACCCTCCGGCGGTCTCGAGCCGTTCAGGCGCTGGGACGAAGTCCTCGACCGCCTCACCTCCGAAAACCCGGGCTGCGCCGGAGCTTTAAACGGCTCCGAGGCATATGTGAGCGGCGAGATGATGTATATCGTCGTGAAAAACGAGTTCTTCTTAGGGCTCTTCAAGAAAGCCGAAAACGCGGCATCGCTCAAAAAAGCGGCGTTCGACGTTACGGGAGTAAACTACTCGATAAGGGCGAAATGCTCAAAAAGCGAGCAGAGCGGCTCTTCGGGCGGCAAAAGCGCCGTCGACGAGCTTATAGAAAAGGCAAAGAGCGCCGACATACCCGTCGACGTGGAATGATAACCAAAGGAGCAGCATTATGAAAGCAAGAATACCACAGAATATGAGCGGACCTCAGAATATGAACCAGATGATCCGCCAGGCTCAGAAGATGCAGGAGGATATGGCGGCCTTTCAGGAGGAGTTCGCCGCGCGCGAATTCAAAGCCGCAGTCGGCGGCGGAGCCGTTGAAATAACAATGAACGGCAGCCGAGAGGTTTTAGGCGTGCATATCGCGCCGGAGGTAATTGACCCCGACGACTCCGAGATGCTCGAAGACCTCGTTGCGAGCGCGGTAAACGAGATACTCAGGAATATCGACGCCGCCTCTGCCGAGGGAATGAACGGCATAACCGGCGGAATGAGCATGCCGGGGCTGTTCTGATGCCGGCGCAGAACGGCGCCAACGCCCTCCCGCTCACAATTCTTGCGGAGCAGTTTGCAAAGCTCCCGGGAATAGGAATGAAGACGGCGCAGCGCCTCGCTTATTTTGTGATGTCGATGTCGGAGGACGAAGCAAAAGCCTTTGCCGACGCCATAGTCCGCGCGCATAAGACCGTTCACGCCTGCAAGGTCTGCCAGAACCTCACCGACCGCGAGGTCTGCCCTATATGCGAGGATTCTTCGCGCGACCGCTCGACGATATGCGTTGTAGAAGGACCGAAGGATGTTTCCGCCTTCGAGCGCACCCGCGAATACAAGGGCGTTTACCACGTCCTCCATGGGCTCATCTCGCCGATAGACGGCATAACTCCCGACAAGCTGAGAATAACAGAGCTTTTAAGGCGAATCCAGCAGGGCGGAGTCGCGGAGGTAATTATGGCGACAAACCCGACCCCCGAGGGCGAGGCTACGGCGATGTATATCTCGAAGCTTTTAAAGCCCCTCGGGATAAAGGTAACGCGGCTCGCATTCGGTCTGCCGATAGGGGCTATCCTCGAATACGCCGACGAGGTCACGCTTTATAAGGCTCTGGAAAACCGAAATGAGATTTGACGACGAATTTTACATGCGCGAGGCGTTAAAGCTCGCCGAAAAAGCCGCCTCAGAGGGCGAAACGCCCGTCGGGGCGGTGGTCGTGAGAAAATCCGACGGAGAGATCGTCGGGCGGGGGTATAACCGCCGCGAGACCGCGAAGTCCCCGCTTGCCCACGCCGAAATAATCGCCCTCGACGAAGCGAGCCGCAAGCTCGGCGGCTGGCGGGTAATAGGCTGCGAGCTTTTCGTTACGCTCGAGCCCTGCCCGATGTGCGCGGGGGCGATAATCAATTCGCGCATAGAGCGCGTCATCTACGGCGCGCCGGACGAAAAGGCGGGGTCTCTTGAATCGCGGGTAAAGCTCTTCGACCTCGGCTACAACCATAAGCCCGAGATAACCGCGGGCGTTTTAAAAGACGAATCCGCCGCGCTTTTAAGCGGGTTTTTCCGCGAGCTGCGGCAGTCGAAAAAGAAATGAAAGGAAGATAAAAATGAAAAGAATACTGGCATTTATCCTTGCGGCGGCGCTTTTGCTCTGCGCCTGCGGAGGAGAGCCGCCGGAGGTAAAGCTTAAGGTCGACGCCACGAGCGTTACGCCGACGGGCTTGAGCTACAGCGTTACCGTCGAGGGCAAGGGTAAGATAAGCTTTGACCCGAACGGCTACTACATCGAGCACAACGAGGGCGGCGCGTGGTCCGAAGTTTCCGCAAGCAAGCCCGCAGCGGGGACTGCCGTTGAATTTGAGGAAGGCTCGGCGGAAGAGAGCATCGACTGGAGCGCGGTATACGGCGAGCTCAAGGGCGGCATTTACAAGCTCCACCTTTACGTCACCGTTGACGGCGAGGTAAAAAATCTCACCTGCGACTTCGAGATAATAACCGTTCAGCCGGAGTAAGCAAAAGAAAAAGACGTTCCCGCAGGAACGTCTTTTTTACTGTCTGTCAATTAGTGCTTCTTGGAGACGGCTACAGCCGCGAGAGCCATAACAGCGGGAATTACCGCGAGGGCAAGACCGGTGTCGGGAGCGGGAGTAGTGTCGGCAGGAGCTTCGTCAGCAGCGGGAGCCTCGTCGGCGGCGGGAGCCTCATCGGCAGCGGGGGTCTCGTCAGCAGCGGGAGCAGCGGGAGCATCGGTAGTTACCTCAACGAGGTAAACAACGTTGCCTTCACCGCCGATACCGAAGTTGAGGATATCGTCGAGCGACAGAGTGCCTTCGCCGGTGGCGGAAGCGGTGCTCTCAAACTTCGCAACAGCAGCAGCAGCATCGAAAACAGCCTGCTTCTTGCCGTCGGCAGTGTCAACTACATAGTGCTCGTCAAACTGAGACCAAGTGTAGTTAGCGCCGTCGTTAGCCTGAAGGAGAATGTCCATAGTGGCATCGCCGGTGTAGGTGATGACGATCTTTGCGCCTTCGGTGCGGACAGCGGCAACGAATTCAGCAGCGACATCGGGCTTCATGTACTGGGTGATGAACGAAGGGTTCCAGCCGGAGATCGTGTAACCGTCGGTGATGGATCCGCCGGTATCGGTAGCGATTTCGGTGAGGGTGAATAACGTATCGGCAAAAACGGATACGCTGAGAGCCATTGCCATAGCGAGGGCAACGACTACTGCCAGTAACTTCTTCATAATAAATTCCTCCTAAATTTTCGTTAGATAACGGTTTGTGCCGTAAGTCTACGAGTACATTTTCGCACATTTTTCATAAAAAGTCAAGCAAAATATAATTTTCGGCATATAGCACAAATCCGCTCCGATTTTTTGTATAAAAAAACAAGCCCCCGAAGGAGCTTGTTTTTAAAAAATATCAGTGCTTCTTGGAAACTGCAACAGCCGCAAGAGCCATAACAGCGGGGATAACCGCGAGGGCTATGCCGGTGTCGGGAGCGGGAGCAGTGTCGGCAGGAGCCTCTTCGGCAGCGGGAGCATCGGCGGGAGCGTCGGCAGCAGGCTCATCGGCGGCAGGCTCTTCGGCAGAAACCGCAACCGCGCCTGCGGGCTGCTCGTAGCCGGTGACAATCTCAACGCCGTAGAGGACAATGCCTTCCTCAACGCCTTCGATCATAAAGTTGCACCAGCCTCCGAAGCTGCCGGAAGTGGCAACGGGAGCGGCGGCAGCGAGGGTCGCGCAGTCGACAACGGTAAGTATCTTGCCGTCGACCTCGAAGCAGGCGGCATCGGTGCGCTCATATCCGCCCGACTCGGACTGGAAGGCAACGCTCTTGATAGGAGTGCTCGTGTAAATTTTAAGGGTGGCGCCCTCGGTCTTTACGCCGTCAACGATAGAGTTGAAAACGCCGCTGTTGACCCAGTTGGTGGCTATACGGGGAGTTCCGCCGTCTTCGAGCGAGAGCTCAACGCCGCTGTCGCCTACCGACAGGGTGTCCATATACTGCCCGAGCTTATCGACGGGCGCAAGCTTCCATACTACATCCTCAGCGAAAACTGATACGCTGAGAGCCATTGCCAGAACGAGGGCAACGGCAACTGCCAGTAACTTCTTCATAATTTTTCCTCCTAAATATGTGTTAGACACGGTATTCGCCGTTTATCTACATTAACATTGTCGCATATTTCCAATAATTTGTCAAGTAGTTTTTAACTTTTGTAGACATTCACAAAAATCGGGCAAATTTTTGTGTAAAACAGCCTTTCCCATGCGCAGCAAAAAGCCCGTGCGCTTGCACGGGCTTTTCTGAAAAATCGGGTTGCTATTCGGTTGCGAATCAGTGCTTCTTGGCAACGACTACAGCCGCAAGAGCCATAACAGCGGGGATAACCGCGAGGGCTATGCCGGTGTCGGGAGCGGGAGCAGTGTCGGCAGGAGCCTCATCGGCAGCGGGAGCTTCGTCGGCGGCGGGAGTTTCATCGGCAGCGGGAGTCTCAACGGCTACGGGGGCAACGGTGTCGGCACCGTTGGTGAACTTTACGCTGTAAAGCTTGAAGTCGCCGGTGAAGACCTGCACGCAGGCGGAACTGATGGTGACGGGGTCGGTGCCGTAGGCAGCCATAACATCGTCAAGAGCTACGGAAGCTTCGAGCTTGCCGTCGCCGATATCGACGTGCGGGATAAGTATGCCGTTGTCAAAGTCGCCGTTGAAGACGATCTTGGGGTCGGCGTTGGGGTCGTTGGCGTCGCCGATGTTGTTGGGAGTGCCGCTGTAGACGATGTCGAGAGTCCAGCCGCCCTCCTGGCAGAGGTCAACGAAATCGGGAACGCTGATGTCGCAGCTGTCTGCACGTCCCCAGGTGGCTCCGCAGATTCCGAAGAAGTCCCAAGGGTTTGCGCATTCCGGGGGCTGCTCTCCCTCGGGATTGTCATATACGACTTTCTCGTCGGCAAACACCGCGACTGAAAGCGCGCAAAGGGCAACGACAAGTGCAAGCGCAAGTGCTAATACTTTTTTCATTTGCAATTCCTCCAAAAATTTTAATCGGGCAATAATTATGCCTGTATATATATCTTACTAAATTTTGCGGGAAATTACAATGATAAAAGCGAATATTTTATTTAACCTTTACTTTTAAATCTTTACGATCTCGCCGTATTGCTCTCTTCCGCAGCCCACGGCGTTGGACTCGTCGGTGTCGATATGCATAGCGGTCGCGTAGGATGCGCTGACGCGGCAGACTACGTCGCCTAAAATGGCGCTTCTGCCGTCGGTGTCGATGCGTACCCAGACCTCGTCCTTGTCCTTGACTCCGAGCGAGGCGGCGTCTTCGGGGGTGAGGTGGATATGGCGCTTTGCGACGATAACGCCCTCCGAGAGCTCGATCTCGCCGCAGGGACCTACGAGCTTGCAGGCTCCGCTGCCCTTAAGGTCGCCGGATTCGCGGACGGGAGCGGCGATTCCTATCGACCTCGCGTCGGTCGCGGAAAGCTCTACCTGAGTCGCATTGCGGCAGGGTCCGAGAATAGAAACGTTGGGGAGCTCCTTCTTCGGTCCGACAACGGTCACTCTCTCCTCGCAGGCATACTGCCCGGGCTGAGAAAGGTCCTTCTTCTTGGTGAGGGTCGCGTTTTCGCCGAAGAGGATCTTGAGGTCCTGCTCGGTTACATGTACATGGCGCGCGGATGTTTCAACGATGAATTTCATTTTCTTTTTCTCCTTTTATGTAAAATATTTTTGTACCTATTTCATTTTGTGCTCCAAAAGCACAATAGCCGCCGGAGAGCCGAAAGTTGATCAAGGGGCTTCAACAGGCGGGTCAGAGGGATTCTTTACAACATACCAGTTGTTTTCAATAAGCAAATAACAATCGTCAGGTCCGCAGATGATATAATCAAACCCCGGACAGCTTCCGCCGGTCAGCTCAAACAAATATACCTCTTGACCTTCTCCGTCTCCCGGTGTGTTTCCCTCTTCAAATTCTCGAAGCTCATACTCCAATCCGTTTGCCCATAGGCGCAGAGCTTCAACGTCATCGCCCTCGATGCTCCGCTCCGTTAATTGACCCATCAAAACGTGAGTTATTTTTACCCCTGTAACATCGTCGCCGATATAAGCAGCGATAGTCCGTGTGTCTGTTTCTCCGGTAAAACCGCCTAAACTACCGATTTCAAACTCGGCAGCGGCGCAGAAGTTTTCATACCATTCCGGCGAGGTCTCGACCGAGAAGCATTTTACAATGCGATATTTCCCCTCGGGGAGCTCTCCGTAAAAGCCTGACCAGTCGATCTCGGCGTCAAAGCTCTTGCCGGGCTCCGTGAGCACCGCAGCGCTGTCTACCGCCCATTCGCCGGGAACATTCTCCCAGCCGTTTTCGCCGTAGGACTGAACGGTGAAATCGTATTCGGTGCCGCTGTCGATGACGGAGCCGCCGTTGTTTTTGAGCGAATATTTCAGACCCGTCGGCGAAACGCCGCTTACCTCTAAATCGACGCCGTCGAAGGAGTTTATGAGCCTACCGTTAAAGGAGTCATCTCCGCCGCTTATCTGAAACTCGGCGTAAAGGTAAACGGGTTCCTCGCCGCCGGCGTTTACGCTCTTCACAAGGCGGTATCTGCCCTCGGGAAGCTCGCCGTAGACGTCGCTCCAGCCGACGGTGCATTTTGATACCTCGCCCGCGGGAAGGGTTATGAGTATAAGGCTCACGGGGCGGTCTGCGGCTTCGAGACCTACCCAGCTGCCGTCGGATTCGGGGTCGAATACTTCTACCGAGTAATCGTTGATGTCGCCGAAGGTGACGCCGTTATCGGTGCCGTTTATAATGCGGTAGGTCGCGTAGGTATCCGAAGCCTCGACTTCAAGTCGGAGCCCCTCGGGAATTTCGTTCTCGGGGGTGTATATCTCGAGCGGCGGTTCAGATGCGCCTGCGGCGGGTTCGGTGTCGCTCTCTGACGGTTCGGCGCCGCTGCCGAGCTCGGTCGAAAGGGTCTTATCGGCGATCTCCGGCTCTTCTGGGACGGTCGCCACTGCGACGGATTCGGGAAAATCCTGCATAACGTCGGTGCCTATAGTCGCGGGAGCTGCTCCGCAAGCTGAAAGAAGCGAAGCGCAGATAAAGGCAATAAACAGTTTTTTCATAGTGAACACTCCTTTTTTGTTTCTGTAAGTAATACGCACGAGGGGCGCGGAATGTTGCACCTGCCGAAAATTTTTACATTTTCAGTTTACTACTCTTTTCGCAATCGGTCAAGCGGTTTTTCGGAGTATCTTTTTAATCAGCGCGCCGTCCTTCACCTCAAAGACCGCCACGAGCGCGATAAACGACAGCCCTATCAGCTCGACTATTATCGCAAGCTTAAGGTAGTCGGGGAAGAATTTCATAGTTACCTCGTGCTCTCCGGCTTTAAGCTCTATTCCTATAAGCGAATCGAGGAGCAGCACCGGCTCGACCTCTTCGCCGTCGACCTTTATAGTCCAGCCCGGTTCCGAGGGTATCGTCGTCATAAGAATGCCGTCGTTTTCTGCGGTAACGGTCCCCTTAAGATAGGTGTCGGAATGTTCGGTTATGTTCCAGCCGCCCTTTGAAATCTCGCCGTAAAGCTCGCCGAGCTTCTCGGTGTCGATGGAGTAGAACAGAACGTCGCTGAATATAGCCTCTTTGTTGGCAAGGGTCATTCTTAAACGGATAGTCTCGCCCGGCTCAAACGAGCCGAGATTGAGTATGCTGTAGTGGTCGCCGGTAAAGAAGTAATCGACAAAGGCGTAGTTCTGAATATCCCAGGAATCGGCTTTTAACCACATATTGCACTGGCGCTGATATATCGTCGGGAAGAAGGCGTAAATAGGCTCGTCGGTGTCGATATCGAGGACGAATTCTATATAGCTGTCCTTCCCCTCAACGGCGGTCGTATACATCATATGGTCGCCGGTCGTGGCGGTGGTGCAGTTGGTGGTGTCGGTGAATCTCGGGTAGATTTGGTGGTATACCCTTTCCGAGGCGTCGCCGGTTATTCCGCCGATAACCGCCTGCTGATTCGCAAACGGGTTCTTTGAAGCTATAGAGGTCTTTAAAATGTCGTAATCCGCCATATAGCCTATCGGCAGGGCGTAGGGGTTTTCGTAGACCTCTATTTCGTCCACTCCCGTGGTCTCGGGCGACATTATCTTTTCGTAGAGCTTATAGGGACGCTTTATTTCGCTCTCGTAATGGATCCGCTTGAGGTCGTCCTCGCTGTTTTCGGCTTCGGGATCGGGCTTGGTCTCTTTATACATCAGGTATTTTATCCCGAACAGCGAGTCGGTAAGAAGGGTCTGACCGGTGTATTTGGTGTAATGCCCCTGCATTCCGTAGCCGAGGGCTTTAAGCATTTTGAGCACGGGAGTGTTCATAGTCGAGCTCGAGTGAGAAATTCCCGCATAGCCCATTCCTATCGGGTCGTTGACGGTGCGGTGGTAGGTCTTTTCTACGCGGTAGAGCCCGCCGTCGCGCTCCTCGAGCTGTGAGACTATCTCTCTGCCGTCCTTGAAATAGGGCGCGTAGGAGGAATATGTGCTGTAAACAACGTCGTAGTCTATCGAATATACCGTCCAGAGGCTGTTTATGAATATCTCTACGCAGACGATGACGCAGGTGACTATCGCGGTCACCGGCTTCGGGTATTTTTTGCAGAAGTACACCGCTCCGGCAAATACCGACAGCGCCAGGACAGAGAACCAAATAGTCTCAAAGAGATACATATAGTAGTAATCCTGCTGAGTGATGTATATGAGCAGGACTATCCAGCCGAAAGCGGTAAGGCATATCTCCTTGAACGAAACGCCGTCGAGGTTTTCAAAAGCCCTGAATCCGCAGATTATCATCAAGAACGAGAAGGTGAAGGAATAGCGGTAGGGCAGCCAGTTGGGGACCTGGAAGCCGTGCCACGCGATGTCGACGGTGGAGACATACATACAGCCGAAGACCGCGAGCATCAGAAGCCCTATCGAGATCTTCTCCTTGGGCTTTATTTTGGTGTTGAGGAAGAACAGCGGCACGAGGATAAGCATTATCGTTCCGCAGGCTATCATCGGGAGCCCTTCGGGGCGGACGGTGTCGTAGCTGTTGGCAAAGAGCTTCGAGAGGAACTGAACGACGTCGAACTGATTCTTCGGAGTGAAATCGGGGGTAGAGAATTCGAGCTTTCCGAGGCTGAGGGAGTTGTAAACGGGTATCAGGATTATAGCCGAGCTCAGAACCGATATCCCCGCCGAAGCCGCAAATTTAAGCCCTCCAGAGAGCCAGTGAGGGGCTATCGCCCTGCCCGGGCGGGAGAAGATATAGTAAACAAAGTAGAGCGCGCAGAAGAAGCCTATCATATAGCCGATGTAGAAGTGAGAAATAAACATCACCGTGAGCGGCAGAATGAAGGGCAGCATCTTTCCTTCGTCGACAAGGCGCTCGATTCCGAGCAAGATTATCGGGAGCCATATCATTCCGTCTATCCACATCGGGTTCATAAGCTCCACGACGATATATGTCATCAGCGCGTAGCTTACCGAGAATATGACCTGAGAAGAAACCGAAGCGCCCTTGCTTCTTTTGAGGTAATAAGCCATAGCGAGACCGCAGCAGCCTATCTTCGCGAGCTCCATTATCTCGATGGCTCCGCATATCATAGTGCGCGGCAGGAGGACGACTATCCACATAAACGGGCTTGCAAGGTAATAGCCGAACATTCCCATCGTTTCGCCCGAGAGGTTGCGCGACCAGCTGTAGATAAGGCTGCCGTCGCCCCATATTGCGTCGCGCATCATCTCGTAGTAGCTGACGTACTGCCCGTTGAGGTCGAGGACCAGAACCGACATATCGCCGAACGGGTGAACACCGAAGCAGGCGTATACAAGATACATTATCGCGACAGGCAGGAAGAATATAAGGAACTTCCAGCGGTGTTTATAAAGCCATCTGCCGAAGCGGCTGCCCTCAAAGAAGAGCTTTATACGCGAGGTTTTGGGCATTTCCTCGGCAGGGAGTTCTTCTGCGAGCTCCTCCAAGACCTCTCCCGCTTCGCCGAGGGTCTGCTCAAGGGCTCCGTCAAGAGCTTCGCCCGAAGCTTCAAAAGAGCCCGCAGCGCCGTTTAATTCGTTTTCCGTCATATTTACTTCCTTTCTTTTGTATCAGCCGAGATTATATATTTCGGACGCCGCTTGACCTCGTCGTAAATACGGGAAAGATAGTATCCGATAATCCCGAGCGAAATGAGGATAAGCCCTCCGACGAGCATAAGCGCAAGCACTCCCGCGCCGAACGGGCCGAGATCGGCTCCGCACCACTTCAGTATGAACAGAACCACAGCCGCAACAATTACGACCGCCCCCGAGGCGAGCCCCAGAAGAAGCGGCGCTGAGGTGAACGATGCGATATTTTTCAGCGCGTAGCTCAAAAGCTTGAAAAAGGTCCACTTTCCGCTGCCGCGCTCCCGCTCGGCGACGTCGTAATAAACCGCCTCAGACTCGAAGCCGACATACTGCGCGAGCGCCCTGAAAAAGCTCCCGCTTTCGCCGTAAGAAAGAACAGCCTTTACCGCCTCGCGGTCGAGCAGGATAAAATCGGAGGCGCCGCTCATATCGAAGCCGGTAGCTCGGGTCATGACGGAATTAAAAGCCGCCGCGAAAACGCTGTATGAGCTGCCCTTGCTCCCCCGCGCCGACTTTTTGCCCTCTACGACCTTTGCGCCGTTTTCCCATTTTTCAATCATTTCGGGAATGACCTTCGGCGGGTGCTGAAGGTCGCAGTCCATAACGACTGCGGCGTCGCCTGAGGCGGCTTCGAGACCGGCTCTTATCGCCGGTTCCTTGCCGAAATTCCGAGAGAACCGCAGTCCCCTTATATGCGGGTCGGCGGAGGCTTCGGTGATCTTTTGCCAAGTGCCGTCGGTCGAGCCGTCGTCGACGAATATAAGCTCGTATTCCCTATCGGCGAGCACTGCCGAGACCGCCTGCGCGGCTTCAAAGATGTTTTCCTCCTCGTTGTAAGAGGGTATAATAACAGATATCATCGGTTCTCCTTATCAAGACAGCCCTCGGGCAGAAGCGAAACATTCGGTCTGACGCAGTATTCCCAAGGATTTGCGCCGGGGTCGAAGTCGGTAGAGTGGTCGCGCTCCGAAACCGTGAGGCTGCCCGCTTTCATCGCTTCGAGGTAATCGAACGGCGTTTCAAACTTCTTTTCGACGTATACGCCGCCGTTCGGGTGGCACCAGCGGTGGTGGGAATCGGAACCGCCAGTCGCCGGAAGCCCGAAGGATTCGGCATACCACTTTGCACGGGCGTTGAACTCGTCGCGGTTGTTGCAGTTGTATATCTCAACGCCGTCGACCTTATGAGGGAAGAGGCGTATCGTGCTTATATAGTCCGCCTCGCGGAAGGGGTGCGCGTGGACGACGAAGCCGCCGCATTTATGGACGAGGTCGGCAAAGTAATTTATCGGCATATTGTCGATCTCGGGGTGGTCGATCAAAAACTGCATATCGACGCCGTAGGTAAGAAATTCCGTTGCGCGCCAGCCGAATTCAAGACCGAAGAAAACCTGAAACCCGAGCTCGTCGCCCCGCCGCTTGGCGTCGTCGTAGCCCTGGCAGAACAGCCTTACCCGCGCCTCCCAAGGGAGCTTTGCGAGGTCTCTGTTTACTGCGGTGTTCCCGCCGAAGAAGTGGTCGGTAACGAAACAGCCGGCATAGCCGAGTTCATACAGCCTTTCGACCATCTTTGCGCCCGAGGTCGAGGAGCAGTCGGACCCCTGCGAAGTGTGCATATGGGTCTCGTATTTATAAAGCGGCATAATATCACCTCAAAAATCATCTACAATCCATAGTATTGTACCACCTCGGCGGGCAATAGTCAAGATTATAGGGGATAAAAGATGAGGGAACGGGGCAAAACGCACTCCCCCGCTTGACCTTCCACTCATCGGGTGGTATAATATTTTCAAAGCAAACGTTCCGCTCGGGAAAGGAGAAGCGCTATGAGCCCAAGAAAAATTTCAGCTGTCCTGCTCTGCATAATATTGCTTGCCGGACTCGCCGGCTGCGGGAAAAGACCCGTCATTGAACCCGCCGACGGCTGGTATGCCGTCTGGTCGGCGTCGCCCGAGGCGGCGGAGCTCTCGGAAATTCCGCGCAACCCCGTTTTGAGCGGCAACACCTGCCGCCAGCAGATAAAAACCTCGCTCGGCGGCGACAAAATCAGGCTCACCTTCTCAAACGAATACGGCAGCGGCGATCTTAAAATAGAATCCGTTCATATCGCTCACCTCTCGGCGGCGGGCAGCCCCGCTATCGACACTTCTACCGACACCCCCGTGACCTTTTCGGGCTCGTCCGCAGTCACGGTAAAGGCGGGCAGAAGCGTTACCTCCGATGAGATAGTTTTTTCCTTCAATGCGGCGGATATGCTCGCCGTTACCGTTAAATTCGGCGACGTTCCCAACGTCCCCTCCTGCCACAGAAACGCCTCCTGCACGACCTGGGTAGTAGAGGGCGACCGCGTAAGCGACGAAGCCTTTGCCTCTATGGAGCTTATGTCGAGCAACTACTTTCTCTCGCGCGCCGATACCTACGCCCTCGCGGGGACCGAAACGCTCGTCTGCTTCGGAGATTCCGTGACCGACGGAACTGGCTCGACATATAACGGCTTCAATTCCTACCCCGAAGCGCTCGCCGGTATCCTCGGCTCAGACCCCGATTTCGGGAACATCTCGGTAATAAGCGCGTCGGTCTCTGAGCTCGGGCTGTTCTCGGAGGGAGCCGCCTCTGCCGAATACCGCCTCGAAAGAGAGATACTCGGGCTCGAGGGGGTCCATTCGGTACTGCTTATGATAGGCGCCGACGACATAAAGACCGCTCAGTACGATATTTCTTCCGAGATGGCGGAGGTATATAAGAGGATAACAAAAGCCTGCCAAAGCAAGGGAATTTCGGTGTATGCCGGCACCATTCCGCCCTTCGAGGGCAACACGCTCTATTATTCCGAGCTTCACGAAAAGATACGCCGCTCCGTAAACGAGTTCATTATGAGCGAAGAGTCGGGCTTCGACGGCGTAGTCGATTTCGCCGAGATACTCTGCCGCGCCGAAAACGGGTCGAAGCTCCAGCCCGATTACGACAGCGGCGACTCGCTCCACCCGAACGCCGCGGGCTACGAAGCTATGGCAAAGGCTGCGGCGGAAATGCTCCGCGAAAAGGCTGCGGCGGCGGAAGAAAAATAAACGGTAGGCGTATCGGCAGGGCGGACATCAATATTGCGTCGGTTGCGCTTCTTCGCAAATTCGGATTCTCGGAGGACAGAAAAACGCGCTATAAAAAATGGGGAGAAGAAACCTATTTTGACGCCCATTATTATAAGCTGAACTTAGAGTGAGTATCTGTTATGCTTGACCGCCTGCCGGTCAGATGAATTCTAAAACACACTTCAGCACACAAAAAAGCAGACATTTAGGCAGCCTCGCATAAAACAGCAAAATAGAAATTTTAATGCGGCGGTCTGCCGTCAGGGTGCTAAACAAAGCCATATCCGTGCAATCGGGTATGGCTTTTGCTTATCCTGCTTAATGAATCATTGTCAGAGTCAAGCTGTTGGGATATATTTTTTACATCCCTCACTGCGCTTCAGTCCTATAATAAACATCTTTCCTCATTTTTTCGCTACATTGAAAGTCATCTCACCCTCTCCATTTTTCCTTTATCCATCTCCACCACGCCGTCGCAGAGCACGTCAATATCCTCCGCCGAGTGCGAAGCAATGAGAATAGTCTTGCCTTGCGCCTTTAAATCGAGCAGATGCTTCCTCATCTCGCCTACGCCGTCCTTGTCAAGCCCATTCATAGGCTCGTCCAAAATCAGCAGGTCAGGATCCTCCATTATAGCCTGCGCGAGCCCGAGCCGCTGGCGCATACCGAGGGAATATTTCTTAACCGACTTCTTTAACTTTGGGTCGAGACCGACAAGCTCAATGCTCCTTCTGATGTCCTCATCGCTGATTTTGCGCCGAATATCCGCAAGGAGTTTGAGATTCTTAAATCCCGTGTAATATGGGATAAATTCGGGCGTTTCAATGATCACCCCGACGCTTTCGGGAAAATCGCAGTCGATGCCGATTCGCTTTCCCGCGACGGTGATTTCGCCCTCGGTGGGGCGGATAAAGCCGCAAATACACTTCATCAGCATAGTTTTCCCGCTGCCGTTTCTGCCGATAATTCCGTGGATTTTGCCGCGCTCAAACTCGACGTTTATACCCCGCAGAATCATATCTTTCTTTATTTTTAAGCTAACGTTATTAACTTTTATCATCTTAGTCCTCCTTGCTCATCAGCGACAAATTTTTCCGCTTTATCACCCTCACGCCGATGAAATACATAAGTATATTAGCGGCGACAAGATACAAAACCGACCCCCAAACCGGGAAATACATTTCGTTGAACAGCTCATCATAGTGCTTGCCCGCAGTTGAATGTGCGAACGGGAACAGCCAACAGATTTTCAGCCCGATTATTTGCAGAGCCATGCCCGCGCCGAGCGTAAGAAGATTTGCCGCAAGCCCGATTATTCGGTTAAATCTTAGCGCGAGGGTCATCTGAAGCTGCGCGCAAAACGTCAGGTGCAAAACCGTCAGCAGGCTGCAAACCGCGACCGCGCCGACGACCGAAAAGTTCGTCATCACCGACAGGTCGAGATAGCTGAGCGGATTGGTACTCCTGAAAAAATTCGTCTCCATAGTCTGCGCGTTGACGAGCTTTGCCGAGTTGCTCCAGACGTTTCCGACAAACCCCTGCGGCTGAATCGCGATAATACCGAAAACGAACAGAATTGCAAGCATTGTCGCCGCAGCCATAACTACAAACCCTACCTGAGAACGGTACCACCTTGCCCTGCCTGTTCTTATCAGCACGAACGTCGCGTTTGCCGAGATGTCGGGGAAATCTATCATCAGCACCGCAAAGGTCAGCGTAATTACGGGCACGCAAAAGACGTTTGTGATGAACGTGACATACGGCTCGAGCGCGTTGACGGGTTCGCCGAACATAGCGATATACTCTTTCATCGGCGAAATTGAGAACATATACAGGCAGATCAGCGTGAACAAAAAGATAATCTGCTTGTCGTTTTTGAGCCATTTTACATACTCCGAAAATGCAATTCCGAGCCGTTTCAATTCATCACCCGCTTTCTGAAAATCTTACCGCCCAAAAGGTAAATCAGGACTAAAAGCAGCAATATCGTCGCATAGTAGAGCCATACGAGCCGGTTTATTTTGCTGAAATCGTTGAATGCGGTTTGGATATTAAACAGTTCCATGCTCGGGCAGAATATGCCGATTTTGGTGTGGTGCTGCAAATAAAGTCCGTAAAGACCGTTATCCAAAAGAAACAGCGCGACCATCGGCAGCCCCAAAGCCTTGTATTTGTTTTTCAAAAGCAGATGCAAAAGCAGGCAGAACGCAGAAACCGCCGCGGCATAGATAAACACATTTATAATTGCGTTGAATATATACAGATATTCGTTTTGCGAGTTAAAGAGATTTCCGAGCGGCGAATATAGCGCCTGCCTTTTCAGAAATACTTCCTCATAAGAATCCTTGGGGTAGTCGGTCAGAAATTCGGAGTTTTTGGGAAAACGCAGATAAATCGCAGTGCAGAAGATCATATACCCCGCCGTAACCGAGCCCGCACCCGAAAGTATGTATCTCAAAAACGTGCGGTTCCAATATCTTGAAAAACGCTTTTCGCGGACAAGATGAAAGCGGTAGTTGCCTTTTAACTCTGCGGCAAGGCGGGAGATATACGGTAAAGAACATAGAAAAGGCAGAAGTCCGACAAACCACAGCGCCTTATCGGGCGTGCAAAATATGGGAGCGGAATTGGTTGATCGGCTCAAAAGCTCCTCTCGGCTGTCCGAAAATCGGTTTAGGATCAGTGTGCTGCCGTTTCGCTCCAAGGTCGGGCATGGCGTTAAAAGCAGCAAAATCACCGTAATCAGCGCCGCGAAAACATATCCCGAAATTGTATAAACCACTTCTTTTTTACTTCCCATTTTCTACCTTCTCTCCGTTCTGCCGTAAGCCATAGCGATCAGCTTGCCCGTGACGGCGTCGACAAAATACATCTCGGACTGTTCGCCCGAAAACGCCGAAGCGCCGGTTTTGAAGCACCAATAGGGGCGAATTTCAAGCTCGCAGTCCATTATCGCTTCGTCCTTGTAATATGCGGGATATTCCCACATCGACCAGTAGAAATAATCCTTGCAGACGGGAACATAATTAAGCTCGGCAGTCAGCGTAAGATTCGCGTTTGAAGCGAGCTTTGACGAGAGCAGATCCGCAGCCGCTCCAAGGGTCAGCAAATCGTCGCCGCTGTCTGTCGCGGCTTCTTTTTTGAATGAAAAATCTTTTATATATCGGGTCAACACTTCTTTTTCCGCACACCAGCAGACGATATTGTTCGGGAGCAAGAACGGCAAACCGTTTTTGACCGCATTTTCGTCGCTGTAATAGTCGCGGTCGGTATCAAAGAAGTTCCCGTTTTCGTCCTGTTTCTGAATCTGAAACAGATATCCGAAAGTATCCCTCGGCAGGGCTTTAACAAACACGGTTTTAACGCTGTATGTAAACTTTTCGGGGTCGGACAGCGCGACTTCGGTGTTATAGAAATCCTCGACAAACGCAATCGCTTCTCTGAGATTCCAGTCAGCGCCGTCATACATCATATAGCTTAAATCTTCGGGAATCTCCGCATAGTCGGTATCAAATCTTTCCACCGTCGTAAAGCCGTCGTGATAATATGTGTTTTCGGGAATTTTATCTCCCACCGCCGAGCCCCACATAGCGCCTGTGGAGTTAGATACCGTGCTAAGCCACTCGTCTCCGTATCCGTTCGGTCTGAACACGTCCAGATCATATGGCAGAGAGTTTTTGGCGATAATCGTTCCGTCGGCATTTTTCGTCGGTTCTGTCGTTACAGGCTCGTCATCGTAATAAGGGTCGCCGACTTTGGAATGCCGCCAAAGCGATTCATCGTGAACGTCGTATTTGTCGCCAAAAATGTATTCCGCGAAGGCGTAGACGTCGAAATCCTCAGCCCGCCCTGCCGTGACGTCATATGTCGGCATGACGCTTCCCTCGCCGACCCGCGCCCGCTCGACGGTTATATTTTTGTATGTCTTTTGCAGGTCGTAATCAAGCTGCGCGCGGATAGTATCGACGTCCCCGCGCTCGACAGACTGAATAACAGTGTCCGTACCGATTGTGTTGCCGGCTTCGTCTGTCGTGGGAGCGGTAATAACCGCGGGCGCAGGTTTATCGGTTTCGCTTTCTTTTAGGCTTTCGGGCATTTCTGCGCAGGACGAAAGCGTTAAAACCGCAAGCAGCAGAGCCGTAAGTCTTTTAATCTTCCGGATCATTATTTGCCTCCTTATCAAATTCAAATTTTACTCCGTGGAACGCGACGGATTCTATCTCTGAAATGTCTATCGGCGCGGTGAAGCCGATATATTCGCAGTATTCGCCGGCGTCTTGGTCTATCCAGCCGTTTTGCGAGCGTAAAAGCCCCGTGTCGAAGCCCTGAACCGAGCCGTTGCGCATATGCACCTCAAGGTTGTACAGATTCATATACGCGTCGCCCTTTTCTATCCCGTACATTTTATCGGGGTCGTCACTCATCGTTAGAAGTATTCCGAGCGGAGAAAGCTCTGCGGAAACGGTTATGCCCTCGATTTCGGCAGATTCTTCGGAGCGCACCGATCCAAGAATATTCAGATCATCTTTTTTAACGTCAAAAACCAATTCACCGTCCGAAAGAGAAACATAATCGGAATATCCGCCGTCGGAATAATATCCGAACCCGCCGAGGGTGATTTTTCCGCCGCCGTCGGGTATCTCTGCAAAGCCGAAGTTGTAGTAGCCGTAGGTGAAAATGCTGCCGCTTCGCGATAAAAGCGTCATTCCGCCCGTGCCGCCGTGGAAATTATCCAGGTAGCGACGAAACGTCGGAACGGCTTCGTTCGGAATATCGCACTCGGACGCATCGACCTCGACTATCGCGACGATATAATGCCCGTCACAAGCGGTTTCGACAATGCTTGCGGTGAGATTTTCCGTCGACGCTGTAATCATCTCCTCGCTTCCGTAAGCTTCGGCGCTGTCGATAATATCGGTATTCGTGCCGGAACGCTCGACGGATTTTTCAAAGAACTGCTTAAGTCCGAAAAATCCTGTTCCTATTGCCGTGACGGTCACAGCTCCCGCGAGTATGACCGCGATAACCGCTGCCGCGGAAATCGGCAGACGGAGATATTTGATCCCCGAACGCGCTTTGTCCGATTCTAAAGCTCGGCATATTTTGCGGTAAGCGCTTTGTTTTGTTTCCGCGTCGATCTTGACCGATCCCATCGCATTTTTGTAATCTTCAAGGCGCATAAAAAACCTCCTCAATCCTTTAAATACGGCTCAAGCATCTTCCGAGCGCGTTCGAGCCGCTTCGTGACCGCACTCACACTGATTTTTAAAACGTCGGCAATCTGCCGCACGGACATATCCTCGTAATAAAACATGTGGATAACAGCGCGGTATTTTTCGGGCAGCGCCATAACCAAATCGAGAATCTCGGAGCCTGAATCGGTTGCTGAAATTCGACATATGGCTTTGGCGCGTATGTATTTTGAATGTCTTAAAAAATCCTTGCATTTGTTTAAGGTCACCCGAATAAACCACGCTTTTTCATGCTCCGAAGATTCAAACGTCGGGCGGACCTCGATATATTTCAAAAACACATCGCAGGCAATATCCTGCGCGTCATAGATATTTTTAAGATAGCAAAAGGCAATCTTTGAGAGACTGTCATAATAGGTTTCAAACAGCCTTGCTACAGTTTCCCTGTCGGTGCGAGCGGACATCTTTTCAACTCCTTCAATTTGAATACGATTGAGAAGAGAAGTTTGTGACAAAATTTTTTAATATTAAAATGATATGGTTGCATATTATAAGGTTATATTTTTGACCGCAGATAGTCAAGATGTAGAGAAAATTTAATAAATGGATGCCGGGAGAGCAAGATTCTATCGCGGGACCAAATTTGGCTATGCACGCGGGGTTTTGTCCAAGAGGGCGAGCAATCAATCGTATACGATTGCGAAGCCCGATTGGTGACAAAACCAGCTTGCATTATGCTCAAATTTATCTGCGCGGAATCTTGTTGGGGAGTGCCTTCCCCAAACCCTGCTTTATATAAAAATGTTACCGACGTGCCAAATTGATACGTTGGTATTTTTTATGTTCAAATTCTATCTGCACTGGTTGCTTTTTCTCAAATTTAAGTGTTACTGAAATGCAAACAGCCGCCAAAAATTGCACAATAAAGCAATCATAAACTTCTTATGATTTGTGCTAAACAGAGAAATTTTGCGTTTTAGGCAAACTTTTTTAGGAATTACCCAGAAATTTGCTTAAAAAATGTCCGTTTAAGGTGAGAAGAGCATACAAAACTTGGACGTTGTGATTTATCTGGCGGAGAGAATTCACATAAAATTTACATTTGCCACCCCATATTTTTTCAAGAAAATGTCCGTTTAGTGTGAAAGAAAAAATTATTTTGATTGGATACCTGCTTTTTGAAGAAAAAATGTCCGTTGTAAAGTGAAAGGAGGCTTTATATGCCAAAGAAATACAACACGCCTAAGAGGAAAATCGTTGTCAAAACCAGAATGACCGGTGAGGAGTACGCAGACTTCGCCGAGCGAGCTAAATTTTGCGGAATCAGTCAGTCTGAATTTATCTGTCAAGCAATCGAGAACGCTGTCATCAAGCCAATCATCACAGTTTCGCCTGTCAACGAGAAACTTCTGTCGGCTATAGGTCAGCTAACTGCTCAACTCGGAAAAATCGGTGGGAATCTCAATCAGATCGCTCGGTATCTCAACGAAAACGGTGTGCCATACAATTCGCTGTCTGGCGATGCTCGGTCGGCAATTTCTGACCTCACTGATCTGAAATTTAAAATTTTGCAAAAGGTAGGTGATGCCGTTGGCAACATTCAAACACTTAAGCTCTAAAAACGCCGACTATGGCGCGGCTGAAAAATATTTGCTTTTCGAGCACGACGAGTTCACAAACAAACCCGTTCTTGACGAATCGGGCAGACTGATCCCGCGAGATAATTGTCGCTTCACTACTCTGAATTGCGGCGAAGATGACTTTGCCATTGCCTGTATGAAATCCAATCTTCAGTACGGCAAAAACCGCAGTCGGAACGATGTTAAGTCTCATCACTACATAATCAGTTTTGACCCGCGAGATAGTGCTGAGAACGGTTTGACTGTTGACCGAGCGCAGGAGTTGGGCGAGCAGTTTTGCAAGGAGCATTTCGCGGGACATCAGGCGATTGTCTGCACCCACGCCGACGGTCACAATCATTCGGGCAATATTCATTGTCACATTGTCATCAATAGCCTGCGAATTGAGGACGTGCCTCTACTTCCGTATATGGACAGACCTGCGGATACGCGCGCAGGCTGCAAGCACCGTTGTACCGAGGCGGCTATGAATTACTTTCGGGCAGAGGTTATGGCTTTGTGTCAGCGCGAGGGTTTGTACCAAATCGACCTTTTGGGCGGAAGCGGTGAGCGAGTAACCAAGGGAGAATATTGGGCTAAGCGGAGAGGTCAAGCAGAGCTATCTGCCAACGGCAAACCTACAAAGTTTGAAACGGACAAAGAAAAACTTAGAAATGTAATCCGGACGGCTCTATCCTCAGCCAAAGATTTGACGAGTTTTCTGCCTTGCTTCTCCGCGAGGGCGTGACTGTCAAGCAAAGTCGAGGACGTTTGTCATATCTGACTTCCGACCGCACTAAGCCTATAACCGCCCGCCGCTTGGGATATGACTTCGACCTCGCTGCAATAAATGCCGTTTTTGAGCAGAAATCACGACAGTTGGCGCGAAACGGAGAGCAGGGCATATCTTCTCGACCGAGTATTTTGGCTCGATTACAGACGGCAAAAAATGCGAAAATCGACACTTATCACGACAGTATTTTGCGAATGGTCGATGTAACGCCCGAAAAGGGCGCAGGTTACGAGCATTGGGCTAAAGTTTTCAACCTAAAGCAGTCGGCAAAAAGCGTCGCCGAACTTGAAAGGTATGGCCTCAAATCGCTTGAAGATTTACAGACTGCCCTTGCTATCGCAAAGACCGAGGAAAGCGAGTGCCGCTATGCTTTGAAAGCTGTTGAAGCCGAACTTGATGACAAAAAGGAGCTTCAGAAACGCGTGCTTGCGTATGCGAACACGAAGCCGATTCGGGAAGAATATAGGGCGTTGAAATCTAACAGTGCAAAGGCAAAATACCGTAAGACGCACGAAAGTGAGTTTATAATCATTGAGTCTGCCCAGAAATATTTCAAAGAGCATGGTATCACAAAAATCCCGAGCTATAAGACTTTGCAGTCAGAGGTTGAACGGCTGACATCACGGCAGAATGAACTGTATGAGAAACTTCGCGAAAAACGCGGTGAGGTCAAGCGGCTGCAAACGATTGCAGATAACATTCAAAAAACAATAGGTCAAGAAAATAAAAGGAGAGATACTTATGAAATTTAACAAAAACGGCGAGAAGCCCGAAATCAAGAGCAAGCGAAATATTAGGTTCGACGATAATGGACATATCATCGTGCAAGACCCGCTTTATAATGTCCTGCCTACGGTCACGGTAACAATCGAATCCAAAGGAACGATCTATCGCTTTACCGGCAGTTACGACGGCGAACATAGCCTTCCCGCAAAAATCCTGAAAAATATTGTGCTTTACAACGATAAAGGAGTTGAAAATGATGAGTGAGTGTGGTATAATTCCTGTCAGCAACCCTGTTATGGCAGACTGCTCGCAGAAAGGAGCAGAAATGAAGCAGTCTGAAAAAATAACAGCGATTTACTGTCGGCTCTCGCGCGACGATGAGCTTGCCGGTGAATCAAATTCAATATCCAATCAAAAATCGATCATCTCGAAGTTTTGCAAGGATAACGGTCTGAAAAATCTTCAATATTTTGTGGACGACGGTTACTCAGGTACGAATTTCAACCGCCCTGCGTGGACTGAATTACTTGACAAAATCGAAAACGGAGAAGTCGGAACTTTGGTCGTAAAGGATTGTTGTGCCATAATAGGACTAAATCAGAAAGACCTTGAAAACACGAGGCTTCTGGCTTAGTCCTTTCTTT